>NC_019793.1:1870000-2500000 GCF_000317835.1 Deinococcus peraridilitoris DSM 19664 | reverse complement strand
GCATAGATCTAAGTCGCCGGCTCATGCTTCAATAGGCACGCCACAACCCACTTGCGGGGCCGTGACTGCTTGTAAGTCCACGGTTTCAGGTTCTCTTTCACTCCCCTCCCGGGGTTCTTTTCACCGTTCCCTCACGGTACTATGCGCTATCGGTCACTGGGAGTATTTAGCCTTGCCCGGTGGTCCGGGCAGTTTCAGTCAACATTCCACGAATATCAACCTACTCAGGTAAGAACTACTAGCCTCCAACTTTCCTCTACAGGACTGTCACCCTCTTCGGTCCACCCTTCCAGGTGGTTCGAGTAGCTGTTGGCTTCGATCTCGTTCTCCCTACAACCCCAATTGACAAGTCAACTGGTTTAGGCTCTTCCGCGTTCGCTCGCCGCTACTACCGGAATCGATGTCTCTTTCTTCTCCTTCAGGTACTGAGATGTTTCAGTTCCCTGAGTTCCCTCTCCTTGCGGAGTACTGCGTGTTCACACGCAGTGGGTTCCCCCATTCGGACATCCACGGATCAATGCTTGCTTCCAACTCCCCGTGGCTTTTCGCAGGTCGCAACGTCCTTCTTCGGCTCCAGTGCCAGGGCATCCACCGTGGACCCTTTCCATCTTGACCTCTTCATCGGTCATTTCTTTCGTTGAATCCCTCTCGGAATCCAACCTCACGCTCGCGCGTGCCACTCGTGTTGTCATGCTCCACGTCCTCTCTCAAGGACCGCCTCCTGCGAGGCTCAAAAAGAATAGGTGAAGTCTCTCGTGTTGTCAAGGGGTAACAGGCAGGCACCAACTACGGCCATCAAAACGCCTGCCAGACGATGAAAACCTATCGCTCGATCAAAAGCGTCGGCTGAATTTTCAGGCCCGCCTCCAGCGCCTCCCGCGCGTGAATGCGGGCCTGCGCCAGATCATGGTCACGGTAGTTGCCGCACTCGAGTTCACTTACACCAGGAATGGGACGGTCGTGTTCCGCCACGTCCTGCAACGCAGCCCGGAAAGCCACGAGCACGCCTTCCTCGTCTGCTTCACCGAGTACTGACATATACATGCCCGTGCGGCAACCCATGGGAGAAACATCGATGACATCTTCGAGATGGTCACGCAGGTAACCGGCCAGCAGGTGCTCGAGGGTGTGCAGTGCAGACGGACTGATCGCGCCCTGATTGGGTTGCAACAAACGCAGATCGTATTTGCTGATCGCGTCGCCGCGCGGCGTCCGTTTGGCACCGGCCAGCCGGACGTAAGGAGCGTAGACCTTGGTGTGATCGAGGTCAAAGGATTCGACATTGGCCATAAGCAACATTGTGCGCTCCTTTTCCGCCGTCAGAGGGTGGTCCAAGACCTATACTGCCGAAGTGACCAACCGCGACCTTCACGCCTCGGCGCGACCTGAAGCCGCTTCGCGCCTCTGGGTGCCGCTGACGTTGTTTGCCGTTCTTCTGCTGGCCGATCAATGGCTGAAATGGTGGTCCGAGGCAAATTTACAGTTCGGACAGCCAGTCGATGTGCTCATTCCCGGTCTGCTGGGCCTGACCCTGACCTACAACACGGGAGCCGCCTGGAGCCTGCTTTCGGGTGCGGCGCTGCCACTCGCCCTGGGACGCCTGCTGGTCGGCCTGGGTATCCTGGTATACCTGGTCCGTCGGCCTCAACCGCCCGTGCTGGCTGTTTCCCTGGGCATGATCGCTGCGGGCGCCGTCGGCAATGCCATCGATGGACTCCGGGCGGGCAAGGTCACCGACATGCTGTCCTCTCCTGCCCTGGACGCCGTGACACGCACCATTCACGGTCAGCCTTTTCCGATCTTCAATATTGCCGACAGTGCGGTGGTGGTCGGGGTGCTGCTATTACTGATCAGCAGCGTCCTGCCTGGGCAAGCAGGAGGGGTGAAGAACTGACTTCAGCACCGCAGGCCCTGGTGGGGAGCCACAAGAGAGGGAGGGACGACCGTGGTCGTCCCTCCCTCTCTTGCGATTATCGAGCGGTCTTTGCTTTGTGCTTTTCAGCGAAGAACGCGCAGGGCTTTCAGGATGGCGATCAGGACAATCGAACCCACGATGCCCCAGATCACGTTCCAGAAGCTGAATCCTGCCGCCGCGTTCGTCGCGCCTGCCGAACCGATTCCCAGCAGGTCGCCAAAAATCAGACGCGCCAGAATGGCACCCACAATGCCGATCACGATATTGGCAAGCGCGCCTTGTTGAGCATTGGTGCGCATGACGATGCTGGCGATCCAGCCACAAAAAGCGCCGACCAAAATTGCCACAATCCAGGACAACAACATAGCTTCCTCCTTCACTCACACGCCCGTCGAGATCAGCTTGGGCCTTACTGACCCGAGCATAGGAAGCTGGCCAGGAGCGCTATGTAAAAGCTCCTACCTTCTGAAAGTGAATTCAAGAGCCTGTAAGTGCTCAGGCAAGAAATCTGAAGCCAACCTGTAGAACGCAGATTTACACGGTTCCTTCCCAAGAACCTCAGGCGATGCTCTATCCAGTGGTCGCCTGCAGGCAGTGGGAGAGAAGCCCGAGTGTTTGGTGCTCACGCCAGCGAGGTGCGTGCCGGAAACGACTACAGAAGCCGCTTCGCCGGCGACCAGGGCAGCAACGCGACCACTGCTCCGGCCACAAATCCACCGATATGTGCCAGGAAAGCGACCCCCGAATCACCGCTTTGCGAGCTGAAGATCTGGATGATCAGCCAGTACGGCAGAAAAATCAGCGCCCGGACCCAGGGCAGCAGAAAAATGATGAAGATCGGCACGAAGGTGCGAATGCGAGCCCTGGGATAGGTCACGAGGTAGGCGCCCAGCACCCCGCTGATGGCGCCCGAGGCACCGATCATCGGTACCGTGGGATCTTCGCCGAAAAAAGCCTGCGACAGCGCGGCCGCCACTCCCCAGAGCAGATACAAACCGAGAAAAGGAAGGTGACCGTAACGGTCCTCGATGTTATCGCCGAAAATCCACAGAAACCAGACGTTGCCCAGCAGGTGCATGACGCCGCCGTGCAGAAACTGGCTGGTCAGGGTGCTGAAGCCCGCCTGTGCGAGATTCTCCCCGAGCGAGGCCGGAATGAATCCGAACTGCACGATGAAGCGGTTGAGTTCGCCTTCACTGAGCGTGAATTCATAACCGAAGATCAGGATGTTCAGCACGATCAGCGTCCGGGTGACCCAGGGAACGCGCCCGGAGCGGTTGTCGTCGTAAAGGGGAAACACCGCTCAGGCCCCGGGCAGCCGCGCTCGCAGCTGATCGACCAGCGCACGCACGGCCGCGAGGTTGTTCTCCAGCTGCTCACGGTTCTGGTTGCGGTACGCGGTCGCCGCGCCCTGTTCGAAGTGCTCAGCGCTTCGGGCGGCGACCTCGTTGTGACCGGCGCGCGCAAGACGCCGTGCCTGACGTGCCAGGTCGATGACCTGACGCATGATCTCGTTCAAATCGGGAAGCTGCGACATGACGACATTGTGCCGAACTGAAAAGGAGTGCGCCGTGCGCTGGGCTTGACCCTTCACACAGCAATGAGAACAAGCCCTTCAGTATTTCTCGGTCGTCGGGTCGTGGTAATAATCGCAAACTTCGCGCAGAACGCATTTCGAGCAACGCGGCCGCGAAAAGGTGCAAATCTTCTGGCCGTGCGTCAGCAGATTCAGGTGGAAGTTGTAGAGCAACGCCGGCTCGGGGGGCAGCAAGGCCAGCAGCAGACGGTGCGCGGCTTCGTGCATCACCTTCGGACCGATTAAGCCGACCCGCTGGCTGACCCGGTGAACATGGGTATCGACGGGCAGCACCGATTTGCGAAAGCAGAACAGCAAGACCAACGTGGCCGTCTTGAGGCCGACACCGGGCAAGGCCAGCAGCCAGCGCAAGCCTTCTTCAACTGGTAGATCAGCCAGGAAATCGATGTTGTACTCGCCGCGCGCTTCACGAATTGCGCGCAGGGTGCGCTGAATGTTGGGCGCCTTGACCTCGGCGAAGTTCGACGGCGAGATCGCTTCAGCCAACGCGGTCACGTCGGCCTGCTCGACACCTTCCCAGGAAACGAAACGTTCCATCATGCGCCGGTACGCCAGATCCTCGTTTCGCCAGTTGGTGCGCTGCGACAGGATGGTCGAGATCAGCTCGTGCATCGGTTCGCGGCGCGCTTCATGCGCCCGCTCTCCGTAAGCCTCGAGCAGCCGACGGTGCACCTCCAGCGCTTTCTGGTCAAGCCCGGAAAAGTTGAAGGTCCTGGCGCCCGGCGCCTGTCTTGCGTCCATCGGCGATTGTGCGTCTTGCCGACTGCGCGCGGGAGCCTGCTCGGGTTTCTGCCGGTCTGCGCGGGGCATAAGACCATGCTGCGCCGGGCAGACGCACAGAAGGTCGCAGATGCCTTGCGGGCTTCTTGAGGCATGACACCCGGCGCCTCTAATCACTCTTCTACTCGCTCGGGAAGCTGACGTCTGAGCCAGGCGGCAGCCTCTTCGACCGCAACCGGCGGTAGGATGTGCCCTACGTCGTACCAGCGAAGTTCTTTGGGTTCGCGTGCTGCAGCGTACAGACGCTCGGCCTGTTCGGGCCGAACAGTACGGTCATGGCGACCGCTCACCATCAGCAGCGGCCGCCCGGCAAGGCGCCGCACGGCGCGCAGCGGATCGGCCACCATTCGAGCGATGGGGGTCAGTGGCGTGCCGAGCGGCAGATCGCCGCCTGCGGCCAGAACAACCGAACTGACCTGGGATTCCCGTGCGGCCAGCATCAGGGCCAGAAAAGAGCCCAGCGAGTACCCCATCACGGCCAGATGCGGCGCCCGGATGTCGGGTTGCTCCTGCAGCAGCCGCAAGCCGAGCGTCGCGTCACGCAGGGCCTGACGCCAGACACCCATGACTTCCTGCGGCTGACGCAATGAATACAGCCGCAATGGATCCGCGCGCGCGCCGTGCAGGGGCAAATCGATGGCCAGCGAAGCGATCTGCCGGCGCAACAGGGCCTGCCCGACTGTTTCACTCATGGCTTCCTTGTGTGACGAGTAGCCATGCAGCAGCAGAACACCCGCAGTGGGCGTGCCGGACGCCGGAAGGAGCAGTACACCTGGAATCTCCGTCCGGGTCGCACCAAAGGTCACGCTGACCCGCCGCCCGCCGGCGACCTCGTGTTCGTGGTCCGTCTGAAGCAGTAGCTGCGCTGGCATGCCGTAAGGCTAAGACATGCCGTGCTTGTGCCGATGACGGGCGTCTTGACCGAAGCTTTCCGGGAATACCGCTGCCCTCGGGCCGGGGCAGAAAGCACGTGATACACTCCGGCGCGGCCTCGCGCCACGGGATGTTGCGAGCGCTGTACCCCGACATGAAACACTGGATTCTCCTTGGCCGCACAGACGTTCCCGGCAGCGTCGAAGAGCTTCGCCTGATGCAACGCGGCGAGGAATTCTCGATTGTGCTGGCGCAGGGCGGCGAACTCATGAACAGCCGAGTGCACGCTTCCGAAGACGCCCTGGCGCATCTGGCCTGCGCCCTCATCGCGGAGCGCGCACAGCCTAGGGTGTTGATCGGCGGACTGGGAATGGGCTTCACACTGGCCGCGGCCCTAAGGACCTTGCCGGATACGGCAGAAGTCACCGTTGCCGAACTCGTTTCCGGCCTCGTGGAATGGAACCGGGGTCCGCTGGGTGCGTGCGCCGGGCACCCGCTGCTGGACCATCGGGTCCGCCTTCACGTGGGTGACGTCGGGCAACTCCTGCGCGCTCAGACCAGCGCGTTCGATGCCATCGTGCTGGATGTGGACAACGGCCCCGAAGGCCTGACCCGGCCGGGCAACGACCAGCTGTACTCGGCTGCCGGTCTGAGAGCTGCCGCTCAGGCCCTGCGCACTGGCGGCGTGCTGGCCGTCTGGTCGGCCCACCGGAGCGAAGTTTTCACCCGTCGGCTGCGTCAGGAAGGTTTTCACGTCGAAGAGCACACGGTCCGTGCACGTCCTGGCGCCAAGGGCGCGCGCCACACCATCTGGCTGGCCGAGCGGCGATTTGGAGCGCCCTCACGAAGCAGCACACGAGGATAGCGCGCTTCAAAAGTGCAGTGTCTGGCTGTCTCCGAACTGACCGGGCACAGGCATTGTTGGCTGGTCTGCACTCAGGCGGCAGGCGCAAGCCGCTCGGCTGACCGGACGTCCGCTCCACCTCTTCACCATGGCGGCAGTCCGGCAGCCCGTTCTGTTTTCTGCTTGAAGACTCCCTCAAGCGCCTTTCTCAAGGGTTGGTCAGGACGATCATGCGAAGTACCTCAGCGAACTTCAGAGAAGCGCACTAGCCTGTGGTCATGTGGAGTGACGCGTACAGTGAACGGGCGGCAAGTGAAGTAAGAGAGCTGCTCGTTCACATTCAGCGTCATCACGATCTGCCGGCGAACTTGCCGCGCCTCACGGAGCTGATGCACACCCTGGCGCTGCAGCTGACACACCACCCCAGCCCGGCCGAGGACGTGGAGTACGTTCTGAACGGCGGTCCTGGCGCTCTGGATCACGTGTTGCAGCGTTACCGCCAGGAACAGCTGATGATCTTTGGCAAGCTTGTCAGCAACGACCGCGATTGATCCTGTCACACGGAGTGGCAGCGCGACCTCAAGCGTGGTGAGGAAGAGGTGCCATCCGGGCGTCCTGTCATTGGCGGGTGTCGAACCATGGTGTCACTCGCCGACGAGCGCGCACAGCCGGGACCGGTCCCGGCTGTGCGTTGCTTCTGACGCCTTGGACGCTGCTCATACGGTATTGCATTCATGAACTTTCAGGGTAGTAGCCCAAGTAGGCCGTTGCGGATGAAATGACCTGTGGCTGTGCATCGAGTTCCACGCAGCGAGTGCACAGCCGCTGTTCGAGGGCGTCGAGATCAGTGAAGGTCTGGTGGTGCGTCGCCTCACGCACCAAGGTCCACAAGCGTTCAGCTGGGTTGAGTTCGGGCGAGTAGGGTGGCAAGACGGCCAACACGATGTTGTCGGGCACCTTGAGTTTCCTGGTCGAATGCCAGCCTGCACCGTCAAGCACGAGCAGGGCGATGACCTTCTCGGGTAGTGAAGCCGCATAGGCGCGCAAGAAGACGCTCATGACGCACGTGTCAACCTTCGGCAATACGAACCAGAACACCCGACCCAGCGCAGGCTCGACGACTGCGTACAGGTACGTCCACTGGTACTTGACGGTACTGGGCGCCGTCGGTCGCTGACCTTTCTTGGCCCACAGACGGCGAGACGTGGGCTTGAGACCGAACCGCGCCTCGTCCTGAAAGCACAACCGCACGTCCTTGTCCGGATGTTCGGCTTGGAGCTTGGCACTCAGTGCGAGGATTTTTTTTGGAACGCCGCTTGCTCTTCCTTGCTGGCCGCCTGGGGATGCGCGGGACGCGACGTTTGCTGGCTGTAACCGAGCTTTTGCAAGTATCGCCAGCCGGTCGCTTGGTCAGGACGATGGCCCGTCTTCGCTGCAATCCAAGCCGCGACCTTTGCGCCCGTCCACAGTCCCCCGCCTGGCGGTGCCTCGGTGTCGAGCGCTTGCCCGAGTTCCAAGACGCCGCTGACGTCCAAGACCGCTTTCTTGCCGCCGCGTGCTTCGCCTGCACGCTTGTGGGTGGGTACGGCGTTGGGTCCGCCTTCGTTGTAGGCACGCACCAGGTCGTTGACCCAAGTATGCGAACGGTCGACGACTTGCGCGACGTGGCGATTGGCCTTGTCTTGCGAGATCAACCACAAGGCGTGCCAGCGTGTCTTGTCGGCAGGGTGAGCACAGCACCGATAGCACTTGCGCAATTCATCCGAGGTCAAGTGCGGCTTCAAACGAACTTCGGGGGGCACGCCTCAGCATGCTCCTCGGAAGATCCTCAACGCAAGACCGTATCAGACGTCTTTGCGGCGTTCTTCGTCCAGACGGCGCTGGACGTCATCACTGAAATCGTGCGCCTGCTCCTGAGCGTCGCGCAGCGCCCGATCGGAATCGCGCTGCACTTCCTCGGCTACCAGGCGAACTTCGCTGGTGGCGTTGCTGACGCTCTTGCTCAGCGTCTGCTGCACATCCTGCGCTGCCGACTTGACGGCGTCCATGGGGCGCTCGCCACGCTTCACGGCGTCCACGCCACCGCGGACTGCTTCCCCGACCCGCCGGAGCTGATCCTGGGTCTGCGGGTTGAGGTTGTCCAGGGCGCCGGTGACCTTGCTGCGAACGGTCTGGTTGCGCCACAGCAGGTAACCGCCCAGGGAAAGCAGCATCAGACGACGCAGCGATCCGCCCGAGCGGCGCTGTGTTTTGGCCAGCGTTTTCAGACGCGTTTCGAGTTCTCGAATCTGCTTTTCCTGTCGGGCGATCAATTTCGCTGCTCTGCCGTGAATTTCGGTTTTTTCCATCTGTAATCACTCCTTTTCCAAATGTGATTCTTCAGTTTTTCATCTGGTCGGGGCACAACGTTGAGCACATCCTCAAGGTCGGCTTAGTCATGAAGACGGTATGGGCACCCGGACGGCTTCTGCGGGGACTTCGCTCAGATTGCCTTTCCGTTATTCTGGTGTCCGACCCTGGCCGAAAGCGAACACCGGCAGAGGACATGACCTGCTTTTTCGGGCTTCTCAGAGTGCGATCCGTTTCCAATAGATCAGCGTTCCGGTCAGCCCGCCATGTGGCTTGAGTGCATAGTCCGGGATCTCTCCGGTCAGGCTGAAGCCCAGCCGCTCGTACAGCCGCGAAGCTCCACCGTCGCTCGCGGTATCAAGTACCAGCAAAGTGCGCCCATACTGCACCGCGACGCTTTCGGCGGCCTTCAGGAGCGCGGTGGCCACCCCGCGTCCCCGGTGGCTCAGGCGGGTCATCATCTTGGCGATTTCGGCCCGGTGCGGCTGGTTGGGCGGGCAGTCGAGCAGCAGCGTTACGGTGCCCACCAATCGATCGCCGTCCCAGGCCCCTAGGATGATTCGTTCGTTGCGCGCAGCCGCAGCCAGGGCGTTTTCCCAGAACGCTCCGGCCTCTTCGCGGTCGAGTGGGTGCATGAAGCTCACCGATCCACCGGCGGCGACCACCTCAATCAGCATTTCGATGAGCATTTCGCGGATTTCCGGGGAGGCACTCAGGGAAGTGATTTTTGTACTGGACATGGTTTACCCTCGCGCGAGAACGACAAGATACGTGCAGGCAGCAGCGCTTTCGTTGGTCAGGGACACTTCCGAGGGCGCACCAAACGCCAGGCAGTCGCCAACTCTCAACCGTGCGCACTGGTGGCCTTCTCGGATGACCAGTTCACCCGCCTGCACCCAGATGACCTGACGAATGTGCGCGTAGGACGAAGCGGGAAGAACCACCTGCTGTCCGGCGGGCAGTTCAATTTGGGCGATCTCCACTGGATGATCGGGACGCATGAAGACCTGCCGACGCAGGTAACCCGTGGCAGGATCGCGCCACAGAGGCTGCCCGGCGCTGCGCGTGAGTCGTTCGCCTTGTCCTTCGGCCCTCAACAACAGGCCGGCGAGGGTCAGGTCGAACGCTCCGGCCAGTTTCACCAGCACGACCGCCGTGGGGCTCATTTCCTGTCGTTCGATCTTGCTGACCGTCGCCTTGGAGACTGCGGCACGTTCTGCCAGGTCTGCCTGCGACCAGCGACGTGCCTCGCGCTCGAGGCGCACACGCCGCGCGATCAACGCTCCTGTCTCGTCCACTAAAATAGCCATACGTCTTATATAGTAGTCACAATACGTCAAAGCCGAGGCAGGTTGGTGGCGCGGCCACCGGGACGCTGCCTGCGCCAAGTGCCTGACAAGGCAGGTGCAAATACGTCATGCAGCCTATTGAGCCTTACGCGACGTCAGGGTCTACCCTCCCTTCAGGAGGTGAACAGGCATGACATGGACGGTGGGCGAACTCGCCCGCATCGCCAGGGTCAGCGTCCGGACGCTGCTCGCCGCCTACCAGCGTGCGGCAGCGCAGGCCTGGGCAGCCCAACAGCCCGGACCCTGAACCAGAGGAAAGCCACCGTGTGACTCGCCGCCCCAGAAGTCAGGCTGGCAGGGTAAAGCTGAAAGTGGCGCCCTCGCCCTCTTTCGCGCTGGCCCACACGGTTCCGCCGTGCCGATGAACGATGCGCTGCACGTTGGCGAGGCCCACCCCGGTTCCTTCGAAGTCTTCGGCGCGGTGCAGGCGCTGAAACACCCCGAACAGCTTGGCGGCAAAACGTGGATCGAAGCCCACCCCGTTGTCCTGCACTTCGAGCAGCCACTCCTGTTCCCGCCGCTCGGCACGCACCTCGATGATGGCCTCCGCGCGCGGTTGCGAATATTTCAGGGCGTTGGACAGCAGGTTATAGAACACCTGACGCAGCAACGCCACATCACCCCGCACGACCGGCAATTCGCCAATGTTCCAGCGCACCTGCCGTCCCTGCATTTCGGGCTCGAGGTCATGCAGCACCTCATGGACCAGCTCGCTCAGGTCCACAAAAGCGGGATTCAGCGGAGAGCGGCCCTGCCGGGCCAGCAGCAGCAAGGCGTCAACCAGCGCGTTCATGCGCACGGCAGACTGCTCGATGATGCCGAGAAAGCGGCTTGCCTGCTCGGTTTTTCCCTGCTCCAGACTCTGACGCAGCATTCCCGCGAAGCTCCCGATGTGCCGGATGGGAGCACGCAGATCGTGCGAAATGCTGTAGCTGAAGGCGTCGAGTTCCTCGTTCGCGCGCCGCAGCTGCTCGTTGAGGCTCTGCTGGGAGACATTGACGGCCCGGGCCTGGGCAAGCTCGTACTGAATGCGCAAAGCCTGAATGCGTTTGTCCTGCGCCTCGTTGAAGAGTTCACGCTCAACCGTGCGTGCCTGCTCATGGTGCGCGAGGGCTTGTTGAAACTCACCCGCCCGCTTCAACAGGCCAACGAGCAGGTCGTGCACTGCACGCGCCTCGGCTTTCAGGTTCACTTCCCGCGCGATGGCCAGCGCGCGCATCAGGTGTTCCCGAGCCGCCGGATCGGGCAGCAGGGTCGCGTGGTGCATCAGCAGCCGCACCTCGCCCAGCGGGTGCCGGACTTGCGCGGCCAGTTCGAGGCCCTGTTCGAAACAACTCCTGGCCTGATCGAGCGCTGCGGCAGCCTGATAGAGCTGGCCAAGGCTGTCGAGGGCCAGCATTTCCGTCTGCCGGTCCCCGATCTGCCGTGCCAGACCCAGTGCGCGCTGCAGTACCGCCATAGCCTGCTCGTTTTGTCCGCTGCGCCGCTGGGTTTCGGCCAGGTTGTGCAGCAAGGCGGCCGTCAAAGGATGCGGTGGGACGATATCCGCCAGTGACAGCGCCTGCCGGTGAAAATCGAGGGCTTGTTCGTACTGCCCCATCAACTGATAGAGCGTGGCCACGTTGTTCAGGCTGGAAGGAATGTTGGGGTCGCCCTCCTCATACAGCCTCAGCGCTTCGAACAGCGACTCCAGGGCCGAGGCGTAATCACCGAGTTCGTTGGCGATGATGCCCAGGTTGTTCAGGCACGACGCCAGGCACTCGGTGTTTCCCACTTCCCGGCTCAGCCCTGCGGCGGCCCGCAGCAGTTCGGCTGCCGGCGCGTACTGACTCTGCACCCCGTGAATATTGCCCAGCAGGCGCAGGCTCCAGGCCTCGCCGTGACGGTCGCCCAATGCCCGGAAACACGCCAGCGCCTCAGCGGCGTGTTCCAGCGCCTCGTCATAGCACGACAGACGCCACTCAAGCGTGGCGAGCTGCAGCAGGCCACGCGCCACGCGCGGCCCATCTTGCAGCTCCCGTGCCAGCGTCAGCGCTTCTGCGCTCAGCTGAGCGGCCCGCTGCCGGTCCAGTCCTTCGATTTCACTGGAGCACGCATACAAAGCGTCGATCTGGAGCGCGCGGAGTGATTGTTCGTCAGGCCCGGTGGCGCTGGAGGAAAAGTCGGACATGATGAATCAATCCGATGATACGCCAACGCGCCGAACCGGAAGTGATTTAGAAGAGGTACGTTTTGGGTACGCCTCACAAACGCTCGAAGCGCCACGCGACAGGCCGCCCCCCCCTGTAAGGCATCACGCCGTGAAAAGGCCGGGGGTCATCGTCGAACACCAGCGGCAGAAAAAAGCGGTCACCTTCCCACACGGGCAGCTCCCCCGCCAGCAGCCGCCCAACAGGCTCCCAGGACAGGGTGCCCTCCTCGTTGGCCCCGGGTGGCGTGCCGCTAAACGCCTCGATCAGAAAGATGAAACCCAGCCAGTCCTCGCCATTCTTGCCAAAGCCCGGCCAGCTGATCGTGCCGCGCAGGCGCATCAGGTCAACTGTCAGGCCGGCTTCCTCGGCGATTTCGCGCCGCATACCCTCCGTCACGCTTTCCAGGGGATCGAGTTTTCCGCCCAGACCGTTGTACTTGCCGAGGTGCTCGTCTTGCGCGCGGGCGTTGCGGTGCACCAGCAGCACCCGCGCGCCGTCAGGGGAAAGGACATAACCAAGGGTACCGATGATGGGCTGGTAATACGAATTTGCGCTCATTCCGGTCCACCTCAAACAGGGCGCCCGGACGCCACCCCGTCTCGAACGCACAACACTCACGCACAACAGCCCCCGCCTGCGAAATAGGACCAGGGCATGCCAGCCGTCCGGCCTGCGGCACACGGGCGCCGCGGGTGTGGTCCAGTTCAGGCGCTGGGCCGCGTCATCTCCATCGGCACCACGAAGCGATCGAACTCCTCGTCGGTGAGGTAGCCCAGCGCGAGCGCTGCTTCCCTGAGGCTGCTGCCTTCCTTATGGGCCTTTTTGGCGATAGCGGCAGCCTTGTCGTAGCCGATATGACGGTTAAGGGCCGTCACCTGCATCAGGTTCTTGCCGAGGTTTTCCTCGATGCGCTCTCGGTTGGGCTCGATGCCCGTGGCGCAGTTGTCGTTGAAGGCCACGCAGGCGTCACTGATGAGCTGAATGCTTTCCAGCACGTTGTGCACCATCACAGGCTTGAAGACGTTCAGCTGAAAGTTGCCCTGGCTTCCGGCAAACGCGACGGCGGCGTCGTTGCCGTACACCTGCACGACGACCATCGTCATGGCCTCACTCTGGGTGGGGTTCACCTTGCCGGGCATGATGCTGCTGCCCGGCTCGTTTTCGGGAATGGTGATCTCGCCGATGCCGTTGCGCGGACCCGAAGCGAGCCAGCGCACATCGTTGGCCATTTTCATCAAGGCCCCGGCCAGGGTGCGCAGCGCAGCCGAGGTCTGCACTAGCGCGTCGTGGGCACTCAGGGCAGCGAATTTGTTGGGAGCGCTCACGAACGGCAGAGCGGTTTCCTGCGCGAATTTCTGCGCGGCGAGATCGCCAAAGCGCGGGTGGGCGTTGAGGCCCGTCCCGACGGCCGTACCGCCAATGGCGAGTTCGTAGAGGCCCTTCAGGGCGTGTTTCACTTCGGCCACGCAGTAATCGATCTGTGCGACCCAGCCGCCGATTTCCTGGCCCAGCGTGATGGGCGTGGCGTCCTGCAGGTGCGTGCGGCCTACCTTCACGACTTCCGCGTACTGCTCGGCTTTCTGGGCAAGGGTGTCACGCAGCCTAGCCACGCTCGGGAACAGTTTGCCGTGCAGTTCTTCCACCACCGCGATGTGCATGGCCGTCGGGAAAGTGTCGTTGCTGCTCTGCCCACGGTTGACGTGGTCGTTGGGATGCACCGGCTTCTTGCTGCCGAGTTCCCCGCCCGCGAGCTGAATGGCGCGGTTGCTGATGACCTCGTTGGCGTTCATGTTGCTCTGCGTGCCGCTGCCCGTCTGAAACACCACGAGCGGAAAGTGCGCGTCGAGCGTGCCGGCGATCACCTCGTCGGCGGCGCGGGCAATCAGATCCGCGATGTCCTGGGGCAATTCCCCCAGTTCGGCGTTCGCCTGCGCCGCACCTTTCTTGAGTATGCCCAGGGCGCGGATGATGGGGCGGGTGAAGCGGAAACGCTCCACCCCGATGGGAAAGTTTTGAATCGAGCGCTGGGTCTGCGCGCCCCACAAATGTTCGCTGGCTACCTCAAGGGCGCCCATGGTGTCCGTTTCGGTCCGGAAGGAGTTGGTCGTCATGGCACCGTGATTTTATAGCGAAGTGCCCGCGACTTCGTTGCACTGGCCACGCAGGCGAGTGCAGGGCCGACATCGCGGCACGGTTGACTCGATTCACGCGTGCTAGCGTGCTTTTTATGATGTATGACCTTGCCATCGTGGGGGGCGGGCCCGTCGGATTGGCCGCTGCCATTGCCGCCAAACGGGCGGGCCTGAGCTACACGGTGCTGGAAAAAGGCTGCGTGGTGAACGCCATCTTCGACTATCCCACCTACATGACCTTCTTCACGACCGCGCCCGAACTGGAAATCGGCGGTCACCCGATGGTCAGCCCGCGTGAAAAGCCTGACCGCAAAGAAGCGCTGATGTATTACCGGCTCGTGGCAGAACGGGAGGCGCTCGACTTGCAGCAGTACACCGAGGTGACGAACGTTCACGCGGCCCCAGCCGGGTTCACGCTGGAAGTCAACCATAAGGACGGCACGCCAGGTGTCATCGAGGCACGGCGGGTCGTGGTCGCGACCGGATACTATGACAATCCGGTGATGATGGGCATTCCCGGCGAGGAGCGCGAGAACGTCAGTCACTACTACACCGAAGCGCACCCCTTCTGGAACCTGAAGGTGACGGTGATCGGGGCGGGCAACAGCGCCGCCGACGCCGCACTCGACTTATGGCGTGGGGGCGCGCAGGTCACCATGATCGTGCGTGCACCAAGCGTCAAGAACACCGTGAAGTACTGGGTGAAGCCGGATCTGGAGAATCGCATCAAGGAAGGCAGCATCGCCGCGCACTTTGAAAGTCGTGCCGTGGAGATCGGTGACGACTATGTGGTTGTCGAAAACCAGAGCGGCGAGAAATGGCAGTTGCCCACCGACTTTACCTTCGCGCTCACGGGGTACCGCCCGAAGCTCGATTTCCTGGCAGGTCTGGGCCTCGCACAGCATGAAGACGAGTGCCTGATGCTGAGCGACACCTTCGAGAGCAGCGTACCGGGGCTGTTCGTGGTGGGCAGCGCGGGCTTTGCCGGACGCACCAATCAGGTCTTCATCGAAAACGGACGCGAACACGCTCTGGTCGCGCTGGCCGAGATTGCGCGACAGCTGCAGGCCGTGCGGCTATAACAGGGAAACTCAAACCAGACTTCACCAGGCAGCAGATCGACACCCCTCGGCGGCCCCAGGTGACAAAGCGTTTTCCCGATCTGGCCTTGGTGATGATCGTCCGGGAACGGGAAACCCTTGAGTTGCCTGTCGCGTGAATTTGGCTTTGAGGGGTAGGATCGAAAGGAACATGGTATGTTCCCGATTTCCCATTTCGATTAAGAATGGGTTTGAAAATCTGCTTTATTTTCTCTTGAACATTCTTAAACAAACTCAATCATGAAATAACTCACGTCGCTTCGATACTGATCGGAGACGTATTGCTCGGGCCCTTCAGCAGCTCCCGGGCAGCGAAGCCGGACGTAAAAGCCAATATCAGTCCACCGGTAACCTTGTGTAGTACCACGACCCGGCAACCCCTAATCCTGATCATCGTCGGTCACACTTCTACCCCCGCAACCGCGTATGACCAACAGACATTACGCAGTCCGGGCGATCGAGCGCGATAAGGAGGAAAGCAGAACCATCCGGCACGGTGTCCCGTTACAGCGCAACTGCTTTGTACGCCTCAAAGGACCGCCTATGAAAGATGTGCGTCTGGTCATACCCCTTGTGACCCTCGGTTTGCTCGGTACTGCCGCTGCCCAAGGTGGAGGTGATATCCACCGACAAGGGCTACCAGATTCCTGCTCAGGTGCAGTCGGGGTACGTACAGTTCAACTT
This sequence comes from Deinococcus peraridilitoris DSM 19664, assembly GCF_000317835.1. Taxonomy (NCBI): domain Bacteria; kingdom Thermotogati; phylum Deinococcota; class Deinococci; order Deinococcales; family Deinococcaceae; genus Deinococcus; species Deinococcus peraridilitoris. Next base: position 2,484,185 of record NC_019793.1, on the reverse strand, counting down.
CAGAAACAACGGTCGTCAGCCGGCAGAGATGCAGATCTTCAAGTTGAAGGCTGGTGTCACTGCTGACGCCCTCAAACGCGCCATCAGCGCACTTGCCATCGGAATGCACACCCAAAAGGGAGACCCGGCAGCCCTGGAAACCGCGGTGATCAACGCCTCGGAGATGTACGGCGGCGCGCAGCAGCTGGGGCCAAAAGCCAATTACAGCATGATGGTGAACCTGGAACCCGGCAGTTACTTCATCTCGAGCGTGAGCACGAACAACGACGAAAAAAGTCCCAAAGCGCTCGCCGACCTGGGCTTCTTTCAGCCGTTCACCGTGGCCAAGGGCAACAACACCGCCAAAGCTCCAAAAGCCACCTATACAGTACAACTCGCCGATTTTGCCCTGGCCCTTCCACCCACCCAGGTTGCCGCCGGGCAGCACACCTGGGAAATCGTGAACAACGGCCGCCAGCCGCACTTCATCATGTTCGCACCCCTCAAGGCAGGCAAAACCCCCGAGGACGTCATGAAGTTCCTCGCCGCCGGAGAGCAGGCCCAAGGCGAACCACCAGTGGATTTCGAAGCGGCCATCACGACTGGGGTCCTCTCGCCTGGAAAAACCAACTTCGTCAACATCAACCTGAAACCGGGCACGTATTTCGCTGCCTGCTGGATCACCGACCCGAAAACCCACAAACCGCACGCCATGATCGGCATGACCCGCTTTGTCGTCGTCCGGTAGCGAAGCTGGGCAGCAACCAAACCGTCAGTCCCATCCTGCGAAATAAGGGGCTCTCTTCTCGCTTCAGGAGTCTTCGTGATCCGCCTTGCCGTTTTGTGCGCCGTTCTGGTTCTCCTTCTCGGCCTGGCGGATACACCTCTGCCAGTCACATCAACCGACCGCTCTCTCTTGCTGAATCAGTTTCTGCAGCGGTCCATGGGCACCGTTCCCATTCGTCACTTCACAGGGCAGCTGCGGGAATTCACGGTCGAGGTGCACCGTATTCACGCCGAGATCGCGCCGGGCGTCCGGGTCGAACAGTGGGCCTTCGGCTTTCCGGGAGAGCCGCCCAGCGTACCCGGACCAGAAATTCGTGTGAAGCAGGGTGACCTGGTGCGGCTGACGCTTCACAACACCTTCGATCAGCCGCACACCATTCACCCGCACGGCATCATTTCGGTTGCCCAGCGCATGGACGGACTTGACGAGGTGCTTCCCGGACAGCGTTTCACCTACGAATTCGTGGCGACCGAAGCGGGGACCTTTGCCTACCACTGCCATTTCCAGACGAACCTGCACCTCGACATGGGCATGTACGGCGCCTTGATCGTCGAGCCCCGCGACGCCAGCGCGAAGGTATGGACCAGCGAGCATACCCTGATCCTCGACGAATGGGACAGCCGTCAGAATCCGACGAACCTGATGCACAAGCCACAGGCAAATTACTTCCTGGTCAATGGCAAAGCAGCGCCCCTGATTCCCGACCTGCACATTCCACCGAAAGACGTCAGCCTGCTGCGGATGATCAATATGGGATACGCGGTGCACTCGATGCACCTGCACGGCGTGACATTCCTGGTGGTCGCCAAGGACGGGCACGACCTGCCCCAACCGTACGAGGCAGACACCCTGCTGATCGGGCCGGGAGAGCGCTACGACCTGCTGGTCCAGGGCCGTGACGGAAAGTTCGTGTTCCACGACCATGCCGGACCACATGCGACGAATGACGGCCTGTATCCGGGCGGGATTCACTTCATGGTGAACGGCGGCCCGCCGCTCGATCAGCACGGCCGACCGGACGAGCAGGCCGCACACCAGGCTCACGCTCAGGACGCCGTTCCCGACGTGTCCGGCCTGCCGCTGCTGACAGACGCCGACTCACCGATGGTTCGGGCAGCAGGATTCAGCTTCAGTCCGTCCTCCTTGCGGGTCAAGCTCGGAACGGCCGTCGGCTGGCGCAATGCGGACTTCGTCGCACATGGGGTTGTTTTGCGCGCGCCTGATGGAACCGAGGTCACCCGGTCGCTGCCAAGAGGTGGCAGCGTGCAGTTTACCTTTGACCAGAAGGGCACCTACCGGTACCGGTGCCGGCCGCACCCCTTCATGACCGGCATCATCGTCGTCGAGGAGCGCTGAAAGACAGCCGCACAAGCCATATGACCAAGGTGAGCCGTGGTGCCTCAACGCCGCGCCTCAACGCCGCGCCTCAACGCCCGGCCGCCATGAAAAAGCGGCCTTTCGGCCGCTGATAAAAATAAGATAGCGTGTTATGCACCGCCTGTCAAGTTATGCGCTCAGGTGTGAATGCGCCAGTTCGAAACCAGCTGCTTTCCAGGCGCTGACGCTGCCCAGCACGTTGCGTACGTCCCGGTAACCTTGCCGTTCGAGCATGCTCACGGCCATGCTGGAGCGGTAACCGCTGCCGCAATACACGGCCACGGGCTTTTCCCGGTCGAGCCCGAGCCGGGGCAGCTCGTCTGGCAGGCGCCCCAGAAAAGCGTGCTGTGCGCCCGCGATGTGGCCTTGTGCCCACTCGTCGTCACGGCGCACGTCGAGCAGCTGCCACGCCGCGTTCCCCCGCGCGAGCTGCTCGTGCAGCTCATGGACGCTCAGGTGCCCGCCCGAGCGCCACGGCAACCCTGCTTCGATGTGCGCGCGCATTCCGCCGCGCAGGAACCCTCCGATGCTTTCCAGGCCCAGGCGCAGCAGGTGCCGTTCAACTGCCTCCTCGTGGTCGGGGCTGTCGAGAATCACGAGCAGGTTGTTGCTCGGCGAAAGCATCCAGCCGGCCCACAAGGGAAAGGCCTCACGCAACGCGATGTTGAGGCTTCCCTCGATGTGCGCGTCGGCAAAAGCTTCGATCTCGCGGGTATCGAGAATGACCGCCAGGGGGTCGCGCGCGGCTTCCTGAAACTCGTGTGGATCGAGCCAGGGGGTCTGCGGGCGCGTACCGAGGTAACCAGGTCCGCGCCGGTTGAGGTCCCTGACCCGTTCGTAGTAGGGAGGCTGCGCGGCCAGCTCGCCCAAGACACCCCGCACGAAATCGTCCTCTCCCTGGGCCTGCAGATGCCGGTTGTGGCGTTTCTCGTAGCCCAGGGTGGTGCAGTTACGCACGCCGATGCGTCCACCGCAGGGCGAGCCGTGTCCGTGGGACGGATAAACTTCCAGGCCGTCGTCGAGCCCCAGGATCTTGCCGTGCAATGAACGGTACAGCTGCCGTGCGCCTTCCTCGGCGTCGACGCCGGGCACGAGGTCCGGGCGGCCCACCTCACCGTTGAAGAGGGCGTCTCCGGTGAAGAGGGCCCACTCGCCTTCCGCGCCCGGTCCGCCGCCGGACAGGACCAGACACAGGTGCTCGGGAGAGTGGCCCGGGGTGTGCAGTGCGCGCAGTTTCAGGGCGCCGATATCCACGCTTTCGCCGTCCTGCAGGATCGTCACGGCGTGACCATACTCACCGGGGCCCGCGTACACGGTCGCGTTCGTCAGGGTGCACAGCTCGCGGGCACCTGACACGAAATCAGCGTGGGTGTGGGTTTCGATGATGCCGGTCAGTCGCAGGCCACAGCGGCGCAGCAGGTCGAGGTACACCTGCACGTCACGGCGTGGATCGATCACGACCGCACAACCCGCCTGCTCGTCTCCGACAATGTAGGACAGGGCGGCCAGACCTTCGGTTTTAATGGTTTCGAAGATCACGCCGGATTCAACTCCTCACGGCATGACCGCGTCACTTCGCCGCGCACGGCCCTGGGTTTTTCGCCTTCGGCCACGCCCACCCATTCTCCCTGAGCGTCGAGGACGGGCATCTGTTCACGAAAGGTGCTGAAGATGTTGTCCACCGTGTTCTCCTTTCAGGCGCCCTGGCCTTGCTGCTGCTCCAGACCGCCGTCCATCGTGAAGGTCGTTCCGTGCACGTAGTCCGCGTCATCCGACGCCAGAAAGACAGCCAGACGCCCGATTTCCCACGGCAGACCGGCCCGCTTCAGGGGAATGCTTTGCACCTGTTCGGCGTATTTGTCAGGATCGTCGATGGCTTCCTGGTTCATGGGTGTGAGGATCATGCCCGGCGCGATGTTGTTGACGTTGATCAGGTCGGCTGCGAGTTCCAGCGCAAGGGTGCGGGTGAGGTTGCGCACCGCGCCTTTGGCCGCGTCATAGGCGCCCGCACCTTGCGAAGGAATTTCCTCGTGCACTGACGTGACGTTGATGAGCTTGCCGCGCCCTCCTGCCCGGCGGCGCGCGCGGATGAAGTGCTGACAGCAGTAAAAAGGGCCGTACAGATCGGACTTGATAGCGTCGTCCCACTCTTCGGGGGTCAGGTCGACCACGCTTTTCTGCGCGCCGCTGATGGCCGCGTTGTTCACCAGAATGAACGGCGTTCCCAGTTCCAGTTCGACTTGCTCAAAAAGCCGCGCCACGCTGCCCGGATCGCGCTGATCGAGTTGCACAACAAGTGCCCGCCGTCCGGCCGCTTCCACTTCGCCCCGTGTCCGTTCGGCGCCCGACCCGTCATGCAGGTAGGTGATCGCGACATCCGCACCTTCCCGGGCGAACTCGATGGCGGTGCCCTGACCGATGCCCGAGTCGGCGCCCGTGATGATAGCGATCTTTCCTTCGAGACGCCCACGGCCCCGGTAATCCTGGGCTTCGGGCAGTGGGGTCACCCGTCGCTGCTCCTGACTGCTCGTCATTCAGACCTCCTTGAACCTTACGCGCCGATTGTTTCTATTTGAGGACCGACGGGTGAGGACAGTAATTCATCTTCACCAACACCTGTTGACTCCAGGCGGAGTCAGCAAAAAGGATGGAGCGCTGAGCGCTCCATCCTTTTTGCTGACTCCGCGCTTGTCGTTCTCAGCGCTTGTCGTCGTCGGAGTTGAGCGAGTGAATCGGCTCGATGGTCGCGCCAGGGTTGCTGCCCGTGGTAGTGCCGGGAGTAGTCATGTTGGTCGAGTCCCCGCCGGACATCTGCGTGGTGCTCATCGGGGTGACGCCCGATCCACCGGACAGGCCGCCCTGGTCGTCACGCTGCACTTCACCGGTGTGCGCGGGGGCCACGACCATGGTGCTGCCCTGCATTCCACCCTGCATCCCGTTTCCGCTCATGCCCGACTGAACGCGGATGTGGTTGTGAACATCACGAACGCCGCGAATGTCCTCGGCAATGTCCTCGGCCAGCCGCTTCTGACGGCGGTCTTGTACCGTGCCGGTCAAGGTGACCTCGCCGCCCTGCACCTGCACTTCGATGTCAGTGGCGTCAATATCGTGATGGTACGTGAGATGCTCGCTGACTTCCTCACGAATCCGGTCGTCGCTGCGTTGGTAGTTCTTGGGGCCGCGTCCGTAGTGCTGGCCCTGACGCATCGAGCTCTGGCCCATCGATCCCTGGTCCTGACCAAAATTGCCCCGAGAGCGCATGGTGCTTCCCCGACCGTACGAATCGCGTTCCAGGTTGCCCATGTCGCGGTCACCGTAGGTGCTGCGCGACTCACCCATCCCGTACCCCTGGTCGCGGTTGCCGTAAACCCCCTGACCCATGCCGGGCTGGTCGAAGTCACGGTTGCGCTCGGGCATGCCGCCGTAGCCTTCGCGGCCACCCATACGCCCGGCTCCCTGCGGGTCCATGCGGCCCTGACCTCCCTGAGCGCTGTACCCCTGGCCGCCCGTGCTGCCATAGCCCTCACCGGCGCTCATGCCGCCATACCCGGGGCCGTCGTATCCCAGGCCGCTCATACCCCCCCGGTCCTGGTTGCCCATCTGACGCTCGGGATTGTGATTGCCCAGGCCACCCAGGCCGCGCTGGTAGGAATTGCCGATTGAGGAACCGCGCTCATTGCGGTCAGTGTCGTACGAGCGGTCATTGCGGTAACGCTCGTCCGTGCGCCCTGAGGTGTCCCCGTCATGCCAGCCCGAATCACGGTCGCGCCTGTCCTGGTGACGCATGGAACCCATGCCCGAGCGGTCCTGATTGCCGTAACCGGAATCGGCATTGCGGTACCCGCCGGACTGTCGGTAAGCCCAGTCGTCGCCCGAGCGCATGCGCTCGCGGTCCATGTCACGGTCGTCGCGGTCGTAGCGACCTCGCATATTACGGTCGTCATCACGGTTCGTCATACGTCCTCCTTGCCGGAATCCGCCGGCCTCGGGCCACCGGACCCAACTCCTCGCCACTGGCGCGGCGTGGTCCTGAACGTGCGTGATCCTGCAAAAAGCAGCATCTTCTGGCCTGCCTTTTCAGTTAATCCCCGAAACCCATCTAGACAGATGACAGGGGCCTTAAAAGAGCGTGGTCATCGGCTCATGGTGAACGAGCGCTCAAAACGCCGCACGCCTGCACAAGGGAACTCAGAACTGCTCTGAGGAATCGCGCTCGTGAACGCCACGGGCGGCCACCTCGGCGGCAAGCCGGAGCACTTCCTGCGCTTCGCTCACGTGAAGCTGCTCGATCAGCTGCCCTGCGTACACCGCGACACTTTTTCCTTCGGCGCGGGCGTCCTGCCAGGCGGACAGCACTTCACGCGCCCGCTGCACCTCGCCCGCGCTCGGGGCAAAGACGCGGTTGACCGTTTCCAGCTGCCCTGGGTGAATGACCGTCTTGCCGTCAAAACCCAGATCCCGTCCTTGCGCGCAGGCCCGCGCGAACCCTTCCTGATCCCGAAAGTCCAGGTAGACACCGTCGAGCACCGTCAAACCAAAGGCGCGCGCACAGGTCACGGTTTTGGAAAGCGCGAACAGCAGCCCCTCCCGCCCCGGCGTGTGCCGGGCCCGCAGTTCGCGCACCAGATCCGACGTACCCATCACGAGCCCGGCTACACCCCGCACGGCCGCCAGTTCCTCCAACCGCAAGACCCCCCGGGGCGTTTCGATGGTGAGCCACAGGGGAATGCCCAGGTTGAGCGAGCGCACTTCGGCTGGGTCCTCGGCTTTGGGAAGGACGATGCCGTGCGGCGCCGCTCCCAACAGCATCTGCAGGTCGTCGTCACCCCAGAGGGTACTCAGGGCGTTGAGGCGCACCAGCACCTCGCGGTCACGTGGAAAACCCTGGCGCAACGCCTCCCGGACCTGCTCGCGCGCCGCGACCTTGTATTCGGGCGCGACGGCGTCTTCGAGATCCAGAATCAGCAGGTCGGCGTTCAGGGCGCGTGCTTTTTCGAGGGCGCGGGGTTTGTCCCCAGGAACGTACAGGGCGGAGCGGCGCAGGGGCATGCACAAACGCTACCAGTTTGCCAATACCAGCATTCCCGTATAGCCCTCCCGGCCCTGAAGCAAGTCAATGACGAATGACAGGCGGCCCGGGCAGCGACCGCCTGCTTGCAGGCCACACCGCAGAACACATCAGTGCTGTTCATGCCCGCTGTGCGCCTTGGATCAGTCGCGCAACACACCGTTTTCGACCACGGGCGGTATGGGACGGTCCTGACGGTGGCTGCCGCGCTCGGCGTGGCTCAGGGCGTTGGCGTGCTCGTCGGTGCGCATGCGGCTCATCATGCGGTCGGTCAGGCCTGGCAGCAGGTCGTACATCAGCGCGAACTGCTTGCCGAGCGGCAGCGAGTACACCACCGGGCGGTAGTGCTCCATGGCGTTCACGATGGCCTTGGCCACCGTGGTCGGCTCCGCGACGGGCCGCACCAGGTGCATGCCCTTGCCGCCCGCCTTGACGTTGTCACCCTCGTCGAAAAAGGGGGTGCGAATGGCCGTGGGCAGCAGGGCCGTCACCTTGATGGGCGTTTTCTCAACGTGCATCAGTTCCTGACGCAGCGACTGGGTCATCAGTTCCACAAAGGCCTTGCTGCCCGCGTAAATGCCACTGTAAGGAAAGCCTACCCGACTTTCGACCGACGCGGTGTTGATGATGTGACCAAATCCCTGACGGCGCATGACGGGCAGCACCGCCTGCACACCATTCAAAACGCCCATCACGTTCACCTCGATCAGGTGGCGCACACGATGTTCTTCGCTGTGCTCCACGCTGTCCAGGAACCATTCTCCGGCGTGGTTCATCATTACGTCGATTCGTCCGTAGTGGGCCTGGGCGGCGTGAATCAGATTCTCCACCTGCTGACGCTCGCTGACATCGGTGGCGACCACCAGCGCTTCGCCGCCCAGACTGCGCGCTTCCTGCGCGACTTTCTCCAGCGCGGCCTCGTTCCGGGCAGCCAGCACGACCTTGGCGCCGCGGGCCACGCACTCCAGCGCCACCGCCCGGCCAATGCCCGTCGAGGCGCCCGTGATCACCACCACCTTGCCCGACAACACCTGGCGCGTGCGCGGATTGCGCGCCAGCCGCAAAGCGGCTGCCGAGGCCAGGGACAGCGCCGCTGTGGCAAGGGCCGCTCTGACCATCCGCACGCGACGCTCAGAGGATGAGGTGCCGGGCAGCGTATCCCTGTAGGGTTTCGGCGTGTTCATGCCTCACCTTAAGAAGCCGTCATGGCGCTGGACTGACAGGGACGTGAAGTGAGGTTCAGCCTGGAGTGCCCTGGAGCGTTTGTCCGTTCCATTGATGGAGAACAACACTCCATCAATTCCACTGTCTTGGGCAGAACGGACGCCCCCCTGGACGCCTGCCCGCTTCCATCCGCGCCAGCACAGGGTCTACTCGCTCCCCGCGCTAAAGGCGCGTCCAGAGCTCGAGGGGCGACGCTTCGCGCGACCCGTTGGGCGGCTCTGGACGCTGCGCGGTTCCACTCGGTCATAGACATTGATCAAAAATCGATCAATGTCTATGACAACCGCTTTATGCTCAGCTCAGCACGACGGTCTTGACGTACGTGAGTTCTTCCAGCGAGGCCCGCGCGCCTTCACGGCCAAAACCGCTTTCCTTGATGCCGCCGTAGGGCATCTGGTCCACCCGGAAGGTGCTGGGGTCGTTGACGATCACGCCACCCGATTCGATGTCACGCACCGCCAGCAGGGCGTTTTGCAGGTTGTTGGTAAAGACGCCAGTCTGCAGGCCGTACTTGCTGCGGTTGGCACAGGCGATGGCCTCGGGCCAGTTGTGGGCGCGCATCAAGACCACGACCGGACCAAAAACCTCCTCGCTGATCACCCGCGCCTTCTCGGGTACGTCTTCCAGCACGGTGGGCGGCAGGATGTTGCCCTGCACCTCGCCGCCCATCACGACACGACCGCCCAGGTCACAGGCTTCCTGAATCCACTCACCCATGCGCTGCACCGCTGCGGCGTTCACCATCGGGCCGACGTCGGTCTGCTCTGAAGTCGGGTCGCCCGTCACCAGCTTGGCACTTTCCCCCAGAAATGCTGCGCGGAATTCGTCATAGACGCGCTCGTGCACGATCAGGCGTTGCGGATGAATGCACACCTGGCCCTGATAGGCAAAGCTGGTCGCGGCCAGTTTGCGCGCGGCACTCGCCACGTCGGCATGCTCGTCGACCAGATTCGCACTGTTGTTGCCCAGCTCCAGCACGACCGGTTTGAGTCCGCTGGCTTTCTTGATGGCCTCACCGACACCCGGGCTGCCGGTGAAACTCACAATGGCCACCTCGGGCGCGCTCACCAGCAGGTTGCCAAGGTGCGCGCCGCCGTGCAGCACGTTCACGGCGCCCGCCGGAAAGCCGGCCTCCTGCAGCAACTCGGCCAGCATCACGGCCGTCAGGGGTGTCTGCGGTGCGGGCTTGAGAATGACGGTGTTCCCACCGGCCAGCGCCGGGCCGACCTTGTGCAGCGCAAGGTTGAGAGGAAAATTGAACGGGCTGATGGCAGCCACGATGCCACGCGGAGCGCGCACGGTGAAGCCCAGCCGCTGTTCGCCAAAAGCGCTGGCGTCGAGCGGGATACCTTCTCCGGCAAGGTCGCTGGCGGCGTCGGCGGCAAAGCCGAGGTTCTCGACGCTGCGCGCCACCTCGACGCGCGACGCCTTGAGCGGTTTTCCGGCTTCCTGCGCGATGGTGCGCGCAAAGCGCTCTGCCTGGCCCGCGAGCAGTGTGGACGCGCGGCGCAGCGCTGTGGCGCGTTTGTGAGCGGGCCAGCGGCGCAGTTCTTCAAACGCGACTTGCGCCGCGTCCAGCACACGGCGCAAATCGGCCTCGGTGCCGCGTGCCACCTCGTACAGGGGGGCGCCCGACAGCGGTTCGAGCACGACATCGTGCTCGCGGCCGCCCAGGCGCACGCCGGCAATGAAGTGAGGCACCTGCTGAACGCTCGTTTGAGAAGTCATGTCTCAGTGTAGGGCGCGCCGGACGCGCGCAGGCCAAGTCAGGGCAGAAGCCGGCGCGAGCAGTTGAGAGACGGACAAGGTACGTGCCGAACGCCGTCTTTCCGCGACCAGCGTCCTGGAGAGCCTCCCAAATATTAAGTTGTCAAAAGAACAATCTCACTTAACTTAGCCGCTAGATTAAGTCTACTCATGGCTTCCCCGTCAAGTTCGTTGTCACAGGCAGAGTTCGGACCGTTCGAACTGCTGCCACAGATCGTCTGGTGCAGCGACCCGAACGGCGCCAACATCTTCATCAACCGTGAATTTGAGAGCTTCACAGGACGCACGCGCGAAGAGCTGCTCGGCTACGGCTTCAAGCATGCCATCCACCCGGACGACCGTGAACGGGTGCTGGAGCGCTGGCAACAGTCCTGGCTGGATGGGCATCCTTACGAATGCGAATTTCGCCTGCGGCGATTCGACGGCACCTACCGCTGGTTGTGCGCCCAGGCCCGTGGTGTGCTCGATGAAACTGGCCTGCTGCTGTATTGGGTGGGGACCTGCCATGACATTCACGCCCTCAAGACCGCCGAACAACACGAGCGCACGCTGCAGCGCATCACCTCGGCCCTGTCCACGAAAATCGAGGCGGCTGAGGTAGCCCGGATCGTGACAACCGAGTTGCGTGCCGGCCTGGGCGCGCTGGGCGGAGGGGTGTTGTGCTGTCAGGACCGTTCCGCGCCCATCGTCGTCGGTGCGCTCGGCCACGATGCGGCGGCCTTCCTTCACTGGAGCGGCATCAGAATGGAGGGTGGCGAGACCCTGGCGCAGGTGGTGCACGGGGGCCAGCTCGTGGTGACGCAGGCACTGTTGCCGGAACCCGACCCTTCATCTCACGACCCCCTGCTCCTCGCCTGCGTTCCGCTGATGTTCGAGGAGCGGGTGATCGGGGCCCTGGTGGTGACCTTTGGCGATCCGCGTGAACTGCCGCGTGAGGATCGCGCCTTGCTGGAAAAGGTGGCCGCCCAGACCGCGCAGGCGCTGGAACGGTCACGCTTATGGCACGGCGAGCAGCGTGCCCAGGGCGAGCGCGAACGGGTCATGGCGCAGCTTTCCTCGGTGCTGGGTGCTGCGCCGGTCGGTCTGGGCTTTCTCGATCGGCAGGGGCGCTTCGTGCGGGTCAACGAGCAACTGGCTGCGTTTCACGGTGTCAGCGTCGAGGCGCACACCGGGCGCACGCTGGCAGAGGTAGTGCCGCAGCTGGCCACGTGGGCCGAACCCCTGATCGCGCAGGTCCAGCAGGGCGCACGTGCCCTGCTGGACCTGGAGGTGCGGCTGCCCGCCAATCCCACCAGTCCCGAGCGTCACTGCCGCGTCAGTTTTTATCCCATTCCCGGCCAGCGGGACAGTGGCGTGGATGGGGTGGGCCTCATGGTGCAGGACGTGACCGAACAGCACGAGTCGGCGCAGGCCCTGCAGGCACTCAACGCCGCACTCGAAGGGCGTGTCGCCGAGCGGACCCGCCGCTGGCAGGACCTCAACGCCGAACTGCGTGCGCTGACGAGTTCCCTCGCCAACGATCTCGAAGAACCGCTGCGCCGTATTGGCAGCGTGCTGGCGCTCATCGAGAAGCGGGTGAATCAGCAGCTCGGCGGGCAGCTCGATGAGCGGACGCGCTACCATTTCAGCCTGGCACGCGATGAAACGTCACGCCTGTCGCACCTGGCAGGTGATCTGCGGCATCTGGCGCAACTGGAAAACCGTCAGCTGCGCCTCACACCGGTGGCCCTGACGCCGCTGGTGGTGCAGGTCCGCAGCGACCTGGAACCCATCAGCCGTGGACGGCACCTGACGTGGCGTGTACACGAACTGAGCAGCGTGCAGGGTGACCCGCTGCTGCTGCGTCAGGTTCTGGCCGAGCTGCTGCTCAACGCGCTCGAAGCCACCGCCGGACGTCCGGACGCCCTGATCGAGGTGGGTTGCTGGGAAGAGCCAAACGAACTGGTGGTGTGGGTTCGGAACAACGGCACGGGCTGCGAGTCCCATTTGGCCGAGGATCCGTTCACGACGGGCCTGCGCAGCGAGCACGCCGGCCATGGCATTGGCCTGCCCAACGTGCGCCGCATCATGGGTCGGCACGGCGGTCGTGCCTGGGCTGAATTTCGTTCCGATGACGGCGCGACCTTCTTTCTGGCCTTTCCGTCGACACCACGCTGATTCGAGCCGCCTGGCAGGGCCGCATCGTCACGTTCCCGTCTCCCGTCACGTTCCGGGAACAAGCGAAGCGACGGGCGGCCTGACCAAGCGCACTGCCTGACCAAGCGCACTTTGGCGCTGGTCCTGGCGGACTGTGCGGGTCCTCATCGGTCTGGGAGAGCATGAGGCACATGCGCCGCCTGCTGCCCACCCTGTTTACCCTGACGCTGCTGGTCACGCTGGGCTATTTTCTTTATCCCTACCTGAAAAACGCGGCCCGTGTGGCCCAGCTGTGGCGCGCGTCGCCGCCCACAGCGGGCAGCCTTGAGCATCCGCTCCCCGGACAGCGCTTCTCGGACACCTGGGGAGCGGCCCGGGGCAACGGGCGACGCCATGAGGGCGTGGATATCTTTGCTCCACGTGGCACACCCGTGCACGCCACCACGCGCGGGATGGTCATACGGGTCGGCGAAAACACGCTGGGCGGCCACACGGTGATGGTGATGGGCCCCGCGGGATACCGCCATTATTACGCGCACCTGGACCGACCGTCGGGGCTGTCTCCGGGCAGCTGGCTGAAGGCGGGCGACGTGATCGGGGTCGTGGGAAGCTCGGGCAACGCGCGGGGCACGCCGCCGCACCTGCACTACGGCGTCTACAGGCCGTCCGGAGAGGCGGTGAATCCTTATTCCCTGCTTCGGCGGGGCGAAGCGCCGGACGGCACGGGCCCACCCGGGCTTCGCCCCACACGCGGTGACCTGGGTCACATGCCGCGTTCCCCAGGGTGATATAAGGGGGATTCGTGATGCGCGTGAGGCTGGGGCATCCCTGACTCGCACCTTGCCCCTCGAAACTTCGGCCTTCAGGAGAACACCGTGAAGCACCTCAACGCCTCCCCGACCCCGCTCGAACTCGGATTCCGCATGCCCGCCGAGTGGACCGAGCACGCCGCCACCTGGACCAGCTGGCCTGCCGACGATGAGTTGTGGTTCGGTGCGCTCGAAGGGGTCCGCACGGAATTCGCGCAACTGGTGCGGACCATCAGCCAATTTGAGGCTGTGCATCTGCTGGTGCGCGACGAGGAGTCCGAACGCGACGCGCGCGCGCGGCTGGAGGGCGTGCGCGTAACCCTTCACCGTGTCCCCCTCGATGACGTGTGGTTTCGTGACAACGGCCCCCTGTTCGTGACCCGGCCCCGGGAGAGTGGGCCGGACGAGGTGTCTTTTGTCAATTGGGAATTCAACGCCTGGGGCGGCAAGTACCATTACCGGCGCGACACCCTGGCTCCCGAGGCGCTCGCCGGGTATCTGGGCGCTGCCCATTGGGATCAGGGCGTCGTGATGGAAGGCGGCAGCCTGGAACTCAACGGTGAAGGCGTGGCGCTGACCACCCGCTCGTGCCTGCTGTCCCCGGAGCGTAATCCGGGCCTCACCAAGGACGGCATTGCCGCGCTGCTGCGTGACTTTCTGGGCATCGAGAAGCTGCTGTGGCTCGACGAGGGCCTGGAGGGCGACCACACCGACGGCCACATCGACACCATCACCCGCTTCGTCGGTCCGCACACCCTCGTCACCAGCGTCGAGGAGGATACGCGGGACGCCAACCACGCCACCATGCAGGCGAACCTCGAACGCCTCAGGACGTTTACCGACCTTCAGGGACGTCCCTTCGAGATCGTGGAGCTGCCACTGCCGCGGCGCCGCCTGGAAGGACCTGAGGGACGCCTGCCGCCCACGTACGCGAACTTCTACATCGGCAACGGTTTCGTGGTGGTACCGACCTACCTCGATCCCAACGACGAGCGGGCCCTCGACATTCTGCGTCCGCTGTTTCCGGGACGCGAAGTGATCGGTTTGCCCTCACGCGAGATCATTCGCGGGGGCGGCAGTTTCCACTGCGTAACGCAGCAGCAGCCCATCGGCAGCATCTGGAAAGGTGATGACCTTGACGAAAGTTGACACTGCAAAACTCGCCGTCGTGCAGATGAGCATGAGCGATTCGCTCGAGGAGAACGTCACGAAAGCCGAACGCTTCGTGCGGGAAGCTGCCGCTCAGGGCGCCAACATCGTGCTGTTGCCCGAATTGTTCGAGAATCTGTACTTCTGTCAGGTCGAGCGTGAGGAGTACTTCGCCCTGGCACACGACGTGGAAGGCCATCCGTTCCTGCAGCGCTTTCAGCAGCTGGCGCGCGAGCTCGGGGTGGTGCTGCCCATCAGCTTTTTCGAGAAGAGCGGGCAGGCGCACTACAACAGTCTCGCCATGATCGACGCCGACGGGACCTTTCTGGGCGTCTACCGCAAAAGCCATATTCCTGACGGTCCCGGCTACGAGGAAAAGTACTACTTCAACCTGGGCGACACCGGCTTCAAGGCCTGGCAGACCCGCTACGGCACCATCGGCGTGGGCATCTGCTGGGACCAGTGGTATCCCGAGACGGCACGGGCCATGACCCTGCAGGGCGCCGAACTGCTGCTCTACCCCACCGCCATCGGCTCGGAACCGCAGGAAGTCGAGACACCCAACACGCACTTCATGTGGCAGCGCGCCATGCAGGGTCACGCGGTCAGCAACGTCGTGTATCTGGGTGCGGCCAACCGCATCGGTACGGAGAATGTCGAGGGGCACGAGCAGACCTACTACGGACACTCGTTCCTGGCCGACTTCACCGGCGAAAAACGCGCCGAGCTCGGTCCGCAAGAAGAAGGCGTGCTCCTGATGGACCTCGACTACGCCAAGGCGCGGCAGTTCCGCGCCGGAATGGGTTTTTTCCGCGACCGGCGGCCTGAGCTGTACGGCACGCTGCTGACCCTCGATGGCAAGACACGCTGTTCCTGAAGAACATTGGTCTGGCTGACGCCTGGTTCAAGTGACCCTGCGCCCTACTTACCGATCCGCAGCGGGTGGGGCGTAAGGCATGACACAATACAGCGAGGAAGTCGCTGATGAACCGAACCAATGAAACGCCAGTCTCGACCGCAGGCCACACCATCGTCACCTGGCTCACTGTTTTGCAATGGGTCAGCGTGGCCTCGGCCCTGCTGTTCCTGCTGACGGCCCTGACAGGACAAAGTTCCACCCTCGCGCCCGGCCTGCCGCGCTCGCTCGATCTTGCCGTTGCCGGGCTCCAGTTGCTCATGGCCCTGATCTATTTTCTGGTGATTCAGTGGACCAAGGGCTGGATGACAGACGTCCAGCGCTGGGCCACGGGCGAAGGCACGCCCGATAAAAAGCGCCTTGCCCGCGAGACGAAAACGTTGCGAGGCTGGATTCTGTTCGGACAGTGGGCTCCCCTGCCGCTGCTGGTCCTGCTGGGGGCCGGGCTGTACCTGTCGCTCGGGCAGATCGACCCGGCACTCCTGGCCACGCCCGAGGTGTCGAACACCGGCCTGACGCCCGACCAGCTGCGCTCGCTGGCGCAGACGAGTGCGGTACTGGCCCTGGTCGGCGTCGGCCTGCCTTCTTTCGTGATCAATTTCGTGGTGCTGGGCTGGGTGCGCCGCTGGATGACCGGGGTGGCCGACGCGGCACTGGAACGCGAAGTCAGTGAAACCCGGCTGCCCGAACTGGCCAGTTCGCTCGGTCGCTGGTTCACCTTCTTCCAGGTGCTGCTGGGCCTGATGATCGCCATGGTCCTGATCACCCCACTGCTCCCCGCTCCGGAAAACACCGACGGCATGCCTTACCGCCTGCAGCTGCTGGCCAACTTTCTCAGCCTGGTGGCGATGGTGGTGCTGCTGCAGGCGTCAAAGACCTTCCTGGCCGCCGTCACACCCCGCGCGCACGCCAAGCGGCGCGCTCTTGAAAAATCTGCCTGAGCGTTCCGTGGACCAGGCGCCGGGATTCACGTCCGGCGCCTGCTGTCTTGCCTGGCAGCTTCGTTTGGCTCAATCTTCCGCACCCGCATGGACACCCCGAGAACGGCCAGCTGTCTAGGGTTGATCGGGCACAGCCCAGCCTGGAATCCTGCCCTGCCTGCAAAAGCCTACACGGGCCACCGTCCAGAACACCAAAAAGGGCATGGATTCACATGACCCGCGGAACGGTGCCGATCTGCTCCGCAGTTTCAATTGAGACTTCAATTGAGACACGCACCGCTCCGCGTTTTTAAGACGTTGTTAAGATGCCCGCATGCCGTGGTTGCGCGCCCTCTCGATTCCCCATCATGCCCAGAGTGAGTTCTCCTCTTTGCTCCGTGACCTCGACGCGCAGCTTCGTGATCCCACCACCGACCGCAACGTGCTCGTGCGCGATCTGCTGGCCCAGTTCCTGTACGGCCGGAGCTACGAGGCGCTGCACGCCGACGCACCCATTGCGGCACTCAACTGCGACCCGCGCAACGTCACCCTGGAAGCCGAGTACTACGAGGCCACCGACCCCGAAAAGTTCGCGCGCGTGAAACCGCTGCTGTGGCTGTGGAAGAACTTCGATCTGTCACCCGGCGGACAGAGCGCGACGTTCGGCATTGCTTTTCGGGAAGTGCTGGCCCGCCATGTCTTTCGGCGCGTCGGACGCAACTTCAAGTGCTGGCAGCATGTCGAGTTCAGCGTCGGCTACAACATGGACGTCGGCGACGACGTGGTGGTGCACCGCCATGTCCTGCTCGACGACATCGGGGGCATCGTGCTGCACGACGGTGTGTCGATCAGCGACTACGCCAACGTGTACAGCCACAGCCACAGCGTCCTTGACATGCCCGACGTGACCTTGCGCACGACCGTACTGGGTCGCCGGGCGCGCGTCACGTATCACGCCACCGTGCTGGCCGGCAGCGTCATCAGCGACGACGCGATGGTGGCGACGGGCGCTTTGGTACGCGGCCCGATTCCGCCGCATGCCATCGCCATGGGTGTACCCGCACGCGTCTCGCGCTTCAAGGACCGCGCGCCTTTTGAGGGCTACCAGGTCGACAGCCGCCGCGACGCGCCCGACGAAGGCCGCAAGGCCAACCTGGATTTCCCAGGGCCCACCCCGGCCCAGACCCGCACCAGCGAACCGCAGGCAGCGGCAGACCATCAGCGCGATCAGACTCCCGAGCGCGGTCTGGAAGACTACGCTCCCAAGAGCTGAAACGCAGGTACACGCTTCGCTTCGCACTAAAATTCCCGTCATCATGGCCGAGCTCATCAAGCCAGGGCAACTGCGCGACGAAATCTGGGGCACGCTGATGCGGGCGCGGGCCGTCGGCTATCCTCTGCCGCCTCACGGACACCATCCGAACTTCACCGGCGCGACTGACGCGACGCGTGCGCTGCTGGGTCATCCGACGCTGGGAGCACTGCGGACACTGATCGTCGGTCCCGAGCGGGTCCTGTATACCTTGCGCAAACTGGCGCTGCAGCAGGGCAAGGTGCTGTACGTACCCGATCAGCGGCGCGAAGGCTGGTATGTGCGCTTGGAACACCAACCGAAGGGCGCCGAGCTCAAGCACATGTCCAAACTCGGCGAACCCAGACTGCACCCCGA
Source organism: Deinococcus peraridilitoris DSM 19664 (assembly GCF_000317835.1). Lineage (NCBI taxonomy): Bacteria > Thermotogati > Deinococcota > Deinococci > Deinococcales > Deinococcaceae > Deinococcus > Deinococcus peraridilitoris. The sequence continues at coordinate 2,466,384 of NC_019793.1, read as the reverse complement.
AGACGCGCAGGGCGTGGTGCTGGCCTGTGTGGCCGTCGATCAGACCGGGGCGCGTCTTTCCAAGGGGTTCGGGTGGGGTGCTGCCGGGCTGAAGCTCGGTCTGCCCGAGTTCACGCTGGCCCATCCGCTGATGCTGCGCGAGGAACTGCCTTGCGTGGCCGACTCGCGGGTGGAACTCATCGCTACGCCCGGAAAAGTCTGGTCTCCGCTCAGCACGTCCTGAACGCACGGCGACGAGAAAGCACACAGGCTGACACGCGCCACTCGGATTTGGAATCAGTGCGGTGAACCGCTCGGCGCGGGCGCCTGTTGCCCCAGGGCAATCACGGCTCCCAGCAGCAGCAGCGCTGCCGAGCTTCCCAGGCCCACCGACAGCCCCCCGGACAAATCGGCTGCCCAGCCAGCCAGCACCGGACCCACCATCTGAAAAACCGCGAAGACCACGGTGAAGGCCGCGATGCCCGCACTCCAGTCGTGCGGTGGCAGGTGGTGACGGACCAGGGCGGTGGTGGCCGCGACCACCGATAAAAACGTACCGCCGAACAGCACCGCCGAGAACAGCGAAGCCAAGGTGGAGCTCCAGACCACCGGCAGGGCCGCACCCAGCGACAGGGTGAACATCAGCATCGCCAGCGCCCCTCCACCCTGAACACGCTGCAGCATGCGGCCCCACACCAGCGGTGCCACCATGCTGGAAGCGCCCAGGGTCATCCAGAACAGGGTAACCTGGGTGTCCGTGGCTTCACGCGTGCGCAGCAGGGCGACTGCAAAGGTCATGTATGCGATGTATCCGCAGGCAAAGAGTGCGTACGCCATGAAGGCCGGCAACAGGGAGCGCCACCTCACCACCCGCGGTCCGGTGACCGCGGGTGGGCCGGTCTTGTCCGAAGGGGGCACGGCCCAGGCTGCCACCAGCAGTGCCAGCAATCCGAGAATGCCCAGACCGAGCCACCCGGCGGGCCAGGCACCTGGACCGTACCTTGCCAGAAATCCGGGAAGCACCAGGCCCGAAGTCAGAATGCCCAGGCCACCTCCGGCGTAATAGACGCTCAGGACCGTGCCACTCGACGACGACGGCGCCCTTGACGCCACCCGCGCGGCCAGCACACCCCCTGCCGTGAACGTCAGCGCGCCCCCCAGCCCGGCCAGGGCGCGAATACACAAGAGCCACACGAGCGACGTGCTCGGCGCGGTGCACAGCAGCGCGACGGCCGTCATCAGCATGCCCCCCAGAAAAACCGCTCTCGCCGGTACCCGGGCAAGCAGCCCGGCCGAAAGAATGGCCCCCAGCAGGTAGCCGGCGGCGTTCGCGGTGTTCAGGCTGCCGGCCGTGGTGTAGGACCAGCCCAGATCAGCGCGCATGGCCGGCACGAACAGCGCATAGGCAAAGCGGGCGAAGCCCAGGGCCACGACCACACCCAGCGCCAGACCAAATGCCGAAAGGAGTGGTGAAGACCTGCCGGGGGACAGCTGCATTCCGGAGCGCCCGCTCATACGATTCGCTTGCCGGCGGGAACACGAGAGGCTGGCGTGGCCGCCCGAACAGAACTCATGACCTCACGGTACAGGACTTGACGACGGCGGCCACCAGACCCGCCTGTGGCCGCCGGACACTCACACAAGAAGGTGCTGGCCCTGCACCCGCGGCATCACGACATGGAGTGGAGCTGATCGTTGAGCGCGGCTTCCATACCGATCACGGCTTCGCGGACGCTGATCGAAAAGATTCCGGCCTCGTTGCGCTCAAACGCTTCCCGCCACGTCCGGTAGCCTTCCAGATCGAGCACCTCGGTGAGAAACCCGTCCAGATGCAGCACGCTGCCACGTACGGCCTCCTCATTGAAGGGCAGGTGTCCGATGGTGTCGGACACTCCACTCTGGGAACGCGGGTTCTGCAACCGCAGGCCCAGCACCGCCACGTGCACGATGGTGCCCAGGTTGGCGTCATGCTCGACTTTCAGGACCACCAGGCGTGAACCGTCGTCCTGAGGACGCGCGCGGTACTGCCAGACCTGACCGGCGGCAAAAGGCGGCATGGGTTCAGTGTAATTCGCTTCGCGCGGCTTGCCCTGAAGCAAACACAAGCCAAGTTTGAATGAAATTCACCCCCATCGGCACACAAAGTGCTCATGCACTGGCTGACACTCAGGGGTCTCGGGGAACATGAAAGGGACACCGGGCAGGCGCCTGGCGCCGTGAAGGCGCCCACAGACGGGTTTGCGGATAAAAGTTCGGGTTGTCGTGGCGGTCTTCGTAGCGTCGGTGATACACCGGCGTGGTGGCAGGCGAAAGTGGCGGGACGAGCCAGCTCCAGCGGCCTGCCACCCGACGGCCTGCCTGGCGCTCGCGCTCCTCGAAGCGCACGAAGTGACGCGTGACCGTGTGGTGATCGCTGATCTTGACCCCAGCCGCATCAAAGGAGTGCAACACCGCGACGTTGAGCTCCACCAGCGCGCGGTCCTGCCAGAGCGTGCGTGCCCGACGAGTATCGAGGCCCATCCCCCGCGCGACGGCGGGCAATTGATGGTAACGGTCCGCGTCGGCCAGATTGCGCGCCGCAATTTCGGTCTGCAGGTACCAGCCGCTGAAGGGCGCGCAGGCAAAACGGAGCCCGCCCATTTCCAGGCGCAGGTCGCTGATCACCGGCAAGGCATGCCACTTCAGGCCCAACTCCGTAAACCAGGCAAAGTCCGGGTGCGAAAGGGGCACCTCCCGTACCGCGTCTGCGGGCAGCTCGTAGAACTTTACGCTGCCGTGGGACTCGATGGCGATGGGCAACACGTCGAACGGCGTGCCAGGTCCGCCCGACCAGCCCAGGTGCTGCAGATACCGGGTCAGCTCGGCATTTTTCGGGTCGCCCAGCACTGTTCCATCGGCCTGACAGTACCCGGCGTAGCGGATGAGCTGGTCGTTGACGACGCGCACTCCCGGCCCGAAGACGCTCATGAGCGCCCGAATCTGGCCACCGTTCCAGGCGTCGTGCAGATGAGTCACCAGATGTGCAAAGACCTCGTCGGGCCGGGTCACGGTGCGCAGATCGCGCACTACCAGCGACGGCCAGTACGAACGGCCCACACAGCGGGCGCTGTTGCGCCAGGCCAGCTTGGCCCCGTAAGTCAGCTCTGCGCTGGTGGGCGTCCAGCATGCGGTGCGCTGAATCTCGGCTCGCACCTCGCTCCAGCGCGCCGCCCAGCCGCTCCAGCCCTGCTCCGCATAGACCACGCGGAGGAATCGTCGCGCTTCTCGGATCAGAGACTCGCCCGAAGGTACGCCCTGATGACCGGGATCAGGCGAGAAATCGGCTCGGCGGGCTTCCACGGAAGAAGTCTGGCCAGCATAGAGCGGCAAAATGTCCCGACGGCAAGCCCAGCCGTGAGATTGTAGCCCACACCAATATGCGGGCGGCGCAGTGGTCGCCAGGTCGGTGGCCCCAGGAGCCAGTTGGGCACTTGGCCGCTTTTTTGGGAAGAACTCCCTATAATGTCCGAGTTATGCGCCCCATTGCCGAACCGCGCGGCTTTCTCCAGCCGGAATCGAATCTGCGTCCCACGCCCGCGAGCGTGACGCCATGACCGGCTTTGGCAGCGACGCAGGCCCGACGAGCAGCTCCCGCAAACGTGCGATCACCATTGGCACCCGCGGCAGCGCGCTCGCCCTCGCCCAGACCCGCTGGGTGGTGGCACGGCTGAAAGAGGAGTGGCCCGAAACCGAATTTCGCATTCAGACCATCCAGACCCACGGCGACAAGGACCGCCGTTCACTTTCACAGGCCGTGAAAGGTGACAAGGGATTTTGGGTCGGAGAAATCGAGCAGGCCCTGCTGGCCAGCCGTATTGACATCGCCGTGCACAGCCTCAAGGACCTGCCGACCGAGCAGCCCGAAGGCCTGGAAGTCTCGTCGGTCCCCAAGCGCGTGGACGCCCGCGACGTATTGATTGGAAAAGAAGGACTCAAGAGCCTCGGCGCCCTGCCTCCCGGGGCGCGCATCGGTACGTCGAGCATTCGCCGCAAGGCCTTTTTGCGGGCTTTCCGACCGGATCTGGAAGTCAAGGACCTGCGCGGCAACGTCGATTCCCGGATCGCCGCCCTGGCCGGTGACGAGTACGACGCGATCATCCTGGCCGCTGCCGGGCTGATCCGGCTGGATTTCCGCAACCGCATCGACGAGTTCGTGGCGCCCGACGTGCTGCTGCCGGCCCCCGGTCAGGGCGCCCTGGCGCTCGAAACGCGCAGTGACGACGATCTCTCGATCGAACTGGCCTACGCCATTCACGACCGCGCGACCGACGACCGTACAGTCGCCGAGCGTGAGTTTCTGGCGGGTCTGGGTGCCGGCTGCATGGCCCCGGTGGGCGCGCTGGCCAACATCAAGGGGGGCACGCTCACGCTGGAAGGCTGGATTGGCAGCCTGGACGGAACCACGGTCATCAAGGCCACCATCGAGGGCGATCCTGAGGAGTGTGCCGACCTAGGCGCGCAGCTGGCCGAGGACATGCTGGCGCAAGGCGCGGGTCCCCTGATCGCCGCGGCCAAAGCCGAACTGTCCTGAAGGCAATACGGCTGAGAAGATCGCCGAATCGGCGATCTTCTCAGCGCATTTGTCCCGGCGCAAGGACGCTAGGCTGAAAACCATGACGGCCCAAGCGCGTGACGACGACCCGACATTCCGGCCCTCGCGGGCATTCGTTTCCCTGATCGGTGCGGGTCCTGGTGACCCGGGTCTGCTCACGCTGCGCGGCAAGGCCGCCCTGGAAGCGGCGGATGTGGTCCTCTACGATTACCTCGCGGCAGGCGAACTGCTGCAGTTCTGTCCGCGGGCCGAGCGCATCGATGTCGGCAAGAAAGGCTACAGCGAGTATGTGTCGCAGGAGGACATCAATGCGCTGATGGTTCTCAAGGCCCAGCAGGACGGTGGCAAGCGCGTCGCGCGCCTCAAGGGCGGCGACGTGTTCGTCTTCGGGCGGGGCGGTGAGGAAGCGCAGGCGTGCCGGGCTGCGGGCGTGCCTTTCGAGGTCGTTCCGGGTGTAACGAGTGCCATCGCCGCGCCCGCGTACGCGGGCATTCCGGTGACGCACCGGGGGCTGGCTTCTTCGTTTGCGGTCATCACCGGGCGGGAAAAGGAAGGAGACGCCCTTTACGGCAACCTGTCCGGCGTGGACACGCTGGTGCTGCTGATGGGCGTGCGCAATCTGGACAGCGTCGCTCAGAAGCTGATCGACACCGGTCGCTCGCCGGCTACGCCCGCAGCCACCGTGCAGTGGGGCACCACTTCCCGACAGCGGGTCGCGCGCGGCACGCTGTCGACCATTGCCGAGGAAGTCGCGCGCGCCGGGCTGGAGGCGCCCGCCGTGACCGTGGTGGGCGAGGTCGCCAGCCTGCGCGACACGCTGCAGTGGTTTGACACCTCTCCCCTGTTCGGCAGGACGGTCGTGGTGACCCGCACGCAGGAGCGCAACAGCGCCCTCGCCGATGTGCTGCGCCTTCGTGGCGCGCAGGTGGTGGAACTGCCGCTCATTCGCCACGAGAAAACGGGAGATCCGGGCACGCTGTACCGCGCGCTGTCGCAGCTTCACTCGTTTGATTGGACGTTGCTGACCTCCCAGCAGGCCGTCCACGAACTGTTCTGGCACCTGGAAGAAATGGGACAGGACGCCCGCGCTTTTGGTCGTGGCCGCGTGGCCGCGGTGGGGCCGGCCACCGCGCGGGCCCTGGAGGCACGCGGCATCCGTGCGGACTTCACGCCCGCGACCCCCGGCGCGGCGCACCTGGGACGTGAGTTGCCCGCCCGCCCGGGTTCACGCCTGCTGCACCTGGCGTCCCACCGGGCCGAGGACGCCCTGGAAGAGGCACTGAGCGCGCGGGGGCTGAACGTGGAGCGCGTGGAACTCTACCGCACCGAGCCACGCGAGCCCGACGAGGCGGCCCTGCGGGCCCTGCACAGCGCGGACGTGGTGACCCTGGCTTCAGGCAGTGCGGCGCGCGCGCTCGCAGAGGTGGCCGGTACGAAGTACCGGGTGGCGGTGATGGGACCGCAAACCGAGAAAGCCGCGCGCGAGGCGGGCTTCTCGGCGATCACGCTGGCACGCGAGGCCAGCCTGGACGCGCTCGCTGACGCTGCAGCGCAGGTGGTGACCGCCCGTTTCGAGTAATTATGGTGTGAGTTCGCGTTATTGAAAGAGAAAGCCGAAGACCAAGGTCTTCGGCTTTCCTCTTTCGGGGCGCGGTGTGATGGAGGCTGGGGTCCCGGAGGGTTACTGGGGGAAGACGCCGGCGGAGGGCAGTGGGGCGCCGAGCAGACGGGTGAAGTCGAGCGCGGCGGGGCTGGTGAACTTGGGATCGCCCCAGAAGCTGCTTCCGATGCGGTTGCGGTCCTTGACACCGGCGATGGTGACTTTGTACTGACCGTCAAGCTGCCAGAAGACGTTGTTGCTCTGGTCAAAGGCGCCGTCGGTCCAGAGGGTGTCTTTGGTCGCACCGGCACGCGTGACGATCACGTTGTTGTGCATGGACAGGATGTCAGGAGCGCAGCCTTCACCGCAGAAGACACCCAGGTTGCTGTTGTAGACGGTGTTGTTGTTGAAGACCGTTCCGGGGTTCGCGCCCCAGCTGCTCTTGCGTCCACGGATGACGAGCGCTTCACCACGCCCGTTGGTGTTCATGGGCGCGTAGAGGTTGAATTCGAAGCGGTTGTTGCTGGCCCACTTGCTGCTGTTGCCGCCCAGTTCAGTGAAGGTGGTGTCGTTGATCGAGGTGTTGTGGTGCATGTTGTTGTTGCTGCCCTTGTAGATTTCCAGCGAGGCACCTTCGACACCGTAGTCTTCGCTGCAGGCGGTGTTGCCTTCGAAGTAGTTGTAGGCGATCTCGTTGTTGTCCCCGTTCAGGAGCACACCCCAGGCGCCACTGTCGTCGTCGTACTTCTGCGCGGGAGGGGTGTTGGCGCTCATGATAGTGTTGTTCACCAGGCGGTTGTGGAACGCGTTGTTGTTGCTGGAGCCTTCGGCGAAGTGAATCGCGGCGGTCAGGCCGGTTCCGAGGCTGTGGCGCACGGTGTTGTCGCTCGACCCGCTGGCAAACATGAAGCCAGTGCGCCAGCCCATCGGCGTGGTCTTGCAGTTGACGGCATTCGGGTTGGGGCCGGGAATGCTGTTGGTGGTGACCTGCAGGTGCTCGAGCACCTGGAACTGACCGCTGATGTTCACCGAGGTGCTGCCGCTGCGAATCCAGGGGTTGGCGCCTTCGCCGTACGCACCGATGGTGATCGGGTTGGTGCTGGTGCCGCTCCACTTGGCGCTCAGGGTACCGCTGTAGCTCGTGCCGCGCTTGAAGAGCAGCGACTCACCGGGAGCAAGTACGGCCGCGTTGGCTTTACTGAGGCTCTTCCAGGCCGTTGCGGGAGTCAGGCCGTCGTTGCTGTCGCTGCCGTTGGCGCCGTCGACGTAAAAGGACTTGAAGGTGGGCAGCACGGGCGCCGGGGCCGGTGCGACTTCGACGACCGGAGCCACGTACAGGCCGGTGGGGCTGGTCGTGGTAAAGCTCACTTCGGTGTAGGCAGCGGCGGTGTTTTCGGTGTTGCCGAGGTTCACGACGCGCAGGTAGCGGGCGCCCGTGGCCGGAAAAGTGAAGGTCTGCGCAGCGAGGGTGGTGCCCGAGGACTGCCCGTTCGTGATGACCTTGGTCCAGGAAGCCGCGTCCGCGCTGACTTCGACGTCGAAGCTGGCCTTACGGACGTTGCCCTTCAGGAAGGCGATCGAAACGTTGTCGAGTGTCGTGCTCTTGCCGAAGTCATAGCGAACCCACTGGCCCACGCCGTTGGCACTCCACCAAGTGTCGAGTTTGCCGTCAACACTATTGGCGGCCGGGTAGCCCGAGTTGGCGGCACTGGCGCTCACGGCGGCGGGAATCAGGGCTTCGACTTCCAGGAAACGCACTTCGGTCAGGCTGATGGCCGTGTTTTCGGTGTTGCCGAGGTTCACGATGCGCACGAAGCGGGCCGAGGTGGTGCCGGGGAAATCGAACGACTCGAGGGCGTCGGTGGTGCCGCTCGACTGGGTGCCTGCCAGCACTTTGGACCAGGTCGTGCCGTCGGCGCTGACTTCTACGTCAACGGTGGCCTTACGGTTGGCGCCGCGGTAAAAGGCAATCTGAATTCCACCCACGCTGCGCGCCTCACCAAGGTCGTAGCGAATCCACGAACCCAGACCGTTCGCACTCCAGCGTGTTGCCAAGTCACCATCAATGCTTTGCACGGGTGCGTAACCGGTGTTGCTGGAGCTGGCTTCGACGCCGACAGTGTTGAAGGCCAGCGTGCTCACCGTCTGCTGATGAGCGGCACTGGGCACCGGGGCGCTGGTCGATCCACAGCCGGCGAGGAGCAGGGCGCAGCTGAGCAGTCCACCGATGGTGGCGAAGCGCGTGGAAGTGAAGGCGGAAGCAGCGGTTTTTGACATGAGAGACCCCTCTTGATGGAACTCAAGACTGTAGAAATCGGAGTTGTGTCGGACGAAAGCCGGTCGCACCAATGGCTCGACTCGTTCCAGGTGCCCGTGGTTACGGAACGAGGGTCGTCGCCTCTGTTCGTCAGAGAAGTCTCTGCTAAGAACAAGATGAGGTTACAGGTTAACCTCAACTTAATGCAAGTACTAATTTGTCCTAATTTGTTTTTGTGCAGCGACTCTCATCATAAATTTGAAATAACTCACACCCGAAGCGGCTGTTTTGCACATATTGCTCATAAAACGCCGACTTTTATTTGAAAAACGCACACATTGTGAGAGTGTGAGCTTTTACGCAGTGCAGTAAAGTATGACAGAACTTTACAGCGCCTTCACAAAGCAATCAGCCGTGGCCATCGCTGCCCGGAGCGGGGAACGGGTGAGTACCTGCAGTGGCAGGATGAAAGAGCCAGTCCCGGGTAGCCAACCCAACTGTCTACCGCTTCAGTTCTTCCGTCCTGGGAACAACACCCAGAACTCCAGAACCCAGCGGCAGACACGCTTCCCCGACTCGCCTCCGCCCGCCCCACGTGTTGGGAGAACACCAAAACTCAAGTGGGAGCTACTTAGCTGACAGCCTGGCACGGCCCCTGAGGCTTCCAAAGGGTCAGTCGCTGTACTCTGCCAGTTCCAGTGAGATGGCCTCTCCCAAATCCAGTCCCAGCAGACGACTGAATTCCCGCGAGAGTTCGGCAAGCGGCCGGCGCTTTGCCTTGGGTAGGGTATGAATCTGGTAATGCGCCAGTCTTTTGTGAAAGGCCACGATGGTCAGGTAGTCCAGCGCGTCCTGCGAGGGCACGGTCAGGCGCTCGCTCGCCACCTGCCTGCCTGCTGCCGCATCAAGGCGCGCTCCTGTGGCAGCACAGTACGTAAAGCCGCCCCGTACGGTAACAATCCGGTCATCGTGCGCTTCCACGCGAGTCAGTCGCCAGGGCCGACCCAAGCGCTCTACGATGACGAAATCATTCTCCTTGACATTGTCCAGGGTCCGCCGGGCCATACGACTCAGAATGACATTTCAAGATGAACGGCATCAGCGTTTTTGCGTTTTGGCTGCCCATTGCGACATAGATAGACACTTTCCCGACTGTTGGTCCGCTCGCCACGCAAGTCAGGGAGCCGCTGCCGGTGCCTGGCAGCGGCGAGGCGCTGAGGCACAGGCGTGAAGCGGGGACGTTCATCCTTACAATGCCCCCGGAGGACGCCGGTATACTGCATGCGTGACGCTGTACCCGGTGTTTTTCGACTTGAGGGGCCAGCGAGCGGTCGTGGTCGGCGCGGGCGAGGTGGCCCTCCGGAAGACCCGGGGGCTGCTGGCCGCCGACGCGCTCGTGACCGTGATCGCACCCGAAGTGCACCGCGACTTCGAAAGTCTGGATGTGAACATTCTTGCGCGAGGCTATCAGCAAGGCGACCTGCAGGGCGCCCGGCTGATCTTTGCCTGCACGAGCCAGCCAGACGTGAACGACGAGGTGGCTGCCCACGCGCGCGCACTGGGTGTCTTTTGCAACCACGCCTCATCTCCGGAACGCGGCGACCTGCGGCTGGGCGCAGTCCTGATCCAGGGTCCGCTGCAGGTGGCCGTCAACAGCGGCGCTGAATTGCCGCACCTCGCCCAGGCCCTGCGGGACAAGCTGAGCCACTGCCTGCCCACCGATTTGCCCATCCCTGCCTGGAGCGCCCGGCGCGAAGCCGCCCTGACCCTGCCCGAACCGCAGCGGGCGCTGGTGCTTTCTACCCTCAAAGCCGAAATCCGCAAGGCGGTCGGGCTGTGAGCTCACCGCTTGATTTCGCGGTGATCGGTCTGAACCACAAGACCGCGCCCCTGGGCGTCCGCGAGCGGGCCAGCGTGCTGCCGCAGGAGCAGGAAGCCATTCTGTCCCACCTCGCGCGTCACGCCGATGAGGTGATGCTGCTGTCGACCTGCAACCGCACCGAGGTTTACCTGGCGTCCGTGCACGGTGACCCGCTTTCGGCCTTTGAAGGTGCCTGGGGTCAGGCCCTGCGCCCTTACCTGTACCTCTATGAGGGCGACGAGGCCGTCCGTCATCTGTACCGCGTCGCGGCAGGTCTCGACAGTCTGGTAATCGGTGAGACGCAGATTCAGGGGCAGGTCAAGCGTGCCTGGCAGGACGCCAGCACCCAGTCGCTGACCGGCGCGCTGCTCAACAAAGCAGCCCAGGGTGCGCTGCGCGCCGGCAAGCGCGTGCGCAGCGAGACCGGCGTGTCCGACAAGGTGCTGAGCGTGTCGAGTGCGGCCGTCGAATTGGCGCAAAACATCTTCGGCGCGCGCGAGCACGGCGTCAAGGACACGCTGGCCGGCCGCACCGCCATGATCATCGGCGCGGGAGAGACGGCCGAGCTTACCCTGACCCACCTGCGCGCCGCGGGCATCGAGAACGTCATCGTCGTGAACCGCACGGTGGAACGCGCACGGGCGCTGGCCGACAAGCTCGGCGGGCAGGCCTGCCCCGTCGAGCTGGTTCAGGAAGTCCTGCCGCGCACCGACGTGGTGATCGCCTCGGCGGCCGCTCCGCACTACGTGCTGTGGCCGGACCTTGTGTCAGCGTCGCTGTCCGCAAGAGCGCACCCGATGTTCCTCATCGACATCAGCATGCCGCGCATCATCGATCCGGCCTGTGCCAGCGTGCCCGGAGCTTACCTGTATAACCTCGACGACCTGACCCGCATCGTCGAGCGCAATCTGGCCGAGCGGCTCTCGTTTGTGCCAAGGGCCGACGCCATTGTGGAAGAGGAAGTCGGCAACTTGAGACGCTGGTGGAGCTTCCGGACCACAAAACGGACGCTGGCTGCGTCCTGCTGACGCCAGGCCACTTGCACGAGGAGCGCGTCGGCGGAGGTCGGCGTTTCTGCTTCAAAGCGGTGGCCAGAAGAACTGATCGAATTCTGGTCGACCATATTGGCTGAGTGGAACGCGCAGTGCTAAAACCCCATTTGGGCACACCATGAGTGTTGGAACTGAATAAGCCATGTGCTGGAGTGGGCAGGCGACCCCGGATCGCTCAGCACCACAGAGGGGTCGTTCGGCAGACCGAGGCAAACCCAGCCAAGGAGTCGGTCAATGCCGGATTTGATAAGTCACCCGTCGTACAGGGCGTAGAGAGACAGCACACGCCCAGATTGCAGCGAAGTTACGCAGTGACGTGCCAACGTCGTTGTGCCAGGTGGCCATGTACTGTTGCCCATCCTATTTGGCATGCCATTTGTTGTGCCCTTCCCGCCAGGCCTTGCAGCCCATGACGTGCAATGTGATGCATCCTCTACAGCGCCATATTTCCTTGAATGAGTTAAAAATTAAGATACTATTCTTATATTACTCACTCTGATTATATGTACTCAGCTGGAAAGAGGCGCCCCTTGGCGCAAATGAGCATATATATCAAGCAGATTTACTGTCCTTTATTATTAATCGATAATTAAGCCGTTTTCCCGTATCTTTTCAATTAAGTAAGCCTAATCGACATATGGCTGAGAAAGGAGTTAAGTTGAAGCATTCAACTCGACTCAATTATTAGACGGGGGTAAAATTATGAAAGCAGCATTTCGGTACATCGGTCTGGGCCTTTCGGCAATGGTCTTGGCGGCGTGTGGAAGCACGCCCTCAAGCCAGAATTCCCAGAACAGTTTTTCATCGCTCACCACTTCCTCTGGCTCGTTCGAGGTCACCAAGACCGCCGTCGGTTACCGTGAAGAGACGACCGGCACAGACTGGCAGCTCACCAAAACCGTTACCCCCAGCAGCCTCCACTTGGCGCGCGGCGAGAGCGGCACCCTCACCTACACCCTGGCCTATGCCCAAAGCCAGGGCGCCTCGGAGGTCTATGGCGTACGCGGCGAAATCTGCGTCAAGAACATCAGCGCCACAACAACGGCGGACCTCAAGATCAAAGATGTCGTGCAAAAGACCTTTGACGGTGCAGGGTCATGGTGGGATTACGAAGGCGTCTCCATGTATGTTGACACCAGCGCCAAACCGAAACTCGCACCCGGAGAGCGCTACTGCTACGCCTACGACCTGCCGTTCGTCCCAGTGAACGAGCCTGGCAAGACGTTCCGTTACCGCAATACGGTGCAGGTCACCAGCCATGCCCACAGTGGCGCCGGCACGCTCGCTGCTCCCGTCCCGTTTACGCTGCCAAGCAGCACCGCCAGGGCCCTGACCGTCAGCACCACGCCGCCTGTCCCTGAAGACGCCACCTTGCTGGACACCCTGCTGTGTCCGGAAGGATTTACCTGCACTCCATCGGCCGACTACAACGGGTGGGGCCGCATTACCGGCAGTGGCAGCGTGATGTACACTGTGCACGTCACGAACGTCAACGCGGACTGCAACATGACCTTCAACCTGAAGAACACCGCAGTGCTGACGCCTGCAACTGGCGCATCCGTCGACGCTGACGCGACTGTCACCATTACCACCCCGGACTGCACGGTTTCCTCGGGCTGCACCCTGGCACAGGGCTACTGGCGAACCCACTCGAAGTACGGCCCCGCACCCTTCAACAACACCTGGTCTAAGATCGGCGAAGATACGACGTTCTTCCTGAGCGATCAATCGTACTACCAGGTGATCAACACGCCCTCGGCCGGCGGCAACGCGTACTATATCCTGGCCCGTCAATACATCGCCGCGCGACTGAACATCCTCAACGGAGCTTCCGGCACGGAAATCAGCACGGAAATGAGCGAAGCAGAAGCGTTCTTCGGTGCCCACACTCCAAGCACTTCCCTGGACGCCAGCACGCGCGAAAAAGTCGTCGCCCTTGCCACGACCCTCGCCATGTACAACGAGGGAGAGATCGGGCCCGGACACTGTGAATAATTGAACTGTGAATAATTGATACTGTCCGATCAAAAGAAGCGCTGCCGTGTGGGGCAGCGCTTCTTTTGATTTTCACGTGTCTTGCCGGCCTCAGGGATTTTGCCCTCCGGCTCGGCAGTGCTTCCGCAATTCAACCAACGCTGCGGGTCGCGCCCTCCGGAATGACGGTTCCTACCCGGCGCAAGGACGGCCACTCGAGCGTCAGCAGCATTGGCATGGCCAGCTCCTCGCGCCAGAAACGGTAGGCGTCGAGATGATTGGCCCGTGCGACCAGCAGGCTGAGCACCGTACCGTGCGTCACCACCAGTTCGTCCCCGGTCTTTTCCTGCATCAGGCCGGACAGCGCCGCGGAAAAGCGCGCGTGCGCCTCGTCCGCACTTTCCTCGCCGAACACCCGAGCTCCGGGATAAGCAAAAAAAGCCTGCAGGGCGGCTTGAAAGTCCTGTTGACGCGCGAAAAAGGGAGCGGTTACCCGCGCCTGCTCCTGCACGCCTGGCAAGATCACCACGGGCACCGCGAGGGCCACCGCCAGGGCCCGCGTGGTCTGCAGGGCTTTGGGCTCTTCGCTGCAGACCACGCGGGCAAAACGCCCGGGAAAGCGGGTCATCAGGTGACGTGCGAGCGCGGCCGCCTGATCGAGCCCTTCATCGCTCAGGCCCCAGGTGTGCGCGGGGCGGTCGGGTTCGAGGCGTGAATGTGCATGACGCACGAGGTGCAGGAAACGCATGCAGCTCACTTTACCGGCCGCCCGAACGACGCGCCCGAACGACGGCACGGGCACCCGTTCTTCGGCGCACGCCCGAACGCCCCTTGCGCTGCACCTGCTCAATGCATCTGCGAAAGTCCCCAGATCCGCGCGGGTGCCAGTTCCAGCAGGTTGCCACTGGGATCACGAAAGTAGAGACTTTCACCGCGGTCATCCCAGCGGTAGCGGGTCACGCTCACGCCCGCTCTTTCCAACTTGTCCTGCCAGACGTCCTGCTCTGCACTTTGCACCTCGAAGCACACGTGACCACCACTCGCGCCCGCGTGGGCCGGGGTACGGCCCACCATCGCACTTGCCGCAGGATCGAACAGCAACAGCATGGCACCCTCGGCGTATAAAAACAGGTGACGGCCCGTGACCTTGCCCTGCACGGCAAAGCCCAGCACGCCCACGTAAAAGGCTTCCGCCTGCTCCAGGTCATTCACGTACAGACAGGTTTCCAGAACACGCATGCCCAAGAGCATATCGGGCCAGGCGAGGTGGTCCACGGGCTTCGCGGCAGCGGGGCGGATCAGGACAGGTGTGAATAAAATTCATGGGGCCTTTCAAGGTGCAGCGGACGAACGTGGCGTCCAGCGTCGGTCAGGGAAGCTGCAGGGAGGTCTGCGGAACGCTGCGGGCGCGTTTGCGCACTTCACGCAGGGCGTTTTCGGGAGATTCACGCAGGCCCAGCCGTGAAAAGGACTGGGTCAGCGAGCGCACGTCGCGTTCGAGCAGCGTGTCAAAGGCGCGACTTTCCTCGCGCAGGACCATCTGAGGCAAATCGATCACGATCACTGTTCCTTCCCACCACAGCAGGTTGTAGGTGCTGTAATCCCCGTGGACGCGGCCCAGCCGCAGCAGGGCCGCGATGATATTCAAACTCTGTTCCCAGGCGCTGCGGGCCTCGTGAGGCGTGAGGCGCGCGTCGGAAAGCCGCAGCGCCGGACCGTCCTCGCTGCCGACGTACTCCATCACCACAGCCCGGCCCGCCTTGGCGCACTCGGAGAGGTCTGGGCCCACCAGGGGTTTCGGGACGGGCAGGCCAGCATTCCAGAGCGTCCACAGTTGCGCGTACTCGTGCATCACCCAGATCGACTGCTGCGCGTCTACGCCCGTGGAGGTGCGCTGCCGGATGGCTTTCTCGATGCGCGCGTCCCCGACGAACCGCCCCTCGCGGTAAATGGCGTCGTTCTTGAACGAACGCACGGTGAGTTCCTTGTAGAGCTTGACGGCCGTCAGACCGTGTGGGCCGCGCGCCAGATAGACGGTGGCTTCCTTGCCACTTTTGAGTTCGCCGATCAGCTCTTCGAGGTGCCCCAGCTGATGCAGCGTCTCCAGGGTCGGGTCATGGAAAGCAGCATCATCCTGACCGTCTTCGCTGATCAACGCGTTCACCGAACGCCGACCCTGCGGCTTGCGCTCCTTACGGCGCAGACGCTGATGCGTTTCCTCGAAATCCAGGGAAACGAGGTCCTTCGGGTAATGACGGGCCATCAGGCGGCCCGTTTCGTCAGGCGTTTACAGGCGCAGTTCCCGTAGCGCGAATTGCAGGGCTTAAATTTTTGGCGGACCTGCCCGCGTGAAGCCGAGGTGGAAGGGTGAAACAAAATGCACGCTCCTGTGGAGTGAGGACGCAGGGACGAAGGCCTCGTCGGAAACTCGGATCAGGTTGTCGGTCATTTGCTTCACCTCCTCGAAACCTTTCCATGTGGAAAGGTGATAACGACACCTTAGACGCCGCACACGCACATTGCAACATAGGCAAAAAGCATTAGCAGCGCCGGATGGGGCGCTGCTCATACATCCGTGGAAAAGTCCAGGCCCGCCGCGTCTCTCCCGGGTCTATGGAATTTACTTGACGCTGCGGTCGAGGTAGGCATCGGTGAAAAATCGCTGGCTTTGGCCCCCGCGGGCACTTTCTCGTTCTGCTGCAAGAACGTCACCGCCCGCTGCCAGTTGGTCGCGCCGATCTCCCACCACCGCGCCACCTTTCATCAGTGCCACGGACGCCTGCAAGATATTCAGACCACCACTGCAGGCTGCGGCGCACGACGGGCCCTTCCGAGGGTGTTCACCAGAATCACGCCCAGCAATGCGATGCCCCCGCCAATCAGGCTGACCGGATGGGGCACTTCACCCAGCCACAGCCAGCCGATCAGAATGGCGAAGACCGGTGAAACGTTCAGAAAGCTGGTGGTGCGGCTCGCGCCAACCCGCGAGAGCGCGTAAGTCCAGGTCAGGTAAGCCAGCGCCGCCGGAAAGAGCCCGATGTACACGACTGCCAGGTGAGCCTTCAAGGGCGCGCGGGTCAGTTCAGCGCCGAAGCCAGGCAGAAAGATCAGCAGGGGAAGCGTGCCCAGTATCAGGCTGTAGACCGTGAAGCGCAGCGAACCGACACGCGCCACCACCCCACGCTGAAAGACGAAGTACAGGCTGGTCACCAGCGCAGCGAGCAGTATCAGCAGCGCCCCACGTGTGAACTCCAGGCTTTCACCGCTGCCCAGCACGATCAGCGCCACGCCCGCCAGGGCGATCAGGGTACCGAGCCATCCCAACGCCGGGCGCCGCTCGCCCATGAACCACGCGCCCAGCAGCGCGGTGATGACCGGACCGGCTGCGACGATCAGACTCGCCGTACCGGCCGGGACAGTCTGCTGACCGTAATTGAGCGCCAGATGATAAGCGGTGATCCCCAGCAGCGACAAGCCGAAGATGCGCGCGAGGTCACGCGGCGAAGGCGGTTTCAGCCGCACCGCCAGGGCGTACAGACCAAGCGCCAGCGAAGCCACCAGGAAACGGTAAAGCGTAAGGTGACCGGGATCAAAGGCTTCCAGGCCGGCCCGTATTCCCGCAAAGGCCGAAGCCCAGAAAACGATGGTCACAAAAATTGCGCCGAAGCTCAGGGCGTCCATACCGTTTCAGGCTACTGCAGTCTTTGCAGGCCTCAGACGCGTATGAGCGTACGGCCCAGCAGACGCGCACGGGTGCGCTAAGGCTCGCTTCATTCCTGAAACGCCCCTCAAAGTTTCTCGGGAGAACGCACACGCGGCCTATAGGGAGCGTCCCAAGAATTAAATTACGAAAAGTGCGCTTCTTTTCGTAGGAGGAACGCATGAACCCCAGCGACATTCACGAGCACATGATGGTCCACGCGCGTGGCGAGGGCAGCATGATGGGCGCCCCGGGTGTGCACGTGGGAACCATCGACGGCGTCGACGGTAATTTCCTGAAGCTCACCAAGAATGACTCTCCCAATCACGAACACCGCTGGATTCCGATTTCCTGGGTCGATCACATCGACGAGCGCGCGGTGTACCTCAACCGCACCGCCGATGAGTTTCAGCAGGGCGCCATGACCAGCGATCCCAACGATCACACCGGCCAGGCCGCGCTCAGCGGGACGCCCTCGGGTATGAGCGGCAGCGAAGCGCTGGGCAGCGCGGGTGGATCGATCATCAGCGACCGCGACCTTGAGGTGAGCGGGCAGGAAAGCCCGATGGGTGACCGGAGCACCACGCTCGGCGGGCACCCGAACGAGGGCAGCACGACCGATTCTTACACGGCAAGTGGGGTGGGCAATACCATGGCAGACCAGGAATTGATGAGCGGTGCGGGCGCAGCCTCCGGGCAGACCGGCGACCGCAATGCCAACACCGGCGCGCAGGGAAACGTCAGCAGCGAGGACGGCCTGCCGGGTCAGGGACAGGACACCAGCTCAGGCAGCTTCGCGCAGACTCAGGGCAGCGCGCAGGATCAGGCTCAGGTGCAGGGCATGCAGGGCTACGACACCAGCTACAGCGGCGGCTCAAACGCCATGCCGGGAGAGGGTGGCCTGGTGGGTGGCAGCGCCGCGACGCCCAGCAGCACCATGAACACCAACCTCGACCCCGCGCTGGCCGGCACCGACTTCGATCAGCAGGCGATGGGACAGGCGGTCGACGAGCGTCAGAACGACGCTCCGGACAGCGAAGGCGACCCCAACCGCCCGGAGTGAGGGCGCCTCAGTGCGTCTTTCCCTCCCAACGCTAAAGATCCTCACGGATTCCTTTCACGGTCCCCGAACGTTCCCGGGACTGCAATTGGGTCAACATGAAGAGGTTAAGAGTTGGGAGTCCCGCTTGGGGCACTCGACTCAACAAGGAGGCATGATGGAAACCAATGTCAGCAGCAACGAACGACTGATTTCATCCCTCGGCGGCGGACTTCTCGCCATTCTCGGCCTGCGCCGGCGCGGCCTGGGTGGGCTGCTGCTCGCCGCCGCAGGTGGTTACCTGATCTTCCGGGGCGCCAGTGGGCATGATCCCGCTTATGCGGCGGCCGGCATGAACACGGCTGGTGAAGGCGCGGTTTCCAGCAAACCCGTGTTCGTGGAGCACTCGGTGGTGGTGAACCGCCCGGCCCGTGAAGTCTACGCTTACTGGCGTAAGCTGGAGAACCTGCCGCGCATCATGAGCCACCTCGAAACCGTCACTGAAATCGACGAGCGCCGTTCACGCTGGGTCGCCAAGGCCCCCCTTGGTACCCACGTGGAGTGGGAAGCTGAGATCGTGAACGACAAGCCTGGCGAACGCATCGGCTGGCACTCGCTGCCCGGCGCCACGGTCGACAACGCCGGCAGCGTGCAGTTCGAAAGCCTGCCGGGAGACAGCACCCGCGTGCACGTGGCACTCTCTTACCGCCCTCCGGCCGGAGCGCTGGGCGCCGCCATCGCCAAACTGTTCGGCGAGGAACCCAGCGTGCAGATTGCCGACGACCTGCAGAACTTCAAGAGTGTGTTCGAAGGCAGCACGGGCTCGGTGCCCACCCCACGCACTCAGGCCTGAACCGAAAAAAGAGAGGAAAACGCGCATAGCGCGTTCTCCTCTCTTTGGTGCGAGGCCGCCCTTCAAATGACCCCAAGGTCCGGTGCCTTGAGCACTGCGCGGGTCCGGTCACGCGCCCCGAGCCTGGAGAGCACACCCTCCTGCTCGGAGTTCGCCGTGGTGACAGGCAGTCGATTCGGGGCGGTGACGACCAGGACGACGAGGTCCAGAGCGTGCATGGCGTCCGCGTCGTTGCCGTGCGATGAGGGGCATAAAGTACCGAATCCCGCCTTCAACGGTTCGGATCAAGTCTCCCTGGATGCGTCCGCACTCGTAGATGGAGAGGCGCGCCTCAGGGAGGCCGCTCGCGATCTGGCAGATCGCTTCCAGCAGGTATGGGCGGCTGCGGTATTTCTCAATCTTCCGCGAGAACCGAGGCGAGCAGCGACGCCTCGACCGTGCCCCCGCTCAGGATGGCCACGGTGGGTCCCTGGGGCAGTTCGCCACGCCGGAAGAGCCCAGCCGCGATGGTCACGGCGCCGCTGGGTTCGGCTACCAGACGCGCTTCGAGCATCGTGCGGCGCATGGCGGCGCGAATCTCGTCCTCGCTGACCGTCACGACATCGTCGACATAAGCCTGAATGTGCGGCCAGTTGAGCGTACCGACGCGCTGCACCCGCAAACCGTCTGCCAGGGTCCGGCTGACCTGCGCGGCGTCCCACTCCACTACGGCCCCGGCGCGGAAGCTCGCCTGGGTGTCGGCGGCCAGCTCGGGCTCGACGCCGATCACGCGCACCTCAGGCCGGGAAAGCTTGATGGCAGTGGCCACTCCGGCCAGCAGGCCTCCCCCACTCACGGGGACCAGCACGGTCTGTACCTCTGGAAGGTCCTCCAGAATTTCCAGGGCGACTGTGCCGGTTCCAGCGATGATGTTGCGGTCGTCATAGGGCGGTACGGGCGTCAGGCCGCGCGCTTCCTGCAGTTCACGCGTCTTTTCGAGTCGTTCGCGGCTGGCCTTGCCCACGATCACCACCTCCGCGCCGTAGGAGCGGGTGCGTTCCAGCTTGATGCCCGGCGCATTTTCGGGCATCACGATCACCGCGTGTACCCCCAGCTGCCGCGCCGCGTACGCCACGGCCTGTGCGTGATTGCCGCTCGAGTGCGCCACCACGCCCCGAGCACGCTCCTCATCCGAAAGGCTCAGGATGGCATTGAAGGCGCCGCGCAGCTTGAAGGCGCCCGTGACCTGCAGATTCTCGGCTTTCAGTGTCAGGTCGGCCCCGGGAAAGACCACCAGCGGTGAGCGGGCGACAAGACCGTGCAGCCGCTCACGGGCCTGCTCGATGTCGTGCAACGTGACGAGACTCTCGGCAATGGTCATGCTTCAGGCTAACGCAAGATGGCTCAGGAGGCCTGGTGTGGGGTTGTCCCAGAATGTAACACTGATCGCGTTGCGCCGCTCAAATCTCTTTATACTCTTTTCTTGGCCCTGCGCAAAAGATGTTCAAGGCACGACGCCGCAATGCATGCGAAGTGGCGTTGAATTAGGGAGGCGTCCACCTCGACAAGTTGAAGGGTGTCATGGATATTTGCCCAGATGGGCAATGGCTGACCACACCGGACGACTTTGGATTAAAAGACGGGCGCACGAGCAGGACCAAGCGTAGGTCGGTGCAACTCCGACAACCTGCACCATCAAGGGAAGCCAAGCGGCTTCCCTTTTTCATGTCCTGAGGGCGCCAGATTTACAGCAGCCCAAGGCAAAAGGCATAGCGAGTTCCGCACCAGGTGGCGGTCACTCCCTAGGTAGTCTGACCGTGGTGTGCGTGAGCGAGGGCAAGGCAGCAAGGCAACGGTATGACATGACGGCAACGTTCCCTGGCAAGCCAGAACAAGCTTGACCGTTTGACGACGCCCATCGCAGCAGATCACGCTTCAAGCGGATGCCTGCGTTACCTCGAGCCGCTTGAGTTCATACTCAATTCGTTCGAGATCATCTGCCACCATGTCTTCTCGGTACTTTCCTCCGCACCGATATCATCGGTAAATTCCCGGACCAGCGCCCTGACCCGAATGCACTCCTCGTGTGAGAAATCCAGGCTGCGTGTCGTCCAGTACTACATTCTGGCCAATTGCCTCAAGGTGGAATACGCCAGGGTCATGTCCGTTGTCATTCCTTGACTTAGTGAAGCGGCGTCATAGCTGAAAGTCGCGCTGCTCCTATACACTGACCGGGTGCCGCTCGATTACCTCGTTCGTATCGCCCAGACTCCCGCCCCGACTTTTCATGAGGGTGAACGGGCGGCGCTGATGAGCCGGTTATGGCGCGCGCTGGGGCACGAGCCGGAGCAGGATGAGGTCGGCAACGTCGTGCTGCGCCTGGGCCCTCCGGAAGGCAAGGCCCTGGTACTCGCGTCACACCTCGACACCGTGTTTGCCGGGGACACTGACCTGACCGTTCACGAAACACGCGGACGGCTGAGCGGTCCCGGCCTGGGCGACAACAGTGCCAGCCTGGCGGTACTGACCGCCTTCCTGCGCGATCTGCAGCTTGAGCGTCTGCGCCGCCCGCTGTGGCTGGTCGCCAACGTTGCCGAGGAAGGTCTGGGCGATCTGCGAGGCGCCAAACATCTGCTCGCGCAGCATGCCGAACGCATCGGTGCTTTCGTGGCCGTCGACGGTTACCTGGGGCTGGCCGTCACGAAGGCTGTCGGCGTGCGCCGTTTCCGGGCGACCTTCAGCGGTCCCGGCGGGCACTCGTGGGGTGACAAGGGCCCGAGCGCCCTGCATGCGCTGGGGCTGGCTATCACGGCGCTTTACAGCCTGCCCTTGCCGCACAGTCCACGTACCACCCTCAACGTCGGAGAAGCGCGCGGCGGCAACAGCATCAACTCGATTGCCGCGAGCGCGCAGTTGCTGCTCGATTTGCGCTCTCTCGATCCCTACGCGCTGGAAACCCTTCAGGAACGCGCCCGGTCCGCCATTGAAGGTGCGGCCCGCACGGCTGGCGTGCAGGTGACCCTGGAGCAGGTAGGCGACCGTCCTGGCGGTGACCTGTCCAGCGAGGCCCTCCTGAAACTGGCCCGCCGCGCTGCCGAGAGCGTGGGCGTGGAACTGCGCACTGCGGCCAGCAGCACCGACGCCAACGCCGCCGCTCCTCATCACATTCCCGCACTGGCGCTGGGCGTGTACCGTGGTGGCAACGCGCACCGCGAAGATGAATGGGTCGCTCCGGACAGCCTGGCGACCGGGCTCAGGATGTTGTGCAAATTCGTCGATCTTTACCAGGAACGGCCGCTGGATTGAAGAGAAAGAAGGGCAGATCGGCGAATGCACGCCGATCTGCCCTCTGAGGCTCCACGAACCCTCCGGTCAGAAAATGCCGCCGCCGAGCATCAGGCGCAATCCGGCCAGCAGCAGCACCACCACGTTCAGCACCGTTCCGGCCCGACCACGGCCGATCAGGCCCAGGACCAGCCCGAGCAGCGCGGTCGGAACTGTCAGAATCCAGTTCAGCCAGCCAAAAAAGGGCAGGATGCCGAGCAGCAGGAAGAGGCCGGCGACCACGCCCGCGACGATGGAGAGTACGTTCAACATATCTGTAGATACGACACGACCACAGCAAAGGTTGCGAGGACTCGCGCCGGTTGTGCCGCGGTCATGCGGCGATGGCCCGGCAGGGTGCGGACAGCGAGCCGGAGGGTGGGCCTTGTAGGGTATGGTGCAGCATGCTGTCTTTTCAGGAGAAACTCGAACGCTACGCTGACCTGCTGGTGCGAATCGGCGTCAATTTGCAGGCGGGCGGCAAGCTGCAGCTGAACACCCCACTGGAAGCCGCGCCGCTCGCTCGCCTGATCGTGCGCAAAGCCTACGAGGCCGGCGCGCGGGCAGTCAGCGTACGTTATGACGATCCACAGCTGACGCGGATCCTTTTCGAGACGGCACCTGAGGAAGCGCTCGAATACGCACCTGAATGGCAGGTCCAGGAAACCCTGCACAAAATAAGTGATGGGTACGCTTTTCTGTCCATTGCCGGCAATGATCCCGACCTGCTTTCGGGACTGGACGGTGAGCGCATCGCGCGGCGCTCCAAGGCGCTCGCGCAGGCCAACAGGCCGGTCGCCGAACACATGGGCTCGTTCGCGGTGAACTGGAGCATCGGCGCGATGCCCGTGCCCTCGTGGGCGCGCAAGGTCTTTCCGGACCTCAGCGAAGAAGAGGCCATCGCGCGCCTGTGGGACGCCATCTTCACGGTCACGCGGGCCGACCGGCCTGACCCGGTTGGGGCGTGGCGAGCCCACACCGAGGCGCTGGCCCATCGGCGCGAGTACCTGAATCAGCGCCGTTACGAGGCGCTGCACTTTCGTGGTCCCGGCACCGACCTCACGGTGGGGCTCGCGAACCCACACGTCTGGGTGGGAGGCGCCTGGCCCGCGCAGAACGGCATTCCTGGCGTGCCGAACCTGCCCACCGACGAGGTCTTTACCGCGCCGCACCGGGAACGCGTGAACGGCACCGTGCGCGCCACCAAACCCCTCAGCGTACGCGGCACCCTGATCGACGGCATCGAGGTGCGCTTTCAGGACGGGCAGGTGGTCGAGGCCCGTGCGAACAGCGGTGAAGCAACCTTGCACTCCCTGCTCGACACCGACGAGGGTGCCCGGCGCCTGGGCGAGGTGGCCCTGGTCGCGGCGTCCGCGCCCGTGGCACGCACGGGCCTGCTCTTCTACAACACCCTCTTTGACGAGAACGCCGCGTCGCACATCGCACTGGGACACGCTTACGCCTTTAACGTGGAGGGTGGCCAGGGCGCGATGGGTGCTGCGGGCGCCAACGACAGCCTGATTCACGTGGACTGGATGATCGGCTCGGCAGAGGTGGACGTGGACGGCGTCACGGCAGACGGCGCGCGCGAAAGCGTCATGCGCGGCGGCGAGTGGACTTTCTGAAGCGCAGCGGCAACGTGATATAACCACGTTCTATGCTGCTGCTGCTCGGCGGACTGGCGCTCTTTTTGTTCGGGGTGCGCCTGGCCGGAGAGAACTTACAGGCGCTGCTGGGCACCGGCATGCGGCGCCTGCTCGCCAGCGCTACACGGTCAAACGTGGGCGCGGCTCTGGTCGGCACCCTGGTCACCGCGCTCGCACAGTCGGCGACCCTCATCACCGTGCTGACCGTGAACTTCGTAGACGCCGGCGTGTTGAGCCTGACCCGCGCGCTCGCGGTGGCGCTGGGAGCCGGGGTGGGCGGAACCTTCACGGTGCAGCTGCTGTCGCTCCACGTCGGGCGGCTCACCATGCCGCTGCTGGCCTTGGGCTTGCTGCTCAGCTGGCCGCGCCTGCTGGGTGGTCGTCTGGGCCGGGTATCGCTGGGGTTGGGATTGTTGTTTCTGGGGTTGGAAACCCTGCTCGCTTCGCTCGAGCCGCTGGCACAAAACGCACTGTTCGGCCAGGTGCTCTCGGCACTGGCAGCAAGTTCGCTGGTGGGAGGGCTGCTGGGTTTCGCGCTGGCCGTGCTGGTGCAGAGCAGCAACGCCGCCGCGACCCTGGCCCTGGCTTTTGTCGTGGGTGATCTGCTGACACCCGCCCAGGGTGTGGCGATCGTGGTGGGCGCCAACGTCGGCACCACCCTCACGGCGGCGCTGGTCAGCCGGTCAGGCAGCGTCGAGGGGCGGCGGGTGGCGTACGGGCACTTGGGGCTCAAGGTCCTCGGCGCGTTGGTGGTGATCGCCGTGATCGATCCGTTCACGAGGCTGCTCGCCAGTCTGGAGAGCGAACCCAGCCGGTTGATCGCCAATGCGCACACCCTGTTCAACGTGATGGTGCTGCTCGTCGCGCTGCCCTTCGGTTCGCTGCTGTCCCGTCTGTTGCGGCGCGTGCTGCCCACGCCGCCCAGCGAGGAAGGTCCGCGCTACCTGACGCCGGACGCCCTGAACGATCCCACGCTGGCCTACGGCCTGGCCTTCCGCGAGACGGTGCGCGTCGCCGAGGCCGTGCAGCGCATGTACCTGCTCGCAGCAGGCACCGTCACCCTGCGCAACGATCAGGCGAACGGGGTACAGCGCGCGGAAATCATTCGCCAGGAAAACAGGGTCGACGAGCTTGTACACGCGGTGGTACTGTATCTGGGGCAACTCAGCGGCAGGGTGGACTCAGGCCAGTTGTCCGCCCTGCTGGGCATTGCGAGTGAGCTCGAAGCCCTGGCTGACCTCAGCAAGCGCCTCGCGCGGCAACCCCTGAAGCTCGAACGGCACGGTGGACGCTTCTCGGATGCCGGTGGCCAGGCCCTCGCGCTGGTGGCCGGTGAACTCGCCGAGCGCATGCACCGGACGTTCACCGCGCTGGCCCTGCGACAATCGGACGCACACGAGGACGCGGCCTTTTCGGTCCACCTGGGTCAGCAGCGCCTGAGGCACCTTGAACGGCTGGCGCAGAATCCGGATTCGCAACGGTCGAGCAGCGTGCATCTCGACGTCCTGACGATTCTGGAGCAGATGAGCGCCGGGCTCAACCGGATTTCACGTCTGGCAGCTCAGCTCTAACGCGTTCAGGCCGCGCGTTTGTCCCGGTCAGTCGTGTATGAGTTTACGCCGCTTCTCAGGCTTCGACCAGCTTGAAATCGGCTTCGGCACCGCCCGGACGGGGTTTCGGTCCAGCTGGAACGAGCACGCCCGAAAGATCGTCGTGGTCATCCAGACGATCCGGCGTCGCCCGCCAGACCAACACGACACGCCGGGACGACTGAATTTCATTGCCTTTCGGGCGTGTCAGTCGGTCCTGGTGAGGCACACCCCCAGGTGCAAAGAAACGCATCGGTCCTGCAGGTGTCTTGCCCTCCAGGCGATGTTCTGCAGCGCTGGCAGGTTTGAACTGCTCTTTCTTGCTCGGACTCGGCTTCCAGCTGGAGAATCCGTTCATACCTCAGGCTACGCTCAAGTCATGGCGAGAGGATTGATGTAATTCCCGCCTGGGCTTCATCAACTGATGGTCTGAAACTCATGACACCATCCAGGTAGTCTGCCCGGCAAACGAAGAACGTCCCAATTACTTTGAGTTGTTCTATGGGTTTCACTGCGCCACAGGAAGCAGGAACCGTATATCTGC
Organism: Deinococcus peraridilitoris DSM 19664; assembly: GCF_000317835.1. Lineage (NCBI taxonomy): Bacteria > Thermotogati > Deinococcota > Deinococci > Deinococcales > Deinococcaceae > Deinococcus > Deinococcus peraridilitoris. The sequence goes on along the minus strand of NC_019793.1, from coordinate 2,440,396 downwards.
CGCACAACCGGCCTCTGGAGCGAAGCGTCCGATCCGCAATGAAAGCGGCAGGACTCAGCGGGACGTGCGGTCCCGAGGAGGCGCGGGTGAGAGGTAGCCGATCAGCAACAGCAGTGCCCCCACCGAAACGAAACTGACGATGCGCGCGAGCGCGGATGACCCGGCAAGATCGACCAGGAACAGCTTGACGGTCACGGCCACCAGCAGAACGGCCCCGACCAGCCAAACGCCACGTGCGCTTCGCTCGTCGGACTGGCCAGCCCGCCGTGCCCACCACATGGCGCCCATGCCCAGCCCGGTCCAGACGAGACTCAGGGTGGTCTGTACCGCACCCGAGCCAAGCAGCGCCGCCGCTTCCCACGGCACCCCGCCCAGAAAATGGACGCCCCGCAAGGCGGCGGTGCTCAGGCCGAGCAGGGCGCTCACGCTGAGCAGCCACGCGAAAGTGTGCGGCCGCTGCGCCGACCAAACGGGTTCCAGCGCTTCTGACAGTCCTGGTGTACGTCGCGTGCCGCTGCGTGTCAGGACACGCCAGGCCACGTACCAGCTGCCGGCCAGGGCCAGGTCGAGCGGGTTCAGCAGCGGCACAGGCCAGGACCCCATGCGTCCACTGTGCCCACTGGCCAGCCAGAACCACACCAGAATCGATCCCAGCACGGGCAACACTCCCAGACGCACGAAGGCTGCGAAGTCCCGCCGAATCCAGGGCACCCGCCGCCCCTCCGTCACGATCAACGCGACGCCCAGAGCCGGTACTGCCCCCCAGGCACACAGGGCCCACACGCCGCCCCAGGCGGACGCCGCACTCCACGCCAGGATCAGCAGGACAAACCAGAAGGCTAATGCGTGAAAGAGCACGCGAAAACGCGCCGGAAAGGCCAGCGCACGCCATTCCAGCACGGTCAGCTGCGCAGCCACTGCAACCGGCACAGACAGCCACCCCAAATCCGTCAGGGGTGACGTACCCAGCCAGGCCAGCTGGGCGACGATCGCCACCGGTAAAGGCAGGTACGCGGCTGCACGCAGCGCCGAAAGGCTCCACCGGGCCCCCAGGACGCAGAGGACGACGGCGCTGAGCGCCACATACACCACCAGCAGCGCCAGGGCCGGACGCCCGGCGTGTTCAAGAAACAGACCGTAGGCACCGCCCAGAAGCCACCACACCATGCCTGCGCCCGCGAATGCCCGCGCGAGAGGTGGCCATACGGATTGCACAAAGCGGGCGCTGAGCAGCGCGGCCATCGCCAGCAATGCGGCCAGGCCCCAACCTTCCAGCGCAATCGGCGGACCCTCACCGAGGGCCTTCCACAGCACTGCCAGGCCCGCGCCCGCTTGCACCACAGCACTCCAGATCGACCAGGCACGGGACCGCTTGCGCGCGGCGTACCACGCCAGGGCCGCGCCCTCCAGCGCCCAGGCAGCCGGGGTAAGGTTGACGCCCAGCGCAAACGGTAACCCCAGCGTCAGGGCACCGACCGCAATGGCCGCGTGGGCAATGCGCCAGCTTGCGGTGCGCGTCGCCAGCAAGGTGTAGAACGCGCTGAGGCCCAGGCAGGAGAGCGCCATGACTTCGCGTGCTCCTCCCGTCAGCGCCGCCTGCAAGCTCAGGAAGACCACCGGGGTCGCAAAGAGAAGCGCCACCGCCGTGCCCCTGGGGCCGGTCTCGCCGAAGCGCGCCCGCGCGAGCGGCAACAGGGCGTACATCAAAAAGAACAGCAACAAAAATGGCTCAGCGACCGCGAAGCTGTCCGGGCGGTATGCCAGGACACCCCACACGGTAGCTAGGCCAAAGGTCGCAGCAAAGCCCAGCAGCGGCAGTCCTTCCCAGCCGAAACGCACGCCCAGTGGCAGGGCCAGCACGTTGAGCAGGGCGTAATAGGCAAAGAGCTGTACACCGTTGGCCTGACCGGACGCGCTGGAGGCAGAGGTAAGCAGCGGCGCCAGAAAACCGCCCAGCGTGCCCAGCACGGCCAGCACCTGCGAGCGCTGCACGGTGGCCAGGGCGGCCAGCAGCCCACCCAGCAACGCCAGCAATGCAAACGCCCGACCCGTTGAAAGCAACCCGTAAAAATGCAGTGACGCGAACACCGTGAGGTACCACACGCCAAACGCGGTGCCCATCAGCGCGGCGGCGTACGCTGCGCGCACTTTCCTGAGGCGCCAGCCCACTACCAACAGCGCTCCTCCCAGGGCCACCACACCCCACAAGCGCAACGGCAAACCCAGCAGCCCGAGGTCTGCGGCGTACTTGAGGCCAAGACCTACGCCCACCAGCAAGACGACGGCACCGAGTCGCGCAAAAGCGCTTGGGCCACTGAAAAAACCGGTCAGCCAACGTCCGAGGCCGAAATCAGCCTTTTTGACAGTTTCGGTGGTGACAGCGGGTTCGAACGGACCGTGACTTCCTACAGCGAACTCTGCGGGAATCTGGGTGAGCTCGCCCGCACTGCCGCTCAGCGTTTCTTTTGTCGTGGGAGCAGGCTCAGCGGGATCCGGCAACGAGGCGCCGGCTTCGGGCCGCACCCGCCGCAACCGCAGTTGGCGCACTTCCCGTTCGAGCTCACCGATCCGGCGTTGCGTGTTCAGGGCTGAGATCAGCGCCCACAGGGGCGCCACCACCCACAGCACCACCAGCAGCGTGACAACTTCCATAGGCCTCCCCGCCCGCACTTCGGTCCGCGACACTCCTTGACCGTGTTGATGCCCGCTCGGACCTCACCGGTCAGGCAGCCACGTCCACGCACCCCAGCACCTGACGCAACCCGGCCAGGGTGTCCACGCGGACCAACGAATCACGCCATTCAGGCCGCGCCGGAAAATAGCGGGGCAGCACCTTGCGCAGCTGTCGCAGTCCTGTCCGCTCCCCGTAAAAGGCTATGTTCAGTGCCGCATGCCGCAAGGCCACCTCGACACGCTCGTCTTCGCCTGGAGCCGTCCCGCCACGTGCCTGACGAAAGATCCACGGATTCCCGGTGGCGCCGCGGCCCACCATGACGCCCGCCACGCCAAGACGGCGTTTCTCCTGTGCCTGCTCTACGCTCGTGACATCCCCGGACCCCACCACCGGCACCGGCACACTGGCAGCCACCTGCGCGATCGCGTTCCAGTCCGCCTGCCCCTCATAGCGTTGCGCGGCCGTGCGGCCATGCACGGCGATCAGGTCTGCCCCGGCCTCTGCCAGACCCTGCGCGATCTCGACCGACCGGTCAATGTCCCACCCCAGGCGCATCTTGGCACTGATGTCGCACGGAACCGCTGCGCGCATGGCCGACACCAGCCCATACGCCCGCTCGGGAGTCTGCAGCAGGCAACTTCCGCCCCTTCCACGGACTTTGGGCACCGGGCATCCCAGGTTCAAATCGATGGCCTCGGGGCAAAAAAGCTGATAAAGGCGTGCACTCGCTTCGGCGAGCAGTTCGCTGTCCGCGCCGAACAGCTGAATGACGCGGTCACGCTCACCGGGCAAGGGTCGGCCGAGGTCCAGGGTCGCGTCACCGTTCACGACACCACGGGCGCTCATCATCTCGCTGACCGTCCAGGCGGCCCCCAGTTCGCGCGCCACAGCGCGGAAGGGCGCATCGCTGTAACCGGCCATAGGCGCGAGGATCAGCCCCCCTGTGGCCAATTGGCGCGCGTAAAACCCCTGCATGGCGTCACTCTAGCAAAATGCCGGTGACTTTCCGGGAGCAGACTGGCTACAGAGCACTTCTCTGAAGGAACCGTTCCAGGCAGATTGAGCGCCTGCATGCTTTCGGGCAGGGCCCCTGCTGACAGCATCAGGCAGATGTCCCAGACTGAAAGGCGTTGGTCATTTATACGCCAAGAAAGTCCCAGCCAATTCGAAAGGTGCTCTTTCTCATTCCAGGCTTTCCAGGCAGTACACTGAATCCAACACATGTCAACGTATTCACGAGGGTCTCGCCCTGCGCTTGCGCCATCGCCCCACACCGGGCGGTCCGTCAGGCCAGGAGCGTGGCCATTACAAAAACGAATCAGGAGGAACACAGTGCTGGAGGAACGGGTACTCAAAGTTCAGGAAACAACCCTGCACGACGCGCCCTTGATGCACCAGCTGTACCTCGATACCCCACAGTATTTTGAGATGCTCGGAACCCCCATTCCCACCTTGCTCGAAGTGCAACGCGAAGTGGAGTTCGCGTTGCGTGATCCCAGGCGCCGATTGGAACTGCTCTTCGACGGTGAGCGTGCTATCGGCTGTCTCGATTACAAACTGCACTACCCGGCGCGCGGGGACATCACCATCAACCTGCTGATGATTGCCGGTCCGGCACAAAACCGCCGGTACGGTTCGCTGGCCCTGGGTCACCTGGAAGAGCGTCTGCCTGCCGGAACCCGGCGCCTGCTGGCCAGCGTACTGGGCAACAACGCCCGTGCGGCACGATTCTGGGAACGGCACGGCTTCAGTTTTGCCATCGATGCGCGCCCCGTGATGGAGTGGTACGCCAAGGAGATCGGCGGGTCGACCTCTCCCATGAGCCTCCGGCAGACCAAACTGCCAGCCTGAGCGCCCGAGCCACCTGCCTGGCCTTGCGCCTGCCCTGCGCCACACGTTTTGCGTTCCTGGCCCGCTTGTAGACGTCCGGTGCTGCCTGAGCTCTAAGCTGAATTCCATGATCGTGAAATACGGCGGAAACGCCATGAAATCCCTTGAGCTGCGCCGCGTTGTCGCCCGGGAAATCGCTGCGCTGCGCGCCCACCTGCCGGTCGTGGTGGTGCACGGTGGCGGGCCCGTGATCGAAGCGGAATTGAGCGCACGCGGGGTGCCCAGTGAATTTCGCCAAGGTCTGCGCGTCACGTCCCCGGAAGCGATGCACGTCGTGGAGATGGCGCTCGCCAAACTCAACAAGGAACTCAGTGCCGACATCGGGCAGGCGCTCGGGCTGATGGGCCGCGACGCCGCCCTGCTCGTCGGGGAGTTGCTGCTCGACGGGGCAGGCCTGGCCACCTTCGGCCGGGTGGGACGCGTGACCGAAGTGAACGCTGCCCTCTTGCGTACCTTGCTGGGAGTCGGGCTCACTCCGGTGGTGGGGTGCGTGGCCGTCGACGTTCAGGGAGAACCACTCAACGTGAATGCCGACTGGGCGGCGGGCGCCGTAGCAGGCGCCCTGGAAGAAGGCATCGTCTTCCTGACCGATGTGGACGGAGTGTACCGGGCGTACCCGGATCCCGACAGCCTGGTCCACATGCTCGGGGCGCAGGAAGTACGCCTGGGCATCGACGAAGGCTGGATCGCAGGAGGCATGATTCCCAAGGTGCAAGCCGCCCTGGAGGCACTTTCGCGCGGAGCACCCTTCGCGACGATCGCGTCGGGCATGGCCCCCGGTGTGCTGACACGCGCCGCCACCGGAGAAGCCGGGACACGCATCGTGCCCTGAGGGCGCTGGAAATTCTCTTTGAAGCCGCTTCGGAATGCCGCTGCCACTGCCTTGACCGTCTCCATGAGAGCCGCTATACTTCCCCTGCCCTGAGCAGTCCTGCGCTGAGGGTGAAGGGCGAAGCAAGCGGTGGGGCATCGTCTAACGGCAGGACAACGCTCTTTGGAAGCGTCGATCATGGTTCGAATCCATGTGCCCCAGCCAAGAAAGAACCGCGTCCTAGACGCGGTTCTTCTTCTTTACTCTCCTGCGCTACGAGGCAAGGTGAGGTGCTTTGGCGTAGTAGTGGCGTAATAGATCAGTAAGAGGGCTCAACCAAGTTAGCGCGTGCGCTTATCCCTCTTTGGGGAACTGCACATGGAGCTTCGCTGCTTCGGCTCTGAGCCGTTCCAATGCACTCTCGACTTCAGCACGTGTCCTCCCAATTGCTTGCTCAGATGCCATCCCTGCAATTATGAAGTTATAGTGATCCACCAGCTCTGGGGGAACGGCGAGCACGGCATTTTCTCCCTCATGCCCCTTTTCGTGGAAGCTTATGAAGTCCGTGGTATGCAGGAGAAATTCTGGGCTGATCGGAAACAGCACCTGCGCGTCATATGTGGTGAAACCAACACCCATCCATGGTGCGAGGGGTTGACCCAGCAACATCACCGGTGCGTCGTTCGTCATAAACGATCTACCTTCAGGCGCTTGGCTGATACGCCAAGCATGTCTATACAGAATTTCTGCAATAGTAGCTATTAGGTCATCTGTCAAGCCGAGCAGGAGGTGGGTTCGCGCTTCTACATTTGGGACGAGCTGAAGGTCGGGCGGTGCGCCCTCTACAACGTGATGAGCCAAGCGGCCAAGTACTTCGCCCAAGCGTTCGAGGTTGCCCCTCAACGCTTCACGGAACGTAGAAGTGCGAAGGTACTGCATAGCCATATGCTCGGCCAACCGTCTTTTATGCTTAGGGTCGAGCTCATTGCCTAATCTGAAATGGGCTACAACTTCTCTCAGAAGTGCGGCTAAGTCCCCTTCGACTTCCTGAGAAAAATACTTTTCGAGAACTTGCTCATGATCGTCTGGCCCTAGGTCATAGAACAGGGCTCGACTAGCGACACTATGAAGGGGAACCTCGACAATTCGAGCATTACGTGTGATGAGGGTCCATGCCCGCTCCACGCCTGAATTGGGAGAAGTCGAGGCAAAGTTTCTCAAGTAGGCTCGTGGAACGAAGTGCTGCCGAATCGTTCTGGTCATAGAACCTCTCCTCCAACCTGTATAAAGGGCCTTCAGTTGAGGGCCGCAACCGCTTCAGGCTCTCGCCTTGGTGGCATCGTTTCAAAGAGGTCCACCACATGCGCCCGCTTCTCGTTCTCGAAGACGTGGCGGTAAGTGTCGAGGGTAATACTCACGCTCGCGTGCCCCAGGATTTTGCTGACGACTTCCACCGGCACTCCTCGCTTAAGGGCCAGCGTTGCGTATGTATGCCGCAAGTCGTGAGGAGAGCGGCTGGGAAGCTTCTGTCCCTTTCCACCTGCCAGAACCTCTGCGCGTAACCTGGCAAGGGCTTCTGGGGACGTGCTGATTGCAAGGTGCCGGGCCTTCTCTTCGAACCTGTCTGGGTCGCTCCACTCAATCACGCGCTTCATGGTGCGGTTCAGGTTGTCTGGCGCTACCGGGCCACCTAACTCGCCTGCAATCACGTAGCCCGAATTTTCCCAGGCAGCTCCCGCCGCCTTACGCTCGCGCTCCTGCTTGGATTGCAGCTCCTTCAAAACCCGCACAAGGCTTTGAGGCATTGGAATGTCACGCCGCGAAGCCAGGGTTTTAGGCTCGCCTGTCACGGTGCCCTTCACGCCACCCGTGCGAACCTCGCGCACGCTGAGAATGCCACGCTCCAAGTCCACATGCTTCCACAGCAAGCCCGCCACTTCTTCGCGCCGCAAGCCCAGGGAAACGGCCATAAACAGGGCCGGAAACAGGCGGCATATTCCGACTTCTTCAAGCGCCCAACCGATTGCCGCGAAGCGCTGCATCTGCTCTTCGTCGAAGACTTCACCGGCTGAGATTGGGGCCGTGAGCTTGCTCCGCTTCACGCTGTCCATTGGGTTCACGTAAATGATCTGATCGCTTACAGCTTCGCGGAACATCGAGCGCAGCTTGGCGCGGATGTGCAGGAGGGTGCGGGGCGCCATCGTGCCGCCTCGCTTCATCTCACGGGCCGCGAGAGTCGCCATCAGGTCTTTCAGGTGCTGGGGTCGCACATCGCGCAAACGCTTCTTGCCGATGTGTTCGAGCGCGTAGGCCAGCAGCTCACCCGCTCGCTTTTGCGTCTTGGGCTTTACGTCGTGCTGGCGTTTCAGCCAGCGGGCCGCGTATTCGGCCACCGTCACATCATCGCTCGCGCCGATCAAACCGCGCTTGTAGTCCGTCAGCATCGCATTCCTGGCGTCCTCGGCTTCCTTCTTAGTGGAGGCGTAGCCAGAGCGTGAAATGCGCGTGCCGTCCGCACGGAAACCGAGCGTAATTTCCCAGCGCCACTTTTTCCCTACCTGGCGCACGGTCCCTTGCCCATTGCCGCGTTGCTTGGTCTTGCGCTCCTTGGGCACTGTTTGTGCACGCGCCATGATTACTTCTCGCCTTCTTCCCAGGTGAATACGTCGGCAGCGGTGAGGGGCTGCTTGGTGAGGCGGCGCAGGGCGTGAATGACTCTCTCTACCACGGGGAAGTCAATCCGTGTCGGCTTGCCGTCGTACATGGCACGGACCGTGTTCATGGCAATGTCTGCTTCCTTCTGAAGGGCGTACCGCGTCACACCATAGCGGTCCATCGTTTGCCTGAGGGTCCACCGGAACATTTGGTCAGGGTAAGGTATGGTTTCCACTACTTAATAGTAGGCTATTAATAGAAACTATTCAACTAATTGACAAGTATTCAATTAGTTGATACTATTGGGATACAAGGAAAGCGCGCCCCAGTCGCCAAACGAAGAGCGCGCTCCTTGAATCCCCCCTCAGCAGGAGAAGATCATGACTCAGCATACCAGCACAGCCCGCAGCTTCACCCTTCCCTTTACTGGAGTTGTCTTCGATGACCGCACGACCGGCGAGCGTGCCGAAGTCACCGCCCAGGGCCAAGCGCTCTACCGCCTGAACAGCCACAGCCCTGAAGAACTCGTCACCGTCACCCGTGGCCGCGCCCTCGCCTGGGCTCTGCGGGTCCGTGAGGCGCTGGACAGCGGCGCTCAGGGCTTCCTGTTCGGCGGGCTGGGCCTGACCCTGGAGAAGGAGCTGAGCTTCGGGCAAGCGGGCCTATTCGCCCTGCCCCAGTACAAGCCCGCCGACGATCTGGCGCAAGCGGCCGACTGAAGCAAGACGGGCCGGGACACCCTCGGCCCTCACTCCCTGAAAGGACGAAGCCATGAACGAATTGGACACCTCACCGACGCTACCCGAGAAGGGGATGGCATCACCCTGCATTACCTCGGCCGAAGGTCAGGAAGGCCAGCAGCACACCCAGCCGGGCGCACCCTTTGCCCTCACCGGTCGAGGCTCTGAGGAAACCCGTACGCTCTGCCTGCTCGAGGAGCTGACCCAGGATGGGCAAGGCCTCCGCTACGTCACCAGCTTCAAGGCGAGGCTCAGTCCGGCCACCTGGCGCACCCTCGCGCCGCTGCTCAGTGGTTAGGAAGCCCAAGCATGAGCCACTTCCAAAGCTAGAACCTGATAAATCCTGACACCCCGGCCCACTCGAGCTGGGTGTTCTCGTGCTTCCAGGTTCGATACCCCATGACAGGGATACGCCCCGGGTACCCCTTGATAGATCCACAACTACTTGAGCTTCAACGAGGGTTTGGGGTAAGAGGGATATGAGCCCCAGAACTTAGGCGGTTCAGCATCCACACCGTAAGCTGGGGCAGGCCGCTTCAATCCCTCGTACCTGACCAGTCACAGGTAACCTATTGAAGTTCCCACCCACGACTATGACCCAACTCCAAGAAGCTTCCCCAACGACCGCACCGGACGTAATCCTGCCGAACACCAGGGCTAACCGTGCCTTACGGCCTGAAATCACTTCGCAAGAGCTGTTCACCAATACTAACCTGATCGCACGTGCGTATTACGCCGATGAGTCCACATTGATTTTCAACGCCGATGCCCGTACGGCCCTGGGCTGGCTAGCCGAGGCTGGTCTTCAGGTGGATTGCATCGTTACCTCGCCGCCGTTTTATGGCCAGCGAGACTATGGAGCAGAAGGGCAGATTGGTCTGGAAGAGCATCCCAAGACCTTCGTTCAGAACCTCGTGGACACCTTCGAGGCAGCCCGACCCGTCTTGCGGGATACGGGAAACCTCTGGGTCAACCTGGGCGACACCTACTGGAGTGGAAAGGGGCAGCACCGCAGCGACGAGAAGAAGCAGAGCGCTCGCCGCTTCGGGCTAAGGCCCCAGGACCGGACCGGCGACGGCAAGTGGTGTCGGCCCAAGCAGCTGCTGCTAATCCCCCACCGTTTTGCCATCGCCATGCAGGACGCGGACTGGCTCGTCCGCAACGACAATGTGTGGGTCAAACCCAACCCGATCCCCGATCAGGTGCGCGACCGCTGCTCCATATCCCATGAGTACGTGTTCCACTTCGCCAAGGAGCGTTGGTACTACTTCGACCGTAAGGCGGTGGGCCGCAAGAGTGAGAAGGGCAAGATATTACCCCCACTAGACACCTGGGTGGTGCCCCCCTCACGGCAGAACAACGGCCACAAGGCGACCTTCTCCGAGGACCTTATAAGCATTCCGATTCGGGCCACCACTCCTAAGAATGGTATTGTCCTTGATCCCTTCGCCGGAAGTGGTACAAGCCTCCGGTTGGCCCGCAAGCTCGGCTTTCGCGCTATTGGCATTGACATCAGCGCGGCGTTCTGCGAGATGATGACGACTGAGGCCCGTCAGATAGCTGGGCAGCTGTTGGAGGCACCCCCCGAGGCAGCCACTGAGACCCCTGATCTTGAAGAGATGACGCAGGCCGTGGATCAGGCCACCCACACAACGGATGTTCTAGAAAATGCCTAGTTATGTAACTGCCAAACGTATAGAAGAAACTATAGAGCGTTTAGGTCGAGCAAGAGTTCGCGGTACCCTACTTGATTTTCTGATACTTAAGCGTGCTCTAAAGCTAAAAAATGAAGATGCCCTGCCACTTAAGAAAACTGAGCCCGCACTTATACAGGCTGTTAACGAGTATCTATCCACTCAGAAACCAGCCTCAACGTCAATCTCAATAAAAAACTTTAATTTTTTCAATCCAATTAAATCGGAGCACAAAACAAAGGGGTACAATACGAACGATTATTACTCCAATGGTTTTCCTGATACCATAGGGGGAGGGACGTTTGCTGGTATTATAGACGTTAAAACTTTGGGAGTTAGGCACGCCAGCCTATCTCAAGATTACCTATCTCATCTTGGTGATATTGTTACAACAGACAAGAGTAGGCAATTGCCAAGAATAGATGATGTTGCCCTATGGTATTATAGAGATCACGACTTAGACAAATACGTATCTTCAAAAACGCCCTTGGAAGCAATCGAATTTATAATAGAAGATTATAAAACGGACGGTAATATAACAGACGAAGAGGTAGAGACTCTATTCCAGCGGGTCGAAGCAACTGAATACACAGACTTCTCCTGGGTGACAGCAGAGGTTGCTGATCCACAGATTTACCTCCCCCCACGTGGCGCAAGGGCACAAAGTACGCCTCCCCAGACGACGGCCCCCACTCCCACTTCACCCACTCCATTGTCAGTTCCCACCGCTCCAAGCAGTCCAGTAAGCTGCTCGTTTGACCTCGTGGTGGCCCTAGCTGCTAGGGGGTTCGTCATCCTCAGCGGACCGTCTGGAACTGGGAAATCCCGAGGCGGTCTCCAATTAGCCGGGGCCCTCAAGATCCAACTTGACGATCAAGAACTCCTCGCGTTCGTGCCGGTAGGCGCTGATTGGACCGACACGCGACACATCCTGGGTTACCGCAACCCCTTCGGCCCTCCCCGTCAGGTGGGCGGCGTCGAAACCCATGAAACGTACCAGTTGGAAGAACCGCTGCGCCTCCTGCTGCGGGCCGCGCATCCGCAAAGGGAACACATCCCGCACCTGCTGCTGCTCGATGAGATGAACCTGTCCCACGTGGAGCGGTACTTCAGTCCCTTCCTGTCGTTGATGGAGTCCGGGCGCACGGAGGAGGGCCAGGGCGTTCCCCTAATCAGTGCCGACAACATCGCCCTGATTAGCGACGTGCTGGAGCATGTAGAGCCAGGCAGTTCCGAAGCCGAGGCAGCGCAACACTTAAAAACCGCTGGGCGGGGACTCACCCTGCCACCCAACGTCTTCATCATCGGGACCATCAATGTGGACGAGACCACGTATATGTTCTCGCCCAAGGTGCTCGACCGTGCCCAGGTCATCGAAATCCTCAGTGTGCCACCCAAGGTCTACCTGGACCCCAGCCACACGGAAACCGAGCTGACCCTGAGCGGTGCCGCCGCGCTGGCCGTGTTGCGACCCTTGGCCCCGACCTCCCTGAAGACCAGGCCCAACCAGGCTTTCCTGACGAGAGCGCAAGAACTTGGCTTCCCCGACCACTGGGCCAGCGATGTCTCCAAGACTGTCGAGTACGTTCTGCAAAAGGCTTACGAAGTGCTCGAACAGGTGGGGTTCGCTTTCGGCTACCGCCTGGTCAACGAGGTGTTCGCCTACCTTGAGGTCTGGATACTCGCACAGAAAGAGCAGTGTGACGAGACCGGGCAAGCCCTCAGCACGGACGGTTGGCACGACGCCCTGGACAAGGTGTTCTCGCAAAAGGTCCTGCCCAAGATTCACGGCAACCGCAGGCAACTGAATGACAGCCTCACGAAACTGGAGACGTTCTTGCGAGGGCTCAGCACCCAGGGCGTGCCGAATCTCGGCACCCCGGACCCCATGCCCGTGAGTCGTCAAAAGCTGGAACGTATGAACCGCCGTCTGAACGCCACCGGCTACACCACCTTCGTCGAATGACCCAGGGGCCGTCTTCTTCCATGCAACCCTTTCACCGTCTGGTCTTCCAGTGGGGGGAAGCTCTCGCGCTCGACCTCTCATGGAGAGAAGGCGAGGAGGGCGAGGAGCTGGCTCCACCCCCTGTCCCCGGGCTGTGGCAAGCCATCGAGGAGCGGAAGCAGGATGAGTTCGGGGTGCGGGGCATCCCGCCGATCTGCTGGCGTGATACCCAGGATGTCCTCTTCGAGGCGCTGCAACTCCGTGAGGCCACCCCCTACCTGCTGGACGTAACGGTGCCGCTGTCCTACGAGGAGGCTATCCGTCAGGCGAAGTCCTCACCCACCTGGCCGTTCTCTCGTGCGCTGGAGAAGTATTACCGGCGTGACCCGGAGCGGCGCTGGAAAGATGTTCCGGGTGGCGTCCGTATCGGGGGGTCCTTGAACTTCGGCTCGTCGGTCGGCATCGCGGACTTGGGCTTGGCGCCGTTCAGGACTGGGCCGGTGCGTGTGGAGGTGGCCTGCGCAAAGTTCGGGTACTTTGATGACCTGCGTGCCCTGCTTGATGCCCTGGCCGAGGAGGCGGTGTCCCTGCTGCTGACGGTAGAGGGGCCCACCTTCGCGCCCCTCGATTGGAACGAACTTGAGGACGCCGATCCCCTCGCCCTGCTGTTCAACCTGCGGCGCATCATGGGGGGCGGCGGCCTGGAGAACGCGGTCGAGACCGTGCTCCGGGCACCCCACAATGTCATGCGCTCACGCGAAACGCTGACCCTGCTGGCACTGGCGACTCAGCCTGCCATTGATTTGATTCCCACCCGGCTCTCGGGGGAACATCTGAGACCAGGCGGGCCGCTGGAGTCCCTGTTTCGTGGCTTCACGCCGACGCACCTACCGGAACGTCATGTGGCGGAGACGTTCGACACCCCCGAGAACCGTTTTGTCAAAGCGGTCCTGCTTGACCTGGAACGGCTCACGGAGGACCTATCCAGGCGACTGACTCTGGCGAAGAAGCCACTGAGCGCCCGGGTGGTCCAGGTGTGGGGCCAGCAGGTGCAGGACTGGCTGAGCGAGCCATTCTGGCGTGATGTGGGGGAGTTGCGGCATCTTCCCACCAACTCCCAGGTGTTGCAACGCCGTGAAGGGTACAAGGATATTCTGGCCGCCGATCTGAGTTTGCAGCTCGGCCTGCGCCTGCCTTGGAAGCGCGGCCAGGAGCTGGCGGACGGGCTGGACGGCCAGTTGAGGCCCATCAGCGAGCTGTACGAATACTGGTGTTTCTTTGTGCTCCGGGCGTGCCTGCGCGAAGTCTGTGGCCCTGAACTGCCTTCACCCCGCCCGCTGTTTAAAGAGGTGCCCGGAGGCTTCGGGCTCGACCTCCAGCAAGGGAAGCAGAGCCAGGTGAAGTTCCAGTACGCCTCCCCGTGCGGGAGGAGTGCGACGGTCTCACTCTATTACAATCGCCAGTTTAACCATGAGGTCAGGACCAACCCGGAGTGGGAGGGCAGTTACTCGGCCAAGTTCCACCCGGATTACAGCGTGCTGTTTCAGATGGAGGAGGCCCAGGGGACCCGCAGGCACTGGCTGCACTTCGACGCCAAGTATCGGCTGGACGGCTCGAAGTGGAAGGCCGTGCTGAGAGATGCCGCCGAAGAGGTCGAGAACGACCTTGTGGAGACCTCCTTGCCATTGAACCGGGAGCAGCGCGATACCTACAAGCGGGGCGACCTCTACAAGATGCACACCTACCGTGATGCGCTGCTGGGCACGCGCGGTTCTTACGTGTTGTTCCCAGGCTCCGGGGAGGACGAGACGATCTTCCTCCGTCACCCCACGGAGGAGTACCCTGCGAACTTCTTCTTCCCGGGTGTCGGTGTCTTCCAACTCCGGCCATCCGCGACGGACGTACATCGCCAGCGGTTACGCTCGTTCCTTGAGCAGGTCTTCTTGCAACTGGCTCAGGCCCCCGCTGACTATCAGGAGGAGTTGGGCTACTTCTAAGCGTTTGACCTGACTACCGTTGAAAACGAGGCGCGGTGCCAGCGATAGCAATGCGAAAACCTGCACGCGGCGCTGAGAACTTGAAAACCAGGCGGTCAATCTCGAAGACACTGGGCTCACGAAGGTGCGCACGTCTCGACCTTACACGTTGCCGTGTCGCTCGCCTTTGTGTGGGCGTATCTCACTGGCTAGTTCGAGGCAGCCCGTCACGCCTGAAGCGCAAAAGTATGGCTATGCCGAGATCCGCGTGTTCCGGCCGGGCCTCGATACCCTCCAAGACCACCTTCAATACCCTCGCCAGCATCTTGGCGTACTCTCGCTCTCACGTCCCGTTTCAAAGGATAGTCAGGATAGCTCCACCATTCCCAGCCGGAGGGAGGCCGCGTTCTACACAGAACGCGGCCTCCCTTGGAGGATGATTTTACCCAGGGCGCCGTCCCTGGGGCTCACGGAGTCCCGCCCGGCACTTCCCCGTGAACCTCCAGCCGGGCCAACGGCGTGGCGTTCCCTTTGCGGCGTTCCTGAATGGCTTCCAGCTCGTGCAGCGCCTTGTAAAGCTGTCGCTCGAGGTGCGCTTCATAGCGCTGTAGCTTCTCGAGGGTACGGTCATCCGGCAGCACCCGCGCCGCGTTGTTCCTGAGTTGCTCAGCCCGTGCCAGGTAGGCGGGCAGCAAGGCCGCTTCCCGCTCCCAGGTGCAGAGCGTGAAGTGGGCTTCCTGGGCCAGTTTGTCGCCCAGCACCTCGCGGGCGAGGGCCAGCACGCCGGGCAGCTCTGCGGCTTCCCATTCCCAATCCCCGTCCTCGATGGACTCCACCTGTTCTCGTCCCGGCTTGGACACACCCAGCGCTGCCCCGGCAATCCGCTTGGCACTCACGCCTTTCTTCTTCAGGGCTTTCATGGCCCACTCGCCCAGCATAAAGCGGGCCGCTTCACTCTCCGGGTGTGAAGCTTCTTGCCCTGCCACGAAGGCCCGCAGGAAGGCAGCAGCTTTCAGGCGTTCCTCGGCTTCTTCCTGTATGTCTGCTGCCCCGTTGGGCCTCAGGACGTGCTCGCTGCTCAGGTGCGGCAGGACGTAACGCAGGGCCGCCCGTAAGTCTTCAGCGTCCATGTATTCCACCGGGGCGTATAACCGGGCTTTGCTTTCGGCCATCTTCCGCAGAAAGGCGTCATGCTCGCCCAGCACCAGGCCGGACACCGCTTTTCGGGCCTGGGCGCTCAGGTGCGCCGCTTCCCAGCCTTCCAGCCTTGAGAGGCGCCACAACGTCATCGCCACCCGACCCGCGAGGCGTTCCTCGAGGTAGCCGACCGGCGCCAGGCTTGCCAGCACCCCGGACCGGTGCAGCTCGTAGGTTTCCCGTTCGTGATCGGGCACGTTTTCACTCATGGCGCCGTGCTTGACGGGGTTCAGGGCGCGCGGATCGGGTAAAGTTTGTTTTGTAATTTTGAGGTGTTCAGCGGTCATGCTGCCTCCCGTGGTGCGTAATTGTGCGTGGTTGGGCGTCATGCGGGCTTCCAGGCCTTATATGCGGCTTCCAGGCAGGCGAGGGTGTGCCTCGTGTTGCTTCCTGTCGCGTAGGTGGCGGCCCAGGCCAGCACGTAACCGCCCAGGTCGGGCACGAAGCCGCTTTCAAGCTGGGCCATGTGCCCAAGGTGCCCACTCGCCGCCGCATGCACCAAGCGGGCGAGGGTTTCGGGGAGTAGCGGCAAAGTGCTGTCATTTGTAGTCATTCCAGCCGGAACACTCAGGCTAGCGATCAGTGCGGCCTTGTGTTCGCGCAGCTCGGCCACGAGGTCGGGCGGTACACGGCTAGCCGGTTCAAGCCTCAGATTGCCACCAGGGGTGAGCGTGGCCCGCACGCCCAGGCCGTCGAGAGTGTCGAGCAATACACGCGCGCTCACAGCTCCACCGCGTCTTCGCCGTCTTCTGGCTGACCCACGAATAAAACACCTGAAACACCTGAAACACCTTGCGTGCTGTTCTGGCAGCACTCCACGTCCCGGTGTTTCTCCGGTGTTTGGGCGGGCGTCTGGAGAAACACCGCAGAAACACCGGGTGTTTCTGGCGGGGTCGCTTTTTCTGGGAAGACCGTTCCCACCGGCGTTTCTCGCCCCTCGCCCGGTGTTTCCGATGTTTCAGGTGTTTTATTCCACCCCTCGCCCACCGGCACCACCCGGTACGCCGCATTGCCGGTCGCAGTCTTACCAGCGGCACGCACCCGGAAGCCTCCGAACACTCGGTCCCGGCGCTGGGTAACGGCCCGTCCCACCCGTCGCAGGGCCGAAGCGCGCGTCTTGCCTTCCCAGTAGTCGGAGCAGGCGTCAAGGCGCTGCATAGCTGCCTGAAATTCACGTGCGCCAATGCTTTCCGCCCCGTGTTGCTCGTATAGCACAGCCAGCACCGCCGCCCACTCTTGCGGCTCGGCGTTGGCCGTTTCATACAGGTGTTCACGCCCGGTTAAAAAGCCCAGCACCCCCGCCACGTCGAGTATGCCGCCCATCGTCGCCGCCCAGCCTTCATAGCTGCCCAGCTTGCCCGTACCAATTGGCCGCCCCGCCCAAAGCCAGGCGGATACTAGGCTGAGACACGCCGACACCAGCGCCGGGCGGTTCTCCTTCACCCAGCCCAACAGGTTTTCGTGCCTGAAGCCGGTACGCTCTTCGGGACGTTCCACGCCGGGGTCGAGCCGGATGGGCACGATGCGTCGGGGCATGTCGTCGTCTAGGGCCACGTTGTTGCCGGTCGCCAGCCATAGAGCGTCATTGGGTAGGGTGAGCATTTCGCTTTTGCCCAGCCGTCGCCCCTTCCAGGTCCGGGCCGTCAGCGCGGCGGCCAGCGCCTCACCCTTGAGGGTGTGAACGTTGTCGAGCAGGATGATTCGCGCGCCTTCCAGCAGGGTGCTCGTCACGCGCTTCTCGAATTCGTCCCCGTCTTTGGGTTGCACCATCACGCCCGCCGCGTGCCCTAGCGACACGTGGGCGATCACCTCGGAGAGCAGCCCCTTACCGGTGCCGCGCGTAGGCGCTTCGATCAGGTGCAAGGGGGTCGGGCCGTCGATCATGGGCCGCACAAAGGGCAGCAACAGCGCGGCCAGGGTGTGTGCGAAGCCCGCTTCACCCGTGAAGGGAAAGTCGCACAGCAACTCGCGCAGCAAGGCGAGGGCTGAAGACGTGGAAACATCGTCGCACACGTTCTCCAGTCCTCTTGAGGCAAGGTAGATGCCGCTCTCGGCGTGATAGCCCTCTTCGCACACCAGCTCGCCGCCTTCGCTGAACAGGGGCGAGGTGGCGAGAATTCGCAGGCTGGGCAGCGGCAGGCGGTCCACACGTGCCAGGAGGTCCGGGGCGAGGTCGGCGGGCGGGCGCGCGGGCTTCACTTCCTCGACCACGCTCTTGCTGCCATCCTCGCCTTTTTCCACGCGCTCTTCGAGCTTCACGAAGTCTGCCGTACGGTCAAGCACGCCCTTGAGGGCCACGGCATCGAGAGGCACGGCGCGCGCATCTTCTTCTTGGTCGAGGCGCACCACTGCGCCCCCCCGCCGAAAGAGCGTGGGCGGGTCGTTCGCGCCCTCCAGTGCCCGCACCGCGTCTTCAGCAATCTCACGCAAAAAGCGCCCGTTCACGACGATTTCCGGCCGTTGTTCGGCAATGTCCGTCTGTGTTTGTGCTGAGCTTCTGCGCCGGGTCGCGTGGCCGCGCTGCCAGGCTTCGCGCGCCGGGGCGCTGTACGCTTGCCGGAGGCTCGCCTCAAACTCGTCCAGGGTATACGCCTCGTTTTGCCCTTTGGTGTTCTCTTCGGGCGTGTAGTCGAGGTAGCGCCGTCCAACGTCTCGTGCCTCCACTTCGCTATACCCGTTGTCGCGCAGCTGACACGCCAGCCAGAAGCCGCCATTATTGCGACCACTTGCGGCGGCTTCCTTCAGCGCACCCTCAAGGAGCGTTGCCTCGTCGGGCCGCTTGCCCCGCGAGGATTGGACGCGACCCGCAAGGCCCAAGCGAGCAGTCGGGGGCTGAGGCTCTTGCGGCGGCGCGATCAGGCCCAGGAAGGCGCGCAACTCTTCGGGCAAGGATTCCAGCGGCTCAAGGTCCGAGAAGTTGCGCAGTTGCTCGTAAGGCCCGCTGACGTTCTTCGATGGGGGCAAGACCGCATAGCCGCCATCGGCGCGAATGTCGAGGCCGGGGTAACGCTGGCCCAGTTCTGCTTTGGACTTGCTGTTGAGGGTTTGCACCTTCCAGCCGGGATGTGGAAAGTACACATGGAAGCCGCCCGAACCCGTTCTGACGTGCGGCTGGAGGTTCAACTGCTTGAGCAGGGCGGCGCCCGCCTGGCCGTCGAAGTCGAGCACGATGACACCCGACAGCTGGCCGGTGATGACGGCCACGCCCTTCCCCCTGATATGACTCAGCCAGGTGCGGACGTACTCTGGGGTGGGCCGCTCGCGCTGCAAAGCTTCCCAGGACGGGGCCAGCTTGCCTTCTTCCTTGCCGGGCTTGCTGTGGCCTGTGTCGGTGAGGCAGTAGTGCGGCTTCTTGGCGTACTCGCCCTCATTCGCCACCGGCAGCACTGACCAGCCGCGCTCAAGGGCGGCGAGGGCGGCTTCTAAAACCGGCGGGTAAGTCTTCACCGCCGTCACGGTGTTTCCCCTTGATGTTCGGCCAGCCACAGTAGGGAATCGAGGGCGCGGGACAATTCGGCGGGGAGTTGAAGGGCGGCGGTCATACTTCCGCCCCCGGCAAAATCGGCGGCACTTAGTGCCCTCGGCTGAGGAATTCGTCGAGGGCACTTTTCGGGATAAGCACCCGCGCTCCGGCCCGAACGGCGCGCAGTTCGCCCATCTTGACCATTTTGTAAATTAGGTTGCGGCCCACGCCGATGATGTGCCGGGCCTCTTCGGGCGTGTAAGTCGCTTTTTTGCGCTCTTCGCTAGTCGCGTCAGGTGTGGTCAAATTGTGGTGCTGTCGCGCGTTTTCCTGTACTGTCATAAGGCAACCTCCCAGGTTGCGAGAACGCGCTACGGGTGCTCTTCCGCCAAGATTGCACACCCGTAGCGCTGCCGTTTTGCCGCTGAGCCTTGGTACGCCAAGGTATCCTGTAGCTCACACAGGCATTCTACGCAATACGCAGGTTCGAAACAAGAAAAAGTACGTGCCAGTCAGTACTAAGGCATTAGTACCCAAGTATATAGTTCGGAGTTTTGTAGTAAGTGCATAACTCCGAACATGACATCAGAATGGTAGGTCATCCCAAGGAGACGGCTCTCCCTTGGAGCGCGCAACGGCTTCTTCTAGTTCCCATGCGAGCCAGCGCATACCCTGCTCGTGTTCCCGCTCGTATTGTTCTTGAGTTGTTGCTTCACCAGTGGACAGGTCAAGCAGCACTCCTCCCGACTCTTCAAAAGCCGCGATGCCATGAGAGTAAGTTTCGTGTAGTTTGGCGCGCTGCTGGCGCAGCTCCCACACACGCTTACGCCAGTATTCCTTTTGCGCCTCCTCGAGCACTTGGCGCCGCGTCTTGCCGTGTTCCTTCTCGAATACAGCAGCTTCACGGCCGATCACAGAAAGCTTGAGGTGCGACGTTCGACGGTTCGGCCCTAATCCGGGCGTGCGCGGCTGATTTGCATACGCACCGTCATAGGCCGGAACAAGCAACCCCCGTTTCACCAGCGCGCCAAGGGATTCCGAGATGGTCGAACGGCTGAGGTCAAGTTGAGCGACGCGCATAAAGGCTTTCGCACTCCAGGGAACGCCGAGCTTGGCAAGTTCACGTCGTCCTTTAAACGACCCGTCCTTGAGGCGCTGCTCTTCAGCAAGCACCCACACAAGAATTTTTCGTTGCAGTTGCGAAAGCTGGGCGTCCTTTGCAGCCTTGCCACGCTTGTACTGGGCGGGTTGCCCTGTCAAGGTTGCCATGCCCCATCATACCGTCTCGTGCCTTCTGCTTTTTATCGTCTCAGCGCGGCTGAACAAGCTCTGAAGCTTGGCGTAGTAGCGGCGTAGTAGCCCTGTAAACTCGCCCAAAACGGGCAGTTACGCGAAAACACACGAAGAGACGCGAGCCCCGTGCAGCGCGGCATTTTCTAAACCTTCCCAACACCGGGCAACATGCCCGTCCCGCTCTTTGGAAGCGTCGATCATGGTTCGAATCCATGTGCCCCAGCCAAGGCAAGAGTCTCGACAGTGTCGAGGCTCTTCTTTTTGCCTCCTTCTCACACGCAGCTTCTGCCCGTCGAGCTAACAACCTGAAGCCGACCTGCCGACGAGGTTCGCATCAGCGCGGCGCCATTTCCACGCGGCGCGTCAGCGTCCATCCCGGCAGCCTCGGTGTCAGCCGACGCCAGAAGTCACCTGACCGGCGCGCCTCCAGACTTGCTTCAGTGGGCAGCATGGGGAGCAGCTCGCGGCAGTGCCGACTGATCTGAGGGTTGGAATGCGACGTGCCGGCCTGCACTGCCGGGCGTGCCAGGACCCCCGCGGCGGCCAATGCTGCCCGCGCCTGGGTGCAGACGCGCTCATTTCGGGAGGCAAGCAGGGCCACCAGTTCCTCGGGTGAGAAGTTGGAGGACATGCTGCTATTGCAGCGCAGCAAGTTCTCATTTACATCCCGGCAAAAGCTTAAGCCAGAGAACGGGTACAGCAGCCTGTTGACCGTTCCGGAAAGTGAGTCAATATCACCGTGCTGGAAGCGAATTTTTTCATAGGAACCCCGGGTGGTCGGCACTCGCCACCCTCATCCCGCCCAACGGTGCCTTATGGCTTTCTTTAGCGAATAGGTAACTCACTTTAAGACTCGCTAAAGGCCGCTAACATTGTTTCAGAAACCGCCAAAACGCGCGGACGGGACCCGAGCACCTGCACGAGGTACCCGCCGCGCACTGGTGCCAAGGAGCCCCAAGTGACTCTCCCCGCGGAAACTTCCCAACTCGACGAAAAGCAACTGCTGGCCGCCTTGACGGCCTTTAAAAAAGGTGATTTCACCGTCCGCCTGCCCGTGGACTGGACGGGCATTGCCGGCAAAATCGCCGACGCCTTCAATGACGTGCTGGAACTCAGCGAGGGCATCTCGCAAAATCTGGAACGCGCCGGGCGGGTGGTTGGCAAGGAAGGCAAGGTCACGCAGCGCCTTCCCCTCGGCACCGCGAGTGGTGCCTGGATGGGCCTGATCGAGTCGGTCAACACCCTGGTCGATGACCTTGTGCGGCCCACCTCGGACATGGCGCGTGTGATCACGGCAGTCGCCAGCGGGGACCTGTCGCAGACCATGGCACTGGAGGTCGACGGACGGCCCATCGAAGGACAGTTTTTCCAGACGGCCAAGACCGTCAACACAATGGTGGACCAGCTGAATGCCTTCGCGGGCGAGGTGACGCGCGTGGCGCGTGAAGTAGGTACGGAAGGCAAACTCGGCGGACAGGCGCAGGTGCGTGGCGTCGCCGGGACCTGGAAGGACCTGACGGACAGCGTGAACGGCCTGGCAGGCAACCTGACTTCGCAGGTGCGCAACATCGCGCAGGTCACCACGGCGGTGGCGAACGGTGACCTGTCCAAGAAGATCACCGTCGAGGCGCAGGGCGAGATCCTGGAACTCAAGAACACCATCAACACCATGGTGGACCAGCTCAACAGCTTCGCCGCCGAGGTGACGCGCGTGGCGCGTGACGTGGGCACCGAGGGCCGCCTCGGTGGTCAGGCGGACGTGAAGGGCGTGTCGGGGGTCTGGAAGGACCTGACCGACAACGTGAACAGCATGGCCTCGAACCTCACGACCCAGGTGCGCGGCATTGCCAAGGTTGTGACGGCCGTCGCCAACGGCGACCTGGAGCAGCAGCTGACCCTGGACGCCAAGGGCGAGGTCGCCGCGCTAGCGGACACCATCAACAGCCTCTCGGACACCCTGGGTGTGTTCGCCGCCGAAGTGACGCGTGTGGCGCGCGAGGTGGGTACGGAAGGCAAGCTCGGCGGACAGGCCGTCGTGAAGGGCGTCTCGGGCACCTGGAAGGACCTGACGGACAGCGTGAACGGCCTGGCAGGCAACCTGACTTCGCAGGTGCGCAACATCGCGCAGGTCACCACGGCGGTGGCGAACGGTGACCTGTCCAAGAAGATCACCGTCGAGGCGCAGGGCGAGGTACTGGAGCTCAAGAGCACCATCAACACCATGGTGGACCAGCTCAACGCCTTCGCCTCGGAAGTGACCCGTGTGGCGCGCGAGGTAGGTACCGAGGGTCAGCTGGGCGGACAGGCCGAGGTGAAGGGTGTCTCAGGCACCTGGAAGGACCTGACCGACAACGTGAACTTCATGGCCGCCAACCTGACGACCCAGGTGCGCAACATCGCCTTCGTCACGACCGCGGTGGCCACGGGCGACCTTTCCAAGAAGATCACCGCCGACGCCAAGGGCGAGATCCTGGAACTGAAGAACACCATCAACACGATGGTGGACCAGCTGAACGCCTTCGCGGGCGAGGTGACGCGCGTGGCGCGTGAAGTGGGTACGGAAGGCAAGCTGGGCGGTCAGGCCGAGGTGCGTGGCGTTGCCGGAACCTGGAAGGACCTGACCGACAACGTGAACTTCATGGCCTCGAACCTCACCAACCAGGTGCGTAACATCGCCTTCGTCACGACCGCGGTGGCCAACGGCGACCTTTCCAAGAAGATCACGGTGGACGTGCGTGGAGAGCTGCTCGAACTGAAGAACACCATCAACACGATGGTGGACCAGCTCAACAGCTTCGCGGGCGAGGTGACGCGCGTGGCACGTGAAGTAGGTACGGAAGGCCGCCTGGGCGGTCAGGCCAACGTGCCCGGCGTCGGCGGAACCTGGAAGGACCTGACCGACAACGTGAACGGCATGGCGACCAACCTGACCAACCAGGTGCGCGGTATCGCGCGGGTCGTGACGGCAGTCGCCAACGGCGACCTGAAAAAGAAGCTCACGGTGGAGGCCAAAGGCGAGATTGCCGAGCTGGCCGAAACCATCAACTCCATGACCGAGACCCTGGCGACCTTCGCGGATCAGGTGACCGGCGTGGCGCGAGAGGTGGGCGTGGAAGGCAAGCTGGGCGGTCAGGCCAGCGTGCCCGGCGCGGCAGGCACCTGGAAGGACCTGACCGACAACGTGAACCAGCTGGCCGCCAACCTCACCACGCAGGTGCGCGCCATCGCGGACGTGGCCACCGCCGTGACCAACGGCGACCTGACGCGCTCGATCACCGTGCAGGCACAGGGCGAACTCGATTCGCTGAAGCAGAACGTCAACCAGATGATCTCCAACCTCAAGGAGACCACCGAGAAGAACACCGAACAGGACTGGCTCAAGACCAACCTGGCGCGCTTCACGCGCATGCTGCAGGGCCAGCGCGACCTGCTGACGGTGTGCCGCCTGATCCTTTCGGAACTCGCGCCCCTTGTGAAGGCCAACCACGGCGTGTTCTACACCTCGGACGACAGTGCCAACGAGCCTACCCTGAAGCTGCAGGCCAGCTACGCTTACCGAGAGCGCAAGGGCCTGGCCAACCGTTTCCGAGTGGGCGAGGGCCTGGTCGGCCAGTGCGCGCTGGAGCAGGAGCCTATCCTGCTGACCAACGTGCCCAATGACTACATCCAGATCAATTCGGGCCTGGGCGCCGCCGCTCCCATGAACATCGTGGTGCTGCCGGTGGTGTTCGAAGGCCAGACCAAGGCGGTCATCGAACTGGCCTCTTTCGAGCGTTTCAGCGCCACGCACCTGACCTTCCTGGAGCAGCTGACCGAATCGATCGGGATCGTGCTCAACACCATCGAGGCGACCATGCGCACCGAGACGCTGCTGGTGCAGTCGCAGGGCATGGCCCAGGAACTGCAGAGCCAGCAAGAGGAGCTGCGCCAGACCAACGAGGAGCTGGAGGAAAAAGCCCGCCTGCTCGCGCAGCAGAACCAGGAAGTCGAGCGCAAGAACAGCGAGGTCGAGGCCGCCCGGCAGGCGCTGGAGGAAAAAGCCTCGCAGCTGGCGCTCACCAGCAAGTACAAAAGCGAATTCCTGGCCAACATGAGCCACGAACTGCGCACCCCGCTCAACAGCCTGCTGCTGCTCTCGCAGCAATTGCGCGACAATCCCGACGGCAACCTCTCGGACCGTCAGGTGGAGTACGCCCGCACGATTTTCGCCTCCGGCAACGACCTGCTGACCCTGATCAACGACATTCTCGACCTCAGCAAGATCGAGTCGGGCACCGTCACGGTGGACGCGGCTCCCGTGGCCTTCCGCGACCTCAAGAACGCGCTCGCGCTCACCTTCCAGCCGGTTGCGGAAGCCAAAAAGCTCGCTCTCAACCTCGATTTCGATCCCCGTCTGCCAGGAGCCCTGCAGACCGACGAGAAGCGCCTGCTGCAGATTCTCAAGAACCTGCTCTCCAACGCCTTCAAGTTCACCGAGCGCGGTGAGGTCAAGGTGCGCGTCGCGAGCGCCTCGGGCGGCTGGAGTTACGATCACCCGGTGCTGTCACGCACCGAGCACGTGGTGGCCTTCAGCGTGATCGACACCGGCATCGGCATCGCTCCCGACAAGCAGCAGGTCATTTTCGAAGCCTTCCAGCAGGCCGACGGCACCACCAGCCGCAAGTACGGCGGCACCGGTCTGGGCCTGGCGATCAGCCGCGAGCTCGCGCGCATTCTGGGCGGCGAGATCCGCCTTGAGAGCGTGCCGGACCTGGGCAGCACCTTCACGGTGTACCTGCCGCTCACCTTTACACCCGTCTCGGGCCCCAGCAACTTCGCGCCCGGGGTGGGACCGCGGCCCAGCAGCACGGTTTTCAATGATTACAGAAGTTCGGGGCACAATCCGCATCCTCAGGAGTCTGGCGTCTCCCCCACCCAGGAAGCCACCCCGTTCCCGTCTCCTTCCGTGGACGATGCCCCGCGCGTCGCACGCCGCGAGGAAATGTACAGCGCGCGACGCGACGAGCATTATGAGTCCGAGCAGGGCGCTCCCGCCGTGGAGGCAGAGCTGCTCGATCCGGTGCTGGCCGACGACCGCAACGAGATCAGCGCCGGAGACCGCACGCTCCTGATTGTCGAGGACGACCCGGCGTTTGCGGCCGTGCTGCTCGACCTGGCGCGTGAGCGTGGCTTCAAGGGCCTGGTGGCCGCGCGAGGTGACCAGGCGTTGGCGCTCGCCCAGCGCTACCGCCCCAGCGCGCTTACGCTCGATCTGCATTTGCCTGACATCAGCGGCTGGTCCGTACTCGACCGTCTCAAGCACGACCCGACCACCCGTCACATTCCGGTGCATATCATCTCCAGCGACGAGGAAGCGCTGCTGGGGCGCAAGCTGGGCGCACTCGACTTCCTGACCAAGTCTCCGGACAAGGCAGCGCTGGAGCGCGCTTTCGGCAAGCTCGAAGACTTCCTGGCACGACGCGTCAAGAATCTGCTGGTCGTCGAGGACGACGAAGCGCAGCGTGAGCGCATCGTGGACCTGATCGGCAACGGTGACGTCAAGACCACGGCCGTCACCACCGGCAAACAAGCCCTCGCCGTGCTGAAAGAGCAACCCTTCGATTGCCTGGTGCTCGACCTCAAGCTGCCCGACATGACCGGTTTCGAGCTGATTCACAAGATGCAGAAGGATCCCAGCCTGAAGACACTGCCGGTGATCGTGTACACCGCACAGGAACTGACCCGTCAACAGGAGACGCAGCTGCGCAAGGTTGCCAAGAGCATCATCGTCAAGGACGTGCGCTCGCCCGAGCGGCTGCTGGACGAGGTGACCCTTTTCCTGCACCGCGTGGAGGCTGATCTGCCCCAGGCGGCACGCGCGCTGCTGGAAAACGTCCGTAAAAACGATCCCCTGCTGGCGGGCAAGCGGGTACTGGTGGTGGACGACGACATCCGCAACATCTTCGCGCTGACGGCGGTGCTGGAGCGCCACTCGATGCAGGTCTTCACGGCCGAGAACGGCAAGGACGCCATCAGCCTGCTCGACAGCACCCCGGACATCGACATCGTGCTGATGGACGTGATGATGCCCGAACTCGACGGCTATGAAACGACCCGCCTGATTCGCGGCAATCCCAAGTACAAGAACTTGCCGATCATCTCGCTGACGGCCAAGGCGATGCTGGGTGACCGCGAGAAGTCCATCGAGTCGGGCGCGAGTGATTACATCAGCAAACCGGTCAACACCGAGAAGCTGCTGTCGCTCCTGCGGGTCTGGTTGTACCGTTCGTGAGGCACCAGGCCGGGTGAAGGGATCAGGCGTCCCTTCACCCGGCCTGACTTCAGGCTTTTTGCTTCAGACTTTTTCAAGGGCTTCAGGAAAGAAGTGAAAAACTTCTGTGAACACTCTTCACACGCGGCGGCATGACGGTCAGCAGACACTTTGTATGGGAAGGCCAATGCTCTATCCTGAGGCGCGCCCGTCTCACCATGAACATCCTCGTGTACGCATGATTCACACTGCCCCCGACCTGGAACACATCGAAATTCAGCTGCTGCTGGAAGGCATCTATCAGCGCTACGGCTTTGATTTCCGTCAATATGCCCCGGCCACCTTGCGCCGCAGGGTGTTGCACGCCTTGCGCGAAGAGAAGCTGGCGAACGTTTCCAGCCTGCAGGCGCGGGTGCTGCGCGACGAGGCGGCCTTTGAGCGGCTGGTGGCCTGCCTGGCCGTCAACGTCACCGAGATGTTTCGTGACCCTCAGTTTTATCAGGCCTTTCGCCAGCAGGTCGTTCCCGTGCTGCGCACGCACCCGTTTCTGCGCATCTGGCACGCGGGCTGCTCCAGCGGTGAGGAAGTCTACAGCATGGCCATCTTGCTTCAGGAAGAGGGACTGCTCGAGCGCAGCCGGCTGTACGCCACCGATCTCAGCACTGCCAACCTGGCGCGGGCACGCGACGGCATCTACCCGCAGCGTCACCTCGCGCAATACGCCAAGAATTACCGGGCGTCGGGTGGCCAGGGTGATTTGGAAAGTTACTTCACCTCTCAGTACGAGCATGCCATCATTCGCACGGAACTCAAGCGCAATATCATCTGGGCGCAGCACAATCTCGTCACCGACGGTTCGTTCAACGACTTTCACGTCATTCTGTGCCGGAACGTGCTGATCTACTTCAATCAGGATCTGCAGGCCAAGGTGCACCACCTGCTGCACGACAGCCTGGCGCCCTTTGGTCTGCTGGCCCTGGGGCGCTTCGAACCGCTCGATATGGGCCTGCTCGCAGGGCGCTACAGCACCCTCGACGCCCGCGAAAAGCTTTACCGAAAGGTGGCCTGAGTGGACGCACAGCAAGTATTGCCCGGCAGCGGACGCAGTGACGGCGGGCGCGTGAACATCCTGCTGGTCGACGACAACGACTCCAAGCGCATGGCGCTTGAGGCCGCGCTCGAACCGCTCGGGCAGAACATCGTGCAGGCGGAGTCCGGGCGTGACGCGCTGCGTCTGCTGCTGAACGAAGACTACGCGGTCATTCTGCTCGACGTGCGTATGCCCGGGATGGACGGTTTCGAAACGGCCGCGCTGATTCGCAGCCGCCAGCAGACCGAAAGTACCCCCATCATCTTCGTGACAGCCTACGACCGCGCCGAAACCGACATGCTCGACGGCTACGCCCTGGGGGCGGTGGACTACATCTTCGCGCCGGTCGTGCCGGAAATTCTGCGCGCCAAGGTTTCGGTGTTCGTGGACCTCTACAAGAAAACCGAGGCCATCAAGCAACACGAGCAATTGAGGCGTGAACACGAGGCCCTCAAGGCCCGCCGCACACAGGACAAGCTGAAGCGCGAGACCGAACGGGTCCGAAAAAGTGCCGAGCAGGAAATGCGCAAGCTCTCCAGCGCGCTCGAACAGACGGCTGACCCGGTCTTTATCTGCAACCAAAGCGGCCTGATCGAGTACGTCAATCCCGCCTTCGAGCGTGTGACGGGCTACAGCAAGGCCGAAGCGATCGGGCAGCCGCCCGAGAAACTCCGCTCGGCACCCAACGACGACAGCTTCACGCAGCACCTGCGCCGGGTTCTCAGCGAAGGGCGGGTCTACCGCGGCGAGATCGTGCAACGCCGCAAGGACGGCACGCTGTTCGTCGAGGAGAACACCATCACGCCCATCAAAGACGAGCATGGTCAGATCACCCATCTCGTCTCGACCGGGCGCGACGTGACCGAACGCAAACGCACCGAAGCGCAGGTGCGGCAGCTCAACGCCGCCCTGGAAGAACGCGTGCGTGAGCGCACCGCGCAGCTCGAGGATCTCAACCGGGAACTCGAAGCCTTTGCGTACAGCGTCTCGCACGATCTGCGCACGCCCCTGCGGCACATGGCGAGCTTTGCCGAGCTATTGCGCAAGGAACTGGGGCCTGATCCTTCGGACAAGGCGCGGCGCTACCTTGACATCATCGGCACGAGCGCGGGCCGGATGGACGCGCTGATTGCGGACCTGCTGTCCTTTTCGCGGACCGGCCGGCAGGATCTGCGCATCGTTCCGGTTGACCTCGGCCTGCTGGTGCAGGATGTGTGGCAGGAATTGAGCAGTGAAATCACGCACCGCCACGTCGAGTTTCGTCCGCCCGACCTGCCAACCGTGGCCGCCGACATCCCGACCTTGCGTCAGGTCTTCGTGAACCTGCTCTCGAACGCCCTCAAGTACTCGCGCACCCGTGAGCTGGCGTGTATCGAGGTCGGTTATGCCCAGGAAGGCCCGGAGCACGTGCTGTACGTGCGTGACAATGGTGTAGGCTTCGACCCGGCCTACGCGCACAAACTGTTCGGCGTGTTTCAGCGCCTGCATAAAAGTGAGGACTTCGAGGGTACCGGCATCGGCCTTGCCAACGTGCGCCGCATCGTCACCAAGCACGGAGGACGCACCTGGGCCGAAGGACGCCCCGGTGAGGGCGCGACCTTTTACTTCTCGCTGCCCCGGCGTGAGAATCTGCAGCTGACCACGGCGCCGGCACGCCGGGCCAGTGAAAAACGCACCGTGTCCACGGCCCGCGAACAGTGAGTCCACGAACAGTGGCCGTTTCCGGACGGCCTGCAGCACCGCCCGATTTGCTATAGGCTCGAAGCATGCCGCTTGATTCGCCGAGCCCGCACCTCAACCCCGTCAAGCCGCCGGTGGGGGAGCACGCCGAAAAAGCGCAGGACGTACAGGCGATGTTCGCGCAGATCGCGCCACGCTATGACCTGCTCAACCGCGTGCTCAGCCTGGGCGTCGATGTCCGCTGGCGCCGGGCAGCTGCGCAGGAAGCGCTGCTGCTCCGACCAGAGCGCGTACTGGACGTGGCGACGGGCACTGCGGATTTCGCGCTGGAACTCAAACGCCGCGCTCCCGAAGCGCAGGTGATCGGTTGCGACTTCGTGCCCGAAATGCTGGAAATCGGCCGCCGCAAAGCCGTGCAACAGCAGCTCGACATCCGCCTCGAGGAAGGCGACGCCCTGGCCCTGCCTTACCCGGACGCCTGCTTCGACGCGGTCACCTGCACGTTCGGATTCCGGAATTTTGCCCGTTACGCCCAGGGACTGAGCGAGTTTCACCGGGTGCTGAAGCCCGGCGGGCGGGTGGTGATCCTGGAGTTTCCTCCACCCTCGCCGGGCGCCTTCGGAGCGCTGCTGCGCTTTTATTTTCGGCATATCCTGCCGCGTGTGGGTGCTCTGGTTTCGGGCAATTCCGGTGCCTATACCTACCTGCCAGAATCGGTGCTGGCTTTTCCAGACCCGGCCCGTCTGGCGCTGCTGATGCACGCTGCGGGATTTGATCCCCGCTATCGCCTGCTGACTTTCGGTATTGCGGCGCTGCACGTGGGGGACAAACGCTGAATTCCGGTCCGGGCAACCGGCCGAAGAGCGCTCCACGCGCCTGACAAGCAAAAGAAACGCTTAACGTCCGGTGGAGACTTGGCCTTTTCGGCGCTCTTTCGGGGCGGCGTACCCTGAAAGGGAAGTCGCACAAAGGCGGTGGGACATGAAATTCTCGTTGGCCACACGACTGCTCTCTTCAGGTCTGCTCCGGCCAGGCCTCCTTTGCGCCTGCCTGCTGTCCGGTGGTCAGGGTTTGGCTCAGAGTCCAGCCCCAAACCCGGTCCGTCCGGCCCAGAGCGCACCCGAGGCGACGGAGCGCGTCACCCGGCAGGGGCGCTCGGTCGTGCAGCAGTTCTACGCAGTAAAAATCGACTCGGTCTGGGCCACCTTCACGCCCGAACTGCGTGCCTCGCTGGGCAGCCTGGCCGCGTTCCGGGCCTACCGCGAAGCGGGCGTTCGGGAATATGGCGCTGAAACCCGCGTGCTGAGCGAGCGTCTCCTGGAAGCCGACGGTCTGCGCTATTACGTGCGGACGGCAGTCTTCGAGCGTCATCCCGGGCAGGCGTGGTCGGTGATCGTGGGCTTTGACGCCAAGAATCGCGTGGCTGCCTTTACCATCTTGCTGGCCGGTGAACTGGAGGAGGAGGAGGTGCGAACCTGACCGGCGGTGCTCTCGCCGTGAACCGACGGTTAATCTTCTCATCAGTTGTGGGCTGGGGTCTGAGCGTACACTGAGACTTCGGAGGAACCGTTGTGGCTCAGGGACCGCTGGTAAGCGCCGACTGGCTGATCGAGCATGCGCGCAGCGACAAGGTTCGCGTCGTGGACTGTCGCTTTTCACTGAGCGACCCCGAAGCGGGCCGCCGTGCCTACCGTGCCGGACACATTCCGGGCGCGCTGTATCTGGATCTGGAGCAAGCACTTTCTGCACCAAAACGGCCTGACGGGGCAGGCGGGCGCCACCCTCTGCCGGACCCGGAGGCGCTCGCGGTCTGTCTGGGGCAGGCGGGCATTGGCGGCGAACACCTGGTCGTTGCCTACGACGAACCGCCCGGCGGCGGAATGTACGCCGCGCGCCTGTGGTGGCTGCTGCGCTGGATGGGGCATGACGCCGTCGCGGTGCTCGACGGCGGCCTGAGCGCCTGGATCGAAGCGGGCGGCGGGCTGGATGTTTCCGTGGTCCGTCATCCACCAGCGAGCTTCACCCCGCGCGTCCGACCGGAGCTGGTCACCGACGCCTCGGGCGTCATGACTCGCGCGGAGAACGTCACCCTGATCGATTCACGCGCCGCCGCGCGGTACGCTGGAGAGACCGAGCCGCTGGACAAAAAAGCCGGCCATATTCCGGGGGCCGTCAACATCGACTGGTCCGCGTCACTCGATGAGCATGGGTATTTCCGAACGCCGCAAGAGCAGCGCGCGCGCTTTGGGCCGCTGCTGGAACAGCAGGCCATCGTGTACTGCGGCTCGGGGGTCAGCGCGACCGTCAACCTGCTGGCGCTGGAGCTGGCCGGCAAGCCACCAGGCACGCACACTCGCCTGTACGCCGGTTCATGGAGCGACTGGGTCAGCGACGACGCGCGGCCCATTGCCACCGGGCACCGCTGAAGCGTTCGTGCGGGCAAGCGCGTCCGTTTGTCAAGTGCGCGCTCCCCCACCGTGAGAACATGAGAGGCATTAGACTCCTGGGGTGTTTCGCTCGGTGACTCCCCGCTCGCTTCCCCAGCCGGGGCATCTGTATGACGTGGCCATCGTCGGGGCCGGCCTCGCGGGCAGCGAACTCGCCTGGCGCCTCGCGGGCGCGGGGCAGGATGTGCTGCTGGTCTCACAGGCGCTCGACAATGTCGGCAACCTCTATCACCAGGAGGTGGACTTTGGCTTTCCGCCGGGCAGCCTGTTCGAGGAAGCCCGTGAGCGCGCTCTGCCGGAGCGTACCAACTGGGCCCTGCACCGTCAGGTCAAGTTCCTGCTGGAGATGACTCCGGGCGTCCACCTGCTGCAATCCTGCGTGTCGGCCTTGGAAGTTCAGCCGGAAGCGCCGTACCAGTTGCGCACCTGGGAAGGTCCGCTGCTCAGTGCCCGGCGGGTGGTGCTGGCCGTCGGAAGTTTCTTGCGCGGGCGCCTGCTGATCGGCCATGTGGAGGAGGAAGCGGGGCGCCTCAGCGAGGTGGCGTACGACTTTCTGGCGCACAACCTGGCCGATCAGGGCCTGCAGTTCGCAGAGCGTCAGGACGAGGCTCCGGGCGAGTCGGGTGGCATGCCTTATCAGGTGCGTTATCTGACCCTGTCGGCCGGGGAACTCCAGGACTTTCGCGTGACACGCTGGCCCGAAGTGTACGCGCTGGGCCGCTGTGTGCCAGGTGAACTCGATTACGCCGCGACCCTGCAGGCGGCCGCGCGGCTCGCTTCGCACCTCACCGCGCAGCTGCCCGTCTCACCCCCCGCCTCACCGAACGAGGAGCACTCCGCGTGATTCTGCGTCTTGCGGACTTCCGCTTTCCCGACGCTCCCGAGCGCCTGTATCCCGAGAATCCCAATGGCGACTGGGTACTGGAGATCGGCTTTGGTGACGGACGCTTCTGGGCCGAACACGGTCCGAACGAGGCCGACGCGAATTACCTCGGGGTAGAGCTGTCCGGCGTGAGCCTCCTCAAGGCGCAGCGGCGATTGACGGCGGCCGGCCTGAACAATGCGCACCTGACGCGTCTGCCCGCCTCCACCCTCGTGCGCGCGGTGACAGGGCCCGGCAGCCTGGCGCGCATCATCGTGAATTTCCCGGACCCCTGGCCCAAAGCGGGCCACGAAGAGCACCGCCTGCTGCGCGCGCCTTTTTTCACGCTGGCCGCCAGCCGCCTGCGCCCGGGCGGTGAGGTGTGGTTCACGACCGACCACGAAGAGTATTTTCAGTTCGCGCTGCAAGAAGCGCAGAAAAGTGGCTGCTTCACGGCCACGTTCCCTGAGCCCCCGGCAGCGGCGCTGCGCACCAAGTACGCCCTCAAGTGGCGTGAGCTGGGCCTGAGCGTGCACCACGTGCGCTGGCGGGCGGTGCAGTCCCCGAACGTTCCCGTGCTGCCCGTGGAAGACAGCCAAGGAGATCATGTGCCCCACGCCATCGTGCGCCTGCCCGAAGACTTTCAGCTCAGCAACTTCCGGAAGACCGTGGACCGCACGGGCGAGCACGTGGTGGTGGTGCTCGACGCTTACCGGCACGCTTCGCGTGACCAGTGGGTGCTGCTGACCCACGTCGAGGAACGCGACCTCACGCAGGAAGCGCTCGTGAGCGTGACCGTACGCGAGGACGGCAGCGCGCTCGTGCGTCTGGAGCGTTTCGGTGGCCCGATCATCACGGCAGGTCTCAAGGCGGCGGTGGGGGTGGTGACGACGTTCCTCGAGGAGCGCGGCGCCAGCGTCACGCACCGCTCTTACTGAGCCCCCTTCGGTCATTCTTATGCCTGCCCTGCCCGCTTCTCCTCCGGCCGTCCTGACCTGGTCGGTGGCCGTGCCGCTGCCGTTGCCACCGTACGATTTCGGGGTGCCGCACGGATTTTCAGGTCCTGTACCGGTAGGACACCGGGTGATGGTGCCCTGGCAGGGCGAATTGCGGGTGGGCATCGTGCTGGGGCCCGGCAAAGAAGCGGGCCACCGGCTGCGCGACGCCGTGGCGCTGCTCGATTCGCCCGCCGAGGCGCCCTGGGTGGGGCCTGCATTTCTGGCCGCCCTCGCGGAGGAAGCGCGCCTGTCACGTGTTCCGCTGGGCCTGCTGCTTTCCGACATCCTGCCGGTGGGGCTGAGTCCGCGTCTCTGCCACCGGGTACGCGCGGTGGAAGACGCCGACCTCAGTCCCTTCGGCCAGCAGGTGCCAGGGCCGGTGTGGCAGGACGCCAGCGCGTTCGACGCCGCACTGCTCGACTCGGTTCGGGCGCAGGGTCTGCTGGAAGAAGACCTGCGCCCCAAAGCACGCACGGTCAGCGTCGTTCGGGTCAGTGACCGCGAGGGCGGGACGCCGCTCACACCCAAGCAGAAGGTGGCCTGGGCGTGGCTGCGCGAGCAAGGTCACGTGGAGAGCCTCAGCACGTGGGCTCAGGGCGCGGGCGTGAGCACTTCGGTGGTCACCGGCGTCATGACCCGTGGCTGGGCCGAGCGGGCCGAGCACCCCGCGCCGTTGCCAGTACTCACGCCGACCGGCGAAGCCCCCAAACTCACCCTGGACCGTCTGCCGGAGGCGCGGGAGTGGCGCCTGCACGGTGGGCGTCCGGCAGTGCGTCACCGTCTGCTGGCTTCCCGCCTGGCGCGCGAGCTTGACATCGGGCGGAGTGTAATCGTGGCCGTGCCCGACCACGCCACCCTGCGGCGCACCTGGACAGCGCTCTCGGGCCTGAGCAGCGAGCAGCGTGGACGGGCCGTACAGCTTTCGGGCCAGCTGTCCGAAGAAGAGCGCGAGCACGTCTGGCAACTCATCCGCAGTGGCGAGGCGCGTCTGGTGATCGGCACCTGCACCGCCCTGTGCGCGCCCGTGCACGATCTGGCCACCGTGGTGGTCAAAGAGGAAGGCAGCGACGCGCACAAGCTGCTGTCGGGCAGCCACGCCTTCGTGCCTGAGCTCGCGCGCCGTCTCGCCCGGCACGCCGAGTGCCAGCTCGGCTGGACCGGCAGCGTGCCCAGTGCCGAGGTGCTCGACGTGCCAGGGCAGGTGCTGCCCCCACCGGTCGCGCGCGTGCACGTGGTCGATTACGCCAACCCCATCCAGGCACCGGCGCTGGGGCCGCTGTCGCGCGCGGACCTGAAGCCCGGCGCGCAAGGCTATCCCCTGTCGCACGATTTGCAGAAGGTGCTGCGGCAGGTGGCCGAGCGCGGACGGCAGGCGGTGCTGCTCGCTCCCCGCCGGGGATACAGCGCCCTGCTGCGCTGCCCCAGTTGCGAACACACCCCCATGTGCAGGCACTGCGACGTGCCCTTGCGCTTTCACCAGGAAACGCGTGAACTGACCTGTCACCAGTGCGGCTACCGCGAGCGGCTGCACGAGCGCTGCGCCGAGTGCGGCGAACGGATGTGGCAGGCGCGCGGGCCCGGCACCGAATGGATCGCCCAGGAAGTTCGCAAGCTGCTGCCCGACTTTCCGGTACTGCGCTTCGACCGTGACCGCCAGGACGACCTCAGCGCCCTGCAGCAAGGCCACAGCGGCGTGGTCATCGGCACCCAGGCGCTGCTCACGCAGGACGCACTGCCCGACCTGGCGTTGATCGGCGTGACGCTCGCGGACACCTGGCTGAACGTCAGCGACTTTCGCGCCTCGGAGCGCTACCACCGTCTGCTGCGCCAGCTGATCGAATGGCACCCGGTTCGCGCGCCGCTGCTGGTCGTGCAGACCTTTCAGGCCGGGCATCCGGCCCTCAGGTGCATCGTCGACGGACACGACGCGGGCGCCTACCCCGCGCAGGAACGCCAGGGGCGCCAGCTGCTCAGGTACCCGCCGTTTGCACGCCTCGCCCAGATCGAAGTCGCCGCGAGGGACCAGGGCAAAGCACACGCGGCCGCCACGGCGGTCGCGCAGGCGCTGTATGGCAAGGGCGCGGTGGACGGGGAGCTGCTGGGGCCAGCACCCTCTCCCATCGCGCGCCTGAGGGGCGTGTATCCCTATCACCTGCTGCTGCGCGTGCGTGACGACGCTCGCCTGGAAGTACTGCTGAGCGCCCTTGACCGTTCGTTTCCAGGCCGGGTGCGGGTGGATGTCCATCCGCGCGGCGTGTTCGGCGCCTAAGCCGGATGGGCAATGGGCAGACAGGAAAGGGCCGTTTAACGTAAGGCATGAGCGATCAAGCATTCGTACAAGGCTGGCTCGACGTCCTGCAGGAAGCCTGTGAGGGTGGGCAACCCGGACAGGGCACCGGTTTTCTCGACGGCACCAGGGCCGACGGCAGCGGTAACCACGGCCTTTTTGCCACCTTGGACGCCCTGAGCGCGACGCAGGCGTCCGATCCGACCCTGCTGGGGCTGAGCGTTGCCGCGCACGCCGCGCACACGGCCTTTCACCTGGAAGTCGGCGTCCGCTGGGCTCAGGGTGAGCGCGGTCCGTTTGACTGGCCGGGCAGTTTCGAACCTCGCACGGTGGATGAAGCTGCTTGGCAGGATGTGCGTGCACGGGTCCGCGCGGCCTACACCGGCCTGGTGTCCCTCGCACGCCGCACGAACGACTGGGACGAGGACGCTGCGGGCGGTCTGGCCGCCGCCCTGGCCCACGTGAGTTACCATCTGGGCGCGGTCCGGCAGATAGTCAAGCTGCTGGCCTGACTCCGCCGCGCTGCACTCCTGAAAAGCGCCCGCTATCCTGATCGCATGGAAGCGTCGACTTTTCTCCAGGGTTACCTCGCCGTGCTGCAGGAGACCTTCGAGGGCGCGCAGCAGGAATGGTCGTGGTACCTCGATCAGGACAAGAACGCCGGTCTGCTCGCCACCCTGAGCGGTCTCTCGGCCGAGCAGGCGTCACGGCCCACCCCGCTGGGCCCCAGCGTCATTGCGCATACCGAACACGTCCGCTTTCACCTGTCGGCCACCACCGCCGCGCTGCGCGGCGAGACGATGGCGCTGGACTGGGCGGGCAGCTGGGCCGTGCAGCAACTCGACGACCGTGGCTGGCGCGAGTTGCGTGGGCAGCTTCACGACGGGTACCTCGAACTGCACCAGTTGGCCCAGGACCGCGTGAATTGGGATGCCGACGAGGCGGGCGGGGTCGTCGCGGGCCTCACGCACGTCGCGTATCACCTCGGGGTGATTCGTCAGCTGATCAAGTTCCTCTGAAGTGCCGGTGAAGTCCGCTTGATGACCCGCATCACCGAAGATTCACACCATGCGGCAGACTGCGGGCATGAAACGACTTTTGGGGTATCTGCTGTGCGGAGCGCTACTGGTCACGGCCCTGGCCGGCTGCCGTCAGGACGACGACGGCGATGATGACGGGGGCAACGGCGGACAGGACGGTCGCGTCGCCATTGTACACGTGGTGTAGGAAAGCCTGCTCAAACGAAAGCGGGGAGGCACACGGCACCCCCGCTTTCGGCTGATCGCCGGCGCTCAGCCCGCGACCACGCCCAGCTCGCGTCCGACTGCTTCGTACGCCGCGAGTGC
This sequence comes from Deinococcus peraridilitoris DSM 19664, assembly GCF_000317835.1. Taxonomy (NCBI): domain Bacteria; kingdom Thermotogati; phylum Deinococcota; class Deinococci; order Deinococcales; family Deinococcaceae; genus Deinococcus; species Deinococcus peraridilitoris. Next base: position 2,403,098 of record NC_019793.1, on the reverse strand, counting down.
CCGGTCAAGCATGTCCCTCGTGTGCGCTGCGGTAACAATGTTGCGAATACGCGCCGAGCCGCGCGGCACGGTCGGAAAGCCGATGCCCACCGCGAACACCCCACGTTCCAAGAGCAGGCGGCTGGCCTCGAACGCCGCGCCCGTCTCACCGAAGATCACTGGAGTGATCGGCGTTTCACTGCCAAAGGTATCAAAGCCCAAACGGGACAGTTCGGCCTTGAAGTAGCGGGTGTTGTCCCACAACGTCTCCATGATGTGAGGCTCGCGCTGGATCAGTTCAACGGCGGCGCTGAGCGCTCCGACGACGGCTGGCGGGTGACCGGTACTGAACAGGAACGGGCGCGCCTTGTTGATCAAAAGGTCACGCAGATCACGCGTACCGGCCGCGTAGCCGCCCACCACGCCCCAGGCTTTGCTGAGGGTGCCGATCTGGATGACGTCGTCGGCGTGCTCGAAACCGAAGTGATGCACGGTGCCGCGTCCCGCTTCACCCAGCACGCCCGAACCGTGAGCGTCGTCGACGTAGGTGACGGCGCCGTAACGGCGCGCGATCTCGACGATCTTGTCGAGGGGCGCGATGTCTCCGTCCATGCTGAACACGCCGTCGGTCACGATCAGTTTCAGGCCGTCCGTGGGGTTCTCCAGCAGTACCCGCTCCAAATCCTGCATGTCCTTGTGTTTGAAGACCTTCTTGGTGGCCTTGGCCAGGCGCAGGCCGTCGATGATGCTGGCGTGGTTGAGTTCGTCGCTGACGACCAGGTCACCTTCCTGCAGCAGGCTCCCCAGCACACCCTGGTTGGTGGTGAAGCCGCTGTGCAGCACCAGGGCACTGCCGGTGCCCTTGAATTCGGCCAGCTGCGTTTCAAAGTCCTCGTGAATGGAGAGCGTGCCGGCAATCGTACGCACGGCGCCCACGCCCGCGCCCCAGGTCTCCAGAAACTGCCGGGCGCGCTCTTTCAGGAACGGGTGATCGGCGAAGCCCAGGTAATTGTTACTGGCGAGGTTTACCACCTCGCGCCCCAGCACGCGCGTGATGGGTCGCTGCGGCGCTTCGAGCACCCGGGGAGAGATGTAGAGGCCCGCGCTGCGCAGGCGCTGCAGTTCGGCGTCAATACGTGAGGTCAGGCTGGTCACGCTTCAGTGTAGCCGGGAAAAAGCCTCATGCAAACGAGCGTTAGGTGAAGCGTTCAAATTCGGGACACAAAGGCGCCTCAAGGCTTCGATTCCGACGTGGCGCTGCTGACGGCTCTGGCCCACGTCACGGGCGCCGGCAGGCATCAGTGCGGGTGGGTCTTCAGCCCGGTCGACGTCTATCCTTACAAGGAGGCCTGGACGCCGCAGGAGGCCTTACAAGAGGTGAGGCGAGGAGCTGGCGCTCAGTTCGATCCGCTGCTCACCGAGCAGTTCATCAGCATGGTGAAGATGAGCAGCAGCACGAAAAAAGCTTGAAATTTAATCTTTAAAATATGAGATATCGCTTATAGTAGGTTTACTTTGATGCAGAATCCCGTCTATACCCTGGTGAGCGAGGCGCTGGCACGCGTGGTATCCGAGCGAGCGGCCGACCATATGCTCCGTGCCGCCCTAAGGGACGCGCGGCTGTCTCCCGAAGAGGTAAGCGCGGAGGAAATGCAGCGTGTGCTGGCCGGTCCTCTGGAAAACCGCTTGCGGGCCGTCATGCCGGTCGCCCGCGCCAAGCTGGAACTCAGCGCCCTGGCCAGCCACGTCCAGCAGCAGTACCCCAAAGCGCCCACGCTGTTTCCCAGCGCCGCTCCGCCTGCAGCGGCCACCCTCGCGGTGTCCGCGGCCCACCAGGGTGTGCAGCTGGCACCCACGGCCAGCCCGGTCCCAGTGGACGCCGCCCCGGAAGACGACATCGAATTCGACCTCGACGACTTCGAACTCGACGATCCGGGTGAGGGCACACGCCACACGCTGCCCGAACGTTTCTACGACCTTTCGAACGTCAGTGGCCAGGACGCGCTGCTCGCGGACCTCGCACGCTTTGACGGGGTGCTGGGCGTGGTGCTGTGCGACGCCAGCGGCAAGGTGCTGCGCACGCGCGCCCAGCGCGGCGCCGAAGCGCTGGGCAGCGTGATGGTGACCACTGCCGGGCTGCTTCGTCACAAGCCCTGGCGAATGCTCAGCGCCGATTTGGGACAGCAGACCGTCTGTGTCCGTCCGCTGGGCAGGCACTTCGTCGCCCTGCTCGCGAACAACACCACCAATTTCGGACGGCTCATCGCGGAGCTGTCGGTGCTCAAGGAGTCCGCATGACCGTTGCCTCGTTCCACGCTTCCCGGAAGGCCTTCGGGCTCCGTGTGGGCGCCCTGACCCTGTGCCTGCTGAGCGCAGCCCAGGCACAAAGCGCGCTGACCCTGAATGCGGCGCAGTACCGCGCGATCACCGGCGCGGTCGATTCGGCGCTCACGCAGCGTGGCCGCGCCCCGGCGTCCAGCCTGGCCGAACTCGATCGGGCGCGCACGCTGTTCGGCGAGGCTATACCGGAGGCCAACAACTCACCGCTGGCCAGCGGGGTGCGCACCGCCCTGCAAAACGCGCGCATCGCGGTCAGCCGCTCGCAGGCCGACCTGGAAGCCCAGACGGCCCAGGTACGCGGACTGCTGCGCAAGATCATGCACGACAGCGCCCTGGAAGCGCTCAGCCGCGCCGAAGCAGGCGCCGTGAGCAACGTCGGGCTGCTGGCCGACGACTTCGGAGTGCGCGGTGACGCGCGCGCAGCGCTCGTCGGTGCGGCACGCGCCGGCAACGTCGACCTCGTGCGGGCCCAGTTCGAACGGACGGCGGCCAGCAAAATCAGCGCCTCGCTCAAGCGTGCCAACGGCGCCGGGCGCGCGGATGCCTACCTGGAAATGGCGCGCGCCACCAGCTGGTTCAGCGTCGTGCAGGATTCGCCGCGCACCGGTGAGCTCAGCACCCGCACGTTTGTCGAAGCGATCACCAGCCTGACCGCCGGCAACACCGACGCCTTCCGCGAACAGTTGGCAGCACTGCAAAGCGGCACCGACCGCTTCGCGAGCGCGGCCAGCCAGGCAGTCCGGGCCGCCGGGCGTGCGCCACAACAGGCTCCGGTTCAGAATTCTGCGCCACCACAGGAGCCTGCCGCGTCCCCGGCCACCACACCAACCACAGCGCCTGGCGCACCGGCAAATCCGGCACCCAGTGGCCCGGCGGGCAGCGCTGCCGACCTGGGCGCCGTGTACGCACCGCTCGCTCGCGCGCTGGTCGCCAGCGGGCACGGTGACAATCGCGCCGCCCGCGAAGCGCTCGCGGACGCCCTGCGCCAGCTTGGCACGCTGCCCCCGAATGTCGGCAGCACGCCCGAAGTGCAGCGCCTGCGCGCCCAGGTCGAACGGGTCCGTGATCTGAGCGCCCTCCGTCCGGATGATGTGCGTGCCCTGCTGGGCACACTCGGCAACGCTGAGGCTGCCCGTGCGGGCACGGCGACGAGTGCGGCCGAAAGTGTCAGCAGCACGCTCAACCGCGGCCTGGGTGGCCCACTGCGCGCCGGGCTGTTCATGCTGCTGGCGCTGCTGGCCGTGTACCCCCTGTACCTGCTCAATCTGGCCTTTGGTGGGCGCAATCCATACTGGCGTGCGATCAGCGCGGCCCTGGTGGTGCTGCTGCTGCCGGTGATGCTCGAGGGCGTCGCCTCGCTGGGCGCCCTGCTGGGGGACGTGACGGGCGTGAGCGCCCTGGGCAGCCTGGCCAATCTCAGCATTCTGCAATCCCCCCTCGGCACGCTTGCCTGGGCGCTGCTGGCCGCGCTCGCCATCGGGCTGGCCACCTGGGGATTCCGGGGAATCTGCCTGCAGTTTGGACTGTTCGGACGGCGCGCCAGTGAAGTGCCCGGCCAGCAGCCCGCCGTGGAATGGGACGAGGAACTGTAATCCTGCGGCAGTCACGCTCGCAGCCGACCTGACCCCGTTCCCAACCCGCCTCCGGGACCGTTTCGTGCCATCCGCCTTTCTCTTTCTCCTGTGAGGTCTGCCGTGCTCTACCGCACCCCTTTGCGCATGCTGGGCGATCTGGTTTCTCCCAAAGCACTCGAGCGCATTTTCGAAAGCAGCGCCCATGCCCGCGGCAAGGCGCTGGCCGACCTCGACCACGGTGACCTGGCCGAGATCCTCAAGCGTGACATCTTCAAGCGCCTGCAACTGAGCGTGCCCGCGCCGCTGGCCAAGAAACGTATTCAGGATGTGCTCGAAGTGCTTGAGCAGGACGGCCTGAAAAACACCATGATCCGCAACGAGGACGCCATGCTGGCCGGCCTCGAGCAATCGGTCAAACGCTTCTCGCTGTATTTTGACTGGCCGGAGGCGCAAAAGCTGCGCGCCCTGATTGGGGTGGCCCGCACCGAAATGGACGCCGGCAAGAGCGTGCCCGGCCTGCTCGACGAGGGCATGGCGCTCGTCGCGAGCCTGGAACGGCGCCTCAACGAGGGACTGGTCGCGCAGGCCAACGAACTCGCCGAGCTCAAGGCCGAACTGACACGTTTCATGGGCGTGGGTGGTCCCAAGCTGCGCCGTCTGGAAGGCCTGATCGCCCAGATCGAGACGGCACAGGCCCAGGACACCCTCTCGCTTGCGGAAATCGAGCGGGCCCGGCACATCGCCCTCAATCTGCGCAAGCTGGTCGAGTCGTCGGTGATCAGCGCCGATCCGCTCAACATGGCGCAGGAGCTGCCCGACACCTCGCTGCTGCCGCTTGATGCCCAGCTGCGCATTTCCGAACTCGACCGGGAAAGCGAGGCACGCGACCTTCACGACCTGGCGCGCGATTACGACGTGCTGCTGCGTACCCGTCCTGACCTTGGGCAACAGCTGATGGGCCTGAGGGTGCGCAATGAGGCGGGCGAGGTGCTGGGGGCCAGCCTGGCCGGATTCAAGGAAAGCCTCAATCACGAGCGCAACATCGTTCTGGCGTCACAACGCGAGCAGATCAAGACCCTCGCGGTCCGGGTGGACGCGCTGGGCGCCAACGTGCCGGGCACCACGCGTGACGAGGTACGCCTGGCGCTGGAAGTCGCGCGCGGCACCCTGAGCGGGGGCGCGCTGGCCAGCGGCGAGATCGAGCGTCTGGAGGACATGCTGCGGACCCTCGAAGGGCAGGCGCACGCCACCGCCGAGCGCACCGGTGCATTGCTGGCCCTGCAGCGGGAACTCTACCAGCTCGAAGGCTCGGCCCGAGGGGTTCGCGGCGCCGAAGCGGACCTCGCCCCGCGCATTGCTGAGGCGCGCGCGGCGATCGCACGCGGTGAGCTGGTCAGCCTGGACGACCTGTGGAGTGCGCTCGAACGCCGTATGGGGCAGCTCGCGCAGGAACGCGAAAGCTTCGACGCCCGTGCCGACTACGTCGTGCAGGAGTACGACCGTTACCGCCACCTCGCCGGGGAAACCGTCCAGACCCTGGGGCGCCTGGCCGACAACCTGCGGCGCGTGCGCCGTCTGGGCACGCTCTCGACCGAGGCCAGCGGCAAATACGAGGACACCCTGATCCAGGCCGAGGCACTGCTCGGTGAGGCCCGTGCGGAATTCGAGGCGGCGCGTGAGCTGACCAGCACCTTTGGTGCCGACGCCCTCGAGGGCTTGCTAGGCGTCTTCGATTCGGGGGGAGCGCTGGACAGCCTGTTCGGAACGGACACGCCCAGCGCACCTGCCCTGTCCGTAGTCCGCACCGCCAGCGAGCCGCTGGCGCTGGCGCTCGAAGCGCTCTCCGCGCACGGCGGAGCGCAGCTCGCCTTGCTGCGCTCGGGCACGCTCAGCTGGGGAAAGCTTGACGCGACCAGTGAAAAAGCCGCCCTGAGCCTCGCGGGTGCCGGCGCGCTGCTCGGTGGCACCCGCCTTGCCACGCTCGAACTCGAAGACGGCGGGCTGCTCGCCCTGCCGCTGCGTGACGCCATCCTGATCGCCCGGGTGGACGGCGCCGAGTCGCTGGCCGCGTGGCGCGAGCAGCTGCTCGAAGCGCGCGCCTCGCTGGTCTGACCGGGCACAGCGTGCCATTGGCGCGCTAGCATCACGCCATGCACCGTGGAGAAATACGCCTGCTGCCCGACGAACACGCGCAAGAGGCATGCGGAAGGGCGCTCGCGAGCGCCCTTCCGCATGGCACGGTGGTGTTTTTGGAAGGCGAACTGGGCAGCGGCAAGACGACCCTCACTCAAGGGCTGGTGCGCGCGCTGGGTTTCGGGGGCGAGGTCAGCAGCCCCACGTACGCCTTGATGCAGTTGTACCCGACTTATGAGGGGCCGGTCCTGCACGTCGACGCTTACCGGATCAGGCACGCGGCGGAGCTGTACGCGATGGACCTCGAGCGCCTGATCGACGAGAGCCGGCTGTGCGTGATCGAGTGGGGGCAGCTGTTCTACGAGGACTTTCCCGAGGCCTGGCTGCTGCGCCTGGAATACCTGGACGGCGGGCGGGCGGGCCGGCAGATCACCCGGCTGCGTTAGCTCAGGACGTCTGGCAGGCCCCGAGTCCACACCGGCGCCGGACCGGGTTCGGGGCCTTCGCCCGCCGCGCAGCGGGCGGCCCGCGCTGAAAGCCGCGCGAATACGGTGTGCAGCTCCTGGGGAGCGTGGACGGTAAAGTCGCAGCCCAAACCCAGCAGCATCGCGGCGAAGGGCTCCAGATGTTCGCGGGTGCAGCGCAACCGCGTACCATCTCGCTCGCCCTGCAAGGTCACCCTCCAGGGCGCCAGCAGGGACCGTGCCTGCGTGAGTGGCATGTCCAGCCAGACCTCAACGTGATGCGGCGTGTACGCGAAAGGCAAGGTCGCCTGCAGGTAAGCGCGCGCGTCGAAGTCCTCGGGACGTTGAAAGGTGGCGTCCTGCACTTCCAGGTTGGTGACACGGTCCAGGCGGAACGTGCGCAGCGCCTGACGCAACTGGCAGCGCCCCACCAGGAACCAGCGGCCGTCCTGGTGCACCAGACCGTACGGCTGAACCACACGCTGCCCGGCCGTCCCGGCGTGCGCGCGGTACGCGAAGGTCACTTCCCGGCGCGCCCGCACTGCCGTCGCTGCCCGGACCAGCGCTTCCACGGCCACCTCGACCGTCCAGACCGGATCGCTGAGCTGGGTGGCGGCTTCCACGTCACGCACATGCTCACTCACCGCGCGGGGCAGCACCCGCTCCAGCTTCGCGCCCGCGCCCTGTGCGGCGGGCGCGAAGGCGCCCAGGCCCAGATGGCGCAGCGCCCGCAGCCCGAGCGACAGAGCCAGCGCCTCGTCTTCACTGAACATCATGGGAGGCAGACGGAAACCAGGACGCAGGCGGTAGGCACCACCCGTGCCCCGCGTTGATTCTACTGGTATGCCCAGGTCCTGCAGGCGGGCCACATAGCGCTGTACGGTGCGGGAACTCACTTCCAGACGGCGCGCCAGTTCCGGCCCGGTGACGCGCTCGCGGGCCTGCAGCAGCTCCAGTACCGCCAGTACCCGCATCGAGGGGTCGTACATGACACCAGCATGCCACGCCAACACGACAGGTTCTGACGGGAACCCCACTTAAGCTGCCCTTGGCACACCAAGATCCAGGAGGTCTCATGACGAACGCCGTAGAATCCAGCGCACAAACCTTACCGTCATCTACCGAACTGCTGGCCCACTGGGAAGGTCATCGCCGTCTGACCCGGCGCACCATCGAACGCTTTCCCACAGACGCCCTGTTCACTTTTACGCCTGCACCACCGATGCGCCCCTTTGGAACCATGATGCTGGAGGTGCTCGGCATGGTGCAACCCACCCTGCACGGCCTGCTGCATGGCGTCTGGGAACGCTCGCTGCAGGATTTCAGTGCGGTCGAGACCAAAGAGGCGCTGCTGGCCGCCTGGGACGAAACCGGCAGCTGGCTGCAGGCGCAGTGGGCCGTTCTGCCGGCGCAGCGGCTCGCCGACGTCGAGAGCGTGTACGGCATGCCCCGTCAGACCAACGTCCACGTCGTACTGTACCTGCTCGACAACGAAGTGCACCACCGCGCCCAGGGTTTCGTGTACCTGCGCTTGCTGGGCATCGAGCCTCCCGCTTTTTACGAACGCTGAGGAAGCCGCTCACCCTGCGGATGGGGCCACACCCACACTCACGCGCAAGAGCAGAGCGTCGGGTCCGGATCTCCGGACCCGACGCTCTGCCACACCCGACGAATTACGAGCGCAAGCTGGCCGGAAGGCGCGCTTCGGCGTTGAGCCGCACACGCAGGCCCTCGGCATACTCGCCCAGACCGCGCAGCATGTCGTGCACGTCGGCACGCAGGTAGTACTGACCGTTGCCCAGCGGACTGAGCGCCGAGAAGGGTGCGCTGGCCAGGGTCTCCAGCACGCCTTTCAGCTCGGCGATGTTGACGCCACTGCCAAGACGCTCGGCCAGCCGGGCGGTCGTCACGACGCTGTGGGCAGGCTGCTGAGCGAGCGACAGCAACACAAAGGAGAATACCCCGCGCTGCGAAAGCTGGGCACTCACCAGCTCGGCGACACTCGCGGCGCTTTCCAAATCGAAGCTGCCCGCGTTCCAGTAGCCGCGCAACTCGATGGGTGTGAGTTGTGCCAGACGTGCATTTTCCAGAATCGCGCCGAGGGCCTCACGGGTCAGGCGCGGCAGGCCCTGAGGCCGCTCGGCCTCGCCCACGACCACTGTCAGGTAGTCGGCCTCGCTGCGCCACTCCGGGCGCGCGGTCGCGGCGAGATCGAGGGCCACCAGCACGCTGTAGCTCTGCGCGCCCAGTTCGGCTTTCAGGCGCACGACCCCGTCGGTCAGCCGCTCCAGGCGGTAGCCGATCCGTTGCGCGAGTTCCTGCAGCATCTCTTCGGTGCTGGCCTCACCCGAAACGCGAGTCGGGGGTGCGAAGGGCGCCACACTGTCGCTCGGAGCGGCCCGTGGTGCGGCGGGCACGCGGCGGTCCGCGATTGTTGGCGTGGCGCTCACCGGCGTGCCGGAATTTGTTTCCCGCATCGATGACGCAGCCGGGCTGCCGGCCCTTGAGGTTGTCGGCGTGCCAGCAGGCAACCGCGAAGAAGCAGGTTTGGCCGTTTCCGGGACGGCGGGCGCCGCGGGTGCCACTGGCGTCTGCTCAGGTGTCTGCACAGCGCCTCCCTTGTGTCCTGCCTCGCTGTACGCTGCGGGGGCAGTGGCAGGCGCCTCGACGGAGCGGACTCCCGACGCCGGACGACGTTCCAGGCGCACTTCGCGTACATATGGGCTCTCACTGACCACCACGCGCTGCGGCGCGTCGCTGGACCGCCCCCGGGCCAGTGTGGCCTGGCGGTCACTGATGGGCTTGACCACACACTCCACCTGAAAGCGCCCTTCTGCCAGGGGGGTGATCAGCAGCACATCATTGACGCCGAGGTTATGGCGGTGGTAAAGGTCCTGCAGACCGTACACCCGACCAGCCGAACGGTCCACGCGCGCCTGATGCTCAGCACCGCGTTCGTCGAGCAGGCTGACCGGACCGTCGGTGGGGAACACCGAATCAAGATATTTGAGCAGACGCACACTGCCTTCGGACAGGCAGGGGCGGGTGATGATGTAGCGCACGGAACCCTTCATGCGGTGCCTCCCATTCAAGACGCGGCCCCGCCCGTCAGGTGCGGGAACACGATGAGAACTTCTTCAAGCTCGTTTTACAATACCAGTTTTCCCCCGCGTGCTGCACGCGGTTTCCTGAGGGCACCAGGGGAATTCTGTTGGCACCCGAAGCCAGTGCACTCCTTCGTGTATCACCGGATTTCCGCATGCCCTACCGCCTGCCAACCCACCGTATATTGAGAGCATAAACCTGCCGTGCGCAGGCATCATTACGACCAACGCAGGAGGAAGCGTGCTGAATTGGGGGACCGGAGCGCTGGGCGTCAAGGACATCGTAGACATTGCGCTCGTCGCCACCCTGATCTACCAGGGGTACCTGCTGGTGAGCGGAACGCGCGCCGTCAACGTCGTGCGTGGTGTCATGGTCTTCGGCGGCGTGTGGCTCGCATCGAACCTGTTGAGCCTCACCACCCTCAGCTACCTGCTGGGCCGGGCCGGCACCGTCGGGCTCTTCGCGCTGGTCGTGGTGTTTCAGCCCGAACTGCGCGCAGCGCTGGAGCGCATCGGGCGGCCACGCGCGCGCGGCGCGACCGACCTGGGCGCTACCCTGCAGGAACTGGCGCGCGCCGTCGAGCGGATGGCCGAGCGCAAGATCGGCGCGCTGATCGCCATCGAGCGCCGCACGCCGCTGGGCGAGTACGCCGCCACCGGCGTGCCGCTCGACGCACAGCTCAGCACGCCTTTTCTGGAAGCGCTCTTCGCCCGCAACGCGCCCCTGCACGACGGCGGGGTGATCGTGCAGGGCTCACGGGTGATCGCGGCCGCCTGCCTGTTTCCCTTGCAGTCGAGCGACGGCCTGTACCGCCGCTACGGCACGCGCCACCGCGCGGCGCTGGGCCTGAGCGAGGTGTCCGACGCGGTGATCGTGGTGGTCAGCGAAGAGCGCGGTTCAGTGCGAATCGCGCTCTCGGGGCGCCTCTCGCCCGAGTTGTCGAGCGGCGAAATGCGCGAGCGCCTGCGCGAACTGGTCTACGAGGAAAACGCGTGAGCGCGCCCTGGCCCACGCAGGTTTGCAGGAGGTGCGCGTGAAACCCCGGGCGCTCGCGCACCGGGCCTGGCGGCGTACGCTGCACAATCTGCCCCAGAAGTTGCTGGCCGTGCTGGCGGCGCTGGGCCTGTGGTTCGTGGCCACCTCGGACCGCCGCGACACCATCGAGCGCTCGTTTGCCACCCCGCTGCAGATCAACGACGAGACCGCCAACGCCCCACAAGGCGAGCGGCGCTCGGTGACCGGCGTGGCAGCCCGCACGGTGCGCGTCACCATGCGCGGACCGCGCAACCAGTTGCTGAACCTCAGCGGTGAGGACATCGAGGCGTCCATCAGCGTCACCGGGCAGCCGGCCGGAGCCTTTCAGGTGCCGGTGCGAGTCCGCGCCCCGGGGGGCTTTCAGGTGGTGCGTTTCGATCCGGCCTCGGTGAGCGGCTTTATCGATTCGGAAATCACCCGCACCCTGGGCGTGCAGCTGGCCACCACCAACCTGCCCGAGCGTGCGCTGCCCACCTTCGAGCTGACTCCCCGCACCGTGCAGGTCAGCGGCGCGCAGCGGGTCGTGCAGGACGTGGCCAGCGTCGCTACCGTGCCGGTCAGTTTGCCACGCGGCGCCACCGCCGAAGTGCGCCTGATCGCCATCGACGCGACCGGACGCCCGGTCACCGACGTGCGCCTCAGCCCAGCCACCGTGAACGTGGCCCGCACCGACAGCGCCGATCTGCCCATCAAGACCGTCGACGTGGAACTGCCCGAGCCACCCGCCGGTCTGGAAGTGGTTTCCGCCGAACTCAGTCCGCCGCGCGTGCGGATTCTGGGCGACCAGCAGACGCTGGCCAATCTCTCGGCAGTCACCGCACGCGTCAATTACCGCGCAGGGCAGTACAGCGCCCGCGCCAGCCTGAAGTTGCCCGCTGGGGCGCGCAGCCTGGAGACGGTCACGATCACGCTGGACGTGCGGCGCCGCGCCGAAACGCCCTGAGTGGGCAGGAGTGGGCAGGTGCCCGAGAGGAGATCGCCCCGAGACGTTACGATGCCACACGCCACGACTTGATAGAACTAAGGGCATTGTGCCGACCATCTACCCCATTCGGTTGTACGGCGATCCGGTGCTGCGCGGCAAAGCGCGACCGGTGAGCAACCTGGACGCGCCCCTGCGGGTGCCGGGCTTCGCGGCCTCGTCCCTGCGCGAAGTGGCGCGCAACATGCTCGAGACCATGTATGAAGCGCGCGGCGTGGGCCTCGCCGCGCCGCAGGTCGGTCTGCCGGTGCGCATGTTCGTGGCAGCCGAATACGCGGACGACGAGGATGAAAACGAAGGCAAGGAGACCCCACTGCGCTCGCGGGTGCTGCGGGAACTGGTGATCGTGAATCCGGTGCTGGAAGTCATCAACCGGCGCAAGGACACCGATTACCAGGAAGGCTGCCTGTCGATTCCCGGCATCTACGAGGAAGGCGTCGCGCGTGACCGGGCCGTGCGCCTGCGCTACCAGGACCTGAGCGGCGCCGTGCAGGTCATCGAGGCCGAAGACTACCTCGCGCGGGTGTTTCAACATGAGTTCGATCACCTGGAAGGCCGGCTCTTTCTGGACCGCCTGCCCCCGGCTGTGACCGAAACGCACCGCAAGGCGCTGGCCGGTATGCAGCGCGACGCCAAGGCGTACCTGCGCCGTCTCGGGGTGGCGGACCGTGGACTGTAAGGACACGCCGTCATGAGGGTCGCTTTTTTTGCCTCGCCGGCCTTTGCACTGCCCGTGCTCGAAGCCGTCCGTACGCACTTCAAGGTGGTGCTGGTGGTAACGCAACCGGACAAGCCCGTCGGTCGTGGTCTGAAACTGACCGCGCCTCCGGTCGCCGCGCGCGCCCACGAACTGAATCTTCCGCTCGCGCAACCTGCGCGGCTGCGCCGCAACACCGAGTTTGAAGAACAACTGCGCGCTTCGAGCGCGGACGTCGCCGTGACCTGCGCCTACGGCAAGATTCTGCCCGCATCGCTGCTGGCCGTGCCAAAGCACGGTTTTCTCAATACCCACACCAGCCTGCTGCCCAGGCTGCGCGGCGCCGCACCGATCCAGTGGGCCCTGATTCACGGCGAAACGGTCACGGGCACCACCATCATGCAGACCGACGAAGGCATGGACACCGGGCCCGTGCTGTTGCAGGAGCCGCTGCCCATCGCGCCCCACTGGACGAGCGTGGAACTCTCGCACGCCCTCGCGCAGCAGGCCAGCGGCCTGATCGTGCGCGCCCTTCGGGAGATCGAGACGCTCACACCGCAAGCCCAGAACGACGCAGAGGCGACGCACGCTCCCCTGCTGTCCAAGGAGGACGGCGTGGTGCGCTGGCAGGAAAGCGCGGCGGCCGTCTACAACCGCTTCCGGGGAGTGTATGCCTGGCCGGGCACGACCGCCTCGTGGGGTTCCGTGCGCGTAAAGCTCAACGCCCTGCGACCCACCGATGGCCAGGGAGAGGGCGGCGAGGTGATCGGGACGCGCGAAGGGTTGATCGTCGCGTGTGGAGAGGGGGCCGTCGAAGTGCTCGCCCTGCAAAGCGAAAGTAAGAAATCACTGCCGGCCCTGGAATGGTGGCGCGGCGTGGGCGGCAAAATCGGTGAACGCTTCGCTTGAGACAGGGGCCGGCCTCAGGGACGCGACAGCCAAAAACCTACCATGAAGATCAGCAGCGCGAGACTCCACAGCGCCATGACCGCACTTGCCTGACCCAGCAGCGCGCAACCCATCAGAAACGGAACGGCGGGCGCCGCCACGAGCTGAAAACAAGCCCGCACCGCACCCGCCAGCGGCGTCTCTTCCTGGGCTTTTCCGCGCGCGGCCAGCCAGATGGCCAGCAGGGCCAGCAGCGCAGCCAGCACGAGCAGCACGATCACAAAAGCGCCATCCAGACGCAAAGCCCGGCCGAACATCAGGCCCAGCAGCAGGCCTGGCGCTGCCAGCAACCCAAAGGCCGTCAGGTAAGCCTCCCGCAGGGCCGCACGCACCTGAGCAGGATCAGGTGATTTGCCCAGGCTGCGCAGACGCCCGAACAGCCCGGTCCGCCCGGAGTTGGCCGCGTTCACCGTTACCTGCCGGGCTCGAACGACGCCACGACCGGGGCTCTGGCTTCGGTGACACGCGCCGTGACTCCGCCCACCTGTACCTCGCTGCCCAGCTCGACTTCCTTGCGAAGCTTCACCAGCACCCGCTCACCCACCGAGTGTCCGCTCTGTCCGACGACCTTTCCGTTGAAGACGACCTCGGAATACGACGGCAGGTCCTCGCCTTCCAGCGCCGCCAGCCGTGAACGGGTGTTGCCGCGCGCCTCCAGGCGGGCCATGATTTCCTGCCCGACATAACACCCCTTGCGGTACGAGATCGCGTCATCCAGGCCAACCTCCTGCAGCAGGCTGCCCTGCCAGCGGTCCCGCGTCGTGTCGGCCAGACCCGCCAGCACCCGCGCCCGCTCCAGATGTTCGAAAGAACGTTCGACGCCTCCCAGCGCTGCCAGCACCGCGCCCAGCTGCCGGGTCAGCACGTGCAGATCCACGCCCAACTGCCCCGTGCGGTTCACGCGCGCGCCCAGCACGCTGCCACCGGCCAGCTCGAACTGCTGCACGTCCGCCCCCGCACTGTCCCAGTTGGGAAAATCCTGCGACCACACGTGCAGGGTGGTGAGCGTCTCACCGAGGTCCTCGATTTCGACCTGGTCGAAGATGATGTAGCGGCGCAGCCGGGCCTGCAGCGCCACCGCCTCACCCTCGGCAAGGTGCAGGTACACGTCGTCCGGACGCCGGTAGACCCGCGCGAAGAACTCGATCTGACCACGCACGTTGAGAAAGAGGGCCGGCACCATGCCTGGCACGGGCGCGCGTTTGAGGTCGCCCGTCATCTGACCCTGCACGAAGTCCAGTCGGTCGGTACCGGTCAGTTGCAGAGCAGAACTGGGAAGGCGGGTGAAGTTCATGATGTCAAGGTAGCGGACCGGGAAACGGGCGTTTGGTCGCGCGTTACAGGACGGCCGCCCACCTGGCGGGAGATCTTACCGGGGCTCAACCACCCGCTCGATTTCCCGGAGCAGCGTTTTGTACCCTTCGATATCGTGCGGTTTGTCATGATAAGCGGCGGCGCCTGCAGCCAGGGCACGCTGGCGTTCTTTGGGATGTGCGTGACCGCCCCAGACCCAGATCGGGACCGCGTGCAAAGCACACAAGTCACTGACCAGTCCCTCCCAGGACACATCATGAAGGGAAGGGCTCACCAGGACCAGCTGAACGTTGCCTTCCTGCAAGAGACGCCTGACCTCTGCAACGTCAGGGGCAGCCACGATGTCCACACAGGAGCCTTGCAACTCGCAGACTTCCTGCAACAACAAGGTATCGAGCCTTCCCGGATCTGCGCACAGCACCTGTCCGGCAACTCGGAGAGACTGCCCTGGCAGCGCGTGGTTGACCTGCGTCAACACCGGGCGGCCGCCTTGTCCGTCACCGGCGGCCAGAAGGTCGGGCCCGGTGTGGCTGAAGCCTGTACTGCGCTTCCGGCTGAGAAGATGGCCTGTCACCGAACGCCTCGCTCGCTTGAACGCGAGATCCGGGCGATCACCGGTGACACCTGGACGTGCAGAGACGACAACACGAAAATCATTCGACCGTCGATTGCCATGTCCATCAGATGCGCTCCTTTTCTGGGCGGTACGACTGTCCTCAGGTTAAAAAGGCTGCTGTCACCAGCTTCTTACAAGGGGCTCATCTGAAGGTTATGTGAAGTGTTCTTTTGGAGCAGCTGAAGGCAGGCGTCCGCTCACGCTGCCAGTTGCCCGGACCGTGCCAGCAAGCTTGAAGAGCGTCTGTCTCACAGCCGCTGTTGTCGGGCTGGTGCCTGCAGTTTTACCCAGCGATCAGCCAAGTTGCCGCAGCAGGTTGGCCGTCTCGATTACAGCGAGTACGGCCTCGGCCCCTTTGTTCCCTGCCTTGGTGCCGGCCCGCTCGATGGCCTGCTCGATGCTGTCAGTGGTCAGGATGCCGAACGCCACCGGAATCAGGGTGTCCAGCGAGACGCTCGCCAGCCCCGAAGCGGCGTTGCCTGCCACGAAGTCGTAATGGTCGGTGGCGCCCTTGATGACGGCTCCCAGGCAGACCACACCGTCGTAGCGACCGCTCTGCGCCAGTTTCTTGGCCAGCAGTGGCACCTCGAAGGAACCAGGCGCGGTCACCAGGGCCAGGTTTTCCTGGTTTCCACCATGCTGCACAAAGGCAGACACGGCCCCCTCGACAAGACGGTCGACGATGAAGTGATTCCAGCGGGTATTGACGATGGCCAGCTTCAGGTCGGTGGCGAGCAGGGTGGCTTCGATTCGTTGCATGAGTGCTCCTTGAAGGCGGGCCAGACAACACGTCTGGCCCGCACTGAAATGAGGTTACAGCAGGTGGCCGAGTTTCTCGGCTTTGGTGTTCAGGTAACGCTGGTTGTGTTCGTTGTGTCCGGAGTGCAGCGCCACGCGTTCCACGATCTCCAGGCCAAAGCCTCTGAGGGAGTGCAGCTTGCGCGGGTTGTTGGTCAGTACCCGCAGTTGACGCGCACCGAGCTGAGTGAGCATCTGCGCGCCCAGACCGAAATCTCGCGCGTCGGCCGGAAAGCCCAGCTGCAGATTTGCCTCGACCGTATCTGCCCCCGCGTCCTGCAGGGCGTAGGCACGAATCTTGTTGAGCAGGCCGATGCCGCGTCCTTCCTGACGCAGGTAAATCAGGATGCCCCGTCCCTCCTCGGCGATGGCCGCAAGGGCCGCGTCACGCTGCGCGCCGCAGTCGCAGCGCAGGCTGTGCAGACCGTCTCCCGTGAGGCATTCGCTGTGCACCCGCACCAGAATCGGTTCGGGCGTTACCTCTCCTTTCACCAGTGCGACGTGCTCGGCGCCGGTGAGGGTGTCCTCGAATCCCACCAGACGAAAGTGGCCGTAGGCGGTGGGCAGGTCAGCTTCCGCGACTTTCTGGACAAAGCCGTCGAATTGCAGGCGGTAGGCGATCAGGTCGGCAATCGAGCCCACCTTGAGGTCGTGCTTCTCGGCAAAAAGAAGCAGTTCGGGCAGGCGTGACATGGTGCCGTCGTCGCTCATGATCTCGCAGATGACCCCGGCCCCCGCGTGACCAGCAAGGCGCGCGAGGTCGACGGCCGCTTCGGTGTGCCCGGCGCGGCGCAGCACGCCTCCCTTGCGCGCCACCAGCGGAAAGATGTGGCCGGGACGGCGGAAATCCGCAGGCTGCGCCTGCGGATCGATCACGGCCGCGATGGTCGCGGCGCGGTCGAAGGCGCTGATGCCGGTGGTGTTGCTGACATGGTCGACGCTGACCGTGAAGGCCGTGCCGTTGGGGTCGCTGTTGACGTTCACCATGGGCGTCAATCCGAGCGTCCGGGCACGCTCCTCGGAAAGCGCGAGGCAGATCAGCCCGCGGCCCTCGCGCGCCATGAAGTTGACCCAGTGCGGGGTGGCGTGCGCGGCGCTGATCACCAGGTCGCCCTCGTTCTCGCGCGACTCGTCGTCGACCAGAATGACCGGACGGCCCGCGCGCAGCTCGGCGAGCAGCTCCTGAACCGAAGCGAAGCTCACGCGCCCACCTCCTGCAGTTCACGCACCGCCAGCAGGCGTTCGACGTATTTGGCCAGCTGATCGGCTTCGAGGTTCACGCTGTCTCCTGCCTTCCAGTGCTGCAAACTGGTGACCTGCAGGGTGTGCGGCACCAGCCAGAGGGTGAATTCGTGAGGCGCAAGGTCGGGGCGAGACCCCGCCGGGCCGCCCACGTCCACCAGGGTAAGGCTCACGCCGTCCACCGTGATCGAGCCCTTGGGAACCAGGTACCCGGCGAGCGAACGCGGAGCGCGCACCCGGATGACGTAGGCGCCACCCTGAGCGTCGATGGAGACGATCTCGCCGGTGCCGTCCACGTGCCCGCTGACGAGGTGCCCGCCCACGCGGGCGCCCAGGCGCATGGCGCGCTCCAGGTTGACCAGGGCGCCCACCGTATAGCACGGCGCGGTCTTGGCGACGGTTTCGCGCGACAGTTCCACCGTGAAGTCCTGCGCGGTCCATTCGGTGACGGTGAGGCAGGCGCCGTTTACGGCAACGCTCTCGCCGAGCTCCACGTCCGTCCACATCTGTTGGGGGGCGACGGTCAGGCGGAGGTTTCCGCCGTCCTCTATAGCGCGCGAAACGCGGCCGGTCTGTTCGATGATGCCTGTGAACATGCTGCTCCTTGAACTGCCACAGCGGGCAGCAAACACTCAGATGGTCTGGATTTCTTCGGGGGTGAGGGTGGATACGGTCGGCAGGGGATGCAGAAAACCGCGGATCAACACGTCATGACCGACCGTTTCCGTGCGGACGCCCTGCAGCTCGCGGGCCTGCGCCATGAAGTCATGCAGCGGCCCCCCGAGCGGACTTTGTCCGGCGCCCAGCAGCTTCGGCGCGACGAACACCCGCACCTCGTCGACCAGATCGGCTTCCAGGAATGCGCCTGCCAGAACCGGCCCACCCTCCAGCAGCACGCTGGCAATGTCGAGTTCGCCCAGGGCGCGCAGGGCGCCCGGCAAATCCTCATGGGCGATCACGGTGGTGCCGTAAGCCTCGAACGGCCGCGGGTCGGTCTGCGCCGAGGTCACCAGGACGCTGCCCGGCCCCAGGGTGCGCGCGGCGGCGGGCACGCGGCCGCGCCGGTCGAACACCACACGGCGCGCGTCGCGCCCGCCGGGCACACCACGCGTGGTGAGCTGCGGGTCATCAGTCAGCACCGTCTGGGCGCCCACCGCAACGGCGTCGAGCTCGTCACGCCAGCGGTGCACCAGCGTGCGCGCCTCCTCCGAGGAGACCCAGCGGCTGTCGCCGCTGCGGGTGGCGATGGTGCCGTCGAGGGTCATGGCGTACTTGAGCACTGTCCAGGGCCGCGCGCGCGTGATCAGGCTGCGAAACCCGGCCTGCTGGCGTGCGGCCTCGTCCTGCAGCACGCCCACCGAGACCTCGATGTCCGCCTCGCGCAATTTCCGCACGCCCCGACCCGCCACCCGCGGATTGGGGTCGAGCGCCGCCACGACCACGCGGCGCACGCCCGCAGCGATCAGGGCGTCCGCACAGGGCGGGGTGCGTCCGAAGTGGCTGCAGGGTTCGAGCGTGACGTAGGCTGTCGCGCCGCGCGCGCGCTCGGCCGCCTCACGCAGCGCGAAGACTTCCGCGTGCGGCTCGCCGGCCTTAGGGTGAAACCCGCGCCCGACGATCTCACCTTCCCGCACGACCACGCAGCCGACGCTGGGATTGGGCGAAGTGCGTCCCAGTCCGCGCGCGGCCTGACCCAATGCCGCGCGCATAAATTCCTCGTCGTGAGGATGGCCGGGAATGTCGGGGGGACCCTGTCCTTGGTGTTCTCTGGTTCTATACACGCTCGACGTCAACCCGCCGGGTGCGGGTTGACTCCTCCTTCTCTCATCCGGACTAAGAGGCAGCGTCTGTCTGAACGCGGCTTCGTCACCGTCGGCCCCGGAGTTGCACCGGGTCGGGCCTCGCCGTCTTGCAATCTGGCTTGGCTTCGCGGGCTGACAGACCAATTCTTCTCTCGGCCTGATCACCGCCGGTGGGGAATTTCACCCCGCCCCGAAGGATGGCTTGCGCCACGTTTACTGTAGCGTGCCCGGTGGGGCGGACATGTTGCCCAACTCACGCTATGGAATCAATAGCGTCACTCATCGGGGTACTCCCCGAATGCAGGGCTCGCCGTGATGACAAAAAGGTGAAGCTTCGGAAACCGGTCCCCGTGGTGCGCTCGCCAAAAACGGAAGCGATTCCGTAAGATGGTGCGAACTGCCCGACAAGGAGACCCAATGCACAAACTGGCCATGCTCATGACGCTCGCGCTCGCCGCGACGGCTGCCGCCCAACCGCCCATTTTAAGCGGCAGCGCGCGCATTCACTATCTGCGCGAGGACCACGATTATCAGGACTGGGGCCTGCACGTCTGGGAAGACACCACCGAGGTGGTCGAGTGGACCAGGCCGCTGGCCCAGAGCGGCAAAAGTGCAAGCGGTGTGTACTGGGACGTCAAGCTCAAGCCGGACGCGAAGAAGCTGGGCCTGATCATTCACAAGGGCGACACCAAGGATCCTGGCGAGGACATGTTTGCCAACGTCGCCGAGGCAAAAGAATTCTGGATCGTCAGCGGCAAGAACGAGCTGCTGACCAAAAACCCCGTGCAGGCCGCTCCCGCCGTCCCGGCAAACACCGTGCGCGTCAACTACTTCCGGCCCGACAGGAACTACCAGGACTGGGGCCTGCACATCTGGGGAGACACCACCATTCAGGGCGTGGAGTGGACCAAACCCTTTGCGCAGACTGGTGTGAACGACTTTGGGGCCTACTGGGACGTGCCGGTCAAGGCTGACTGGCAGAAGCTGAATTTCATCGTGCACAAGGGTGACGAAAAAGATCCCGGTCCCGACCAGAGCGTGTCGCGCGAGCAGGGCAATCAGGTGTGGATCGTGTCCGGACAGAATCAGGTGTTCACCCAGAAACCCGACGTCACCGTGCGCCAGATCGGCGACCTGACCAAGGCGCAGGCGCACTGGCTCAACCGCAACACGCTGGCCGTCAAACCCCGGCTGACCGAAAACGGCGCGCTCGTCAACCTGCACTACAGCCCGGCAGGAGAACTCAAGCTGGGCGCACGGGGCATCGAGGGCGGCGACAGCATTCCGCTGATTCCACTGGACGGCGGCATGAGCGCCGCACTCAAAGCCAAATACCCGCACCTCGCGTCTTACGCCCTGGTGCAGATTCGCCCGGAGGAAGCGGCGCGCATTCCCGAAATCCTGCGCGGCCAGTTCGCGGTGTCCTCGGTGGGCCTCGACGACAAGGTGGTCGAGGCGACGGGCGTGCAAGTCAGCGGCGCGCTTGACGACCTCTATGCCTACCAGGGTCCCCTGGGCGTGGAGTGGAAGGGCAGTGCCCCCACGCTGCGCTTGTGGGCGCCCACCGCACAGAGCGTGAAACTGCACCTTTTTGAGGCCCCCTCCGGTGGTCAGGCGCGCGTGCTCGACATGACCCGCAGTGCGCAGGGCGTCTGGAGCGTGGCGGGAGACCCGAGCTGGAAAAACCGCTCTTACCTCTACGAGGTCACGGTGTACTCCCCCTTTTCCCAGAAGGTCGAGAAGAATTTCGTGACCGACCCCTACTCGCTGGGCCTGAGCCTCAACAGTACCCGCAGCCGCCTGGTCAACCTCGCCGACGCCGCGCACAAACCGCAGGGCTGGGACGCCCTGAAAAAACCCGAGCTGCGCAGCGTGAGCGACCTGTCGTTCTACGAACTGCACCTGCGCGACTTCAGCGTGCGTGACGCCAGCGTTCCCGCGGCGCAGCGCGGCACCTACCTCGCCTTCACGCAGGCGGACAGCGACGGCATGAAGCATTTGCGCTCATTGGCGGCGGCAGGCCTGAAGGCCGTGCACCTGCTGCCGACCTTTGACATCGCGACCATCAACGAGGACAGGAAAAGCTGGAAGTCGCCGGGCGACCTGTCCAAGATGCCCCCGAACGGCGAGGGTCAGCAGGCAGCCGTGAACGCCATCCGCGATCAGGACCCCTTCAACTGGGGATATGACCCCTTTCACTACACCGTGCCCGAAGGCAGCTACGCCGTGAACGAGGCCGAGCGCACCCTGGAGTACCGCCGCATGGTGCAGGCCCTGAACGGCGCGGGCCTGCGGGTGGTGCAGGACGTGGTGTACAACCACACCAATGCGAGCGGTCAGGGCGAGAAGAGCGTGCTCGACAAGATCGTGCCCGGCTACTACCACCGCCTGAACCTCGACGGCGCCGTCGAGACCAGCACCTGCTGCGCCAACACCGCGAGCGAGCACAAGATGATGGAAAAGCTGATGATCGACTCGCTGCTGGTCTGGGCGCGTGACTACAAGATCGACGGCTTCCGCTTCGATCTGATGGGTCATCATATGCTCGTGAACATGCAGAACGTCCGCAAAGCCCTGGACAGCCTGACCTTGCAGAAAGACGGCGTGGACGGCAAGAAGATCTACCTGTACGGCGAAGGCTGGAACTTCGGAGAAGTCGAGGGGGGCAAGCGCGGCGTGAACGCCTCGCAGCTCAATTTGTACGGACAGGGCATCGGAAGCTTCAACGACCGCGTGCGTGACGCCATCCGGGGCGGCAATCCTTTCGGCGGTCTGCAGGACCAGGGATTTGCCACCGGCCTCTTTACGCTGCCCAACGGCAAGACGCAGAACACCGACAAGGCCAAGTTGCTGCGCCTCAGCGACCAGATCAAGGTTGCCCTCAGCGGCAACCTGCGCGATTACCGCTTCGTGAACGCCGAAGGCAGAACGGTCAGCGGCAAGGACGTCGATTACAACGGCGCGCCTGCAGGCTACGCCGCCAGCCCGCGCGAAACCATCAACTACGCCAGCGCGCACGACAACCAGACGCTCTTTGACGCGGTGCTGCTCAAGGCGCCCCCGAGCGCTTCAGGCGCGCAGCGCGTGCGCATGCACAACCTCGCCACCAGCCTCGTGGCGCTCGGGCAGGGCCTGCCCTTCTTCCACGCCGGCGACGAACTGCTGCGAAGCAAGAGCTTTGACAACGACAGCTACAACAGTGGCGACCACTTCAACGCCATTTCCTGGACGGGCACCGATAACGGCTTCGGGCGCGGCCTGCCCATTGCGGAGAAGAACAGGGACAACTGGCCGCTCTACCGTACGCTGCTCGGCAACGCCGCCCTGAAGGTCAGCGCCGCCGAGCGCGCGCGCGCCGCGGACCATCTGCGCGAGCTGCTCGCGGTGCGGGGCAGCTCCCCGCTCTTCCGCCTGTCAAGCGCGCAGGAAGTGCAGCAGAGCCTCAGCTTCCTGAACGGCGGCCCCGGCCAGACGCCGGGCGTGATCGTGATGAAACTCAGTGCAAAAGGCGCGCCGGGGGGCGCCTACAAGGACATCGTGGTGGTCTTCAACGCCAGCGCGAAGACCGTGAACGTCACGGACCCCAGCCTGAAAGGTCTGCAGCTCAACTTGCACCCGGTTCTCGCCCGGTCCAGCGACGCGGTGGTGAAGCAGAGCCAGGCGCGAAGCGGCGCGCTCAGCGTACCGGCATTCACGACCGCGGTGTTCGTCGGGAAGTAAACCGGGGAACAAGCCACGGTCACCCCCAGGAATCACCCGAAAGCAGAGAAGCAGGGCGCCTCCGGCGCCCTGCTTCATCTGTGAAAGTTCGGGAGCTCACGCGACCCCCTGGCACCCGATATTCTTGGCGCAGGCCATGACCTTCCCTAAGCATCCGGAGCACCTTCCGTTCCCCAGTGCTCCCTACCTCCTCTTCGGAGAGGGCACGGAGATGGGCTCGCTGATGCGCAACTTTGACTGGGAGCGCACGCCTCTCGGCTCTCCCGAGACCTGGTCCGCCGCGCTGCGCACCTATGTGCACCTGATGCTGGTGTCGAAGCAACCCATGTACCTCGGCTGGACGCACGACCTGATCGCGCTGTACAACGACGCCTACCGGCCCATCCTCGGCGCGGACAAGCATCCCTGGGCTTTGGGGCCCGCACCGCCGATATCTTCGGACGGGACGGCTACCCGGGCCTCAAACCCATTTTCGACGCCATACTCGAACGGGGCGAAAGCGCGTCCTTCGAGGCCCTCATGGTGCCCCTGGTCCGCCACGGCTACATGGAGGAATGCTACTTCGACGTCAGCTACACGCCGGTCTACGTCGGGCGCCAAGTCGAGGGTATCTTCGCTTCCGTCAACGAGATTACCGACCGGGTGCTGGCCACGCGCCGCATGCAGACTCTTGCGGCCCTCACCACCAGCCTGATCGGCGTCGGCGATCTTGAGCACGTGGCCCGGACCGCGCTGGACGTGGCCGCGCAGAACCCGCTGGACTTGCCTTTCGCACTGCTGTACCTGCCAGACGTCCAGGGTGAATTCCAGCTGGCAAAGTCGGTAGGACTCAGCGAGACCCAGCTGAGGTCGTGGCAGCGTGCTCCTGCCCACTGGAGCGAGCGGTCCCTGGCCGGGGCCCTGGCCATCACCCCGCTCGCCGCAGGTCCCTGGCCGGAACCTGTCCGTGAGGTGGCGCTGTCATCATTGATGACGCTGGAGACAGCCACACCGCTGGGCCTGCTGGTGACCGGCATCAACGCCCGCAAACACCTTGATGAAAGCTACCGTGACTTCCTGCGCCTGTTCAGCGCCCAGGTGGCCTCGGCCTTGCACTCCGCCCGACTGTCAGAGGTGTTGCGCCTGCGTCACGCCGAACTCGAAGCGCGCACGCGTGCGCTCGAAGCGTTCGAAGTCTGGACGCGTGACCTCGGCATCGACACGGACCCCTTCGAGCTGATCGGACAGGCCCAGGCGCTGCTCAGCAGCCTGCTGCCGGTGGACGTGGTGGTGTACTAGGAGCGGAGCGGCGAACGCTGGTACGTGAAACGCATGCTCGGTGAATATGGCAATGACCAGCTGAGACGCGCCCACGAGAAAGGACTGCTGCACGCCTCCACCGGCAATCTGCGCACTGCTTACGAGACGGGCAGAACGTACTTCCAGGACGTCTACAACACACAGTCAGATCAGCTCGAAGAGCACATGAGCCACGTCACCGCGACGGCGATGGTGCCCCTCAACACGTCACGGGGCATGCGGGGCATTGTGGGCCTGGCAAAGTTCGGACGGTCAGGCTGGCCGGCAACGGAGCGCACGATCATCGAGACGGTCGGGCGGAGCCTGGCGCTGGCACTCGACCGGGCCGAGAAGGTGGCGGAGCTCGCGCAGGAACGCGCTTCACTGATGGTCGCCAACGACGAACTGGAATCCTTTGCGTACTCGGTCTCGCATGACCTGCGCACGCCCGTACGACACATCACCGGCTTCAGCAACCTGCTGCGGGGAAGCCTCGAGGGGAAGCTGGACGCCAAAGCTTCGCGCTACCTCGACGTGGTGGACCAGGCGGCAGGACGCATGAACAGCCTGATCGACGCGATGCTGGAGTTGTCACGCACCTCGCGCCAACCCCTGCGCCTGGGATGGGTGGACCTCGGGGCGCTCGTGGCGTCGGTGCGCATGGAGCTGGAAATGGGCGACCAGGAGCGGCAGACGATCTGGCAGACCGGGAACTTGCCGCTCGTATCGGGAGACCAGGACCTGTTGCGCCAGGTCCTGCTGAACCTGCTGTCCAACGCGCTGAAGTACGCACGCGATCGAAACCCGGCGGTCATCGAGGTCTGGGCGCAGGAACATCCGGAGGAGTGGGCAGTGTTCGTTCGGGACAACGGCGTAGGCTTCGACCCGCGCTATCAGGGCAAGCTGTTCGGGGTCTTCCAGCGGTTGCACCGTGCCGAGGAATTCGAGGGCACCGGCGTGGGCCTCTCGACGGTCCGGAGAATCGTGTTGCGCCACGGCGGACGCGTGAGTGCGACCGGCGTGCCCGGCAGCGGGGCCACGTTCGGCTTCACGCTGCCCAGAAAAGTCTGATACCCGAGCCGGATCACGGCGTACCGTCCGCAGCGAAGCGCGGGCGCTGAGCGGCAACGTGGAAAGCGACATGACGCGAATCCGCGCCCCCACGTGGGTGTGACCGGACGGCGGCCTGCGTTTGGCGACATGATCCGGCTCGAACTGACAGTCCAACCGGCGACCGGCCGTAAACCCGCACGAGGCTGCCTGACCCTCAGTACAGGGCCAGCACCGCGGTCAGGGTCAAGAGACTCGCCAGCGTCGAGAACAGCACGCAGGCCGTCACGAACTGCGGAAGCAGCTCGTATTCGATGGCGATGATCGAAGCCAGCACCGCCGCGGGCATCGCGCTCTGCAGCACGCCGACCGAGCGTTCCAGTCCGGTCACGCCAAACGGAGCGGCCAGCAGCAGCGCCAGCAGCGGCCCGGCGAGCAGCCGCACACCGCTCGCGTACACCACGTCGAGGGTCAGGCGCGGCCAGGCGCTGCTGGCCAACTGCACACCCAAAGCCAGCAGCATGATGGGAATCATCGCGCTGCCCAGCAGGCCTACGGCGCGCTGGGCGGCCAGCGGCACCTCCAGGTTCAGGGCGTTGACCAGCACCGCCGGGGGAATCGCCAGCAACGCGGGAGTCTTGACGACCGCCATCACGGCACGGCGCACGGCCAGCGGCCCCGACACGCCTCGGGGCGCCGACGCTACCGCGACGCCCACCACGAACGACACCGTGAGGATGGCCAGGAAGTACACCGTGCCCGCTCCCTGCGCCCCCGGCCCCAGATCGAACTGCACGATCGGCAGCCCAAAATTGCCGACGTTGCCGAACACCGCGACCAGCGCGTAGGCTGCAGCGACGTTGGGCGGACGGCGCAGCAGCCTTGCCAGTCCGTACCCGAGAATCGCGCACAACAGGTGCACCACCGCCGCGTGCAGTCCCATGCGGGTTACCTGTGCGAGGGGCAGCTCTGCGCGGGCCAGCACGTCGAACACGTAAGCGGGAATCAGCAGGTAGTAAGCGACGCGCGAGAGGGTCCGGGCGTCGAGCCCCAGGCGTGGTCCGGCCAGCACGCCCATTAGGACCAGCACGAACACCGGCACCACGGTATTGAGAAAAATCGACCCGAGCAGGGGCATCGACGGTCAGCTTAGCGCTCACGGTGCGCGGCGGCAGGTGGGACAAGACGGAAAGAAGACCGTTGTACCGTGGCAGCAGCGGTACCAGGAGGAAATCCATGAGAATTCTCGTGACCGGTGGAACCGGAACACTGGGTCGGCAGGTCGTGCGTGCACTGCAGACGGGCGAGGAAACCCGCGTCCGTGTCCTGAGCCGCCGGTCTGCCGGAGCGAAACCCGCAGGGCCGGAAGCCACCGAGCCCCAACGCGGTGTGGAGTGGGCGCAGGCGGACTTCACCCGGGGAGCCGACCTGAGCAGCGCGCTGGCAGGCGTTGATACCGTCGTGCATGCCGCGCACGACAGTGCCAGCCTGCTGCGTGGCGATCTGGGCGGCTTGCGTCATCTGCTGCGTGCCGTGGAGCGGGCGGGCACGGCGCACTTCGTGTACGTTTCGATCGTGGGTGCCGACCGCGTTCCTGGCATGCCCTACTACGCCGCCAAAGTCACCGCCGAGCGCATGGTGCAGCAAAGCGCCGTACCGCACTCCATCTTTCGCGCGTCACAGTTTCACGGCCTGATTGACGCGCTGCTGGGCGGGCTCAGTCGCGCGCCCTGGCTGCTGCTGCCCTCTGGCTGGCAGTTTCAGGGCGTCGACGTGGGCGAGGTCGGTGCACGGCTCGCCTTGCACGCAAGGCGTCCCGAAGCGGGTGAAGTGAACTTCGCAGGGCCAGAAGTGCGCACCCTCGGAGAGCTCGCGCGAGCCTGGCAGCAGGCTCGGGGAAAGCGCAAGCCCATCCGCGAGCTGCCGCTGCCTTTCGCGGCGTCCCGCGCCGTGGTGGCAGGACACCTGACCTCACCTGGCGCCGAGCGCGGACACCTGACCTGGGAGGAATGGCTGACCCGGCGCGCAGACCGTGCACAACGGCAGGGCTGCTCCTCAGGAGCGCCTGGTCAACTGAGGTCATGACGCTTCGTTCGGCGGGCGTGGTGCTTCTGATCGCGGCCGCCACCCTGCATACCCTGGAGCGGCTGGTGGCCGGCTACAGCCTGCCTGCACAGGCTGCCTCGCTGGGCGCGCTGCTGCGGGGACGCGACGCGGCGCTGGCGCTGCCCGGTGCGTTCGACAACGCCTACACGGTGCTGCTGGCCGCACTGGGCCTGCTGCTCTTGGGCTGGTCACTGTGGCTGGACAGTCGCGTGAAACGTTCACCTGCGGGCTCCGGGCAGGGTAAGCTCGGGCATGACGACTGAACCCGGTACAAAATCTGCCGTGAAAACCATGCGCGCCCTTTTCATCGAGCAGCTCGGCGGGCCGGAAGTGTTGCAGGTGCGCGAACTTCCCCTGCCCCTGCCCAGGGCGGGCGAGGTGCGGTTGAAAGTCGAAGCGGTCGGCATCAACTTCGCCGACATTCTGACGGTACGCGGTGAGTACCTCACCCGCACCCGCCTGCCGCTGGTTCCCGGTATGGAGTATGCTGGCACGGTCGAAGCGCTCGGTGAGGGCGTCAGCGGTCTGCAGTTGGGGCAGCGCGTCGCAGCCCTGGGCGGTAGCGGTGGTCTGGCCGAGTACGCCACCGTGCCGGTCACCTCGGTGCTGCCAGTCCCGCCCAACCTCAGCGCGCGGGAAGCGGCGGCTTTTCCGGTGTCGTTTTACACGGCCTACTTTTCGCTGGCGACGCTGGGTCAGGCCCGTGAGGGCGAGACGGTCGTCGTGCAGGCGGCCGCGGGGGCGCTGGGTACGGCCAGCATCCAGCTGGCCAAAGCCATGGGGCTGCAGGTCATCGCCCTGGCTTCCAGCGAGGAAAAGCTGCAAGTAGCGCGCAGCCTTGGCGCGGATCACGCCTTTCTCTCCGGACAAAAAGACCTCGTGGCGACCGTCAAGGCAGCAGCGGGCGGCAACGGCGCGAACCTGGTGCTGGAAGTGGTGGGAGGTGCGGGCTTTCAGGACAGCCTGGCCATGCTGGCTTTTCGCGGCCGGGTGGTCGTGATCGGCGCAGCCAGCCAGGAAGCGTCGAGCATGCGCCCCGTGGAGCTGATGAAAAAGAACCTCAGTGTCATCGGTATGTGGCTCACCTCTATGATGGGTGACGCGAACGCCATGCGCGAAGCGAACGCCTTTCTGAGCAGTGTGCTGGAAAACGGTCAGGCCCGGCCACAGGTCGGACAGGTGTTCACGCTGGAGCAGACCGGCGAAGCTTTCGAGTTCATCATGAGTCGGGCCAGCACCGGCAAGGTCATCATCGAACCCTGAGGGGTCAGCAGGCCGCATTTCAGCGTCGTTGTCAGGTACTGCTGGCCTATTGTCAGAAGATGAACTTGAGCGTAGAGTCGAATCAACGTGGGACCGGTCCCCATAGGCCGAACTGGTGGAGTCAGCTCAAGCTGGCTCCACTGTTTCTTTTGGTCCGGTCGTTTTGGTCCGGTCGTTTGGTCCGGTTTCCGCGTGACCTGGAGGTGCGGTCATGAACCGTGCAGAGGAATGGCAGGGCAACTCAGTTCCGGCAGGCTGTCTGCGGCAATCGGTCACTTCGGCGACCCCACCGCCATGGCGCGCTTTTCCTGACGCCGCCAGGATTCTGTCGCGAGCCTGCCCTCTCGCACAGGACCCCACAGATGACCCCGGTTACCTCTGCAGGAGCACACCATGACCGACCGTGTCATCCACACACGCGCACTTGCCAAGCTGTACCGAAATGGGGCCGGCCTCAAGCCCCTTGACCTCGAGGTGCAGCGCGGTGAAATCTTTGGCTTCCTGGGGCCAAACGGCGCCGGGAAAACCACCACCATCCGGACCCTGCTGGGGTACGTGCGTCCGACGTCAGGCAGCGCGCAGGTACTGGGGCTCGACATCGCGCGTCAAACCCGCCAGATTCACGCGCGAGTGGGTTACCTGCCGGGCGAACTGCGTCTCGACCCTGGTCTCACGGGCTGGCAGCTCTTCGACCTGATCGGCCGTCTGCGCGGCGGGTACACGCGCCCTTTCCTGACCGAACTCACCGAGCGTCTGGCCCTCGACCCCTCGCGGCGCCTCGGTACGCTCTCCAAGGGCAACAAGCAGAAAGTCGGCCTGATCGCGGCCTTGATGGGACAACCCGACCTGCTGATCCTCGACGAACCCACCGACGGCCTCGATCCGCTGGTGCACGACGAGGTGCTGCAGCTGCTGCGCGAAGCGCGCGCCGAGGGCCGCACGGTCTTTCTGTCCTCGCACGTGCTGGCCGAGGTGGACCGGGTGGCCGACCGGGTGGGCATCATCCGTGCCGGAGAACTGGTGACGGTGGCGAGCGTCGCACAGGTCAAGGCGCGCCTGCCGCACCGGCTGGAAGTGCGCTTCGCCTACCCCGTGCCAGACGGTGTCTTCAAAAAGCTCACCGCTCTGCAGGACGCCGAGATGCGCGGTGACACCCTGCACTGCGTGCTGGTCGGGGACGCCGACGGGTTCATCAAGACCCTCGCCGCTTATCACGTGCTCGACGTGCGCGGTCGTGAGCCCAACCTCGAAGACGCCTTCCTGACCTATTACCGTGAGGAGCACCATGTGGTCTGAACTGCTTCGTGACGATCTCCGCAACACCCGGCGCAACACCCTGTGGTGGGCGCTGGGCCTGGCCCTGTACGTCGCCCTGACCTGGGCCTTCTACCCCACCGTGCGCGACAACCCTGACATCGCACAGTTCGCGCAGCGCCTGCCCGAAGCGTTGCGTGAAGCGTTTGGCATGCAGGATTTCGTGTCCCCGGGTGGCTACGCCTGGGCGCGGATGTTCAGCCTGCTGCTCCCCATCACCCTGATCATTTACGCCGTTCGCGCCGGAACCCGCGCCATCGCGGGAGACGAGGAGCAGGGACGGCTCGAACTGCTCCTGGCCCAGCCGGTCACGCGCGGAGAGTTGCTGCTGGGCCGTGCGCTCTCGCTGGCGGTGAGCCTCGTGGTGCTGGGGCTCACGGTGTTCGTGGTGACACTGCTCGGCGCACGGCTGGTCGCCGCCGAGCTGGACCTGGCACGCTTGGCGCTCGCGAGCGTACAGGTGACGCTGCTGGCCTGGGCGCTGGGCGCGCTCGCACTGGCCGTCGGAACGGGGACCGGACGGCCGGGGCTGGCCTCGGGATTGACCTTCGCGTTCACCCTGGGCGCCTACCTGGTGCACAGCCTCTCGCCGCAGGTGGAGGCCCTGAAGAGCCTGCGAACCGTTTCACCCTTCTGGTACGCCATCGGCGAGAGCCCCTTCCGGGGTGAGGTCAACGTCACGAACGCGTTCGTGCTGCTGCTCGCGGGCACGCTGGTGGTGCTGCTGGCCGTCCCTGCCTTCCTGCGCCGCGACATCGGCCGCTGAAACCAAGAACGCAGCAGGAATGCCTCGGGTCAGGCACTTTCGATGCGGCGGGGCGAGCGGTCGTTGCCCTCGCCGCTGTACAGCTGCAGCAGCGCCATCAGCTGGTCGCGGCTGATCATGCCGTAGTACACGCCCTGCGCGTCCAGTACCGGCAGCTGGTGGACGTTGTGCTGCGTCATGACGCGCAGCGCGTCCATGGCGCCCGCCGTGGGAAGCACACTGTGCACTTCGGTGAGCAAGGCCGCGTCGGCGGTCATGAAGGGCCAGCGTTCACGTCCGGCGCCGCGCAGGGTGACCAGCGTCACGAGACCGAAGAAGCGGCCGTCCTCGACGACCGGATAGGCGCGCCGCCCGGTTTCCAGCACCAGATCGGCAATGGTCTGCAGCCGGGTGTCGCGCGGCACGGTGGGCCAGTCGTCCTGCGCGAGCGTTCGCGCCCGAGGTACCTGCGCGAGGGCCTGCTGCGCGCCGCTCTGGCTGGCTTCGGCAACTGCGGCGTTCTGCAAGAACAGTGCGATCACGATGATCCAGATGCCGCCGAAGAGGTTGCCGCGCAGCACTGTCAGCACCCCATAGGCAATCAGGCCCCAGCTGACAAGCGCACCGACGCTCACGGCCACCTGGGTGGCGCGGGCGAAGGACTTCGTGGCCGCCCAGATGGCGCCGCGCAGCACCCGGCCTCCATCGAGGGGAAAGCCCGGCAGCAGGTTGAACAAGGCCAGCAGCAGGTTGATGCGCGCCAGCCAGGCGCTCGCGACGCCCACCTCACCTCCGACCTGGGAAAGCAGCCAGAACAGTCCGGCCAGCACAAACGATACCACCGGACCGGCCAGCGCCACCCACACCTCGCTCAGACCGTTCTTGAGGTTGCCCTCGAGTTGCGCCACCCCGCCGAAAAAGAACAAGGTGATGCGCCGGACCTTGACACCCAGGCGAATGGCGGTCAGCGAGTGCCCCAGTTCGTGCGCGATCAGGCACACGAAGAACACGACCGAGGTGAATGCAGCGAGCAGCCAGTACACTGCCGGGGCGCGGTCCGGCAGGGCACCGGGAAAGGCCCCCGCCGCGAGTGACCAGGTCAGCAGAAGAAAAATGAACAGCCACGAAGAGTTGATTTCCAGCGGAATGCCGAACAGCCGACCCAGCGGCACGCCGCGCATCAGCGCACCACCGGGGACAGGGCGGGGCTTTGGAAGGGAGAAGTGCAACAGTACGACCGCATGACTGGCCTCCTGAGACAGACAGTAGGTTCAGTATCGGCATCTCCCGGGTGAGGCGGGTGCGCGGCAGGTTCAGGGGCCATACAGAAATGAAGCCAGCGTCCGAACCTCCATCTACCCGGCGCCTTCGGACAACTCGACAATCCGCCGCTCCTGGCTGGAACGAATGGCAGCCAGCGCGAGCGCGAGGCTGCCCAGGTTCTCCCGGCCAGAGCTGGGTGGCTCGGTACCATCACGGACCGCCTGCACGAAAGCGGCCAGCGCCCCGGCGCGATCGAGTTTTCCGGTGTCCGGCAGCGGCAGTGGCCGGGGGCGCCCATCCAGCGGGCGCAGGGTCACGTGGTCGGGGGTGGGCGTGTCACGGCTGGTCCAGCGTAACTCGCCACCCTCAGCGTCCATGCGCCACTCGCCGGCCCAGGGCGTCACTGGCCCAGAGCTCGCCCAGCTGCCCCGGTAGCTGACGACCACGCCGCCTTCAAATTCGATTGTGGCCACGCCGCTCGCCGGATCACGAAACGGGCTCCACTTCGGGTTGAAGGTCTGGCAGTCGATGCGCAGCGGCTCGCGGCCCAGTACGAAGCGCATCAGGTCGAAGTGGTGGATGGCCATATCGAGCAACAACGGATGAGGCAACGCATGGTGCGCGGTGGGTGCAGGACGGGCGCGGGCGCTGTCCCGGCGAAAATCGACTTCCACGAACCCGATATCGCCCAGTGTGCCCTCACGGACAATTTGGGCGGCCAGCTGAGGCGCCGGGTGAAAGCGGTAGTTTTGGCTGACCATCAGTGCCAGCTGGCGCTCACGCGCGGCGGCGATCACCTCGCTGGCCTGCGACAGATTCTCTGTGAATGGTTTTTCGACCAGCACCGGCAAATTCATCTGCAACGCGGAGAGCGCGATGGGAGCGTGCCCGGCCACCCCGGCTGTGATGAGTACTGCGTCGGCTGGCTGTGCTTCCAGGGCCTCGGCAAGAGAGGTGAAACAGCCCTCCTTCGGGGCGCCCTGCTGCTGCGCCAGGGACAGCGCCGTGATGTCGGCGTCGACCCACGCGACCGGCCTCACGGCGCGCTCTTTGTGCACGATGTTCATCCAGTCACGGCCCCAGCCACCCAGGCCGATTTGAATGAGGCGAAGGGGGGCAGCGTCCGACGGGACTTCGTGTTCGTTCATCATGCTCACCTCGACAGGCGGGCGTTTCACCACGGTAATCCGAATTTAACGTGTGGCTTTCTCAAAACCATGCGGATAGCGCCGGTGCCAGCGCCAGGCGCTCTCCACGATCTGGTCGAGATCGGTGTACTGCGGGGCCCAGCCGAGTTCGGCTTTGATGCGGCTGGATTCGGCCACCAGAAAGGCGGGGTCACCCGGGCGGCGCGGCGCGATTTCACGCGGGATCGGTGTGCCTACCACCCGGTCGGCCGCGTCCAGCACTTCCTTGACCGAAAAGCCGTGTCCCAGACCGACGTTGTAGGCGGTGCTGGGTGATCCGTCGAGCAGCGCCTGCACCGCCAGCACGTGCGCGCTCGCCAGATCGTCCACGTGGATGTAGTCGCGGACGCAGGTGCCGTCCGGGGTGGGGTAGTCCGTGCCGAAGATCTTCATCTTTTCGCGTTGCCCCAGGGCGGTGAGCAGCGCCAGCTCGATCAGGTGGGTTTTGTTGGGGTGCGCTTCACCGATTTCACCGCTGGCGTGGGCTCCCGACACATTGAAGTAACGCAGGTTGATGTGCGGCAGGCCGTAGGCCCGGTCATAAGCGCTCAGCACATGCTCGAAGGACAGCTTGGTCTCGCCGTAGACGCTGGTGGGACGCTTGGGGGCGTCTTCGGGAATCGGAATGACTTCGGCTTCACCGTACACGGCGGCAGTCGAGGAAAACACCACTGGTACGGGCGTATTTTCGGCAGTGCGGGTATCGAGCAGGGCGTTGGCGAGGTTCAGGCTTCCCAGCAGGTTGTTGCGGTAGAAGCGGCGCGGATCGCTCATTGACTCGCCTACCTCGATCAGTGCGGCGAAGTGGACCACCGCGTCCGGCTGATGGTCACGCAGTGCCGCCCGAACGGCCTCCTCGTCGAGCAGGTCGGCCTGCACGATGGCTACACCGTCAGGCAGGGCCTCCAGGTGCCCGGCTGAGAAGTTGTCGAGCACCACGACCTCGTGGTTTGCGTCCTGCAAGGCGCGAACCGTGTGCGATCCGATGTATCCTGCGCCGCCCGTCACCAGTAGTTTGCTCATGCTGATCTCCTTCACTCGGCGCAACGGTTTCCGACGAAAGCGTGCGCCATCGATCTCAGTATAACGAAAGAATCGAAGATTGCGAAAGATACGAAATAGCGATACTGCAACCCCTTGTCAGGATAAGACGTGTCAGACGGTCCGTGCTCAAGGCAACAGAAACGATGAACCTGGCCGCTCGGACCTTTCACGACAGGGGAGCAACGGTCACGGCAGGGCACGAACTCGCGCACTGGCCGACAAGTGGTCTTGCCAAGATATACGGACCTTTCCCGGAGCTGCTGAGCGGGAAGCGAGTGATGCTGGAACCAAAACGTGTCGGGCAGTATTCAATACCTTTAATTTCTAATAGACGCAGAAAAATGAGTGACTGGGATCAGGAGCATTTAGTGAGTACTCACTGAGAAACCTATCTTAATCCCGGCGAGAAACGCTCGATTTCTTTATACACCGTTCATTTTATTGTTGTAAAGCGAAGAATTTAATGATAACCAACAAGGGTGAGTACCGTGTGAGTATGCACATGAGAACGCGCTGTCCAAATATTTTTAATTGTTCCTTATGTGAAGCTCACTGTGTCTCCGCTGAAGAAATAGGCAAGAGGACTTCAACACTCTCCACACAAAAGGGAATCGGGCAAGCGACTTGGCGTTCACTCCTCTGACGCTGTCGCTGGTTGATGAGTATCAGCCTCAAGCACAAAAACCCCATTTCGAATCTGACTTCGCGTATTGCGCGTTCATACGGCAGGAACCTGCCGTTCCACCTTCCGGTACAAAGGAGAACTCACGTGCCCCAGACCAACCAGCTTCGACCGACCAGAACCTTGCAGTTCACCTTGCTCGGACTGACCAGCCTGCTGGCAGCATGCGGTACGGTGGGCCCCCAGCCAGGACCTGAGTCCAGCGAAGTTCAGGCGGACCAGCAGATACTGACTCCTTTGGCCTTGCCCGCAGATGCCCACCCCATCAAAGGCAGCACGGCCAGCAGCGCCACCAGTGACAGCAAGGCCAGCAGGTACTCCTGGGATGACCAGCTCAGCACCTGGTGGAGCGCCAGCAGCCTGGGCAGCTGGGTTCGCTACGACCTGGGCAGCGAAAAGACCATCGACTCCATCAGCCTGGCCTTTTACCGCGGCGCCAACCGCAAAGCCACCTTCGATGTCGAACTGAGCCGGGACGGCAGCAACTGGACCAAAGTGCTGAGCAAAGTGACCAGCAGTGGCAGCACCACCAACCTGGAGCGCTACAACGTCTCAGATCAAAGTGCGCGCTACATCCGGGTCACCAATCACGGCAACACCGAGAACAGTGCCATCGCCATCACCGAAGCCGTCGTTCACGGTGTGGGCAGCACCAGCAGCAGCGGTGACACCACCACCAGCACTGGCCGGACGTACTATGTGGACTGCTCGAACGGCAGTGACAGCAACAGCGGCACCTCGACCGGCAGCGCCTGGAGAAGTGTTGGCAAAGTGAATAACAGCTGGCTCAACGCCGGTGAACGCCTGCTGCTCAAGCGCGGCTGCACCTGGAATGGTCCCCTCAACGCACGCTGGAATGGGACCAGCAGCGCGCCCATCGTGATCGGAGCCTACGGCGAGGGTGATCTGCCGCGCCTGTACGGCGGCAATCCCGGTGCGGTCGCCATCACCGGCACCCACCAGATCATCGAGAATCTGCAGGTCACGGCGGACAAGCCCGCTCCGTACAAGTACGCCGTCAAGTGCAAGACCACCCCGATGGGTTGGCGCATCGGTTTCGCGTTCACGAACGGAGCCAGGCACAACACCGTGCGTCACTCCAAGGCTTACGGTCTGACGGGCGGCGTGCACCTGGCCGTCGGCGCCACCTACAACAAGGTGCTGAACAATACCCTGACCAACAACACCACCATGTCCTCCAACACCAACGATCCGGCCCTGGATAACTCGGGTGCCTGGGGCGTACTGATCAACGGAGATCACAACGAGGTCGCCTACAACTACTTCTCGGGAAATTCCGCATGCTCGGAGAAGTACACCATCGAAGGTGCCAGCCTGGAAGTGTTCCGCGCCAGCAACAACTACTTTCATCACAACACCTCGATCAACGACACCACCTTCACCGAGATGGGCGGCAAGCCCGACGACCGTGCCGAGAACAACGTGTACGCCTACAACCTGTTCGCGTCCCTCAACACGCCCTACAAAACCGGGGAAATGCTGGTCATTCGCGGCTGGAAGAGCTACTGGGGCGCCAATCCTGGCACGAAGTTCTACAACAACACCGCCTTCAACGTGAACGTCGGCATCTACTGCGGCGAGGGCTGTGACAGCAGCATCCTGAGTGCGCGCAACAACATCATCGTGATGCGAAGCGACGCCACCAAGGCCGCCCTGTGGACCGACGGCAACATCGACGAGGGCAACAACATCTACTGGCGCAACGGCGGCGGCAACCCCGGTGTAACCCGCCCTGGCGGCGTCAGCAGTTCTTCTCGCATTACCGAACCTCGCTTCGTGGACGCCTGGGGGCGCAACTTCGATCTGCGCTCTGACAGCCCGGCGGTGAACAAAGGCGTCTATGCTCCGGTGCAAAACCTGGGCATCAGGCTCGACCTCAAGAACCGCAACAATTTCGTGGGCGGCGCGCTCGACCTGGGCGCCCTCGAACGCCAGTAAACCCGGCGGCAAGTCATGAAGAAGAAGGCGCCGCCTCCGGGCGGCGCCTTCTTTTCGCTGCGCCGACGCTTACTGCCGGAAATTCAGGGGTGGGTGGGCACGGTGCGTCTTGGCGCTGTGGTGCCACGCACGACCAGCTCGGTTGGCAGCAGCTCGGGGGCAGCGGGCGTCTCACCTGCGAGTTGCGCGAGCAGCAGTTCTCCTGCCAGACGGCCCTTGCGCACCGTCGGCTGATGAACTGTCGTGAGGTTGAGCGCTCCAGCACTGGGCACATCGTCGTAGCCCACGATGGAGAGGTCCTCGGGAACACGCAGGCCCAGGTTGGCAGCCGCCCGCAATGCGCCCAGGGCCAGCTGGTCGCTCATGGCGAGCAGTGCGGTAGGCGCGCGCTCACCGCTCAGCAGCTCGCGGGCAAGGGTTTCTCCTTCCTCGGGGCTGTTCTCGTTGGCTTCCAGCACCTGTACGGCTTCCTCCCAACGCAGTCCCGCCGATTCGATCGCCCGACGGTAACCGCTCAGACGCTCCAGCGGTGGGCGAAAGGAAGCGCCCGCCTCGCGATCGGTGCACGGGCGGCCCCGGCGGCGGGGGAACTGCAGTTCCAGCGAAAGAATCCCGAAGGTGCGGTGTCCGAGATCAAGCAGATGCTGCGCCGCCTGGTGCGCGCCACCTTCGTCATCGATATACACGGCAGGCTGCCCGTAACTTACCAGCTGGTCGACCAGCACGCAGGGCACGCCGCGTGACAGCGCCGCCTGCAAAGAAGAGCTGCCTTCAGGCAGACAGTAGATGACGAAGCCATCCACGGCGGCACTGGTGACGGTGTCAGGACTGTCGGGGGTGGGCAGCAGCAGCAGGCTCAGGCCAGCCTGTTCAGTGGCGCTCGCTACCCCCTGCAAAAACAGCGCGGCTGCCGGGTCCGCGAAGGCATACGACAGGCGGTCGGCGTACACCACACCGATGGCGCCGGCCTGACCGCGCCGCAGGTTGCGGGCCAGCGGGTCCGGGCCCAGGTAACCCAATTCCCGCGCCGCAATCAGAATGCGCTCGCGCAAGGCGGGTGAAAGCTGGTCCGGACGGTTGTAGGCGTTGCTGACAGTTGCCGGCGACACCCCGAGGGCTGCAGCGACATCCTTGAGGGTAGCCCGCCGGCCGGGTAGCTTGGCGCTCGACATGAGGCCATGCTAGCATCTTCAAAAGTGCTCTGAATCGTTTCAGACAGGAAACAGAACGCGCAGCAACGGTAAGTTCCGGAGTAAGGTGGTCAGCAGGCCGTTCAGGCGCCGACACGCAGCAAAATTCACGCGACCAGGTCACCGAGGAATTCATGAGTGCAACCGAACTCTCCCCGCCCAACTCAGCGTCCGTGGCCATCCGTGGTCGCTGGGGCACCTCTGCCGTCTTCTTCCTGAACGGTTTCGTGTTCGCTTCCTGGGTGTTGCACGTGCCCACCATGCGCGACAAGCTCAACCTCTCCCCCGCCGTGCTGGGCCTCGCCCTGCTCGCCATCGCCGTTGGCAGCCTGCTCACCATGCCGCTCACCGGGACACTCGTGGCCCGCTTCGGCAGCCAGCTCGTCACCCGGCTGTTCGCGCTCGTCAACCCACTGGTCCTGCTGCCCTTGCTGCTCGCGCCCAACCTGGGCACACAGGTGGTGGCCCTCGCACTCTACGGCGCCGTATCGGGCGGGCTCGACGTGGCGATGAACGCCCAGGGTGTCGCCGTCGAACGGGCACTGAAAAAAGCAGTCCTGTCGTCCTTTCACGCCTGGTGGAGCCTGGGTGGGCTGGCAGGTGCGGGCCTCGGCAGCCTGCTGCTCTCACTGGGAGTCGCGCCCCTGTGGCACGTTTCCAGCGTGGCGCTGCCGTTTGTGCTGGTCGCCCTGCTGGCCGGCACGATTCTGCTGCCTCCCCGCTTCGACCTCCACGAGAACACCCCAGAAAAACCTCGCCAGCGTGGAATTCCACGTGTGATCGTCCTGCTGGGCGCGCTGGGCTTTGTGGGATTGCTGGGTGAGGGCGCGGTGGCCGACTGGAGCGCCGTGTACTACCGCGACTACCTGGGCGCCAGCATCGGGGGCGCGGGTGTGGGCTACGTCGCCTTCATTTTCGCCATGACCGTTGGACGCATGCTGGGCGATCAGGCCCGGGCGAAGCTGGGCGGCCAGTGGGTGTTGCGCGGTGGCGCGGCCCTGTCGTCCCTGGGGCTGCTGGCCGCGCTGCTCAGTCCTTCTCCGCTGCTCGCCGCGCTGGGCTTCGCCGCGTCGGGCCTGGGCATCGCCAACATCGTGCCAGTGCTGTTCGACGCCGCCAGCCGCGCGGGAAACGCCGGACCGGCCATCGCGCAGGTGTCGACCATCGCGTACCTGGGGTTTCTGGCTGGCCCGCCGGTGGTCGGTTTCGTTGCCGAGGCCACCAGCCTGGGCCTAGCGCTCGGGCTGGTGGCCGGCCTGATCGCCCTGGTGGCGCTGCTGGGCGGCCTTGCCTGGCGCCCGGCACGGCACTGATACGGCACACACTACGTGTCTCCCGGGGCGGCGAACGGGCGCGGCCCTACGTACCGCGCCCGGGGACGCAGCAGCTGCTGGCGTGATGCACTTTCCAGCGCGTGGGCCAGCCAGCCGACCGTGCGGCCCAGCGCAAAGAGCGCCACCACCTGGCCTGCCGTGAGCCCCATGATCCGGCCCAGCAGCGCCAGACCGAAATCGATGTTCGGCTGCTCACCCAGTTCGTTCTGGCTCAGCTCCTGCAATTCCCGGGCCGCGCGCAACGCCGGATGAGAAGTGCTCAACTGCGCGCACACGTTCAGCAGTTCACGGCCGCGCGGATCACCCTGGGGATACAGACGGTGCCCGAAGCCGACGGCTGCACCGTGCTGTGCCAACGTCGTCTGCAGGGCAGTTCGCGCACCTTGGGTTTCGGCGTTCGCCAGCAGTTCGTAGGCCAGCCCGCTCGACAATCCATGACGTGGCCCTTGCAGGGCGCACAGGCCGCCCAGAGCCGCGTGATAGAGGTTTGCGCCGCTGGAGGCCACACAGCGCGCCGTGAAGCTGCTGATGTTGAGTTCATGATCCGCGCACAGCACCAGCGCCGCGCGCAGCGTGTCCGCACCGTGTCCGCCCTTGAACCAACGCGAAGCGAGCTG
The DNA here is from genome assembly GCF_000317835.1 of Deinococcus peraridilitoris DSM 19664. Classification (NCBI taxonomy): domain Bacteria; kingdom Thermotogati; phylum Deinococcota; class Deinococci; order Deinococcales; family Deinococcaceae; genus Deinococcus; species Deinococcus peraridilitoris. The sequence continues at coordinate 2,363,317 of NC_019793.1, read as the reverse complement.
CTGGTGCAGCAGTGCATTGACATCTGCAGGTACAGCGGGCACCCCCTGCGCCACGGCAAACAGCAGCTTCAACACCCGCGCCGCTGTATACGCTTGCGCTTCCGGCCGCAGGTCGTGGGCGCCCAGATCGTGCGCCGCGCCATGAGCGAGGACCAGCGCGAAGGACTCTGTCAATGGCGCGCCTTCAAAGCGCAACTGTGCCGGAGCTGTGACTTCACGGGCAAAAAGCCAACTGGCGGCCTCCCGATCTCCGGTCCAGAGCAGCGCGGCGACCTCTTCCAGGCTGGCGCGGCGTGACAGCGTCAACGCGTCTTCGCCTCGGTAGTACAGATGCCCGTCCTCGATCAAGGTGAGGGCAGAGTCGAGCAGCGGCGCGCCCCAGTGCAACGCTTCTTGCACGTTCCGGGCCGGGTCGCGCCTCGCTTCCTTGTGTCCGACGAGGGCGTGTACGTCCTCGGCCCGGTAGCGGCGATGACGCCGACCCGCCGGACCTTCTTCCGAACGAATGAGGCCGCGGCTCACGTAGGCGTACAGCGTCGCGCGGCTCACGCCCAACTGGGCTGCCGCTTCTTCAGCACTCAGGGTTTGGGACACGCCTCAGCGTAACATTGATTCTTTAATCAAGATTGACGACATATTGATAACAGAACTAGGCTCGAAAGCAGGAGGTTCTTATGACAGCGCTCCTCTCCAGCCGTATTCAGGACACACCACACCCCGAACTTTTCTTTGAAAGTTATCCGCCTGAAGGGTTTCCACGTTTTGCCTGGACCACGCGACCCGCCGGGCTCCCCCTGCAGGCCTGGACCACTGAAACGACCCATCGTGACGGCCAGCAGGGCGGTCTACCACTCACGGTCGAACAAGGCGTCATGCTTTACGACCTGATGTGCGCCTTTACCGGTGACAGCGGCGCCTTGCGACAAGCCGAGTTCTTCGTGTACCGTTCCTCGGACCGCGCCATGCTGGAAGCCGCGCTCGCCCGCTTTCAGGACGGAACCCCCGTCGAGCCGACCACCTGGATTCGCGCCACGCGCAAAGACGCCGAGCTGGTCAGCATCCTGGGTGTGCGGGAAACCGGCATGCTCGCGTCTGCAAGTGACTACCATACGTTCTACAAATTCAAACCGGCCGGACGGCAGGGCGCCGCCCACGCGTACCTCGGCGCGGTGGCAGCGGTGCTGGACGCGGGGCTGCGTCCCCGACTCCACCTCGAGGACGCCACGCGCGCTCCCCGTGAATTCCTGTTGCCCTTTGTTGAGGCGGTGCAGGAGCTTTGCTCGACTTACGGCGAAGCCCAGCGCCCCAAATTCCGGCTGTGTGACACCATGGGCCTGGGCTTGCCTTACGACTTCGTGGCCTGGCCGCGCAGTGTGCCCGGCATGGTTCGTGAACTGCGCGCGCAGGGCGTTGAGGGCGCATTCCTCGAATTCCATCCGCACAACGACACGCATCTGGCCGTGGCCAACTGTCTGGCCGCCGTGCTCGCCGGATGCGCCGCGATCAACGGCACGCTGCTGGGCAAAGGAGAGCGCACCGGCAACGCCGCGCTGGAAGGTGTCCTGCTGCACCTGATCGGCATGGATTTCTTCGAACGCGCTCAGCCGGACTTTCATGTGCTCAACGACCTGGCCGCCCTGTACGAGACGCTGGGTCATGGCGTACCCGCCAAATACCCGCTGTACGGCAAGGACGCCCACCGCACCCGCGCGGGCATCCACGCAGACGGTCTCAACAAGTTCTGGCCGATGTACGCCCCCTTCGATGTTCCGAAGTTACTCGGACGTCCGCTCGAACTGTCACTCACCAAGGACAGCGGCCTTGCCGGGTTGATCTTCCTGATCAAAAGCCACACGGGCATCGAGCTGCCCAAGACCCACGTGGGCCTGCATGCCCTGAACGCCGAGCTCGCTGTCGAATTCGATGCCGGACGACAAACAGCCGTCGAGTGGGAAGAAATCGCGACACGCGTGTATCCGCTCATTAACGCTCAGGCCAGCGAAGCCGAACACTCCTGAGACAGCTGAAGGCGAACCCACCAGGACACCCGACCTCAGATAAAGTCCCTCCCACTTGAGTTTTGGTGTTCTCCCAAAACGTGGGGCGAGCGGAGGCGAGTCGGGGAAGCGTGTCTGCCGCTGGGTTCTGTAGTTCTGGGTGCTGTTCCCCGAACGGAAGAACTTAAGCGGCAGACATTTAGAGCGTTATCCGTTCCAGTGTCGGGCCCACCCGCTCCGCTCGGTCGGCGCCACCGATCGGTAGAGGGCCATGACGCTGACCACCGTTATGAATCACCCGCACGCCTTATTCGGCCAAGGTTCGTTTGTGCGGCGCCAGCCGGTCCTGCGCCTCCTCGGAGTCAATGTCCCCCGTGTGCGCCGCGCCATCACCTGCGCCGCGCACCAGCGATTTGCGCTGAAGTAGCCATGTCGTATGTTGCCCGAGCTGCCCGGCCGGTCACGGCTCGGCGGTCCGTTCGTCGTTCTCGGCGCATACCCGGTTGCGGCCTTCGCGTTTGGCGCAGTACAGCGCCTCGTCGGCGCGGCGCAGCAGGTCTTCCAGCGAGTCTCCCGCCCGCCAGACGGCCACGCCGAAACTGGCCGTTATGCCTCGGCCCGGCAGCAGATCGGACTGCTCGACCTGAAAACGCAGGCGTTCGGCCACCTGCAGCACATCGGGCAACTCAGCACGGGGCAACACCACCAGAAACTCCTCGCCTCCCCAGCGGCCCACCTCGTCCCCGTCGCGTACCCCGGTTCGCAAGGCGTCTGCCACCCCACGCAGCACCAGATCGCCCACCGCGTGCCCGAGGTCGTCGTTGACAGCCTTGAAACGGTCCACGTCGACCAGCACCACACTGAAGTTCATGCTGCCCATCACCTGCTCCAGCACGCGGTACATGCCACGCCGGTTGGGCAGGTCGGTCAGGGCGTCGGTGTCCGCCAGGCGTTGCAGTTGCAACCGGGACGAACTTTCCTCGGCACCCCATTGCCGCAGCCACACCAGGCTATAGAGCAGCACGATAACAGTGAGGTCAGCCGTTTGCCGGATAAGGGCCGCGAACCAGAGTTCATGACCAGCGTCCTCGCTGGCCAGCACGGCCCAACCGGTCGTCACCATCACGGCGTACAGAGCACCAGAAGCCACCACGGCGGCGCGGGGTTGCAGTTGCAGGTAAGCCGTGAGCGACACGATGATCAGCAGGGTATTTTCCAGCCCCCGAAGCGGTTGCGGAGTTGGCCACAACACGCGCGAAACGAACACCAGGATGGCAAACAGGTACAACAGCGCAAATCCGTAACGCTCGGTGCGTGGTGCGGGATCGCCCCGGGCAAAAGTCGCCAGCGCCCACAGCAGACACAACGACAGCAGGGGCGGCGAGATCAGCAGCAACAGGTTGTTCCCGTCGTACGCGTGGGTATATACCCACCAGGCGAGCAGCGCCAGCAACGCCAGCGCGATCGACAACACCGATACGCGTTGTTTGGTGGGATTGAGCAGACCGGAATGTGGGGGCATAAGCAGATGACGTTCGCGTCACCAACGAACATCTCTCATTCAGCTTACATACTCAGCGCATTTGTGAGAAAATCGAGGCTTTCGAATGCCTTCATGCTCAGGAACGGCGTGCCAGTTGGCGACAGATGAGTGGCACCTCTGCCCTTGCCCGAAACCTATGGCAGGCCTCAGGCGAGGTCCTAAAACTGGCAGGCACGTCACCGGAAATAGCGAAAGTGGCGGAACATTCCGCCACTTTCGCTATCTCCCAGAACCTTTCTGTTTGTCCTTTCCGTTGTCTTTTTTGTCTTTCTCGTTCTCTTTGTTGTCCTTGTCCCCTTTATCTTTGTTGTCCTTATCCCCTTTGTCCTTCTTCTCCTTCTCACCGGGCGTGTCCTTGGGAAGGTCAGGAAGCACGGGCCCTGGGGGGGGCGTCGGCACAGGTAATGCCGGCGCAGGAGAAGGGTCTGGAGCGGGCGGTGTCGGAGGCGTTGGCGCAGGGGCCGGAGCCGCCACAGGAGGAGTCGGAGCAGCGGGAGGCTGGGGTACTGGCGGTTCTGGAACAGGAGCAGGAACCGGAGGAACAGGCAGTCCAGGTTTCTGCGGTGGTTCAGGTTTCTGCGGTGGTTCAGGTTTCTGCGGTGGTTCAGGTTTCTGCGGTGGTTCAGGTTTCTGCGGTGGTTCAGGCTTCTGCGGTAGTTCAGGCTTCTGTGGTAGTTCAGGCTTCTGCGGTGGTTCAGGCTTCTGCGGTAGTTCAGGCTTCTGTGGTAGTTCAGGCTTCTGCGGTGGTTCAGGCTTCTGCGGTGGTTCGGGGGGCGTGGGTGCCGGAGGTGTGGGTGCCGGAGGTGTGGGTGCCGGAGGCGCAGGGATGGGTGGCGCCGGGGCGGGCGGCAGTTCCGGCGCAGGCTTGACTGGGTCGGGAGTTGGCTGTGGTTCACGAGGCACCACAGGCTCAGTCGGCACTGGAACCGGCGGAATCGGCGGGGTAGGCGTGGGTAAAGAGGGCACGGGCGGCGGAGTTGGGGCCGGCACCGAAATGACCGGCTTCGGTGGCTTGGGATCGGGAGAAGGCTTCTGGGGCTCAGGTTTCTGGGGTTCAGGCTTTCCAGGCGCTGGCCGCTGAGGAGCCGGCTTCTGAGGCACTGGTTTTTCAGGCACTGGTTTCGGCAATACCGGGCTGGGCGGCACACCTGGTGGCACTGGGCTCGGCAAGGGTGGTGCCGGGGGCGCCGGTTTGGGGGGTGTCGGCTCGGGTGGTGCAGGTTTTGAAGGTACAGGCTTAGGCGGGGGTGGGCTGGGCGGCGCAGGTTGTACGGGCGCCGGTGTGGGCACGACAGGGGCGGGTGGCACCGGTCGGGAAGGCAGGGGACGCGGCTGGGGTGCCGGCTGAGGAACGGGTTGTGGCGGCTGAGGCCGAGTCGGCGGAGTTGGCGCAGGAGCAGGACTCCACCTGGGAGGTTCCGGCGCGGGCTGGGCTGGCGGCGCGGGTACAGGAGCAGGCAGGGGTTGAGGCGTTGCCGGGGGAGCAGTGATCGGCCGTGGCGCGACCGGCTGAGGCGCGGGGGTCGGGGGAGCAGTGACATCGCGGGGTGCTGGCTCACCCGAAGTCGGCTCGCTCGGCGGACTGGGCCGCTGAACGCTAGCCGGAGGCTCGGGCAGGTCGCGGGACGCTGGAGGAGCGGTTGGCGTGGGAGTCGGTAAGGCTGGGATGGGCTGGGCGGACGTCTGCCCAGCCGGAACTGGCGGTCTCGGAACTTGGGAACGTGACTCCAACTGCGCCGGGGCGCTTCGCCCCTCCGAGGCCACCCCGACGCGCACCACGGGGGCTGCCTGGAGCGCAGGAGCCGCCTGTACGGGCGTGGTCCGGGCAAGTGGGGCTGACGCGTCAGCAGGAACGCTGGCGTTCAGGGCGACGGGTTGCCGAATGGCTTCCTGCTGAGAGGGCGCCGCACCAACCACTGGCACCCTGGCCCTGACAGACGGTGCAGGGATGCTCGGTGCGGCAGTTCTTGGCGGTGCCACTTCACGCACGTCAGGCACAGGGGTGCGGACTGGAGCTGCCTGCTGGGCGGCGTTCGTGCCAACAGGGCGCGCAGGCGCCCGAGGTGTGGGCTGCGGGCTTGGCACCGCACCGCGAGTCCTCAGGTTCAAGGCGGCGACATCCGATGCGGCCTGAGGCTTAGCTGCCAGCGGCGCGGCGGACACCGTTCGCGGGACCGGCGGACCGGCCGGTGACTCGAGCAACCTCGCCGTCAGGGGCAGGTTTCGAATGAGCGACAACGTTCCCACTCCATCCGGAGCCAGGTAAGCCACGCCCAGCAGGGCCAGTCCGACGGGCACCAGCCCGCCACTCCAGCGTAGGCGACGCGTACCTTTTGCCAGGTGCCAGGCATGCACGCCGAGCATCAGGCCAATGGCGACCAGAAAACCACCGCCAAGCCATAGCACGCTGGCGCTGCTGCTCTCCGTACGCCACAGCAACGGCAGACCGACGGCGCTCACGAACAGGGAGCCAGCAGTCCAGGCGCGGCGGCTGAGCGGTCCGAAACCGAAGACCGGCGGGGCAAGGAGCAGCAGCGCGCCGCCCAGCAGCAACGCCAGATGAGGAACTGTCAGCGCCAGAATTGCGCTGAGGGCCACCCCGGCTGCCCACACCGGACGAATGCCACGCTTCAAGAGCGTACCCGTTTCGGCAGGCCACGGCGCGTCTCAGTGTCGGGACAGGGAACGGAAGGGCGAGCCGATCCCGCCATGATGACCTCTTGCATAGGCCAACACTACGGCGTCACCATGACCCCCAGGCACGCATCTCTTAAGCTCCTGGTAGACAGTTTTTCATGAGTGGCGTTTTCGCTCCGGCCCTTAGCCGGAGCGGGGCGTTGCCAGCAAGGCTCCTGACTGATCGTGAGTCACCTCAGTGTTCCAGGCTGACCTGAGGCAGCCGCCGGTCGAGCCAGCGGGGCAGCCACCAGTTCCAGCGCCCGGCGAGCTTCAGAAAACCCGGCACCAGCACCATACGCACCAGGGTCGCGTCGAGCAGTACCGCGACTGCCAGCCCCAGCCCGATGCTCTTGTTGGCCACCACCCGCCCCGAAATAAAAGCGCAGAACACGATGAACATGATCACGGCCGCCGACGTGATGATGCGTCCGGTCCGGCCCACTGCCAGCACCACCGCCTCGTCGTTCGAGGCACCCCTCAGATGCTCTTCTTGTACGCGTGACAGCAGGAAAATCTCGTAATCCATGCTGAGGCCGAACAGCACCGCGAACAACAGCAGCGGCAGCGAGGAATCGAGTACCCCCACGTCCTGCGGAATGCCGAGGGCGGACGCGAAAACGCCCTGCTGCACCACCAGCGTCACCACACCGTAGGCCGCACCGACGGTGAGTAAATTCATCACGACGCTCTTAAGTGGAATGACGAGGGAACGAAACGCCACGGCCAGCAAAACGAAGGTTCCCGCGAGCACCACTGTGATGGCCAGGGGCGTGGCATCCACCAGCGCCTGCGTGAACTCGCGGCCTCCGATGGGCGCGCCGCCCAGCAGATACGGCCGCCTTTGGGCGTCGAGCACCTCACGCAACCGGGAAGCAAAAACGTCCACCTGATCGGTCCGCAGATTGTGTTCGGGCAGTACGGTCACGCGCAGAAACTGGCGGTCACGCGAAAAGGTACGGTTGGTGATCGCCACCAGATCACTCAGGCCACCGGCGCCCGCCACCTGCTCGGGTCGTACGAACGGCGAAACGACGGCACTCACCCCGGGCACCGCTTCCAGCCGGTTCACGAGGTTCCGGAATTCCGCACGGGTCTGGGCGTCGTAAGGCTGTCCTTGCAAGTCGAGCACCACCTCGAAGGCCGAGAGCAGTCCTCCCGCCCCCAGGCCCTCGACGGCTTTCAGGGTGTCGCGCGACTCCACGCCGGGCGTCAGGCCCCAGGCGCCCGCGTACCCCAGGCGCATGTCGAGTGCGGGCAGCGCCAGCACCAGCAACACGGCGCTTGACGACAGTACCGCCAGCCACGGACGCCGGATGACGCGCCTTGCGAAGTTGCTCCAGGCGCGGCTGGCCCCGGCATTCTGACTCCAGGTGATCCGCAGGATTCTGGGGCTGTTCACCCGGGCGCCCAACAGCACGAACAAGGCAGGCAGCGCCGTGATGCTGGCCAGCACCGTCAGCAGCATGACCAGCACACCACCGACTCCCATCGAGCGGACAAAAGCCAGCGGCGGAATGAGGAGTGCCGCCATGGCCAGCGCAACCGTCAGTCCCGAGAACACCACGCTTCGTCCGGCGGTGAGCACGGTGCGCCGCGCCGCTTCGGCGGCCGGATGGGTCGTCAGCTCCTCGCGAAAGCGGTTGACCATCAACAGGGCGTAATCGATTCCGGCGCCCAGCCCCAACAGGGTCACCACGCTCTGCGCGAAGGTGCTGACCTCCATGAACTGTGCCAGGCCGTAAATGCCCGCGAGCGCCACGGTGATCGACATCACCCCCATCAGAAGCGGCAGCAGGGTCGCTACCAGGGCGCCGAACACCGCGAGCAGTACCAGAGCGGTGATTGGCAGGGCGGCAAGTTCACTGCGCTTGGTGTCCTGCTCGGCAAAGGCCGTAAAATCCTCTGCAATGGGCTGCCCACCGGTCACGCTGACCTTCAGAACACTCGACTGCTCACGTGCGAGGCGGCGCACTTGCGCGAGGGTGGCACGGTCCTCGGCGTTCAGCTGCACGACCGTCAGGGTGACCTTGCGGTCAATGCTCTGCGTACGCAGCGGGCTCGCCGCGTCGAACGGGCTGACGCTCAGCATACCCCTCAGCGCGCGCAGCTCACTCACGAAGGCGTCGTAGCGAACGCGAAAACGAGGATCGTCGGACAGGTAGGCAGCGCGCGTGACCAGCAGCACGGCACTGTCTCCGCGCTCACCGAACTCGCGCTCCAGAATGCGCGTGACGCGCGTACTTTCGGCCTGCTCGACCGCTCCCGGGTTGGCGCTGAGGGCGCCGGGCGCCAGGCGGGCAAAGGGCAAGGCAAGGAGCAGCGCCAGGACCCAGAGTCCCAGCACCACCAGCGGAAAACGCGTCACGAAACGGGCAAGGAACGACACCCACCAAGTAGACCATGCCCCTCAGGAGCGCGGCAGTGTGTTTGCTTGCCGGAATTCGCCCACGGGCGACTCCTCAGCGCCGAGCTGACAGGCTTCACGTTCCAGCCGCTGAAAGAAGTGCTCAGCCTTCTGCTGCACGACGCCACCCAGCAGCCGGCTGCCGAACGTGGCCAGCAGGCCGCTCAGTTGCGGGGTTCCTGCCCAGCGAACGCGCGTGCCTCCATCCTGCTCGGTCAGCTCCAGACGCCCGCTGGCTTTCACCACGCCAAAGGGCGCTCGGGCTTCGAGGGCGAGGGTCATGCGCTCGGGTGCCTGCGTCTCCGTGATCGTGACCCGCCCGTGAAGGGTACCTCGCAAACGGCCCACCGCGAGTTCCACCGCGCCGAGCAGGACCCCGTGGGTGTCACGCGTCAGGCTCTGGACGCCCGGGACACAGCGTCTCAGGATTTCCAGGTCGTGGAGTGCGGCCCAAACCTCCGCGCGGTTTGCTCGTATGGTTGATTCCCCTTCGATCAGCAGAGTTGACACCTCATCATCATGATCTTTTTGTACCTGCCTCAGGGTCCCGACGGCACTTTTTCGGTGTCAGGGGGATCTGTGTCCGTCGCCTTCGGCCCCAAAGCGCAGGCGCAAGAGGCGTGAACAATTTCATCGCCTGAAAATTTTATTCATAAGACAATAGCGAAGCCGGCAAATAATTTCTCCGAAAAATCGCAGACCGTTCGAAAGCGTTTTCACAGCTTGGCGTACCCGTAGCATTTGTGTCTCCCGCAAACTGCTGGCTCGCCGCAAAGGAGTGATGCATGTTCTACGGATCGCGCCATGCCTACGCCCTCGGCCTCGTCATGCTCACGTTAGGACTCAGTGCCTGCGGTCAGGAAGCGGCTTCCACCTCCGGTGCGCGCCTCCAGGTCGCGGCAGTCTGTACCAGCTGGACCGAAGGACCCACGTACACGGTCGGACAGGTCGTCACCTATCAGGGCCTGACCTACACCGCCCTGCAGACCCACACGGCCCATCCCGGCACCAATTGGAACCCCAAGGATACGCCCAGTCTCTGGAAGCAGGGCGGAACCTGCGACGGGGCGCCCCCTCCCTCCGGCGACACCACCGCACCCAGCGTCAGCCTCAGCGCCAGCCCCAGCAGCCTGAGCGCCGCCGGTACCGTCACGCTGAGCGCTTCGGCCAGCGACAACGTCGGGGTCAGCAAAGTCGAGTTCTACAAAAACGGCGCCCTGCTGAGTACCGACACCAGCGCGCCGTACAACGCCAGCGACACCTTCAGCAGCGGCGCGCAGAACGGCACGTACAGTTACACCGCCAAAGCCTTTGACGCCGCCGGCAACACCAAAACAAGCGCTGCCGCGAGCGTGACGGTGAACATCTCCGGCGGCACGACCCCACCCCCGCCCTCCACCAACGGCCTCAAGCACGTCGCGTACTTCGTGCAGTGGGGCATCTACGGACGCGGCTACAACGTCAAGAACATCGACACCAGCGGCTCGGCGGCCGGTCTGACGCACATCAACTACGCCTTCGGAACGGTGACGCCGGGTGGGGAATGCTCGGTCACCTACGGTGGACAAAGCGACTCGTTCGCCGATTACACCAAGGCCTTCGACGCGGCCACCAGCGTCGACGGCGTGGCTGACACCTGGAGTCAGACGCTGCGCGGCAACTTCAATCAGCTCAAGAAGCTCAAGGCCAGACACCCCAACCTCAAGGTCATGATTTCCCTGGGTGGCTGGACCTGGTCGAAGTATTTCAGTGACGCCGCGCTCACCAGCGCCTCGCGCCAGAAACTCGTGAGCTCGTGCATCGACCTGTACATCAAGGGCAACCTGCCCAGCACCGACGGCGCCGGCGGACCCGGCTCGGGCCTGGGGGTCTTTGACGGCATCGACATCGACTGGGAGTACCCGGCGAGCGAAGGCAACCCTGGCAACATCGTGCGCCCCGAGGATACCCAGAACTTCACCCTGCTGCTGCAGGAGTTCCGGCGTCAGCTCGACGCACTGGGCAGCCAGACCGGCAAGCGCTACTGGCTGTCGGCCGCACTGCCCGCCGCGCCCAGCAAAATCGCCAAGCTGGAAGTCTCCAAGATTTCCGGCGTGCTGGACATGCTCAACCTGATGACCTACGATTTCCGGGGAGCCTGGAACGCCACCGGACCCACCAACTTTCAATCGAACCTCTTTCCCCATCCGAACGATCCCGGCACCGGAGAGGAAAAGAACTTCAGCGTCGACAACGCCGTCAGCACTTACCTGCAACGCGGCGCGAGCGCCAGCAAGCTGGTGGTGGGCATTCCCTTCTACGGCCGGGGCTGGACCGGCGTGCGCAACGCCAACAACGGCCTCTACCAAAGCGCGACGGGTCCGGCACGCGGCACCTACGAAGCGGGCATCGAGGATTACAAGGTGCTCAAAAACGCGCCGGGCAGCGTTTTCCGTGACGCGACCACCAAGCAGATCTGGAAGTTCGACGGCAGCACCTTCTGGAGCTACGACGATCCGCAGGTCATTGCGGACAAGACCGCCTACATCAAGCAAAAGGGCCTGGGGGGCGCCATGGTCTGGTCGCTCGACGGCGACGACGCCAGCGGCACCTTATCGAAAGCGATCGGAAACGGCCTGCGCTGAAGCGCCGATCCGCCGCAACTTCATAGCAATCAAAAGACAGGACCCTACAAAGGGGTCCTGTCTGGCCGCTCGCGCTCAATCGGCAGCAGTATTGCTCAGGCTGCCCTGCGCCTGTGGCTTGGCGGCCTCGTCGGCTTCGCGCTCCAGCTTCGCCTTGATCTTCTTGAGGCGGAAGCTTTCTTCGCGTTCACGCTGGTCGAGCACACCACGGATAAAGCGGATGTCGTCCTGAATGCCGGGGACGACCACCTGCTCCAGGGCGTTCACGCGGCGGGAGGTCTTCTTGATTTCCTCGCCGATGCGGCGCAGCTTCGTTTCGGTCGCGGCGACGCGAATAACGGCGCCCATCACGCGCTGAAAGTCCTCGGCGGCCTGAATGGTGCGCGCGCCGACCGTGATGGGGGAAAAGCTGGCGTTGTTCTTCGCGTCGGGCAGTTCGATGCGCGGCACCTTCACGCCGTACACGCTCTCAATCTGCATGTTGACGCTCAGTTCGCCGCCCTGCGCGAGCGAGAGGCTCTCGACCGCTTCGGGGCTGTCCCAGGCTTTGGCGCCGAACAGCGAGACGTAAGCGCCCTTGCTGACGCCGCTGAGTTCCTCGCGGGCGCTCAGGGCGTCCTTCACGAGCGCGAAAAACTCACCGATGAGGGCGTCGCGCTTGCGCTTCAGGAGTTCCGCGCCGTTGTTCGCCAACTTCAGCTGCGCCTTGGAGGCGAGCAGCGCGGTGCGGGTGGGGCTGATTTGTCCGGCCATAGTTCCTCCAGGAAGAAAATGCTAGGGGTGAAGGGACGCCGTTCTCGTGAAAGTGTACAGGACGGCGCCCGGCACCCCTAGGACTCGGCTTCCTTTTAAACCCCCATGCTCCGCCCGCCGCGCCACATGTCGTCAAGTTTCTGTCCGTAGAACTTGTCGATGGAATCCTTGGAAAGGCGGGTGAGCTGAGATTGCGGCAGCTTGGACAGGATGCCCCACGCCACGGTCAGGCTGTCCTCGATCGAGCGGTCCGCGTCGCCCTGACCGATGAAGTAGGTCTCAAAGTCATCGGCGAAGCGCAGGTACAGCTTGTCGGTCTCGGTCAGGGCGTCCTCACCGGTGATCGCGACGAGCTTGCGCAAATCGAGGCCGTTGGCGTAGGCCGCGAACAGCTGGTCGGAGACGTTCTTGTGATCGGCGCGGGTCTTGCCCTTGCCGATGCCGTTGCCCTGCAGGCGCGAGAGGCTGGGCAGCGGGTTGATCGGCGGGTACACGCCCTTGGCGTTCAGCGCACGGTCCACCACGATCTGGCCTTCGGTGATGTAGCCGGTCAGGTCGGGGATGGGGTGCGTGATGTCGTCGTCGGGCATCGAGAGAATCGGGAGCTGCGTGACGCTGCCCGGCTTGCCTTCCACCACGCCGGCGCGCTCATAGAGCGACGCCAGGTCGGTGTACATGTAACCGGGGAAGCCGCGCCGTCCGGGAATCTCTTCGCGCGCGCCGCCGATTTCACGAAGCGCTTCGCAGTAGTTCGTGAGGTCGGTCAGGATAACCAGAACGTGGTAGCCGTGCTCGAACGCTAGGTACTCGGCGGTCGTGAGCGCCATGCGCGGCGTCAGGATGCGCTCGACGGTCGGATCGTCAGCCTTGTTGAGGAACAGGACCGAGCGCGCCAGGGCACCCGTGCGCTCGAACTCCTGGGTGAAGAAGCTCACTTCGCGCTGGGTCAGACCCATCGCGGCGAACACTACCGCGAAGTCACCTTCGTGGCCGGGCACTTTGGCCTGACGCGCGATCTGTGCGGCGAGTTCGTTGTGCGGCAGACCCGAGCCCGAGAAGATCGGGAGTTTCTGGCCGCGGATCAGGCTGGTGTTCACGTCGATGGTGCTGATGCCCGTCTGAATGAACTCTTCGGGCTTGGCGCGCGACGCGGGGTTCATGGCCTGACCGTTGATCGACAGGCGCTTGTCGGCCACCACGGCCGGGAGGCCGTCGATGGCGCGGCCCAGACCGTCGAAGCGGCGGCCGATCATGTCCTTGCTGACGCCCAGACGCGCGACGTCCTCGACGAGGCTCACGCTGGCCGTGGCAAGGTCGAGGCCACGGGTGTCCTCGAAGATCTGGATGACGGCGTGCTCGTTGCTGACGTCGATGACCTGTCCACCGCGAATGCGTCCGGCGCCGTCACGAATTTCGACGATGGCGTTGTAGGCCAGGTCGGCGGCAGCGTTCACGAACAAGAGCGGGCCGGAGATATACGCGACGTCGTTGTATTCCTTCTTGAGAAGGGTCATGCGCGGACTCCCTTGAAGGTCGTGTCGAGGTCGTTCAGGACGCTGTCACGGTACGCCTCGAATTGATCTTCGGGCGTGTAGCGCGCGCGGCTGAGGCGCTCGATCACGGGGTTCTGGATGATTTCGTCGATGGTGGAGCCCGACTGGAGGGCCTGCATGGCGCTGTCGTAGAACTTCAGCATCATCTTCATCAGGCCGTAGTTCTTGGGCATCGAGGCGCTGGCGTCGACGGGGTCGAAGCCGTTCTGCTGCAGGAAGTCCTGCCTGAGCATCCGGCCCGCTTCGATCACCAGACGCTCGTTGTCCTGCAGCGCGTCGGGACCGACCAGCTGCACGACTTCCTGCAGCGAGGCTTCCTGCTGCAGGATGTTGCCGATGCGCTGACGCAGTTCCGGGTAGTCAGAGCCGACGTTCTGGCGGTACCAGGAATCCAGGATCGGCGTGAACAGCGAGTAAGAGCCGTTCCAGTTGATGGCCGGGAAGTGACGGCGGCGCGCCAGGCCCGCGTCGAGACGCCAGAACGCGCCGGTGATGCGCAGGGTAGCCTGCGTGACGGGCTCGGACATGTCGCCGCCCGCGGGGCTCACGGCGCCGATCACGCTGACCGCGCCGTCTTCACCGGCCAGGGTCCGCACGGCGCCGGCACGCTCGTAGAAGGCCGCGAGGCGCGCGCTGAGGTAGGGCGGGTAGCCTTCTTCGGCGGGCATTTCCTCGAGGCGCGAGGAAATTTCACGCAGCGCCTCGGCCCAGCGGGAGGTGCTGTCGGCCATCAGGGAGACGCTGTAGCCCTGGTCGCGGAAGTACTCGGCGAGGGTGATGCCGGTGTACACGCTGGCTTCACGCGCCGCCACGGGCATGTTGGAGGTGTTGGCAATCAGGATCGTGCGGTGCATCAGGGGACCGCCGGTCTTGGGGTCTTCGAGCTCGGGGAATTCGACCAGCACGTCCGTCATTTCGTTGCCGCGCTCACCACAGCCGACGTACACCACGATGTCGGCGTTGCCGTACTTGGCGACCGACTGCTGGGTCACGGTCTTGCCGCTTCCGAAGGGACCGGGAATCGCGGCGGCGCCGCCCATCACGAGCGGGAACAGCACGTCGAGAATGCGCATGCCCGTGAGGAAGGGCAGGCTGGGGTCCTTCTTGAGCGCCACGGGACGCGGGGCGCGCACCGGCCAGTAGTGCGCCAGACGCAGCTGGGTACCGTCTTCGAGCGTGGCGATGACGTCGTCGATGGTGTACTCGCCGGCGTCCACGATCTCGCGAATGCGGCCCTTCTTGTCCGGGGGCGTCAGGATCTTGTGAACAAACGAAAACTCGGGCACGGTGCCGAGAATCGAGGAGCCGCTCACCTCGTCGCCCGCCTTGACGGTGGGCGTGAAGGACCACTTCTTGGTGCGGTCGAGGCTCGAAACCTCAATGCCGCGCGCGATGAAGTCACCGGAGGCTTCGCGGATCTTGTCGAGCGGGCGCTGGATGCCGTCGTAGATGCCGTTGAGCATGCCGGGGCCAAGCTCGACGGAGAGGGGCAGGCCGGTCGTGACGACCGGTTCACCGACGGTCAGGCCGGAGGTGTCTTCGTACACCTGCACGAAGGCGGTGTCACCTTCGAGACGGATGATTTCACCGACGAGGCGTTCGTTGCCGACGCGCACGATGTCGAACATTTTCATGCCGTACGTGCCGTGGGCAATGACCGCCGGACCGGAGATGCGCTCGATGACACCGGTTTTGTTGGTGGTCTGGGTCATTGGGGGTACTCCTTGAGAAAGCGGATCAGCGATCAGCGGTCAGCCGTCAGAGGCTTGTGCGAAAGCTGGGCGAAAGCGGACTGGAGGCTGAATACCGGTCGCTGACCAGCTTAGAGCTTGATGTCGAAACCGATGGTGTCGCGCACCAGCTTGCCCATGTAAGCCTTGGCGTCCACCGTCTCGGTGGAGAAGGCGTCCCTCAGGCTCGGCACGGGCAGGATGATGGGAAGGTCACGCCCGCGCATGGCGCGTGAGACGGCCTGCTGTGGATCGCTGAGCAGGCTGGTATCGACGGCAACCAGGCCGTAGCGGTTGCTGGTCACCAGGGTTTCCAGTTCCCGTGCGGCGTTCTCGCTCGTCGCGACGATCACTTCCACGCCCGCGAGGCGGTAGCCGGTGGCCGTCTCGCTGTCGGCGAGCACGGCCACCCGGTGGGTATTGGCCTGGGTCTGGGTCACAGCGCACTCCGTTTCCGCTGAACGGCAGAATGACGCTGCCGTTCAGCTCCACCTTCGGCGCCGTGAGCACAATTCCTACTCCCCGCCCCGACTACGCGGTCAAAACTGCTTCTGACCGCTGGGCGGTTCGCTCCGCTCGCCTTTGCCCACGAAAAACACATGGTCAAAGTGGACTTCTTCGTCATTCTGAAGCCACCTCCCGCCTGAGCTGCTCGGCGGGCAAGCCGTAGAACTTGCCGCGTCCGATCAGGCGCAGCTTGGCGATCTCGATTTCCTTGCGGCGCAGAAAGTCCACCGCAACGCCGACGCCCAGCGGGTCTCCCATGGCGACGTCACGCGCGGCCGTATCGATCAGGCGACGGGCGGCGGTTTCGGCTTCTTCCAGCGTGGGCGCTTCCACGATCGGCGCGAGGTCCCCCGCGCCGGTGGCGTCCCCGCTCGCGAGCCGCGGGAAATCCGCCGCGCTCAGGGAACGCCCACCGGGCACGAACAGGCTCGCGTCGGGAGTCTCGCCGCGCATCGCACGGGCGGTGAGCACGTTGTTGATGTCGATCTCACGCGCGAGGTAGCGGCGCAAGCTGCTGCCCCGCGCCACCCGCAAGGCCCCACGGTAGTAGCCCTGGTCGAGGGTGACTTCGAGGTCGAGCAGGCGCCCGGAGGCGTTGTAGGCCCCGACGCCGGCGCGGAAGGACCGCGCGAGCGGGTGGCCGCTGAGGGTGATGGCCTGGGTGGCGCTCGCCAGGTCACCGCTGTTGGCGGCGGCCGTGAGGGCGCTGGTCTTGAGGGTGCCGCCCGGCACGAGGCTCGCCAGAATATCCTCGGCGCTGCGCCCGGTCGTGAGACCGCGCGCCAGCGTCTTGAGGTTGTTCAGGTCCCACTTTTGCAGCAGGATCCCGATTTCGTCGCGGGCTGTGCCGTCGGCGAGGTGCACGACCTTGTTGGCGGTCGTGAAGAAGTTGCGTGACAGGGCCGCGTCGAGTTCAGCGAGGCCCGCACCTTGCGCGGTGGCGTCACCGAGGTCGGCGCTGAGTTCGCTTTCGCTCAGCACGCGCAGAAACTCCGGGTAGCTTTGCGCGCCGAGGGCCGCATCAAGCATGCGCCCGTCGAGCAACTTGGTGCGCATCACCTTGATACGCGCGTTGATGTAACCGTAGTCGTCGGGCAAAGGGCGTCTCCTATTCCGCGAGCATGCGCGCGACTTGCGGCGCGATGCTCTCCCGTACACGCGCGAGGCGTCCGAGCAGGGTGTTGGTGACGCCGCTCTTGCCGCCACGCGTGATGCCGCGCACGCCTCCCTCGATGGCGGGGTTTTCCCGCACTTCGAGGTCCGGAGCGACTTCACGGGCGATGGCCGCTTCGCGCGGATTGACTTCGATCGCCTCGACGGTGCCAAGGGTGCTGCGCACCTCACTGATCAGGCGCGAGAGGATTTCGCGGTACTCGGGCGCACTCGTCACGCCGCGCAACTGCTCGGCGGCGAGATCGAAGGCGCGCTGCAAACCGGTGTCGCTCGCGCTCAGGCGGGCGGCCGAGACTTCCAGGTTGGCCCCGGAGCGGGCCCGCACCAGGCCCGCCTGCAGCTGCCCGTCGAGGGTACGCTTCTGGCTTTCCACCTGGGCCTGCGCACGTTCCTGCGCGGCCCGGATGATCTCCTGGGCGCGGGCGCGCCCTTCGGCGCGGATTTGCTCGATCTCGGCACGCGCCTCGTTTTCGAGAATCGTGTCCAGTCGCATGGATTAAGCAGCCAGACCGGGGATGAGGAAGGCGATCAGCAGGCCGAAGATCACGAGGGTTTCGGGAATCACGACCAGAATCAGCATCTGACCGAACTTGCTGGGGTCTTCGGCGATGGCGCCCGCGGCGGCAGCGCCGATGCGGCCCTGCGCAATGCCTGCACCGATGGCGCCCAGGCCGATGGCCAGACCCATGCCGACGCCCAGCAGACCACGGCGAATGCCGTCATCGGCGAGAGCAGTGGCGGCGCCGGCTTCCTGAGCGAAACCGAAGGAGACGAGGGCCAGAGCGAGCAGGGCAACGAGGTACTTGAACATAGGATTCCTCCGAGGATTTTTTCGAAACTTCACGTCTGCGTGAAGTTTTGCGAGCACAAAAGCTGAGAAGGCGAAGGGGAAAGCACCGGGTTAGCGGTCGGTACTGAGGCGGCGGAAGGGCGAGTAACGGCGTCCCGAGCCTTCGTAAAAGCCGGTGCGCGTGAGGAACTCGACGTAGTTGAGACGCAAGGGTTGCAGCACGTGACCGATGATGGTGAAGAGCACCGCGATCACGTGAATCAGCAGGCCGACGATGATGCCGAGCACCGCGCCGATGGGACCGTACAGCTCGTACAAACTCCAGCCGGTGTCGGTGGCAAGGCGCGCCAGCACCGCCGAGGCCAGACCGACCGCGAAGAGTCGGCTGTAGGAGAGCAGGGCGCCCCCGTTGGAGATCAGCTCCAGAATCATCAGCGGCACGCGCGCCATCACCAGGCCCAGCAGGAACACCGCGAAGCCGAGGTACATGATCAGGTTGAGCGGATTGCCGACGTTGCCAAGAACACCGAAGCCGCCCTGCAGGTACTGATAGCTCAGGAAAATCAAACCGATCAGGCCGCCCAGCATGCCGATGGCTTCCCACATGTGGTGCTTGTGACCGTGGCGGGCGGTGAGCTGAATGCGGATCAGCCAGGCCCAGATGACCTGAATGATGCCGAAGGCCAAACTCACGACCAGCACCACCGACACGAAGCTGGTCTCGAGGCGGGGGAACAGGATCGGAATCAGCCCGCCCTCACCATGACCGGGAATGTAGAAGACGTGCATGTGTTCGAGCAGGGTGCCGAAGAACTCTCCGGTGAGAAAGCCCCACAGGATGCTCCAGCCCGCCATCCACTTCACGATGTACGCGACGTTGCCGAGGGTGACCGGCGGAACGGTCACGCCCATCAGGCCGATCACCAGCGGGCGGCCCGCGCGCGCCATGTTGGCCAGGGTGATGCCCAGCCAGAGCAGCAACAGCCCGTAGGCAATGTCGGCAATCACAAAGCCGAAGAAGAAAGGAAAGAAGACCCCGATGATGGGCGTCGGGTCGAAGGTGCCGTAGCGCGGCGGTGGGAAAAGGCCCAGCAGCGGTTCCATGCGCTGGAAGTATCCGCGGTTTTTGAGTTCAACCGGAACTTCCTCACCGTGATGCTCGTCGGCGGGCGTGAGTTCGTAGCTCACGGCGTCGCCAAAACCGTCCAGGGTGCTGCGCAGGGCGGGCACGCGGTCGTCGGGCACGAAGCCGCGCAAGACGATGCTGTACTTGCCGCGCGCAGCGAGGCCTTGCACGTCATACACCGCAACCTGGTCCACCAGGGCGTCACGCGCCGCGAACAGGCGCGCGCCGTGCTGTTCGGCGAGCTGCGTGCGTTGTGCTTCGAGGCGCTGCAGCTGCTCGTCGCCGCTCTTGGCCACAACGGCCAGTTCACTGGCCGCCTGAGAGAGCGGCATGCCTTCAAAGCGTCCCGGAAGGCGCAGTTCGCCGATACGGGCCTTGCCCAGTGCGGCGCGCGCCTTGTCGCGTTCACGCGCAAGCGCCACAACGACGCCCGCGGTGACGTTGCCGACCACGCGGGTATCCAGGGCGAAGCGTTCCTCGAGGTCCTGGCGAAGCACGCGTTCGAGCTCGCCGACCCCTTCGTTTTTGGGCAGCACGAAGGGCAGCACCGCCATGCGGCGGCTGCGGTCGAGACCCGAGGCAAGCTCGGCGAGGGCGCGCACGACATCACCATAGGTACGTGCGGCGTCCACGTCGGCGCGCACATCGCCGAGTTCACGGGCGAGCTGCGCACTGGGCGCGGCCGCAACTTCCACGGCGCTCTCCCACTCGTCCTCACCGACGCTCGGCAGCGCGCCCAGCGGGCGGCGCAGACCAAGTTCGGCGATGGTGGACTCGGCGCGGGCCAGCAGACGCTCGGCGGTTTTGCGCTCGTCGCTGCTTCCTCCCGCCACGGCCGAGCTGGCCAGTGGACCGGAGGAAAGCGGAACGACGTGCATCACACCCGCGTCCTGCAGGGCGGTCACCAGGGTCTGGGCGTCGCGCCTGCGCCCGACGATCAGCACCTGCTGCATCTTGTTGATCAAGGCAACACCGCCCTCAGAATGGTCTCGACCGCTTGTGCGAGCTTGCCTTCACTGCGCGTCTGGGCGGCGTGCACCTCGCTTTGGGCCTCGGTTTGGGCCCGCTCGCGAATCTCGGCGCTTTGACGGGCGAGCACTTGCTCGAACTCGGCTTGCATGGACTGCAAGTCCGCTTCGGCCTGACGCATGATACGCGCGGCCTCCGCTTCGGCAGCCTCGACTTCACGAGCGGCTTCGAGGCGGGCGGCTTCGATCTGCTGATCGAGCGCCTGCTCGCGGCTGGCGAGTTCACTCAGAATACGACTTGAGGCGTCCAAATTGCTCCTCCTTTCTTTCTTGATGCACGGTCTCCACTTGGCACGGTTTCCGTGGTTCATGGCGCCTCACCCGCAAAGGAGGTGGGGCGCCGGGGGCGAAGCCCGAAATATGCTTTGAAAGCTCGATGTGAGTAAGGACAATCAAGCTCGGGCAAATAGTACCATAACGGCCAATCCCTGGTGAGAGGGACAATCATCCTCCGGGACGATGAACACGAGAAAAAAGAAGGGTAGATACGCACTGTTTCTGTCCAGCGTCCCGCCTGAACACAGTAAAAAATCGGTAAAAAGCAGGACTCGCCCAGGCGAGTCCTGCGAGCAACGAAGCTGCCATCCTTATGTTTTTCTTAATCGCCACCCAACAACACCGGAGCGCCCAGTGGGCCTTCGTCATCACTGTACCCCTGCTCCTGATGGGCGCTGATGTCGATGCCCGTCATTTCCTGGTGAGCACCCAGACGTAAGCCTCCGGTCAAAGCGCCAACCAGTTTCAGCAGCAGGAACGAACCGAGCCCGACAAAGGCGATGGTGGCAAGCACACCGGTCGCCTGCACCCACAGTTGCGCCCAGTTGCCGTCCAGCACGCCAGATCCGGCCTCGTTGTAGGCGCTCTGTGCGAACACGCCGGTGAGTATCGCGCCGACGATGCCTGCCACGCCGTGGCAGGCGAACACGTCGAGCGCGTCGTCGGTCTGAAAGCGGTGCTTGAGCTGCACAGCCCAGAAAGACGCCGTGGCCCCGAGCGCACCGATCAGCAGGGCCGAGAGCGGGCTCACAAAGCCACAGGCCGGCGTGATGGCGACCAGACCGACGACCATGCTGGTCGCCGCGCCCACTGCCGTGGGCTTCTGATCCCGCACGCTTTCCCAGGCAAGCCACACCAGCATGGCGCTGGCCGTGGCCACGCTCGTCGTCACGAAGGCCAGCGCCGCCGTTTGGTTGGCGCCGAGCGCACTGCCGGCGTTGAAACCAAACCAGCCAAACCACAGCAGGCCCGCGCCGAGCAGCACGAACGGCACGCTATGAGGCACGGCGGTGCGCTTGACGCTCGCCATGCGCGGGCCGAGCATCAGCGCCGCCACGAGGGCCGCTACCCCGGCAGAGATGTGAATCACCGTACCACCTGCAAAGTCGAGTGCGCCTTCCTTGAAGAGCCAGCCGTCGGCACTCCAGACCCAGTGCGCCAGAGGCGAGTAGATCAGCAGGGACCACAGGGCGATGAACAGCACGAACGCCCCGAACTTCATGCGGTCCACGACCGCCCCACTGATGAGGGCGAGCGTGATGATGGCGAACATCGCCTGAAAAATCGCAAAGACGTACGCGGGAATGCTGCCGCTCAGTTCACCTGCCAGTCCGGCAAAGCCGACGTTTTTCAGGCTGCCGATCAAGGCGTTGCCGCCCTCGCCGAACGCCAGGCTGTATCCGGCCAGCACCCACGACACGCCACCCACCCCGAGGGCAATGAAGCTCATCATCATGGTATTCAGAACGCTTTTTCCGCGCGTCAGACCGCCGTAGAAAAAGGCCAGGCCAGGGGTCATCAGGAACACCAAGGCGGCCGCCACCAGCATAAAGGCAGTGTCGCCCGTATCGAGGATCGGCGTGGCGGCGAAAGCCGTGCTGAGCGTGCCCAGCAAAGAGAGAGGAAGTGCGAGTCGCTTCATGTCCGGGCTCCTTGGGTCGTTCATTTGAGGACGGGCTGACGCTTGGTTTCGTTCACGGGGGTCAGGGCTTCGTCGTCCTGCTCTCCGGTCCGAATGCGCACCACGCGGTCGAGGGTCTGCACGAAAATCTTGCCGTCACCGACTTCGCCGGTGTGGGCGGCGCGGCGAATGGCTTCGATGGCCACGTCGACGAAGGGTTCACTGACCGCCATCTTGAATTCGACCTTTTCGCGGAACTCGATCACGACGCGGCTGCCTCGGTAGTGCTCGATGATTTCCTGCTCGCCGCCGTGTCCACTGACCCGGGTCAGGGTCACGCCAGAAATTCCGGCCTGAAAGAGCGCTTCCTTGACCTGTTGCACGCGCTCAGGCCGCACGATCGCGGTGATCAGCTTCATAACACCCCTCCTGAAGAGAGCGTAGACGGACGATCCCGGCCTGTCAACGCGATTTGTGCAACTTGTCCAGGTTTTTTCGTACGTCTTGCACGATTTATGGATCTACATAGAGTATTTTCTGGCTTTCTCTGCAATTTGTCATCATCAACCTAAACAGTGCCTGACCGCCCTACCAGACCCTCAGGCACAAAGACACGCCGCCCCGTGCGGCATCGGGGCGGCGTGTCTTTGTCAGGCGTTCAGTGTTTGAGATAAGCGACGAGCAGGTCCAGGGTGGCCTGCAGGTCCTTTTTGTGGACACTTTCCACCACGGTGTGAATGTAACGCGTGGGCAGGCTGAGGGTCACGCTTGGCACTCCACCACGCGAACGCTGAATGGCGCCCGCATCGGTGCCGCCCAACGGCAGAACCTCCAGCTGGTAGGGAATGCCGTTGGCTTCGGCCAGGGCGATCATCTCGTCGACCAGGAAGCGCGTGGAGATCATGCTGCCGTCGAAGAGCTTGATGCCCACACCCTCTCCGGCCTTCGAAACGGCCTCGTCAGGCCCCACGCCGGGGGTGTCGACGGCCAGGGTCACGTCGAGAGCCACACCCAGGTCGGGCTCGACACTGTACGCCGCGACCACCGCACCGCGCAGGCCGACTTCCTCCTGGGTGGAAAACACCGCATACACGTCATGGCGCGGCGGCGTGTCCTGCAGCGCGCGCAGTGCCTCGATCTGCACGAACACGCTGGCGCGGTCGTCCATCGCCTTACCGGTCGCCAGGTCGCCGACCTCACGAAATGCCTGATCGAGCGTGACACTGTCTCCCACCCGCACGCGCCGCCTGACTTCCTCTGCGCCCAGACCGAGGTCCACGAAGAATTCGCGCAGTTCGGGCACTTTCTTGCGGTCCTCTGCCGACGCGATGTGCACCGGGCGCCCGCCCGGAGTGAGAATGCCCGGCAGCTCTCCCCCGTTCGTCCAGACCTTGACGTTGCGCGCAAAGAGGTTACGGGTATCGAAGCCACCCAAATTCTGCAGGCGCAGGTAGCCTTGATCGTCGATGAACTTCACCATGAAACCGATTTCGTCGAGGTGTGCCGAGAGCATCACGCGCAGGCGTTCACCCTCGGGCGCCGTTCCACGCTTCAGGGCGATCAGGTTTCCCAGGGCGTCCTCGCGCAGCTCATCGACCAGGCCCTCGATTTCGGTGCGCACGAGGTCACGGGCATGCTCTTCACGGCCAGGCACACCGTCGATTTCCGAAAGCCGACGCAGCAGATCCAAATTGAGTTGTGTCACCGGGCAAGAATACGGCAAGAAGCGCCGAGTACAACCTCAAGCGAAACCTTAACTCCCAGATGACTCTCCGGTTGCCGCAGCGTCCCGAGCCGCTGCGGCAATCTTTTCGGGAGTGGGAGGCTTCGGCCGAAGGTCCGTGCCGTTGAAGGCCCGCTGCGCTTCGAGCAGGCCACTTTCGGCCCAGATCGCGGCGGCGCGCGTTCCCAGATCGATGAGCGTGCGCAAGGTGGCTTCTTCTTCCGCGCGCCATTTGGACAGCACCCAGCCGCTGACATCCCAGCCGGGAGGCGGACGAGAAATTCCGATCTTCAGGCGGGCAAAGTCCTCGCTCCCCAGGCCCCGGATGATGTCCTTCAGGCCGTTCTGACCACCCGAGCGTCCTCCCAGGCGCACTTTCAACAATCCGAACGGTGAATCGAGGTCGTCCTGAACGACCAGCAGGTCGCTCAGCGCCAGCTTGTAAAAACGCACGAGCGGCACGACTGCCCGGCCCGAGGTATTCATGAAAGTCTGCGGCTTGACCAGCAATACTTTTTGTGCTCCCAGCCGCACTTCACACACCTCGGCATCCCGGTCTTTGCGCCAGGTCTGCTCTCCCTGCCGGGCCAGTTCGTCCACGACCAGCCAGCCGACATTGTGACGCGTCGCGGCGTATTGCGCGCCGGGATTGCCCAGCCCGACGATCAGCTTCAAGCGGCGTTCCTCACGCTTCGAGGCCCCGGACGAGTTCACGCCAACGCTGCTCGGTTTCGCGCACGTCGGGCAGATGCCGGGCGCGCTCGTAGCCGGCACGAAACTCGCCGAAGCGCGTATCGAGCGGGCTGAACAGCGCCCCCAGCGCCTGCCGGACGTCCTGCACATGACGCTCCGAGAGGGGCTCTTTACGGTCGATCACCTCGTCGAGGGTCGCCATCAGGCCCGACAGCGGACGCAGCCACTGAAAGTGCGGATCGTTCAGGACGAGTCCCCACAGGGCAATCGGGCCGGCGATGGTGCCTCCCTGGGCCTCGTATTCGCGTTTGGCCTGGTCCAGCAGGGCCGCGTGAAAGTGCCGCAGGGCCGTCGCGAGGGACTTGAGGTGCGTGCGAGTCGACGCGTCACTGGTCATAGGGCAAATGATAGTGCCGCCGTGCGATCTGATGCTGCAACGTCAGGCAAGCACGCCATCACCGAGTCCTCACGGCAAAAACCGTCCGGCTGGCGGCGGGCCAGCCGGGCCCTGCCCGGCGCCAACAGGGCCTCGCAGTCAGGACGGTCACGGAACTGCGACAGAACTGTGTAGTCTCCTGTCATGCTGTACCGCGCTTTCACTCCCGCCGATTTTGGTCCCCTGGTGGACCTCGACCTGACCGTCCTGCGCCGCGAAGATCCTCTCTTTGACACCCTGAGCGAGCGCGAACGCGAAGGGCGCGTGCGCACCTCCCTGGCGGCCCTGCGGTTTTACGAGCGCAGCGAGCACTCTTTCGTGGCCGAGGAGGATGGGGAACTGCGCGGCGCCATCTTTGCCCAGAGCGTCTGGCAGGGCGACCGGCCCACCGTGCTGGTGACCCGGCTGTGGCTGGCACGCCCGGCGGACGCCGACGTGACTTCCGGACTGCTGCGCGCCTGCTCGAAAAGTGCATACGACGCGGCCATCTACGAACTTCATCTGGGAGTTACGGCTGAGCTGCAAGAAGGCGCGGCACGTGAACACTTTCGCGAGCAGGGGGTATATGCGGTGCGCCTTTTGGGATCACGGGCGGACTCAGCCCCAGGCCGTGAAATGAAACGTCATCATGAGTCATGAAGGAAGCCTTAAACTGAAGCGGTGAATACTCGTGTACTGATTGGCGTGCGGGGCATGACGAAGGAAGCTGGCGAGCGTATCTCCTCGCTGTTGCTGGCCCAGTCAGGCGTCACAAAAGCCATCCCCGATGATGGACAGATCGAGGTGCATTACGATCCCTCGCAGCTTACGGTGATGGACCTGCTCCGCACCGTCCGTGGCCAGGGCTTTCTGGCCGGCATGCTGTAAGTCGCAACAAACCTGCCGACGTTCGTGCATCCAGCGAAGGATAAGCGCTTTCGCTGGATGTTCTGACTGGCCTACACGACGTTTTTTCCAGCCCGGCCGATCCTGGATCGGCCGGAGTCGGTCGTACCTGGGCTCGTCAGTTGCCTTCGATCGCCCACTCCTGCACGACACGGTGTCGCCGCTCAAGTCCCTGCTCACGGCAACGTGGCGTGGCGGCACTTGCCCTCGACCACTTTGCTTTAGTGTCGGTGCATGTTGGGTTACATCGGAACGTACACCTGCCGCCTGGAAATGCCGTGGGTGGACAACCTGAAGGAAAAGCGCGCGCTGGTCCGTCCTGTGGTCGAACGTCTCAAGTCACGCTTTCCCGTGTCGGTCGCGCGTCTTGACGGCCTTGACAGCCACGATTGGGAAGTGATCGGGGCGGTGACCATTTCGAGCGATCCTCAGTGGATCGAGGAAACCTTGCATAAGGTTGCCGAGTTCGTCGCGGGCAACGGCGAGTACCGGGTCACCGACGAGACCTTTGACGTGCTGCCCCTGGAGTGATCCGGCCTGGCAGCCGAGAGGCAGGGACAACTTCGTCCCTGCCTCTCGCTCATTTCTGTTTGTCCCAGCTCAGCGGACGTTGAGTTCCCGAAAGGCGGGGGGGCGGCTCAGCAGACGCCAGTTGAGCTTGCTCTCGCCGCTGTAGGTGACGTAGCGATCCGGGGACGCGCCGGCGAGGTCGCAGTTGTAGCTCGCGTTTTCCTGTCGCATGATCGGCCACACCACCATGGCGGCGCGTCCGGCGATGTCCCGCATGGGCACCGGGCCGAACAGGCGGGAGTCTTCGCTGCCCGTCGCCGTGCGGTTATCGCCCATCAGAAAGTAGTGACCCTGAGGCACGGTGAATTCCTGCTGTGTTTCGACGATGCCCTGCACGCCACTCTGAACGTTGACGGCGATTTCGCTCTCGGTGTCCCAGCAGCCCTGCTGCTGCCAGTAATCGGTGGTGAAGCTGCCGTTCAGCCGCTCACCATTGACAAACACCACCCCATTCTCGATTCGCACGGTGTCTCCCGGCAGGGCAATCAGGCGTTTGATCAAAAAGGGGCGGAAGTTCCACAAACCCAGAAAGCTGCGCGTACCCGCTTCGGCAGGCGGCTTGAACACCAGAATGTCACCGCGCGAGAAATCTCCGATGCCGGCCTTGTGCAGCCAGGTTTCATATTTGGGGACCAGCACCCGCTCGTGATGGCGCAGATTGGGCATCATGCTCACCCCGTCCACGCCGACCAGGGTGGCGATGAACTGCGTGATCACCACGGCGAACACGATCGGTTCGAGCAATTCGCGCCACAGGCGTTGCAGGAAAGAGGGCTTGGCTTTGGGTTGCGTCATGAATCTCCTTTGTCCCCCGGAAGCATAGCAGCCCCGGATGTGGGGGCGCCGTCCGGTGAGCGCCAAACTTCCCCTTCAGGCACGCCGCTTTCATGGCGGGGCGCGCTGCAAGTCAGGCACAACCACACCGGCGACTCCAGGCACCCTCGCCCCGGAGCACACGCCGAACGCACCCTGGCTGGAGTCGACAGACCCATGGGCCTGTAAAGTCTGCATCAGCGCCGCGTGATCTGGTATACCGTGAAGCAGATGCCGCTTGCCGGAACGCTCGTTGACGGGCGCTATCGTCTGGTTCGTCCGCTGGGACACGGGGCGAGCAGCGTCGTGTATTTTGCGGTCGGCACCGACGGCCTGCCTTACGCAGTCAAGCTGTTTCCGCCGGAGCTTTCAAGACGGGCCGAACGCGAGTACGACACCGCCGCGCACCTGGTGCACCCGCGCATCGGGCAGGTTCACAAACGCGTGCAGATCGAAGGGCGGCCCAGCCTGATTCTCAGCTTTGCGCGGGGACGGGTACTGTTTCAGCGCTATACACAGCGTCCCGCGCTGCAAACCGAGCGCAAGCCGTACCTGCTGACCCTGGCGCACGTGCTCGAAGCACTCGCTTACCTGCACGGGCACGGACTGGTACACCGCGACCTCAAACCCGAAAACATCATCGTCGACGGCGATGGCAGTGCCAAAGTGGTGGATTTCGATTTGTCCGGCCCGATCCGCGAGAATTTCGGCACACCCGTCCGTATCGGCACGCTGGCCTTTCAGTCTCCCGAAGCGACGCGCGGCGAGCCGCTGGGCACCGAGAGCGATCTGTACGGCGTGGGTCTGCTGCTGTACTGGGGACTGCACGGCGAGTTGCCCGAGGAGGGCGCGCCACTGCCGCCTTCCCCGGACCCGCTGGATGCGCTGCGCGTTCAGCTGATGATGCCCGAACGCGAGCAGCGCCTCGCGTCGGCCGCCGAGGCCCGCCGGCAACTTCTGCAACTGGCGGGCCTGCCCTACTGACCCAGGACGGGCCCAGACCGGAGCGTCAGCGGCGCCGGACCGGCTGCCCGGCCCCACGCACCGGCAGGCTCGCTTCACCGGGCAGGGCGTAATTGGGATTGCGGCGTCCGCTGCGGAAGATCGCCAGCGTGACGTATTCGATGTCGCCGTCACTTTTTTCGCGCAGGTGCTCGGGATCGGTGGGACGCGCGCCGCGTGAGTACTTCACGGCAGCGGGCAGGCGCAGCTTTCGGGTGTCGACTGCCGCCAGCTCCCGCCGCTTCCAGACCGAACCACGGCAATACACTGCTTCTTCTCCGTCTTCCAGCACAAATTTCCGTCCACCGAGAAGCGACCAGTCGAAATCGGCCTCATTGTCGAGCGGGAACTGAAATCCACCGGCGGGAACGTCACCGGAGTACCAGCCCTGTTTTCCATAGCGCCGCTGAACGTCCAAAAGCGTTTCGGGGCCTTCAACATCGACGGTGACCTTGGCCCCGAGGTCCGTGGTGAATTCAATGTGTAACATCCTACCTCCCTTACGCAAATAGCGTAACATATTGTTCGGCCGGTCGCGTCCCAAGAGGTGCACGACGATCCTCGGAGGCGCGCCCTTCGTGGCGCCTGCTTTGAACTCTCCGGTAGACCTGGACCGCTCAGCAGACGCCAGGAGGAATGAAGTGGGTCTGCCCGTTTCCGCGCCGCCCGGTCAGGGAACGGTGACGCGGACCGTGACGGTCGTTCCCGCACGCGGATCGGTGGACATCGCGTCGAGGGGCTCAGGCCAGCCGCTGACGTGCACTTTGGCGGTCACCTCGATGTCCTGTGACCCACGCGCCGGAACACCGTGCACTCCCGGCTGCGGCTGCCATGTCGTCTGGAAACGGATATCGCGCAGGTTGCTCACCCGTTGCGCTTCGAGCAGCGTGCCCCCCACGAAATAGTCCACGCCCTCGACCGGATAGCCGGTGCAGCGCTCCCCCGCCAGCGGCGTGGTGACCTCGATCGTCACACGCTCACCGGACTTTGCCTCGGTTGGCGAGACAGACAGCGTCGGAACGACGAACACCGCCGGACACACCTCATCCGGCGGCGCTGCCGGGGCGCCACACCCTGACAAAGTCAGCACCAGCACGCTGCTCAACAGCAGGTTTCCCTTTCGGCGCCCCGGGGTCATGTCTCAGTCTGGACGGGGCACGTGCGGGCAGGCTGAAGGCACGGTGAAAGCAGTAAAGCTGTTTTCACCGTGCCTTCAAGTCGAAGAGCGAGGAGCAGCCGGGTCCGCCGCAGCCTGAACCTCCAGGGCAGCATGCGATTCTTTATCGATCACAAGCCAAGCCGGGCGCGTCCCTGGCGGGACGCCAGTTCTCCGTGACCGGCCTCGATCAGCGCCTTGTCCCGGATGCGGCAGCTGTCGCACACGCCGCAAGGTTCCTCGCCGCCCTGATAGCAGCTCCAGGTCTGCTCGATCGGCACACCCAGCTCCAGCGCGGCCCTGACGATGTCGGTCTTGGTCATCATCACCAGAGGAGCAACGAGTCGCGCACCACGTCCCTCCAGTCCACTTCTGGTCGCCAGGTCCGCCAGCCTCTGGTAGGCCGCCAGGTACTCCGGCCGACAGTCCGGGTAACCGCTGTAATCCACGGCATTGATTCCCAGGTAGATGCACTCGGCGTCGATCGCTTCTGCCAGCGAGAGCCCCAGTGCGATAAAGAC
Source organism: Deinococcus peraridilitoris DSM 19664 (assembly GCF_000317835.1). Lineage (NCBI taxonomy): Bacteria > Thermotogati > Deinococcota > Deinococci > Deinococcales > Deinococcaceae > Deinococcus > Deinococcus peraridilitoris. The sequence goes on along the minus strand of NC_019793.1, from coordinate 2,333,714 downwards.
GGTATTGCGCCCGGGAACATAGGTGGGCGGAATCACGCCGTCCGGCGTGCCGTCCGTGGGCACGTCGATGCGTTCGTCGGTCAGGGCACTCGCACCCCACTGTGAGATGTTGATGTCCACCACCTGGTGCTGCGCTCCGAAATGCTGCGCGATACTCGCCGCGCATTCCAGCTCGACGGTATGCCGCTGCCCGTAACGAAACGACAGCGCGCTCACCTCGTAGCCGTCACGCCTGACGGCCATCGCCAGCGTGGTGCTGGAATCGAGTCCACCTGAAAGTAAAACCACCGCGCGTTTTGCAGGTGCTGCAGCCGTCATCAGTACCCCAGTTCTGGGTTGCCCCCCAGTGGAATGAGCGTCTTGACGCTGTTCGCATCAAGGTCGTCGGCCCGGTACAGCTTGTGCATCTGGTAGCCGGCGCGTAAACGGGGATTTTGCTTCACGGCCTCCGTGATGGCGTTCAGCACCCTGCGGTCGCGGTCGCGGGCCTTGCTCCACTCGGGGTGCAGCCAGATCACCGCGTCGTCGCGCAGGCCGCTCAGTGTCCTCAAGCCGGCGTCGATGTCCAAAACGTCGTGCACGATGATCTTGACTTCATCGGTCCGCGCGACGACCGAAGGCAACGGCCACGTTCCGAAGGGCTTTGGGGACAGCGTCACCCAGTCGATCTCGCCGCGCAGCTCGGCAATGCCGCTCGTTTCCAAGTGCACGGCGCGGCCCAAAGCGTGCAGTTCCCCCACCAGGGGAGCGAGGTCGAACAAGATCGGCTCGCCGCCGGTCACCACCACGACCGCACCCGAAGGGCTTTCGCGCTCCACGCCGGCCGCGATTTCCCGAGGCGTCATCAGCGAAACGCGCTCGGGGCGGAATTCCGTGTGCCAGGTGCCCGCACTGTCGCACCAGGGGCACGCCTGCGGGCAGCCGTACAGCCGCACGAAATAAGCAGCGCGCCCCAGGTGGACACCCTCGCCCTGCCAGGTATAGAAGCGCTCGTGAACCGGGTATTTCATGCCCGAGTCTCACGCGGAAGGCCGAGGGCAGTCTCGCTGCTCATTCCCAGTACTCGCAGGCGCTGTCGGGCGTTTCCCACACGGTGACCTTCAGCTGCAGGTCCGCACCGTCGTCGCCCGCTTCCAGGGCCTCGCGCACGCGCTGCAGGGTGTGGCAGTGAATGAACTGCGCGATCACCTCGGCCGTGGTGTCATCGCCCAGTTCGGCAATATCGTTCAGGTAGGCGTGGTCGAGTCCGCCCGCTTCCACGTCTTTTTTGGCCCACTTGAGGGTGCGGTAATCGGCGACCATGATGTTGCGCTTGACATGCGCGCTGGGCCGCAGACGCCCGGACTGCAGCTCCAGGCGTACCCGGTAGGTGTGGCCGTGCAGCCGCCCACAGGGACCGTCGTAGCCGACGATGGTGTGGGCGCTGTCAAAGGTGAATTCGGTGCTGAGCTTCCAGGGCACGCTTAACTTCTACTTTCTGCGCGCCGCGTCGTCTGCCGTATAGCGTGCGGTCACCACGGTATTGATTCCGCCACGCACCCCGTAATCGCAGGTGATGGTCATGCTCAGCGGATCGAGCAGCTTCACGAGGTCGGCCAGCACCCGGCGCGTGGCGTGCTCGTGGTAGATTCCCACAAAGCGGTAGCTGGTGAGGTAGTACTTGAGGCTCTTGAGCTCCACACACTCCGCGCGCGGCACGTAGCGGATCTCCAGCTTGCCGAAGTCGGGCAGACCGCTCCAGGGGCACACCGGGCTGAATTCGTCGGTGGCGATCACGATCTCGATCGGCTCGCCCGGGTACACGCTGCGGTCGTCTTCGCGCACGTGCGCGAAGGTGCCGAGAACCTGCGTGTCGATGGCGTCGAGCCCCCGCACGTCGTAGCGGCGCTCGAAGCCTTGCTGCTGGGGCGCGGCCGTGCGGTTTTCCTGATTCTGGGGTTCTTGAATGGTCATGACAGTCTCTCCTGAGGCGCCGCCCTGCCACCTGCGCGCGCCAGGTGAACAAAACAGGTCCACCCGTCAAGAGTCTAGAGGGTACACGCCGCCCCCGGAGCTTGCCAGCTTACGGTTGAGCACGGAGCTGACCGAGCAAAAGGAGCGCAGACGAAACAAAACGCCGGTCATCCACGCCCGTTCGTACGCTCTCCGTGTGCTTGCGTCAAGCCGCAGGAAACCCCAGACTTCAACGTTGGCGCCCAAAACCCCGTCTGACGTGTCCGGGCGTCCGGCGAATCACCTCCGGATGTGGGGAGTGGATATCGTATTTTCCCCAGGCTTTTCTTGACAGGCCCGCCGTCACGACTTAGGATATTGAAGCCCCTTTGAGGGGTGGGGTTTCGGGCCGTTGGTGCGAAACCAGCGGGAGAAGGCGGCAGGACGAAGTTCACGCCGAACGGCGGATGGTGGGTTTAGCTCAGCTGGTTAGAGCGCCGCTCTGTGGAAGCGGAGGCCGTGGGTTCAAGTCCCATAATCCACCCCACAATTATTCCGGGTCGCGCGCAGTTCGTACGTCGGGGCCGCACGAGCTACTCTCCCAGCGGGCGAGGATGGCGGAACTGGTAGACGCGCTAGACTTAGGATCTAGTATCGAAAGATGTGAGGGTTCAAGTCCCTTTCCTCGCACCAACAGCGCAACGGCCCCATCGTCTGGGGCCGTTTTTTCGTATAAGGTAGTTCTTTGGCACGTGAGCCCCGGCAGTAACGCGGGAAAAGCACCAGCAGGACCAAGGCAGAATGGAGACGTATGGCAGAGCTGATCAAACGTGACGGCAACAAAGTAGAGTTTCGCGTAACCGTTCCGAAAGCGGACGTGCAGAGCGCGTACAACCAGGTCTGGAGCGCTGTATCGCGCGATGTGCGCGTGCCCGGCTTCCGCCCTGGCAAGGCGCCTCGCAGCGTGATCGAGAAGCGCGTCGGGCGCGGTTACATCGAAAGCGAAGTGCGTGATCGCCTGCTCGAGAATCACTACCCGCGTGCCGTGCGTGACCTGAAGCTCAACCTGGTCGACGCCGAGATTTCTCCCGCGTCCCTCAAGGAAGGCAACGACTTCGACTTCACGGTGAAAGGGGAAACTTACCCGGAAGTCAAGCTGCCGGAATGGAAGGGCTTTCAGCTCGCCGCGAGCGCCCCGGAAATCACCGACGATGTACTCGAGCGTACCCTTTCTGACCTGCAGGAACGCAACGCGACCTTTGAAAGCGTGGAGCGTCCTGCTGAGGGTGCGGACATGGTCACCATTGAGGAGCTCGGTGAGGAGGGTGGCAGTTACCCGATCTACCTCGACGTGGCCGAAGAGCACGTCCGCGCGGCCCTGACCGGCAAAAGCGTCGGTGACGAGGTCACCATCGAAGTGCCCGCGCACAGCCACGGCGACCACGAGCATCCCGCGCACAGTGTGCAGGTCAAGATCGTCGATATCAAGCACAAGCAGCTGCAGGAGCTGAATGACGAGTTCGCGAAGGGCCTCAACTTCGATTCGCTCGAGCGTCTGCGCACCGACCTGCGCGGTGAGCTGGAGCGCCGCGCCCGCCAGGAAGGCGACAACGCCCGCCGCGAAGAGTTCGTGACGCAGCTGACCGAGGGCATGACGGTGGACATCCCCGCCACGATGATCGACCGCCGTCGCGAAGCGATGCTGAGTGAAATTCAGGACGACCTCGGCCGTCAGGGTGTCAAGTGGGACGAGTACGAGACGTTCATGAAAGAGCAGGACAAACTCGATGATTTCATGAACGACCTGCGCAAGAACGCCGAGACCCGCGTCAAGCGTGATCTGGCGCTCGAGCAGCTCGCCGAGGACCTGAACGTCGGCATGACCCAGGCAGAGCTCGACGCCAACCTGAATTCGCTCGCACAGGCCAACCGCATGACGGTGCAGCAGCTGCGCAGTCAGCTTGGGCCGAACGGCCTGAACGGCTACTACGCCACCCTGGTGCGTGAAAAGGCACTCTCGCAGGCCGTGGCCCGACTGGGTGAAGCAGCCACGGCCAAGGCAGATCAGCCGCACGCTGCCGCCATCGAGGGCTCTCAGGAGCCCGTCGAGGAGCCGCTGCAGCAATCGGTCGACGAGGCCGAAGGTGCGCCGGACAGCAGCGAAGACCGCAACGAACAAAGCGAATGAATCAAGAGAAGCCCCGAGTGCGGGGCTTCTTCTCTTGATCAGAGGGAAGCCGGACGGACGCCTGGCTTCCCTCTGATCAGTCCATGGCCAGCGGCAGGGTGGCTTCGTGGTGCTGAACCTGCGCGCCCAGGGGGGTTAACCGCGCGGCCAGATCCTCGTAGCCCCGCTGCAGAAAGTGCACATTCTCAATCACGCTTTCACCTTGTGCGGCCAGCGCCGCCACCACCAGGGCCGCTCCCGAACGAATATCAGCGGCCTTGACCCGGGTGCCCCGCAGGGAGGCGCCGGTCACGACCATCACGTGGTCGGCCAGTTCGATCTGGGCACCCATGCGGCGCAGCTCAGCAACATGGGTGGTGCGGGTGTAGATCCGGTCCATCAGGATGCTGGTGCCCCGCACCGTGGACAGCAGCGCCCCGATGATGGGTTGCAGGTCGGTGGGGAAACCGGGATATTCGGTGGCGGTGACGTTGACGGCCTGCAGACGGTGCTGGCGTGCATCGACGCTCAGGGCAGTGCCATCCGGGTGCTCGGTGATGGTCACGCCGACCTCACGCAATTTGGCGCTGACGGCGCGCAAATGGGCGGTCCGGACGTTGGTGAGGGTAACCTGACCGCGTGTCGCGGCGGCAGCCAGCATCAGGGTGCCTGCTTCCAGGCGGTCGGGAATGACGTGGTATTCGCCGCCGCGCAGCTCCTTCACGCCACTCACGGTAATGGTGGCAGTGCCGGCCCCATGAATGTCGGCGCCCAGGGCGTTGAGAAAGTTCACCATGTCCACCACGTCGGTATCGGTCGAACAGTTTTCCAGCACCACCTGCCCTTCACCCAGCACGGCCGCCAGAATGGCGTTCTGTGTTCCACCCACGGTGAGCAGCTCGAAGAGGTAATTGCCGCTCAGGGGTGCAGGACGCACCACGTGGAACGCACCGTTGTTCTCGCTGACCCGCGCGCCCATCGCCCGCAGGGCTTTGAGGTGCTGATCGATGGGACGCTGACTGAACGTGCAGCCTCCGGGCTGCCCCAGGCGCGCTTCACCGGCGCGTGAAAGCAGGGCGCCCAGCAAGGTGAACGAGGCGCGCAGCTGCCCCACGAGTTCGGCGGGTGGCTGCACGGTCAGGATTTCAGGGGTGTGAATCACCAGGCTATGCGGGCCGATCCAGGCGTGCCGGGCCCCGATGGTGCCCAGGATACGCAGCAGGGTGTACACGTCGCTCAGTTGCGGGACACCGTGAACGGTGACGCTGTGGCGGGTCAGCAACGTGGCTGCCAGGATGGGGAGGGCTGCGTTTTTGCTGGGCTGAATGACAAATTCGCCGTGCAATGGCTGCCCACCCTGAATGACCAACAAACTTTCAGACGGCATCATGGCTCCTTGCCCCCGCGCCGAGAAGGAGCGCTTCGCCCGGGGAGCTGAGTATGTTGTGCGTCATACTCAGCTGAGTATAAAACGACCATACATGAGACGGTGAACGCTCAAGCTGTCCTGATCTTGTCAGGTGAAATCGAAGTCGCCCAGCAGTTGAAGCTTTATTTTCTTGTCGCAGGGTTCATATATTCCTGAATAAACCAAGAGCTTTTGCTGCGACGCAGCAAAAGCGTGGGTGCCTTTGGCACCCACGCTCACCCCTGAAATCAGAGGCCGAAGAATTCGCGGTTTTTGGCGATGAAGGGCAGCTGGTCCTGCGGGGTGTCTTCCTCGGGGTAGATGGCCGCGACCGGGCAGGCGGGCACGCAGGCACCGCAGTCGATGCACTCGTCAGGATGGATCAGGAACATCTCGCCCGCGTCGTAGATGCACTCCACCGGGCAGACTTCGGTGCAGCTCTGGTCCTTGACGTCGATGCAGGGGCTGGTAATCACGTGGGGCATAACGCACCCATTATGGTGGGCCTCCCAAGCGAAGGCAAGGACAAATTCCGACCGGACGCAGGCCAGCTTCACGCATGGGGCGCCCCAGGAAAGGCAGAAAGACCGGAACCCCGGAAAAAACAACCGGGCACCGCTCAGCTCAGTACCGGGCACCACTCAGCTCAGTCCGCCTCTGCCTTTCCTTGAGCCTTCTCGGGCAGCAGACGCGCCCGCACCAGCGTCAGGTCGGCCTCCTGATCCACGTCCACACCGATGGCCGCATGAGGGGTCACGAGCGCCCGCACCGGCACCCCGAGAATCTCTCCCACCCGCCGTTCCAGCTCCGCGACGCGCAGGCGTCCCACCAGCAGTTTCAGCAACACCGACCAGCCGATCAGACCGGCCAGGGCCACCGGCCGCTTGCGCATCGCGAACAGCTGGCGGATCTTCGGCAGGAACCGTTCGATCAATGCCGGGTCGAGCAGAAAGACGTTGCCCCCGGTAAAGGTCCCGTCCTGCAGACGGGCATAGGTTCGTCTGCCCCCGGGGAACGCCGCTTCGCACACCTCGCGGCGCACGATGGGATACACCAGCGCGACCTCCGGGGCGGCACTCAGGACGTCACGCAGCATGGTGCCGGTCATCAGCGGCACATCGGCGGTCACGACCAGCACCCGCGCCGATTCCGTGGATGAGGCCACCAGGGTCCTCACGCCAGCTTCCAGGTTGCCCAGCAGCGAGCCGCTGTCGGGTACCACCTCATCGACCAGGGCGCGCATGTCCGCATTGAGCGGTCCGACGTACACCACCCGCGCCACCCGCCGCGAGTCATGCAGCGCCTCCAGCACGTGTTGACCCATCGGTTTACCGGCCAGCTCGATCAGGGCCTTGACGCCCGCGCCATGGGCCGCGGGAAAAGGATCTCGGGCGTCGCCACCACCCAGGACAACGGCATTCCAGGCCTGCATGCCTTACGCTAGCAAGATTTTGCTCCTCAGCCCTGCCAGGCGACCCGGTCCTGCGGCTCGTGTGCCTGCTGGTCTTGTGGCACTTCCGGGTCTTCGTCATCGAGCGTGCTGGCACTGGGAATGACCAGCACAAACTCCGCACCGCCCTCTGGCCGGTTGCCGCCGCCGAGGGTGCCGCCATGCAATTGCGCGATCTGCCGCGAGACACTGAGGCCAAGACCGCTGCTGCCACTGCCCGAGACGAACGGATCGAAAATGCTTTCTCCCAGGCCCTCGGGCAGGCCAGGCCCATCGTCACGCACGTGAAAGCGCACCTCGCCCGCTTCCTCGTGCAGATACAGCTCCACGTGACCGTCCGGGCCGACCGCCCGCCGCGCGTTGGCGAGCAGGTTTCGCACGGCCTGCACCAGGCGGTCGGGGTCGCACAGCACCATCACGTTCCAGTCACCGCTGTACACGACGTCCGGCACCAACCGGTCAAGCCGCTCGCGCAGCGAGGCCGCGCTCAGGTAGTGCAGGGCCAGCGTCAGGTCCATCTGGCCGCGCGCGAGCTGCATCAGGTCCTGGGTCGTGAAGGTCATCTCCTCGGCCACCAGTTGGGCGCGTCGCACCTCCTGGTCACCCGTGCGGGTGCTGGCGCTGGCCAGGTAGGCCTTGAGCACGGTCAGGGGCGCGCCGAGTTCGTGCACGATCTGACCCAGCAGGGCCTTTTCACTTTGCTTTTGCGTCTCGATGCGGCCCAGCAGCCGGTTGATCGCTTCCAGCAATCGGTAGACTTCGTCTTGCCGTTCGGGCAGGGGAATGCTGCCCGAACTGGGGTCGAGGCGCTCAGCCACCCGCGCTGCCGACGCCAGGCCACGCAGGAAATAGCGGCCCACGAACCAGCCCACCAGCAACATCAGAGCCGGCGCCACGGCCAGGGCCGCGATCAGAAACTGCCAGGCGCTGGCCTTGGCTTTCTCCAGGCTGTCGTCGGGCAGGGCGATCCACACGTTGAGCCCGCTGACACCGGGCATCTCGATGGGCTGCACCAGGCCGCGCACGCCGATGCCGTTGGCCAGTTCCTGGTGGCCGTCGATGATCAGTGGATCGAGGTCGCCGAGACTTTGCGAGCGGGTCACTTCCCGCCCGGTGCTGTCAAAGACCATGATCAGGGCGCCTCCGGAAGGCCGGAACTCACCGGGCTGCACGTCGGGGTTGGGCAGTACCAGCGCTGCCACATACTCGGCCTGATCGATCAAGCGGCTGTTGAACTGTCCGTCGAGCGCCCGGGTGAACAGAAACACACCCAGGCTGCCGGCCGTGGCGATCAGCACAAAGGCGATGATGGTGTACACCAGCGCCAGACGAAAACGCAGGGTCATCCTGGAACCCACTGGCGCGTGAGACGCTGCGCCGGGACCCGCGAGGCAGACAGGACGTGTGTTTCTCCCAGCGCCCAGCCTTCTGCCCTCTGCATGCCGCCCTCCTACCCACCGGTGTGGCAATCCTCAGGACTGCAGCACGTAGCCGACGTTGCGAATGGTCCGAATGCGCAGGTCCGAGCCTACCTGCTCGAGTTTCTTGCGCAGCTGCGAGATGCGTACCTCGACCGAGTTGCTGTTGGGGGTTTCCCAACCATACAGGTGCGACTCGATGTCTGCACGCGAAAAGACCCGGTCCGGCGTGCGCATCATCAGTTCAAGAATGCGCGCTTCGTGCTCGGTCAAAGTCGCATTTTCCTCGCCGGCCTGCAGGGTGAGCGACGAGGTGGACAGGCTGGTGTTGCCCAGCGAAACGCCTCCTCCGGCGGCCGTGCGACGCAGCAGGGCGCTGATGCGCGCGTCGAGTTCGGGCATCGCGAACGGTTTGGTCAGGTAATCGTCCGCGCCGGCGTTGAGGCCCGAGACACGCTCCTGTACCGCGCTGCGCGCCGAGAGAATCAGCACCGGGGTGCTGGAGTACTGACGCAGGGCGCTCACGAGGTCCAGACCGTCACCATCCGGCAGATTGAGGTCGAGCAGGATCAGCTGTGCGCTGTGGGTACCCAGCCAGCCTTGCGCGTCACGAATGGTGGGCGAATGGTGCACCTGATAATCCGCCGAAAGGTAATCGCGCAGCAGCGGCCCCAGATGGGGATCGTCCTCGACCAAGAGCAGTTGAGCTAACACAGAAGGCCTCCTGAAAGACAGGCGACTCGGAGCGGACCGGTCGCCGTGGATGGTGCAGTGGGTTGCCAGAATCCAATCGGAGCGGACCGGTCGCCGTGGATGGTGCAGTGGGTTGCCAGAATCCAAAATTCATGCAGGGGGCTGGCAGGGAATACAGCGGCAAAGACATGGAGAACTCAGGGCTTGCCTTTCCCTTTGTCCTTCTCTTTTTCCTTGTCTTTGCCGTTATCTTTTCCCTTGTCGTTCGCTCCCGCGTTGCCGTTTCCACCCTGACCGGAGTTCCCGCCATTTCCGCTGCCAGAGGCCGGGCTGCTGCCCGAGGCCGGGCCAGACGACGTACCTGACGCAGGTGTCGAGCTGGGAGTGGCGTTCTGGGTCGTGTTGAGGCCGGGGAAATTGAAGGTACGCGGCGCGGTGGACTCGACCACCTCGGTGGTCAGTGAAAAACCACGCCCAGCGAGCAGCTTGGACAAACTCGTCTCCGGCTGCCCTTCCAGCAGAATCTGATCACCGCGCAGCACCGCCCGGTAACTGGTGACGGTGCCACCGTCGTAGATGAACACCATCACCGGTCCGGAAGCCGCCGCCGCCACCCGCAGGTTCAGGCGGTTGCCGTTCGACTCTCCCTGGGCAATCAGGCCCTGCAAATCACGGTCGGTGATTCGCAGGGTGATCGCTGAGGCCGAGCTGGCCAGTGCCAGCATGGACGCCATCACCAGCGCAAGAAATTTAGAAGTTCTCATCATCCTTGACTTCCTGAGTGTACGAAACTTTTCGGTCGCTGCCGAGGGGCAAACCTCACCCCCTACCGTTTGATGGAGACAAAGGCGTACGCGCCACATCTGCACTTCATTTCGCGCGGCCCTGGGCTCGGCACGGATTGACGTTCAGCAAAAAGTCAGCGTGGCCCTGCGGGTCGGCATCTGGCCGAAACTCCACCTCGGGTGTCCCCAAAGTGACGCTCCTATTCTAAAAAACGAACCTGATTGACTTTTGAAGTGCAGCTGAGCGACCCTGAGGAACCCTTGGGTACGTCCGGGAACCCGCTTTAGCAAGTAGTATGCCAGCCCTTCAGGCACACCACGCTCAGGACTGCGGCTCTTCGTCCCACAGTGCGCGCATCTCGGGACTGCGCGCCAGCAGCTCTCCCAGCCTCCCTTGGTCCACTGCGCGCCCACCTTCGAGCACCACGATATGGTCGGCACGCAGCAATGCCGAACGCCGATGCGACACGACCAGACAGGTCACCTGCACACCGTCTTCGCGCTGCCCGAACACGTTTTCCCACAGCTGACGCTCGGTTTCTGCGTCCAGCGCGCTTGACAGGTCGTCAAAGACCAGCAGTTCCGCTTCACGCGCGAACATCCGGGCCGCAGCGGCGCGGCTCACCTGCCCGCCCGAGAGCTTGACACCGCGCGCACCGACCGTGGTGTCCAGGCCACGCTCGAAGCTGTCCACGTCGGATCGCAGCACCGACTGGTCCAGTGCGCGTTCCAGCTGCTCGGGACGCGCTCCCTGCAAGACGTTCTCGCGCAGTGTTTCCGAGAAGAGCTGCGGCAACTGCCCGGTGTAGGCGCTGCGCGGCGGCACGAAGAAGCTGGCGCGGTCCTCGACCTCGCGGCCGTTCCACAGTACCCGCCCCTGAGCGGGAATCAGGCCCAGCAGGGCGCGCAGCAGGGTTGTTTTGCCGCTGCCGATGCGGCCGGTGATCACCACGAACTGTCCGCGCCGCACCGTGAAGCTGACGTCCTGCACACCCCGGCCGTTTTCGAACTGCGCGCCCAGCTGCTCCACGCGCAGTTCGTGCAGCTCTTCTCGCGCCGGGGGCCGGGGCGCCTCGGGAAGATCGCCCCGCAGGTGCAGGTCATGAGGCGCCACGATGGTTTCAGGCTCGGCGTCCTGCAGCAGGCGGGTCATGCGCTCGAAGCTGACCCCGGTGCGGCGGTGCTGCGCGAACATGCCGCCCAGAAAGGTCATGCTGTGCGCCAGACGCGGCAGATAGGCCGCGAACAGCGCAAAATCACCCACCGTGAAGGTCCCGTCGCGGAATTTGGCTGCCGAGAGCAGCAGCACGAAACCGATGCCGACGTTCACCATGCCGCTGTTGACCGAACGGATCAGCTCGGTGAGCAGCACGTCGCGCAGTGCGGCGTGGCGGCGCGTTTCACCCAGCTTGTGCAGGTGCGCCACCATCTGCCCTTCGCGCGCCGAGAGCTTGACGGTGCCCACCGCCCCGAAGGCTTCTCCCACAAAATCAGTCACGCGGGCGGTCGCTTCGCGCGAACGGCGCCGGTAGGCGCGGATGGTGGGGCTCAGCTGGCGCACCAGCAGCACCATCAGCACCAGGGGCGCACAGACCACCAGCGTGACCAGCGGGTCGATCCGGGCCATCAGGGTGATGGCGATGACCGCGTACAGCAAAATGCCCGTGGCGTCCACGAAATACTCGGTGTATTCGGCCACCGACTCGACATCGTCACGAAAGCGGCTGACCGCTTCGGCGGGCGTGTCGGGCAGGCGGCGCGAACCCTTCGCGGTCAGCAGGTAGCCCAGCAGGTTGCGCCGCACCAGGGCGTCAAGCATGTACCACAAGCTGATCCAGGTGCGAAAGGCCACCGTGAACACCCCGAAGCGCGCCAGGCGTACCAATCCAAAGCCCAGCAGGGCCAGCCAGGCGAGCGAGAAGGCCCCCTCGCCCAGGCGGTCGAAGATCAGCTTGGCAAAGTAACCAAAACCAAGCGGCAGGGTGTGAAACACCGCCCACAGGCAGAGGTTCACGAAAAACAGCAGCGGCCGGTATGAAAACAGCCCGCGCATCAGGCGCGTGGTCGAAAGGCGGCGGCCACTCGGTCCGGTCACGCCCGGCTCGCCTGTCTTGCTTTGGCTGGCCCGGGTCATGACAGCACCCCTGTCGCTTGGTCTGCTTGTGGGGCCTCATCCTCTTCGAGGTCGAGCCGTCCTGCACGCAGCAGCGCGCTGTAGCGCGAGTGGGGATCGTGCGCCAGTTCCTCACGCGGAGCGAACTCCAGCACGCGCCCGTCGCCCATCACCAGGATGTCGTCGGCGCGCGCGATCGTGTCCAGGCGGTGCGCGATCACGATGGCCGTGCGCCCGGCCAGCAGCCGTTCCATCGCCTGGGTCAGCAGGGCCTCGGTGGCGGGATCGAGGCGGGAAGAGGGCTCGTCGAGAATGATCAGGCCCGGATCGCTCAGCAGCACCCGCGCAAAGGCGAGCAGCTGCGCCTCGCCCGCCGACAAACTGCCGGCCTGCAGCCGGGTGTGCACGCCGTCCGGCTGACCCGCAAGCCAGTCGCCCAGGCCCACCTCACGCAGGGCCGCCTCGACAAGGGCGTCGTCAACGCGGTCATCGAAGAGGGTCAGGTTGTCGCGCACCGAGGCTTGAAACAGCTGCACGTCCTGGGTCACGACCGCCACCCGGCTGCGCAGCGACTCCGTGCGCAGCTCCCAGGTATCGAGTCCCGCCAGCCGCACGGCGCCCGCAGTCGGGTCGTACAGCCGGGACACCAGCCGGGTGAGGGTGGTTTTGCCGCTGCCGGTACGGCCCAGCAAGCCCACCCGGCGCCCCACGCCCAGGGTGAAGGACACGTCCGAAAGAACCGGCGCCTCACCGTAGGCGAAGGACACCCGGTCAAACTGCAGTTCAAGGGGACCGGAGGGCAGTTCCAACGTTCCCTCCTGCAGGGCCGGGCGCAGCTGCAACAGTTCCCCGATGCGAATCAGGCTGGCCCCGGCCTTTTGCAGTTCCTGCAGCTGCTGGGTGAGCTGGTCGATGGGATCTTCGATCAGGGTCATGTACTGGTAGTAGAGGTAGGCGGTGCCGATGGTGATGGCGCCCGCCGCGTAGAGCCCCAGGGCCATGGCGAGCACACCGACGTAGCCCAGCGCGAACAGGATGAACGAGAGCTGCCACACCGTGGAGCGCGCGATCCAGGCCCGGCGGGACTTCCAGAAGAAATCGCGCTGCACGGCCAGAAAGCCCCTGAGGGCGTGCCCTCCGGCGCCCAGCGCGCGCAGGTCGTCGAGACCAGTCAGGCGCTCCTCGATGTAGCCGTACAGCTTGGCGCTCGCCTCGCGTTCCTGCCGGGTGGGTTCCACGCCCACCCGCCGCACGCGCAGCAGCACGAACAGCGTGAAGGCGGCGAACAGCGTCACGACCAGGCCGACGCGCGCATCCTCGAACCAGAACACCGTGAGGGCCCCGAACAGCAGCAGCAGCGCCCCGAACACCCGCACCGAGAACTGCGAAAAGAAGTTGCTGAGCGCCGTCACGTCACCGTCGATGCGCTCGATCATCTCGCCGGGGGTGCGCTCCTTGTGGTAGCTCATGTCGAGGGACATCAGGTGGCGCATCAGGTCGGCGCGCAGGCGGTTAGTGGCGGTCCAGCCGACGTCGGCGCCCACATACGTCGCGCCCGCCGTCAGAAACTGCACCGCCGTCGCCGCAGCCAGATACACGGCCGCGAAGCGCACCAGCGTGGACAGCGCGCCCTGACTTTGGGCGCTGTCGAGAAAGGCGCGCAGAATCTGCGGGGTGAGCAGCTGCAGGCCGATGGAACTCAGCAGCAGCGCGGCCAGGAGCGTCGCCCGTTTCCACTGCGGGCCCACATAACGCACCAGCACGCCCAGCGCAGATCGGGAAGATGACATGAGGCCAGCCTAATAGGGCGCGCCCGGCGATACATCGGCAGGATGCACTACCCCCACTGCAGACTTCACCCACGTTCATGCAAGCCTGAACCACCGCGCCGCGCGGCGCGGCAGCCTGAAACGGGAGACGACATGCCAAGCCCTGCCCAACCCTTCGAACTCGGCCTCTACACCTTTGCCGAGCGCACCCCCGACCCTTTTTCGGGCGGGCTGATCAGCGCCGAGGAGCGACTGCGAAACCTGCTGGAGGAAATCGAGCTGGCCGATCAGGTGGGCCTCGACGTGTTCGGGCTGGGCGAGCACCACCGCCCGGACTTCGTGGTCTCGGCGCCTGCCGTGGTGCTGGCCGCCGCGGCGGTGCGCACCAAAACCATCCGCCTCACGAGCGCCGTCACGGTGCTCAGCTCCGACGATCCCGTGCGGGTCTTTCAGGAGTTCGCCACCCTCGACCTGCTGTCGGGCGGGCGCGCCGAGATCATGGCGGGCCGGGGATCGTTCATCGAGTCCTTTCCGCTGTTCGGGTATGACCTACACGATTACGACACGCTGTTTGCCGAGAAACTCGAACTGCTGCTGGCACTGCGTGCCGGGGAGCGCGTGCGCTGGTCCGGCCGTCACCGCGCGGCTTTGGAGAACCAGGGCGTCTATCCGCGCCCGCTGCAAAATCCGCTGCCGGTGTGGGTCGCGGTGGGCGGCACGCCCGAGTCCGCCGTGCGCGCGGGCACCCTGGGGCTGCCGATGGCCATCGCCATCATCGGTGGCCTCTCCGAGCGTTTCGCGCCGCTCGCACAGTTGCACCGCGACGCGGCGAGGCGGGCCGGGCACGCTCCCCCACCCATCAGCATCAATTCACACGGCTATATCGCGCCGACCTCGCAGCAGGCCGCCGACGAGGCTTACCCGTACCATGCGGGCATGATGAACGCCATAGGCCGCGAGCGCGGCTGGGCGCCCTTTTCCCGCGCGCAGTTCGACGCCTCGCGCACCCTGCGCGGCGCCCTTGTCGCGGGCGATCCCCAGGAGGTCGCCGAGAAAATCGTGTTTCAGCACGAAATCTTCGGGCACCAGCGCTTTTTGCTGCAGCTGACGGTCGGCACCATGCCTCACGCCCAGATTCTGCGGGCCATCGAGCTCTACGCCACCCGGGTGGCGCCGGTCGTGCGCCAGGAGATCGGGCGCCGCACCTCGCAGGACACCCCCTTACAGAACACCGCTTCGCAGGACGCAGAGGCACAGAAGACGGCGGCAGACAGCGGCGAAGCGCGCCCATGACGTTGCAGACCGGGTGGACCCACAAGGGACCGGCCTCACCAGGAAAAGCCCCAGCGCTTGATTACGCGCTGGGACCAGCACCAGTCCGCCGCGCTACTGCCCGCTGCTCCTGGGCGCCAGGGGCACGCCCGGTTCGATCCCAAACACCGGCCCCGCCAGGAGCGCCAGCAAAGCGACGATCACCGTGATCGAGGCGATGTTGAGCACAAAGCCCGCCCGCACCATGTCACGGATCTTGAGGTCCTCGTAGGCAAAGACGATGGCGTTCGGCGGCGTCGCCACCGGCATCATGAAGGCCGCCGAGGTCGCGATAGCCACCGGAATGGCGAGCAGCAGCGCGTTCTCGCCCAGACCCCCGGCGACCGCGCCCATGATGGGCAGAAAGGTCGCCGCCGTGGCGGTGTTGCTGGTGAGTTCGGTCAGAAACACGATCATGGTCGTGACGAGCAGCACCAGCAGCCACACGTTGATGCCCGACAAACCGCTCACCGCCCCACCGATGGCCTGCGCGAGGCCGGTCGCTCCGAAAGCGGACGCCAGCGCCAGCCCGCCACCGAACAGCAGCAGCACACCCCAGGGAATCGACTCGGCGTCGCGCCAGGTGAGCAGGCGCCGCCCGCCCGAGGACAGCACGAACAGCAGCGACACCGCGATCAGCCCGATGGCCGTGTCGCTCAGGGTAAGGCCGGTCAGCTCGGCAAGCTGCGGACGGAAGATCCAGGCCAGGGCGGTCAGCACGAAGATAACCAGCACGCCGCGCTCGCCCCCGCGCAGGGCGCCCAGCTTGGCCAGCTCGGTGTCCACCACGCTCGCCGCGCCTTCCAGGCGCAGTTCGTTCACGCGCCCCACCACGCGGGTCAGCCAGAACCAGGTGAAGGCCAGCATCAGGATCACAAAGGGCACGCCCAGCAGCATCCAGCGGCTCATGTCGATGGCCACGCCCAGTTCGCGCCCGGCGTAGGCGGCCAGCAACGCGTTGGGGGGCGTGCCGATCAAGGTCCCGACGCCGCCGATGCTGGCGCTGTAGGCGATGCCCAGCATCAGGGCCACCCCGAAACCGCGCAGCTGCGCCGCCGGCAGGCCGCTGCCGCGCAGGTACTCGATCAGGCTCACGCCGACCGCGAACATCATGACGGCGGTCGCGGTATTGGAAATCCACATCGACAGAAAGGCCGTGGCGAGCATGAAGCCACCAATGATGCCCGCGGGGCTCGTCCCGATGCGCCGCACGATGTTCATCGCGATGCGGGTGTGCAGATTCCAGCGGCGCATGGCCGCCGCAATCAGAAAGCCACCCAGAAACAGAAAGATCAGCGGGTCGGCGTAGCTGGCGGTGGTGGGCCCGGCCTCGTTGATGCCCAGCAGTGGCATAAAAGGAATGGGCAGCAGCGCAGTGGCGGCCAGCGGCACGGCCTCGCTGAGCCACCATGTCACCATCCACAAGGTCAGCCCGACCAGCCGCCAGGCACTTTCCGGCAAGTCTCCCGGCGCGGGAATCACCGACGTGAGCAAGGCCAGCAGCGGCCCGAGCAGCAAAGGAAGCCAGCGCACGCTCCCCGGGCGTTCGGGGCCCGGTGTCGGGTCGCGGGTCACGTCTTCACTCACGGCGAACTCCTCTCTTCCGTGTTGTTCTGCACAAAACTCCAGCACACGGTGTCGCGTTGTCCTTCAATTGACGTCGATCCAGCGTAAAAGGCAAAAACCACCTTTTCATGTGGGGGCGATTGAGTCTGGCCCGCCGGCCTTGAGCTGCGGACCGCCTGGCGGCCCGGTGAGCCTTTTGCTCGGCCCACAGTCCGCCACACCGGGTTGCCGCAAACGCCACATCGGGTACTTTTTGAAGAAGCGTTCAGACAGCTCGTATCAAGCCGGAAGAAAGGAGAGCTGACACTGATCACAACCATGCGACGTCCCTTGTTGATGCTCAGCGCACTGACCGCTTCATTGTTGATGACTGCCCAGGCCGCAACGCCCCGCACCCTGACCGGCGCCAAAGCCTCGGGCACCTACACGCCCGCCGCCATCACGCAGGCCGGGCAGGCCCTGTATTCGCGCAACGCACCGCCCGCACCACGCTACAGCGTCGCGCGCTACGACCTGACCCTGCGCTCCACCGACGAGAAGGGAAAACCCCTGACCGTGCGGGCGCAGATCTTCGTGCCGCAGGTGCCCAAGGGCACCAAGCTGCCGGTGTACGTCCTGGGACCCGGCACCACCGGCCTCGCGGACGCCTGCTCGGTGTTCAACGAACGCCCCGAGGTGGCGTCGTGGGGCTGGTACCAGGGGCACATGCTGTCCTACGCCGCGCAGGGCTTCATCGGGGTGATGACCGATTACGCCTACTTCAATGACAAGGACCGCCTGCAGCCGTACTTCGTGTCGGCCAGCGAGGCGCGCATCATGCTGGACGCCGCGCGCGCCGCCTACCAGTTTTTCGAGGGCGCCGGAAAGAGCCTCAGCGCCCGTCCGCAGGACGCGGTGTTCTTCTCGGGGTACTCGCAGGGAGGCCACTCGAGTTTCGCCGCCGCCGACCTCGCGCGTCGTTATGCCCCTGATGTGCCGGTCACGGGCGTGGCCGTCTTCGGCGCGACCACCAACGTCGAAACGCTCTGGCGTGAGAATGCTGCCTTCGCGCCGTACGCGGTCGCGGCCTACGAAGCGTACTACGGCAAGAATCAGGCCGATGCCCGGCAGATTCTGCTGCCCAAGGTGTACAACGGGCTCAACACCAACGCCCGCAGCCGCTGCATCGCCGATCTCTACAGCATGTACAGCAAGCGCCCCGAGGACGTCTTCCAGCCGGAGTTCGTCCGTGCACTGCGAGACGGCACCCTGGCACAGAAATACCCGACCTGGGCCAAGGTGCTGCGGACCAACAACGCCGGCATGAACAAGGCAGGCGCGAGCATTCCGGCTTTCGTGGCGCAGGGCAGCACCGACGACATCGTCACCGAGGCGGCGCAACGGGCCTTTGTGGGCGAGCAGTGCAAGCTGGGTCGGGCGGTGACCTACAAGACCTACCGCGGGATCAACCACTACCAGACCCGTCAGGTGGCGCTGAACGACGCGCTGGAATGGATGAAAAATGTCGCGGACCGCAAGCCCGTCAGCCTGTACTGCGGCAGCTGACCCACCCGAGCGCCCTACGGTTCGGATTTCAGCGTGAGTGGCAAACCCGCCACGACCAGATACGCTTCCTGCGCGGCGGCGGCCATGCGCTGGTTGGCCCAGCCCAGCACATCGCGGTACCGGCGCCCCAGGGGGTACTCGGGCACGATGCCCGAACCGACCTCGTTCGAGACGACGATGAGTGTGCCTTCCCGCTCCCGTCCGGCCTCGATGAGGTCCTGCACGCGCGCCAGGATGTCCTCGGCAGGCAGGTCCAGCAGCAGCAGGTTGGACACCAGCAGCGACAGGCAGTCGAGCAGCACCACCGGGGTGGGCGCTTCATGCAGGGCGCGGGCGGCGTTCAGTGGCTCCTCCAGCGTCTGCCAGCCCGCCGCGCGTTCGCCCTGGTGACGGGCGATCCGCTCGCGCATCTCGTCGTCGAAGGCCTGGGCGGTGGCGATGTAGGTGCGCTTCACGGGCGCGAGTTGCAGCGCGCGCCGCTCGGCGAAGGCGCTCTTGCCGCTGCGCGCTCCCCCGGTCACGAAGATCAGGCGGCCCATCAGACTCCCAGCGCCAGGTCACGCACACGCGCCCAGTCGAGACCGGCCTTGACCTGCTCTGCCAGGGCGTCAAGGCGTGAATCGAGGGTGTCGAGCGCCGCCGTGGACTGCAGGCCCGCCCAGCCCAGAAACGCCTCCAGGTAAGCGGGATTCTCCAGCAGGCCGTGCAGGTAGGCGCCGCGCACGTTGCCGCTGCGCCAGGCCGCGCCCGGCAGGGTCTCGGTCACCTCTGGCCCCGCGACGGTGCGGCCGTGGTGAATCTCGTACCCGCGCAGGACGCTGCCCGTCTCGGCGTCCTTCAGGGCGACTTCGCGGGTGATCTTTTCGGGCTCCAGGGTCGTTTCCAGGTCCAGCAGGCCGAGTCCGCTCGCTTCTCCCCCACCTTCGATGCCGTGCGGGTCGCGCAGCGTGCGGCCCAGCATCTGCAGGCCACCGCACACGCCCAGCACCGGCACACCCTCGCGGGCCAGGCGGGTCACGGCGCCCGCCAGACCGGTTTCACGCAGCCACGCGAGGTCGGCGCGCACGCTCTTGGAGCCCGGCAGAATCACCGCCCGTGCGCCCGCCAGCTCGGCCGGACTTGTCACCCAACGTGCCAGCTCTCCCAGCGGCGCGAATTCGTCGAGGTTGGCCACCCGGGGCAGGCGGGCAATGGCCACCGAGCCCGCCAGGGCACCCGCTTCGAAGAGCGGCGCGGAGCGGTCAGGCAGCAGCCCGTCCTCCTCGGGCAGGGGAATCCCCAGCATCGGCACGATGCCTACCGTGGACACCCCGGTCTGCTGCTCCAGCCACTCGGGGGCGGGGCTGAGCAAAGCGGGGTCACCGCGGAACTTGTTCAGGATAAACCCCCCCAGCAACGCGCGCTCCTCGGCACTGAGGCAGTGCCAGGTGCCCAGCAGGTGTGCGAAGGCGCCTCCCCGGTCGATGTCGGCGGCCAGCAGTACCCGCGCCTGCGCCTCCAGCGCCACGCGCATGTTCACGATGTCCCCGGCGCGCAAATTCACCTCGGCCGGGCTGCCCGCCCCCTCGATCAGCACCAAGTCGTAGTCGGCCAGCAGGCCGTGCAGGCTGTCGCGCACGAAGGGCCACAGGTGCGCCTTGCGCTCACGCCAGGGAAGCTGCGAGAGTGCCAGGTCGGCCTTGCCGAGCACCACCACCTGCGAGCGGGAATCGGCTTCCGGTTTGAGCAGCACCGGGTTCATGCGGGCCTGCGGCTCCACGCGCGCCGCGCGGGCCTGCACGATCTGCGCCCGCCCGATCTCGCCGCCCTCGCGGGTGATGCCGGCGTTGTTGCTCATGTTCTGCCCCTTGAAGGGCGCCACCCGCACCCCCTCGTTGGCAAAGGCGCGGCACAGGGCGCTTACCAGGTAGGACTTTCCCGCACTCGACGTGCAGCCCTGCACCATCAGGGCCCTACCCACCCAATACCTCCGAAACTGCCTGAACGAGGCGGGCGTTCTCGTGGGGTAGGCGGGCCGAGATCCGCACCCGCCCGGGAAAGCCGTA
Organism: Deinococcus peraridilitoris DSM 19664; assembly: GCF_000317835.1. Taxonomy (NCBI): domain Bacteria; kingdom Thermotogati; phylum Deinococcota; class Deinococci; order Deinococcales; family Deinococcaceae; genus Deinococcus; species Deinococcus peraridilitoris. The sequence continues at coordinate 2,313,512 of NC_019793.1, read as the reverse complement.
ACTCGTGCAGTCGCGCACCTTCACGCCGCGCGTGAGGAGCTGCGCCGTCACGCCGCGTGCATCGCCGACACTCATCGTGAAATAGGGTAGCGCTTCGTCGTGGACAGGGGCGAGTGCGCGCAGCTCCGCCTTGAGGGCGCGGGCCGCGTCCTGCCAGCGCGGCAGGCTTTCATGCACGAATTCCTGGGCAGCGGGCAGCGCGCGCAGCAGCGCCAGGGTCGGCGCCCCGACGCTCCAGGCGGGCGCGAGGTTCACCAGGACCGCCGCGACCTCGGGAGCGGCCAGGGCGTAGGCGGGACGCACCCCCACCAGGCCGTGCAGCTTGCCGGGCGAGTGCAGGCGCACCAAGGCCGGGTGAGGGGGCACGGGTTCCAGAGCGGGCGCGAGGCCGACGTAGGCCTCGTCGAGAATCAGCAGGGCCCCCATCTCCCGGCAGGTGTCTGCAAGGGCTGTCGCGTTCTCGGCGACCAAGCTGACACCCAGCGGATTGTGCGGCCGGCACAGGTAGACCAGGGTGGGTGACTCCGCGTGGACGGCCTCGCGCGCCCCTTCGGGCTCCACGACCGACAGCGCGGCCCCCTGCAGCGCGGCGGCGCGGGCGAACTCCCCGAAGGGGGCAAGCACCGACAGCACCCGGTCATGGCCGCCCAGGTACGCGCGCGCGAGCCGGTGCAGCAGTTCGGACGCGCCCGTGGCGGGGACCACCTCTGCAGGGGACACCCCGTGCCAGGCGGCCAGCACTTCCTGCTCGGCGCGCATGCCAGGATCGGGGTAGGCGCCGAGGTCCGCCGCCCGCGCCGCCGCGAGCAAGACCGGGTTGGGCCCCAGAGGATTGGTGTTGACGCTGAAGTCGATCCCGGCAAAGGGAGCGGTGCCGGGCCCGCCGTGCGGCGCGCGGGGCAACTGCGGATGGCGGGGCTGTGGCCCTTCAGGCACGCCCTCCCCCGATCAGCAGCACTGCCCCGAGCGCCAGCGCCGCCGCGGCGAGCCGCAGGCCCCCTGCGAGGTCGCCCGCCTGGGGTGCCCGGCCTGCCGCGTTGAGGATGTAGTGTCCGCGTTTGTCCAGCCGCACGCCCAGCGCGCCCGCCGCGACCGACATGGGATGACCGGCGTTCGGGGAGCTGGTGAGGTGTGCGTCTGCGCGCCAGACCCGCGTGGCCCGCGCGGCGTCCTCTCCGGTCACGCGGGTTCCCAGCAGAATCAGCAGCGCGCTCACCCGCGCGGGCAAAAGGTTCAGCGCGTCGTCGGCGCGCGCGGCCACTTTTCCGTTCCACTCCAGTTCCGGTGTCCGGTAGCCCCACATGGCGTCGGCGGTGTTGGCAAAGCGGTAGAGGTACGCCAGCCCCAACCCGCCCAGCTGAAAGGCCAGCAGCGGTCCCACCACCGAATCCGACAGATTCTCGAACAGGCTCTCCAGGGCCGCGCCCGCCACCTCTTCCTCCATGAGGTCGCCCGTGTCGCGGCTGACGAGGTGCCAGGACAGCATCTGCCGTGCCTGCGCGAGGTCACCGGCGCGCAACGGCCGCTCGACCTCGCCCACTGCCCGAAACAGACCGCGCGCCGAAAAGGTCGGCTTGAGCAGCGCCGCCAGCGCCAGATCGCGCAGAGGGCGCGGCAGGGCCTTCACGGCCCCCTGCGCTCCTCGCCCGAACGCGTAACTCCCGGCCGCTCCCAGTGCCCACCACGCCGCGCCCTGCAGCAGCTGACCGCGCGCACCCCGCGCCTGCCAGCGGCGGCGGGCGAACTGCAGGTAGTTCCCCATCAGCACCACGGGGTGGACTTTCGCGGGCGGCTCTCCCAGGGTGAGGTCGAGCAGCACGGCCAGGGGGACGCTCACGGGCTCGCCTCCGGCGTGCCCTGTGCCTCCTGGGTCCGCCCCGTCCACCGCGCGGCCAGCTCTACAAAGTGCTCCGCCGCTTCAGGGTGGGCGGCGAGGTGCAGGTGAACGTAGCTGGCCAGGACGTTTCCCGCCGCGTACCCTTCGGTTTCGCCTCCGCCCACCCGTCCGTACGCGGGCGGCTGCAGGGGCGTCTCCAGCTCGGAAAAGTGAAACTCGTGACCGCGCAGCCCTGTTCCGGCCGGACCGTAGGGAGTCTGCGAGCGGGTGACGACCTCGCGGTATCCCAGGATCGGGCGCTGGCGCATGACCGTACGGGCGGGAATCACACCGCACATGCGGTGAGAGCGCCCGCCCAGGTCGCGCAGCGTCTCGCCGAGGTACATCAGCCCACCGCACTCGGCGATCACCGGACGGCCCGAGGCCGCAAAAGAGCGCACCGAGGCGCGCATGGCCGTGTTCGCGCTCAGGGGAGCGGCGTGCAGTTCCGGGTAGCCGCCGCCGATCAGGAGGGCGCCCGCGTCGGGAACGCACCCGTCTCGCAGGGGCGAGAACTCGATCAGTTCGGCGCCGAGGTCGCGCAGAACGTCGAGCGCGTCCGGGTAATAGAAGTTGAAGGCCTCGTCACGCGCCAGGGCGATGCAGGCGCGGGCCGGTCGTGGGGTGCGCGGCAACAGGGCGGGCGGGTCGGGCAGGGGGGGACTGGAGCGCGCGACCTCCAGCAGCCCGGGCAGGTCGAGCTGCTGCGCGGCATGCGTCAGCGCCGCATGGTCGATGCGGGCTTCTCCCGCCAGGACGAGCCCCATGTGCCGCTCGGGCACCCCGACCCGCTCGTCACGAGGCAGAAAGCCAAAGGAGCGCACCCCAACCTGCGCCAGGGCCGCTTCGCACAGCCTCGCGTGCCGCTCGCTGCCCACCCGGTTGAGGATCACGCCCGCGATGTTCAGGTCCGGCGCGAACCGGGCAAAGCCCAGCGCCATCGCGGCGGCGGAGCGGGCCGCTCCCCGCACGTCGAGGACCAGCACGACGGGCACCCCCAGACGCCGGGCCAGGTCGGCGGTGCTGGCGTCGTCGCTGAGAGGGTCGCGGCCGTCAAAGAGGCCCATCACCCCCTCAATGATCGAGACGTCTGCACCGCGCGCCGCGCGCACGAACAGCGCTTCGAGCGTGCCGGGGGGCAGCAGAAAGGAATCGAGGTTGCGCGCCGCCACCCCGGCGGCCGCCCCGAGGTGCGTGGGATCAAGGTAGTCCGGGCCGGCCTTGAAGGGCTGCACCCGCAATCCGTGCGCCCGCAGGCCCGCCAGGATGGCTGCCGTGACGGTCGTCTTGCCTGCCCCCGAGTGCGGCGCGGCGACGATCAGGCGTGGCGTCATGGCGTGCCCCGGTACTGAGCGGCTGCCGATGGGGTCCTCGCGCGCAGGGCCAGCGTGAGGGTCTCGGCGGACAGCGCCTCGGGCGTCAGGCACTCGGCCCCCAGGGCCCGCGCGAGTTCGGCGGCGCGCCCGGCACGCACGACGCCTGTTTCGGTATCCAGCACCAGGGCGGGTGTGCCCGCCAGGGCGGCGGCGGCGCTCAGGGTCTGCGCCCAGGCGTCCCCGCCGCCCGGCAGCGGCACGTTGCCCCGACCATCGGTCAGCACGACCAGCAGGGCGCCGTCCTGCCGGGAATGCAGCACCTCGCCCGCCAGCGTGAGGGCGTGCGCGAGCGGCGTGCGCCCGCCGGTCGGCAGCTGCTGCAGGGCCCGCTGCGCGGTGTCGGTGTCACGCGTGAAGGGCAGCAGCAGCTCGGCGCGGACACCCCGAAAGGCGATCACACCCACCTCGTCGCGGCGCGCGTAGGCATCGGCCAGCAGGCCCAGGGCCGCGCCCTTCACGGCCTCCATGCGCGCGCGCGCGCCCATGCTGCCGCTGGCGTCCACGACGAACAGCACCCGCACGCCGGTGCGCTCCTCTCGCACCCGCTCGTAAAGGTCGTCGCGGGTGACGCTGAGCGGGGTGCCCGCACGGGCCGCACGGTCGGCGGCGCTCAGCAGGGTGGTGCTCACGGCCAGGCTGCCGGGCTGTTCGTTTTTCCGCTCACGCACGGTGCGCCCGCGCGGCGCGCCCTGGCTGAGCGAGGAGCGTCCGCTCTGTTCACCCGGCGCGCCGCGCAGCTCGATGCGCGCGACCCCCCGGGATGACGCCGTGAAGGTGGCTTCCGGGTGGGTATCAGTTTCCGTGGGAAGCGCGCCGTCCTCGGGACCGTTGTCCTGGGGCTCGGGGTCCTGAGGTTCACCCAGTTCGCCGGGTTCGCCTGGCACGTCCCGGGGTGGGGGCGGCTGCAGCCCGTCCAGCAGCTCGTCGAGGTCCTGCCCGTCCTGCCCGCCCCCGGGCTGCAGTGGGTTCTGGCGCCCACGGTGCGCGAGCACCAGGGGCGCGGCGCGCTTCACGTCCTCCAGCGTCACCGTTTCGCGGCCCTCCAGGGCGGCCAGGGCCCGCGTGGCGCGGTGCAGCACGAGGTCGGCCCGCAGGCTGCGCACGCCGAACGACCGGCACAGGGCGCTGATGGTTTCCAGCAGCCCGTCGGGCAGCTCCACGCCCGGCAGCCGAACGCGCGCGTCATGCAGGGCCCGGCGCAGGGCGTCCTGTTCCGCCTGCCAGCCCGCCGCGTAGGCGTGCGGGTCCGCTTCGTAGCGCACCCGCCGCCGCACGATTTCCGCGCGCTCGCGGGGGTCGTCGGGCGTAGCGACCTCCACGCACAACCCGAAACGGTCGAGGAACTGCGGACGCAAGTTGCCCTCCTCGGGATTCATGGTCCCCACCAGGGAAAAGACCGCCGCGTGCTCGGCGCTCAGGCCTTCACGCTGCACGCGGTTGACGCCCATGGCGGCCACGTCGAGCAGCACGTCCACCAGATGATCGGGCAGCAGGTTCACCTCGTCGATGTACAGCACACCACCGTGCGCCTGCGCGATCAGGCCGCGCTGCAGCGCCTTCTCGCCTTTCAGGGCGCGCTCCAGATCGAGGGTGCCGATCACGCGGTCCTCGGTTGCGCCGAGGGGCAGCGTGACGAAGGGCGCTCGCTCTTCCCCGCCCGGCATCAGCTCGGCGAGCGCGCGGGCGGTGGTGCTCTTGGCGCTGCCCTTGTCCCCGCGCACCAGCACCCCTCCCACCGCCGGATTGACCGCCAGCAGCAGCAGCGCCAGCTTCAGGTCGTCCTGCCCCACGATGGCGCTGAACGGGAAGCTCACCGCTCTCCTCCCAGGGTGGGCGAGACGGGCGCGCGGCGCCCCGCCTCACCACGCGCTTCCAGCCACGCTTCGCTGTCCAGGTGCAATTGCTGCAGCTGTCTCAGGGTCTCTTCCTGCGGCGCCCACATCCCGCGCGCGTTCGCTTCGAGCAGGCGGTCGGTGATGGCGTTGAGCGCCCAGGGATTGGACTCGCGCAGAAAGTCCTGGGTGTCCGGATTCAGCGCGTACTCCTGGGCCACGCCCTCGTACATGAAGTCGTGCGCCACCTGCGCGGTCGCGTCGAAGCCGAACAGGTAATCGACGGTGGCGGTGAGTTCCAGCCCGCCCTTGTAGCCGTGACGTTTGATGCCCTCCAGCCACTTGGGATTCACGACGCGCGAGCGGTACACCCGCAGGGCCTCTTCCTGCAGATCGCGCACGCGGGCGCGCTCGGGGTTCTGGGTGTCGCCGAAGTAGTGCCGGGGCTGCGCCCCCGACAGGCTGCGAATCGAGGCGATCATGCCGCCAAAAAACTGCAGGTAGTCGTCGCTGTCAAAGAGGTCATGTTCGCGGTTGTCCTGGTTGTGCAGCGCCACCTGGGTGTGCGCGAGACGCTCGCGGAAGTCGTCACGGGCGTCCACCCCGCTCTCCCCGGCCGTGTACGCAAAGCCACCCCAGTTCACATACGCGCGTGTGAAGTCCTCGTCGCCCTGCCAGTTGCCTTCCTGGATGAGCGGCAGGATCCCTGCGCCGTAGGCGCCCGGAGCGCTGCCGAAAATGCGGTAGGACGCGCGCGCCTGCGCTTCCTCGGGCGGCAGGTCGGCCAGACGCGTCGCGAGGTCGTCGAGGTAGTGCTTGCGGGGGTAGTTCTGCTCGGGGGGTTCGTCGGCGTGCATGGCCAGCTGTACGGCGTCGTCGAGCAGTTGGATCAGGTGCGGAAAGGCGTCGCGGAAAAAGCCGCTGATGCGCGCCGTCACGTCGATGCGGGGACGCCCGAGCTCGGCCAGGGGCACGAGCTCCACACCGTCCACCCGGCGGCTCTGCGGGTGCCAGGTGGGCCGCGCGCCGAGCAGGGCCAGGATCTCGGCGACGTCGTCACCCTGGGTGCGCATGGCGCTCGTGCCCCACACGCTGATGCTGACGTTCTCGGGGTACTGGCCGCTTTCACGCAGGAAGCGCGCCAGGACCTCACGCGCGAGGCTCTCCCCCACCTGCCAGGCCGCCTGCGACGGCAGGGCGCGCGGATCCACGGCGTAAAAGTTGCGCCCCGTGGGCAGAATGTGCGCCATACCGCGCGACGGTGCGCCGCTCGGCCCGGCGGGCACGTACTCGCCCGCAAGCCCGTGCAACAGGTGATCGATTTCGGCGCTGGTCGCGTCGAGGTTGGGCTTGAGCTGTGCACACACGAAATCGAGGGTGCGGGGCAACCCGCCCCATTCTTCGCGGGCTCCGAAGACTTCGGTGAGGACCGCGGGAATACGGGCCGCATCGAAGGTCTCGCGCTGCAGCAGCTGGTAGAGGTGCAAGGCCAGCTCGTCGATCAGCTCGAGGACGTCCGCGTGCGTGAAGAGCGCGCGACCGGCGAGGTTGTTGAGCTCTGGGGACGTTTCGGCGAGCCGCGCGCCGGGCCGCTCCAGCAGGGCGCCGTGGTCGAGGCCCAGTAACCGGGCAATCTCGCTTCCCACGCCGGGCACGTCGAGGTTGGCGAGGCGGGTGAGGGCGCGCAGCATCTCGGGCAGGTGTTCACCCGCCGGCACCTGACCCAGGACGTGCAGCCCGTCACGAATCTGCGCGGCGCCGATCTCGCAGAGGTAGCCGTCGATGTCCTCGAGCAGGTGCGCGACCTCGTCCCCGCGCATTTCAGCCAGGGTGACCGGCACGCCCTCGGGAGTGAATTCGTCGTCCCATTCGTGCACGTGGTCGCCGTGATCGCGCCGCAGCACCTGGCCGAGGTCAAGGCCCAGGTCGCTGCCGAGGTTGGTCTGCTGCACCAGCGCCCAGATCTGCCCTTGCAGCAGGGGCAGCTTGGCGGGATCGAGCAGTTCGAGCTGGTAGTACTCGTCGACCAGCGCCGCGAGCTCGGCGAGGGGACCATAGGTGTCGGCGCGCGTGAGGGGCGGCGGCAGGTGATCGATCACGACCGCGTGCGCGCGCCGTTTGGCCTGGGTGCCCTCGCCGGGATCGGAGAGGATGAAGGGATAAAAGAGCGGCAGGTCGCCCAGCAGCGCGTCCGGAAAGCAGTTGGCGCTGAGGCCCACGCCCTTGCCGGGCAGCCATTCCAGCGTACCGTGCTTCCCGACGTGCACGATGGCGTCGGCGCCCCAGCCGCCCTCCTCCGGGCTTTCCCGCAGCCAGCGGTACAGGGCGTAGTAGTGGTGGGTGGGTGGCAGTTCCGGGGTGTGGTAGATCGCGTCGGGGTCCATGCCGTACCCGCGCGGAGGCTGCAGCGCCACGAAGGCGTTGCCGAGCTCCAGGCCCGCGAAGGCCAGCTGAGCGCCGTGCACGTACGCCTCGCCGGGGGCCTCGCCCCACTGCTTGACCATCCGGCGCTGCAGGGTCGGGGGAAGCTCGGCAAACCACTCCCCGTAGCGCTCCACGCTGACCTGCCCGGCGGCGCGCCCCAGCTGCGCGGGCGTCAGGTAGAGCTGGTCGTAGGCGCAGCGGTCGATCAGTTCGTGAATGAGGGCGTCGGGCGTGGCGGGCAGTTCTCCGACGTCGTACTCGTGCGCCCGCAGCGCCTGCAGCAGGGCGAGCAGCGAGGCGGGCGCGTCGAGCCCCACGGCGTTGCCGATCTGGCTGGCCTTGCTGGCCGAATTGGTGAACACGAAGGCGATGCGTTTCTCGCTGTTCGCGAGCCAGCGCAGGCGGGCCAGGCCGCGCGCCTGACCCGCGACGCGCGCGCAGCGCTCGAGGTCGGGAACGAAACGCGCGCCGTCCTGGTCGCGCTCCTTGAAGGACACCGGCACGCTGATGATGCGGCCGTCGAATTCGGGCAGCGCGACGTTCATGGCGGTGTCGAGCGGGTTCAGGCCCCGCGCGCTCGTTTCCCAGGGACCGCGCGCGCCCCCGCTCGTGACGGCCTGCAGCACCGGCACGCCCAGACGCTCCAGGGCGCCCACCGACCAGCCGGCGTTCGTGACCCCGCCCGCGTTCACCTCGCCCATCGCAAAGGACAGGGTGTTGATCAGCACATCCACCAGCGGGGTGCCGCCGGAGTCCTGCAGGAACTGAAACACCGCGGGCTGACCCTCGTGCGTGGCCTTGAGGCTCGTGGTGAACACCGGCAGGGCGTTCAGGCCCGCGTCGTCCAGGGCGCGCACCAGCGCGTCGACAAAGGCGGTGTTGCCGCTCAGGGCGTGGGCCCGGTAAAAGGTCAGGCCTGCCGTGGGCCGCTCGGGCCGCGCGAGGCGTGACCAGTCCTCCAGGGTGGCGTGCTCGGGCAGGTCGGGGTGATAAAGACCGTGCTCGGGCAGCGCGAGGGGCGGCGCGAAGCCGAAGCCGGTCAGGCGCAGTGAGTCCGAGAGAAAGCACAGCAGTTCGCGGATGTTCTGCCAGCCACCCGCCTGCAGGTACGCCAGGGCGTCCTGCTGCACTCGCGGCGGGGCCGAGCTGCTCGCCGCGAGTTCCGGGTCGCTTTCCCCGGTGCCGCTGAGCAGCAGCAGGCGCTGCCCGGCCCGGCGGGCATGATCGAGCAGCAGCCCGTAGCCCGGCACACCCGAAAGGCGGCCGTGAATCCGCGCCACGACGATTTCGGCCCCGCCAACCGCGCCGCTGAGCAGTTGCTGCATCTGCGCGTCGCTGCGAATACCGCTCAGGCTCACGCCCGTCACGAGCGGAAACTCCGGCGGGAAGCTGTCACGCGCCGCGTCGAGGCACAATAGATCGGTGTCGGCGTGGGTCAGAAAGGCGATCCCGCTCAGCGCCTCCGGGGAAGCGTCCGCTTCAGGCGCCACTTTCGCTGCTCCGCCCTCTTCGCGCCCGTCCCAGGTGTAATAGTTGAAGGTGTACTCCAGCAGTTCGGGCGGCGGGGGCAGAAAACGGTCGGCGGCCAGCATCGCCTCGACGTAGTCGTAAATGGCGCGCACCTGCCAGGCGTCATTCACGCTGTGAAACCACACGCTGTGACCGTCAAAGAGCAGCTGCGCGACGTTGGCGAGCGTGCAGGGTCCCAGGCAGCCGCTTTTGGTGAGGTGCACGCGGTTTCGCAGCTTGCGGCGAATCCACTCGTCTTTATAGACATCGACCGGCACGGCGGCGTAGCCGCGCTTCACGTGACCGCAGCAGCATCCGTGGTAGCAGTAGCTGAGGTGGCCGCGTCTCTGCACGACATTGATGGTCTTTCCGTCGACCCGGGTGACGCGCTGGCGTTTCATATCCTGCCTCCTGCCCACGAGGGGTGACACCGACTCCTGAATCCAGGATGGGACAAGTCCCGTATCAGGCCCAGCTCTTTCCGGTCAGTTCGGTGATGCGCGCCGCGACATGCTTGCGGCGCGGATGGTACCCGATGAAGATGATTTCGGAAGGACCCTCCACGCGAACATCGTCCGTGCGGGTCTCGACGCGCGTGCGCACCGCCTGCACCACGAGGCGCCCCTCGGGCAGGCGCGCGAAGCCCTTGGCGCGCAGCAGCGGGAATTCCTGCGTGACGCTGCGGATCGCGCCGAGCAGCTCGCCCGGGTGTTGCGCCTCGTCGCTGCGCAGGCGGAAGGATTGCCAGCCGTTGTCGTGCTCGTGAAAGTGCTCGTGCGTGCTGAGGCTGTGGACGTGCGCGCCGAGGCCGCCGTGGCTGTGCCCGTCGAGCACGCGCTGATCGGCCAGCGGCGCGTCGCCCTCGCCGGGCGCCGTGCGGACGGGTCCATGATGGTGTCCGCCCGCGCGGGCATGCTCGTGCAGGTGCAGGCCCAGCGTGAGCCGGGTGTCGAGCCTGGCGCCGTACGCCGTTTCCATGAAGCGCACTCCCGGCGCGAGCCGGCGCAGCTGTTCCTCGGCCCTGAGCAGCTCGTCTTCGCTCAGGGCGTCGATCTTGTTGAGCACCACGACATCGGCGAATTCCAGCTGCTGCCCGAACAGGCTCGCGACGCTGCCCTGCACGTCCTGTGCGCCGGGTACGGGTTTCCCGGCCCGAAAAGCGCCCTCCAGCAGCAGGGGGGTATCCACCACCGCCAGGGTGGCGTCGAGCACGAAGTCATCGCGGAACTCCTCGCTTTGCAGCACCACGAAGATCGCGGTGGGCACTGCCAGCCCGGAGGTTTCGATCAGCACGTGGTCGATCAGGGAGCGGCGCTCGCGCAGGGCGCGCAGGGTCGGCGCGAAGGCGTCGTCGTTACCGTAGGCGACCAGGCCGCCGGGCAGGTCGTGAATCTCGACGTGCTCTCCTTGCGGAGCGCCGCGCAGCAGCGCGCCGTCGATGCTGACCTCACCGAATTCGTTCACGATGACCGCGAGGCGGCGGTCATGGGTAGTGCCCAGCAGGTTGGAGAGCAGGGTGGTTTTGCCGGACCCGAGAAAGCCGGTGACGACGGTGACGGGAATCTGCTTCATGCGAGTTCGGTCCTTTCGAGAGAGGAACGCAGGGCGCGCAGCACGTCGGCGCGGGCGCTGTAGCGGTTGGGGTAGGGCAGGCTGGGACGCTCCACGACCAGCAGTGGCACCTCCAGGGCGCGGGCGGCGGCAAGCTTCTCTGAAAAACCGCCCGCGTCGCCGGAATCCTTGGTGACCACCAGATCGATGTTCCAGGCGCGCCAGAGCGCTTCGTTGAAGTCACGGCCGAAGGGGCCCTGCATGGCGCACAGGTGCGCGCGTGGCAGGCCGGCGCGCACGGCGGCGGCGATCACGCTTTCCTGCGGGGTCACGCGCGCGAACCACACGCGCCCGTCGGCACCGGGGGCCTTCAGGAAGGTCGTGAGGTCCTTGCTGCCCGTCGCGAGGAAGATGCGCCGTCCACGCTCCACGGCCTGCGCGGCGGCGTCGGTCATGCTGGCGCAGCGAAGCACGCCCTGCGCCTCTGGCAGGGTGGCGTCCGGCAGGGTGCTGGGGCGCTCGAAGCGCAGGTAGGGCAAGGCGAGTTCGTGAGCGAGTTCGAGCAGCTGCTCACTCATCTCGCCCGCATACGGGTGGGTGGCGTCGAGGATGGCGCGCGCCCCGCTCTCGCGCAGCAGGCGGCGACGCGCCTCCACGCCGAGACGTCCGCTGACGACGTACGCGCCGGGCACAGACGCCTGCGCGCGCTCCCCGCCGTACTCGCTGGCAGTCGACACCACGACGCTGTGTCCTTCGCGCACCAGGTCGGCGGCGAGGGCGTTGCCGTCGCTCGTGCCGCTGAACACCCACACGGCCTGCGGCGGGGGAAGCGTGGCGGGGGCGTCTTCTCGCTCCGCGTCCCAGTCGTTGTACCCGCGGGGCGTGAACATCCAGCGTCCCTTGCGGCGCGTGAAGCGGTTGCCGATCACCAGGGAGGTCAGCATGTCGAATTCGCGCGTCAGCAACTCGTGCAGGGTGGTGACCTCGACCGTCTGGTCGGGCCGGTAGGCGTTGCGCACAATTCCGCACACGGTATCGGGCCGTTTGTGCTCCAGCATCAGCTGCAGCACCTTGTAGACACCCTCGCGGCGGCCCTGGCTCTGCACGTTGTACATCACGCACGCCAGGTCCGCCTGCGCGATGTGCCGCGCGCGCGTCTCGATCCACTCCCAGGGGCACAGCAGGTCGGACAGGCTGAGGGTCGCGAAGTCGTGCGAAAGCGGAGAGCCCAGCAGCGAGGCGCAGGCGTTCGCCGCGGTGATGCCGGGAATGACCTGCACCTGGAGCGTGTCGTCCTCGCGCAGTTCCTCGAAGGCCAGGGCGGCCATGGCGTACACGCCGATGTCGCCGCTCGACACCAGCGAGACGGTGCGGCCCTGCCGGGCCAGATCGAGGGCGAGTTCGGCGCGTTCCTTTTCACGGGTCAGCGGCGGGGCGTGAATCTCCTTGCCCTCGATCCACGGCCCGATCCAGCGCAGGTAGAGTTCATAGCCGACGATGACGTCACTGGCCTGCAGAGCCTCACGTGCGGCGTCCGGAATCAGGGCCGCGTCTCCCGGCCCCACCGACACCAGAAACAGCATCCCGCCCGCTTGCCCGCTGCCGACAACTTGATTCCTCATGCAGCCTCCCAGGAGTCCTGAGCGACGGCGACGGCGACGCCGTTCAGGGTGGTTTTCGGAACGAGCAGGGTAGCGCGCGCGCTCGCCAGGAGCGCGCAGGGCTCACAGACGCCCACGGCCCCGACGTGACGCTCGACCCAGGCAGACGGCCGCGTCACCCAGGGACGGGCGGCCAGCGCGGCGCGCGAAAAGATGCGCAGTGGCAGGCCGTGCCACTCGCAGAATTCCAGCAGGCCGCGCTCCTGCGCCTTGAGGTCGACCGTGGCCACTTCACGGACTTCACCGAGGTCGCGCGTTCCGAGGGCGAGCTTCACGCACGCCTCGATGGCCTCGGCGCGAGCGCCAAGGCGGCAGCCGACGCCCAGGGTGAGGGGCCGGACTGCTTCGGAAGCGGTCGTGACGATGGGCACGGCGTTCACGGCGTTCGCGACCCGGTAGGCCAGGCGGTTGGCGCCGCCTTCGTGGCCGCACAGCAACGACACCGCGAAGTGCGCGCCCTCGTCGAGCACCACGACCGCCGCGTCACGGCGCTTGTCCGTCATCAGGCCGTCCAGAAAGCGCACCGCGATGCCGGTCGTGCCGATCAGCACCCACTGCGCGCGGGTCGGGTAGAGGCGCGCAAAGACCTCCCGGCTGCGGCCTTCCTGCAGCCAGGGCCGCACGACCTCTCCCCCGACCGCCTCGGCGACGCGCTGCCCCAGCGCCTCGGCAGCAGGCCGCACGAGCCACACCCCGACACTCACGCGCCGCTCCTGGCCTTGCGAAAGCGGTGCGCGTAGGCGGCCGAGTACAGCCGTGACTCGACACCGTCCTGATGGTCGAGGGCCTCGCCGATCAGGCACATGGTGGTGAGCTGCCACTCGCTCACCCGGATTTCGTCCAGGATGCGCGCCAGGGTGCTGCGGTGCACGCGCTGCTCCGGCCACGAGGCGCGCTGCACGAGCGCGATGGGTGTGTCGGGACCGTAGTGCGCCAGCAGGTCCTCCACGATGGTGGGCAGCTGTGGCCCGGACAGGAAGATGCACAGGGTCGCGCGGTGCGCGGCGAGCCCGGCCAGGGCCTCTTTTTCCGGCACGGGCGAGGCGCGGCCCGAGACACGCGTGAGAATGATCGTCTGGGACACCTCGGGCTTGGTGAGTTCCTCGCCCAGCGCCGCGGCCGCGGCGGTAAAGCTCGAGACGCCCGGCACGACCTCGTAGGGAATGCCGTTTCTCTCCAGGCGGCGCATCTGCTCGGCGGTCGCGCCGTAGATGGCCGGGTCACCCGAGTGCAGCCGCACGACGTCCACTCCAGCCTCCCGGGCGCGCGCGTAGACCGCCTGCTGCTCTTCAAGGTCGAGCGCGGCGGTGTCGATGAGCTCGGCGTCCGCACGGCAATGCTCCAGCACCGCCTCCGGCACCAGGGACCCGGCGTACATCACGATGCGCGCCCCCGCCAGCAGGCGCGCGCCGCGCAGGGTGATGAGGTCGGGCGCGCCCGGTCCGGCCCCCACGAAGTACACTTTCATGCCTGGCCTCCCGCACGGGCGGTGCCCGCGCTCGAACTGTTGCGCGGCGGCGCCTTGCGGATCAGCAGGGTGCTGAGGTAGCCCAGGCGCTCACCTGTGGCCTGTGTCAGGTCTGTGGCCTGTGCCAGGTTTGAGGGTGCGGTCAGGTCCCCGCTCAGGTCCCCGCTCAGGTCATGGTGCAGCGCTTCACCGGGCAGGCCGAGGCGCGCCGCGAGCACGCAGTGCTGCGCGATGCCCAGGTCGTGCAGCAGCGTCCGCACCGCGCCGAAGCGCTGGGCGATCTTCATCAGGATCACCACGTCGTGGGTCTCGATTTCCCGGCGCAACTGCGCCATGTCGTCCGGGCAGGGCAGGATCAGGGTGCGCTCCTTGCCTTCCCCCAGCGGAAATTCCAGCGCGGCGGCAGCGGCGGCGTAACTCGTCACGCCGGGAAACGTGATTCGCGGCGCCTCGGGGAGTTCCTCGCGCAGGGCGGCCAGGGTGTAGCCATAGGTGCTGTAGGTGAAGGTGTCACCGATGGTGAGGTAGGCCACGTCCCGCCCGGCGCGGAGTTCATGGGCGATCTCGCGCGCGAGCTGGGCGTACTGCCGCGCGAGCTGCGCCGGGTCGGTGTTCATGAAGAACTCCACCTCGCGGAAGCGCTCTTCGGGCAGGCCCAGGCCGCGCAAACAGTGCCGGGCGACCGAGTCCCCCGAGACGCTGGAGCGCGGGGTGAAGATCACGTTCACCGTGCGCAGCGCCTCCAGCGCCGCGACCGGCAGCAGCCCCTGCGGACCGGGACCGACACCGACCCCGTAAAAAGTACCGGGCTTCAAGCGGCCGCCCCCCATGCTGGACGAGCGTTCAAGCGGCAGCTCCCCATGCTGGATGAGCGTTCAAGCGGCAGCTCCCAGCGGCGTGCCGTCCAGGGCAAACAGGCGCACCTGCACTTGCCGGACGCTCGGGACGCGCGCGTGGCAGGCGCGCGCAATGGCGTTTTCCACGGCGAGCCACAGGTCGCGGCGGATGGGGTCTTCGAGTTGCACGATGATGTCCTCCACGGTGTTGGCGTGTTCCAGGCGGCGCGCGAGGGCTTCACCGAAGCCGCAGTCCCGTGCCACGCGCGCCACGGCGGGCATCGCCATGGGGCTGCGCTGGCTGTGGGTGTCCCACGCGCCGTCGATGGTCTTGGCCAGCTTGCCGGGGTGCCCGGCCAGCCACAGGGTGTCGAGTTCGAAATTCAGTTCCTGCAGGGCAGTCTGGGCCGCGTCGAGGGCGTAGCCGACAAAGTTCGAGATCTGCACGAGGCGCTTGCCGTCCAGCTTGAGGTGCGCGCGCGCGTAGTCACGCCCGAGCTTGCCGGGCGTGAAGATCACCGCGTCGGGCCGGTCTCCCAGCGCGACCCGCACGTATACCTCGACGCTCGCCATGTAGGCCTCCTGGCTCATGGGCTCCACGACGCCGGTCGTGCCGAGAATGCTGATGCCGCCCAGAATGCCCAGGCGCGGATTGAAGGTGCGCCGCGCGATTTCCTCGCCGTTGACGCAGCCGATTTCGAGGTCGAGACCGGGACTCGCGAGCTCTGGCAGCACTTCGGCGACCGCCCGGCGCATCATGGCGCGCGGCGTGGGGTTGATGGCGGGCTCTCCGACGGGCACGCGGATGCCCGGCTGCGTAACCGTCCCGACGCCCGCTCCCGCCAAAAACCGCAGCTCACCCACGGTGTTTTCCCGCACGACGGCGGTGATGGTCGCGCCATGGGTGCTGTCCGGATCGTCGCCGCCGTCCTTGAGCACTTCGGCGCGGACCGCGCCGTCCGCCAGACGCTCGACGCGCCCGACCGGCACGGTCAGGAAATGCTCGCCGTCCGGCAGGCTCACGTCCACCTCCGTGACCACCTGCTCATGGCGCAGCAGCAGCAGTGCCGCTTTCACGGCGGCAGTCGCGCAGCTTCCGGTCGTGCGCCCGCGCCGCAGGCCGTTCTCGGCAGGGGCGAGCAGGTCAAGGCGGCGCAGGGGCATCAGGCGCGCCCGGCTCCCTGACCGGCTGCCAGGCGGTTTTTCGCTTCGATCATCAGGGCGTTCACGGTCGCCGCGGCCCAGGGGGAGCCGCCACGCGTGCCCCGGTTGGTGACGCGCGGCACCTGCAGGGTGCGGCGCAGCTCCTCCTTGCTTTCGCGTGTGCCGACAAAGCCCACCGGCAGGCCGATCACCAGATTGGGGCGCCAGCCGTGCTCCCTGATCAGGCGGACGGTTTCAGCGATGGCCGTGGGCGCGTCGCCGATGGCCACGACCACGTCGTTGCCGAACTTCTGCCAGGCACGGCGGATGCCGGCCGCCGAACGGGTGATGCCGGCCTCGCCGGAAAGCAGGTGGGTCTCCCTGTCGTGGACCCCGCACCAGGTTTCGATCTGCAGCTCTTCGAGCAGGGCGCGTTTGAGGCCGCTCTGCACCATCGTCA
This sequence comes from Deinococcus peraridilitoris DSM 19664, assembly GCF_000317835.1. Classification (NCBI taxonomy): domain Bacteria; kingdom Thermotogati; phylum Deinococcota; class Deinococci; order Deinococcales; family Deinococcaceae; genus Deinococcus; species Deinococcus peraridilitoris. Next base: position 2,297,376 of record NC_019793.1, on the reverse strand, counting down.
CGTCGGTCACGACGCGCCGGCCGAGCAGCAGGGCGCGCACGCCCGCCTCGACCGCGCCGGGAGACAGGAACACGTCCTCGACGATGTCATAGGCGCCGCTGGTGTGCACCAGGCGCTGCAGCACGCCCCGGTGCTCGGCGGGGACGTCCGACCAGTCGCGTTCGCGCCCGATGATCTCGAAGCTTTCCGCTTCGATGGGGTGCGGTTCGTACGGGGTCCACACCGCTTGCCGGGGCGCGTCCTCGCGGGCGAGCAGGCCGCGCACGTGCCCGTGGTGCCCCATCTGCGGCTGGCCCACCTGTTCCTCGAAGCCCACGATCTGAATGCGGTACTTGCAGAGCGAACAGTTCATGTGGGCCTGTCCTTCGCGCCCCTCGCGGGCCCGCTCGAAAAACACCTCCGCGACGTGTGGATGGGCCCCGAGGTAAGAGGCCCGGAGCACCTCGATTTCCGGATGACGCTGCGCGAGGGCGTCCGCGGCGGCGTACACCCGCTTGACCAGCACCCCGTCGAACAGAAAGTACGGCAGCACGATCAGGCGCCGGAACCCCAGGCGGGCCGCGAGGCGCAGACCGTCCTGCACCAGGGGCCGGGCGGTGCCGCTGTAGCACACATAAGAGGCGCCGAAGCCCAGGCCTTCTTCGAGCATGCGGGCGAGTTTGCTGATCTCGCTGTTGGCGTCGGGGTCGCTGGTGCCGCGCCCCACCACCACCAGCAGCGTCTCGTCGCGCCGCACGACCCGCCCGGAGGTGCCCTCGGCGGCCAGCAGGCGCTCACGGCACAGCTCCAGGATCAGCGGGTGCAGGTCCATCGCGGCGGCGTAGTGAAACTTCACGTCGGGGTACTCGCGCTGCAGGGCGAGCAGCTCGCTGGGCATGTCGTTCTTGGCGTGGCTCGCGGCGAGCAGCACGCCCGGCACCATCACGATTTCCCGGCTGCCGCGCGCGATGTTCTCACGCACCGCCTCGTCGATGGTGGGCGAGGCGAACTCCAGATAGCCGTGCGTGAAGACCTGCTGGCCCGCACGCTGACGCATCAGCGCGGCCAGCGTTTCGAAGTGACGCAGGCCGTCCGGGTCACGGCTGCCGTGACCGGCCAGCACGATGCCGTAGTCAGGCGTCAAGTGGTCAGGCGTCAGGTGGTCAGGCGTCAAAACGTCTCTCCTTCCAGGCCGGTGGGAAACGGCTGCAGGTTGCGGATCAGCATGATGCTGAGGTCCGAGAAGTCGCCGGTGAGCTCCGCGAGCGTGCCCTTCCACTGCGCTTCCTCGCCGGTGAGGTTCTCCCACACCTCGACCGGGTGCTGCGCGGACGTGCCCTGCGCCAGCAGGAAGGCCGCGATGTCCCTCGGCATGAAGTCCCAGGGGCGCGGAATGACGATGGCGTTGCGCCCGTCGGCGAGGGCGTTCGTGAGGTGGGTCCGGAAGGGCGAGAGGTCGCCGCGGCGGTGAAACGTCACGAAGGTGGTCTCGTCGAAGCAGACCCGTCCGCGTGACGCCATGACCTGCGCGCTGGAGATGCCGGGAAAGGTCTCGACCGGGTGCCCACAGGCTTTCTCGACGCGCTCCAGAAACTGAAAACCGCTGAAGTGGATGTCACCCATGAACACCACCGCGCAAGTCTTGCCGCCCTGGTGCAGGGCGGCGACCTGCTGAAGTTTCTCGGTCTGGTCCCGGTAGCCCATCGTGATGACGGTGGCGTCCGGGCGAATCAAGGGCCGCACGAGGTCCACCACGGTGCTGAAGCCCGCGACGACCTCTGCCTCCTGCACGCGGCGGGCCCCGCCGCGCGTGAGGTAGTCGAGGTGGCCGGGACCGGCGCCGATGCAGGAAATCACGTGCCCACCGTCACGTGCCCACCGTCAATCTGGCCTGCGGATCGCGCAGGCACCACAGGCGCAGCGCGACCAGGGCGCTGAACATCAGCACGCCGAGCGGCAACGCGAGCGTGCCCAGGTCAAGGCCCGCGAAATGCCCGAAGGCGAAGGCAGTCGAGAACGCGACCACCAGCCAGCCGATGACGCGCGACGCGCTCTCGGCACGCGGGCCCCGGCTGCGCTGCACCCGCGCCGCCAGCAGGCCGTTCACGCCGTCGGTGATCAGCATGCCGAAGGTGAAGGCGGCGCCCAGCAGCAGCGGGCTGACCTGATTGGCAAGCGACAGCGCCGAGAGTTGCGTGACGGTCTCAAAACCGATGGCGAGCAGCACGCCCATCGCGAGCGGCCCCAGCACGAGCCAGCGGCCCGGCAGGCCGGCCCCCGCCCCGGCGTGGGTATGCGCGGCGGGGCGCAGCAGGCGGTACAGGTTGGCGCCCGCGACCAGCAGGAACAGCCAAGGCGAGAGCCAGTCCAGCTCGACCTCGCCCAGGAGGCGGTCCACCCCGAGCGCGAGGACCGTGACGACCCCACCGTGCCCCAGCGCGAACAGCACCCCGTTCCAGCGGCTCGGCCGCAGGCGCGCGAAGCCGTCGATGATGGCCAGGTGATCGGCGTCGAGGCCGTGACGTAAGCCCAGGGCGAATACCAGGGCGAGAATCGAGAAGTCCATATGGTCCTTTCTGTGCCAGCAACATGGCGCTCGGCCTGCAGGTGCTGGTGTGGCGCTCAATACTGGTGTACTCTCAGTGCTCGATGCCTGCCTGCGCCCCGATGCCCGCCTCGTAGGCGTGCTTGACGGGCTGCATCTCGGTGACGGTGTCGGCGAACTCGATCAGCTCCGGCAGCGCCCGGCGGCCCGTGATGATCACGTGCACTTTGGGGTCGCGCGCTTCCAGGGCCGCCCTCACGTCCTCCCAGGCGACCCAGCCGTAGGCGAGCGCGTAGGTGAACTCGTCGAGGACGACCATGTCCCACTCGCCGGACAGGATTGCTTCCTTCGCGGCGTCCCAGCCCGCCTGACCCAGCGCGGCGCTCTGGTCGAGGTCCTTGCTGCGCCAAGTGAAACCGTCCCCCAGGCCCTGAAAAGGCACCTCGAGTTTTTCCAGGCTGCGGTGTTCACCGAACTTGGCGCGTTCGTGCTTGATGAACTGAAAGAGCTTGACCTTCAGACCGCGCCCGCTGGCGCGCAGCATCAGGCCCAGCGCGGCGGTGGTCTTGCCCTTGCCGTTGCCGGTGTTGACGATCACCAGGCCGCGGCGGCGCGCGCCGGACGGGCCTCCCTCTTTCTTGTGGCGTTCGCGCTGCGCCTCGAGCTCCTGCTGTTTGGCGGCGCGGCGCTCCTCCAGGCTCTTGAATTCCTCGCCTTGCTCGCTCACAGAACAACTCCCTCCTGGCAGCAGGTCGCTCCACCATGAGGGAGCGCGAAGGAACGCGCCTCAAGCTGGCCAGAGACCAGGAAAACACACGCCACAACAAGCCTCACCTCAGAACCGCTCGGGGTGCAGCAGCTTGGCCAGCACGCGCAAGGCGACCGCCAGACGCGGGCCGGGGCGCGACAGGGCGTCGATCTCCTCGGAGGTGGGCTGGTACACCTTGCCGTTCTTCACGGCGGCGATGGTGTTCCAGCCGGGCCGCTTGGCGACGTCCTCGGCTTTGGCGTTGATGATCACGCTGGGGCTGGCGCTCACGACCAGTTCCGGGCTGATCTTGGGGAAATCACCCAGATTGGCGGGAATGACGTTGCGCCCACCGGCCTTGTCGAGCAGGCTGCCGATAAAGCTGTTGGGGCCGGCGGTGTAGCCGCTCGGGTCGACCTCGTAGTACACGCTGACCTTGGGCGCGCCGCGCACCAGGTTCTGCACCTCGTTGAGGTCACGGCGCAGCGAGGTGATCAGGTTGAGCGCCTGCGGTTCGCGGTTCACCAGCTTGCCGATGGTGGAGATCTTTTCGAAGACCTCGTTGTAGGTCTGGGCAGTGCCGCCGTACACCGTCAGTCCGGCCTTTTCGAGCTTCTCGGTCAGGCGCGAGCTGGCGCTTTCGTCGGCGAGGACCAGATCGGGCTTGAGCGCCACGATGGCCTCGATGTTGGGCTGAAAACCGCTGCCGACCTTCGGGATCTTGTCGGTGACTTCACGCGGGTAGTTGCTGAAGCGGTCGATGCCCACCAGGTGGTTGCCGACCCCCAGCGCCACGAGGGTCTCGGTGTGGCTGGGCAGCATCGCCACGATGCGCTTGGGTTCACTGTTCAGGGTGACGCGGCGCCCGAGGTCGTCGGTGACGGTCAGCGGATACTGGGTGGCCAGGGCCGAACCCAGGGACAGGGCGAGCAGGGCGGTCAGGGTACGAATGGACATGAGGACTCCTCAGGGGTGAATGGCGTTAGTCCGGGCGCGAAGGCATGACAAGCCGCCCTGTCTCCCAAAGGGACAGAGCGGGCTGAAAATCAAGAGTTCTGCGAAACCACGGGTGATGCCCCTTTCGTCGAGAGGTGCCCTCAGCGTCGTATAGAGGGCTTCCCTGGCAGGCATTCGGGCTCGCCGATCATAATCGGCACACCGCTGCGCAACAGCGCCGGATTCTCACCGGACTTCCCCATCTTTCAGTTCGGGCTACGCGCCGCGAACACCAGGTGAGGTCATGCTAGAGTCCGGCGCCCGCAGAATCAACTCGCGCCCTCCACGCCTTTGGCCAGGAACGCCGCGAGGCGCTCCACGGCCCCCGCAAGGGCGCCCGGTTCGCGCACCAGCGCGAACCGCACGTACCCCTCGCCTAGCGCGCCGAAGGCCGAACCGGGCGCCAGCACCAGACCGGTCTGCACCGCGAGCTGCTGCGCGAATTCCAGCGAGTCCTGCCCGGCGGCCGGGGGAAGTTCCCACCAGACGTACATGCTGGCGCGGGGCAGCTGCACCTCCCAGCCCTGAGCGCGCATGGCCTGCACCAGGGCGTCGCGGCGCGCCTGGAAGACCGCAGCTCCCGCGCGGGCCACTTCGGGAGGCAGGCTGAGGGCGTGCGCGGCCGCGCGCTGGATACCCAGGTACTGGTGAAAGTCGACGGCGCCCTTCACCCGCGCAAGCGCCGCGAGGGCCTGCGCGTTTCCAGCGGCAAAGCCCACCCGAAAGCCGCCCATGTGAAAGCTCTTGCTGAGAGAGTGCAGTTCCACGGCAATGTCCAGCGCACCTTCCACCTGTAGCACACTGGGCGCGCGGTATTCGCCGAAGGTCATCTCGGCGTAGGGATGGTCGTGCACCAGCAGCAGGCCGTGCTCGCGGCAGAAGCGCGCGGCGTCCTCGAAAAAGGGCAGCGGGGCGGTGGCACTCGTGGGGTTGTTGGGATAGTTCAGCAGCAGCACCTTCGCGCGGCGGCGAACGTCTTCGGGAATGGCCCCGAGGTCCGGCAGAAAGTCACGCTCTTCACGCAGCGCCAGAAAGTGGACATCGAGCGAGGCGAGGCGGGCAGCACCCAGATACGGCGGGTAACCTGGGTCGGGCAGCAGGATGGTATCGCCGGGGTCGGTGACGGCCAGCAGCAGGTGCGCCAGGCCTTCCTGCGCACCGATCAGCGGCAGCACTTCGCGCTCCACGTCGAGGGTGACCCCGAAACGTCCCTGAAAGTACCCCTGGGCGGCACTTCTGAGTTCTCTGGTGTCGCTGTGCATGGGGTAGCGGTGGGTGGCAGTGTCCGGAACGGCGTGACAAAGGGCGTCGAGCACGCTGGCCGGTGGAGGCAGGTCACTGGAGCCGATCGACAGATCGATGATGTCCAGCCCTGCTTCGCGGGCCCGGGCCTTGGCGCGGTCCATGGTGGTGAAGACACTGTGCGGCATCGAGGCCGCCCGCCGGGAAACAAAAGACATACCGGCAGTCTAAAGCGGGTGGCCGTTGCATTGCTGGAGAAAAGCACTCCATCAATAGACCTCCTGCGAAAGTCGTGGGCTAGGGTAGGGGATGGCGCACGAGCGGTACGAACGGACGATGAAGTTGAACCGCGTGCGGTTCAAGCGGCGAACCGGGGTGTACCCCGAAACCTTCGAGGCGATGCGCGACGTGCTTGATCAGCGCGAGCAGGCCAAGACAAAGGCGGGCCGTCCCGCAGCGCTCACCCCGGACGAGCAGTTGCTGCTCACACTGGAATTCTGGCGGGAGTATCGCACTCAAGCTCACCTCGGCGACGACTGGGGCGTGCACGAGACCACCGTGCTGCGCACCGTCGAGCGTGTCGAAGCCGCCTTGCTGGCCAGCGGCCAGTTCTCCTTGCCGCGTCGCTCGGCGCTGACGACCGAGACGGTGTACAGCGCGGTCCTCGTCGACGTGTCCGAAGTGCCGTGCGAGCGACCCAAAAAAACAGCGGACGTGGTACAGCGGCAAGAAGAAGCGGCACACCCAGAAGATGCAGCTGATGATCGAAGCCGTCACGGGGCGGATTCTGTGCGTGGGAACCGGTCGCGGTGCGACCCATGACCTCACGCTGCTGCGCGACTCGGGCGTTCGGGTGCACCAAGAAACCGCTCTGATCACCGACGCCGGGTATCAGGGCATCGCCCACGATCACACGCTCTCGCTGACCCCGCATAAAGCCACAGCGCGCGTCCCGCTCAGCGAAGAGCAGCGGCACGAAAACCGCGTGCTAGCGCACTTCCGCCAGAGGATCGAGCATGTCATCCGACGGCTGAAGATCTTCCGGGTGCTCAAGGAGACGTATCGTCATCGTCGCAGGCGCTTTGCGCTGCGCCTGCACCTGATCGCCGCCCTCGTCAACCTTACCCTTGACGTGCAGTCATGACTTTCGCAGGAGGTCTAATGCATATACGACGTTACTCTACTTTTTCAAAGTCATCGCTCTTGTATTCACTCCCTGATATAACGACTCCTCCTCCAGTCCTAGTTATATTCAAATTGATATTAGCTTTTATATCCTCCTTGCATTCATTTTCGAAATTTTCCAATATCTCTTGGTTTGGGCATATGTAGATCCGGAGAAAACCATCAGGTCTCAGTTCCCAGTAGCCTTGTATATCTTGTTCATTTCCTACGATGTAGAAGTCCTGGTCATTCTCTAAGCTCAGCGTCGCGCCGAAGCCATTTTTATATGTTCCTTTCAATTCATCGGCCTTAATATTGATTCCGCCATCGCATGAGACTAAACAGAACAGAAGAATTAACGCAACGACTGATTTCAAGTCACTCACCTCAGTACCCCACAACTTGGATTGAGTGGTGTGCTGGAGCGGGAAAAGGCTGCATGACAAGCGCCAAAAGTGTCAGGCAGTCACTCGTGTCCCAACGCAAAGAAGCGGAAAGAAGCTCCAGGCCGTACCTGACGAGGCTCACTGCACGGCGTCCGTGTTTTTTGCGTTTGATGGGCCGCTGCTGGTGACACCACACGCCGACACGCAAACACCATGCCAAAGCCAGCGTGACTACCCCGAACAAGCGTTCCAGCCGATCCGGCCTGGTCATGGCACTCGCCTCCAGGTCGAAGCCTCTGGATTTCTGAGTGCTGAAGGTACACTCCACGGTCCAGCGCAAACGATACACCGCCCGCGTCTCGTCGATCTTCAGGTCGGTCGCCAGGGCGAGCAGTTCCCCGGCGTCGGTGCGGGTGACGACCAGTTGCATGACGTTGCCGTACACATTCGCTTTTTCGAGCAGCGCGACCACTTGTCCGGGCTGCACGTACCCCCAGCCCTCGTCGAGCCGCACGTCGTCGATCCGAGCGTCACCTCGGATGCGCAGGCAGCGTTTGATGCCGCGCCGCCTCAGAAACGTGAACCACGCCGCCCCGACGAACTCACGGTCGGCAACCAGAACACGCCACCGCTTCGCGGGCAAGACCTTGAGAAGTTGAGCGACCAAACGCTCACGCACTCCGGTGTCGCTGCTACCCCCGTGCGGCAAGGCCATCCACACGAGGGGCAAGGTGAAGCCTTCAAGCACTACGCCCAGCACAAGGAGGTTCAGGTCGGCTTCGCCGTGTTCCCAGTTCGTGCGGTCCATGGTCATGACCAGCTTCTCGTCGGGCAGCAGTGGCACGAGGAGCTTCAAGAAAACGTCGCGATCGAGCTGAGGGTCGTGTAGGCAGCGCTCGACTCGGCGCAGCTTGCTGACGGCACCGACTGTGCCGGGCAGATGGAGGGCAAGCTGGGCGTGCTTGGTCGAGCGAGCTTGAATCAGGGCGGTGACGACGTCGGCGAGGCGTTGCAGGGTATCTCGGCGTAGGAATGGCAGATGGTGCTTGATGACCTCGCCGAGCTTGGTAGGATCAGCCAGAGCGGCTTCTTGGAGCGACACACTCCCTTGATGCCGCTCTTCTTGTGTCTACGCTGCGATCAAATCGCCCTTCAGGACGTTACCCGAACCAAGTTGTGGGGTACTGAGGTCACTCACCTCGCCCATACTCCAGCTATTTTGGAGTTGAGAAGTAGTAAAACTGCTGATAATCACCTTTGTAAGTACCTGGCGCGGAGGACCGTGGCTTGCTCTCTCCGCTGGTGCTTTCTGGGTTGAACGGGTTCCTGAGTAGCGACTCTGATCCCGTCTTGTTATAAATGACGACGGTAGTGGAATTACCAGTCTTGTCGACGGTCAGATTATACGAGCCGGTGAAAGTGACAGCTCCGTTTCTACCTTCACACCCGTGACGGCTTCGATCATCAGCTGCATCTTCTGGGTGTGCCGCTTCTTCTTGCCGCTGTACCACGTCCGCTGTTTTTTTGGGTCGCTCGCACGGCACTTCGGACACGTCGACGAGGACCGCGCTGTACACCGTCTCGGTCGTCAGCGCCGAGCGACGCGGCAAGGAGAACTGGCCGCTGGCCAGCAAGGCGGCTTCGACACGCTCGACGGTGCGCAGCACCGTGGTCTCGTGCACGCCCCAGTCGTCGCCGAGGTGAGCTTGAGTGCGATACTCCCGCCAGAATTCCAGTGTGAGCAGCAACTGCTCGTCTGGGGTGAGCGCTGCGGGACGGCCCGCCTTTGTCTTGGCCTGCTCGCGCTGATCAAGCACGTCGCGCATCGCCTCGAAGGTTTCGGGGTACACCCCGGTTCGCCGCTTGAACCGCACGCGGTTCAACTTCATCGTCCGTTCGTACCGCTCGTGCGCCATCCCCTACCCTAACCCACCACTTTCGCAGGAGGTCTAATCCATTTCCACCCGCTCCAGCACCGAGTTCACTCGCTCCGCTCGGTCATATGGATTGGCAAAAATTTACCAATCCATATGACAGCGCTTTAGGCCTGTCTGGCCACCGACGGGAAGTACGCCCGGGGGCGTGAGGGCTACAGGCCGGGAAGTGCAGAAATCCTGACTGGCACGTACGTCTTCATGAGTGAACAGGTTTAACTTTTCTTAACTGCGCTCCCAGTTCTTGCGTCACGATAGTGCAGAGGTTCAAGTTGCCACACCTGCCCCGCTTTCCCCGTCCGCTTTCCGTCTTCCTTCTCGTCGCCCTGACCGGTGGAGTGAGCAGCAGCGCACTCGCGGCGCCCGCCGTAAAGCCCTCCGTTTCCAGCACTCCGGGCCGCGTGTTGTCAGTTCAGGACCGCGGCGCCGTGACCCAGGCCGCCGTCGGCCCCGCCACGGCGAAGCTGTATTCGCGCTCGGGTGCGCCAGACGCCAAATACGGGGTGCAGCGCTACCGCCTCAACTTTCAGAGCACCGACGAGCGCGGGCAGCCCATCACGGTCGCGGCGCAGCTGTACGTGCCGGTCATGGCGACGGGCGCGCGGGTGCCGCTGTACGTGATGGGTCCGGGCACCACCGGCCTCGACAATGCCTGCGCCCCGACGCGTGAGGTGGTCAGCCAGGACAATTGGGGCGACTATGAAGCGCACATGCTGTCCTACGCCGCGCAGGGGTACGTGGCGATTTTGCCCGACTGGGCGAACTTCGACGACGCCTCAAAGCCCCAGCCGTACTTCGTGGCGAATTCCGAAGGGCGCATCATGCTCGACGCGACCCGCGCCGCCCGCAGCTTTTTCCAGGGCGTGAGCGCCGTCACGCCAAACGAGCACACCTTTTTTGCAGGCTTTTCGCAGGGCGGGCACGCCGCCTTCGCCGGGGCCGACCTGGCGGCTTCCTACGCACCCGAACTGCGCATCAGCGGTGTGATCGGCTACGCGCCCGCCATGGACGTCGCGACACTCTTTCGTGAGCGCCCGGCCCTCGGACCGTACCTGGCCCGCAGCTACGCCGCCTATTACGGCCTTGACCCCGCCAAGGTGCTGCAGCCTCGCTGGCTGGCCGCACTCGACCGGGAAGCGGGCAAGATGTGCGTGACCCAGGTCTACCGTCACTATCCCCACGTGGCCGAAAGCATCTACCGCCCCGAGTTTCTGGCAGCGTTGCGCAGTGGGCAGATTCAGCGCTACGACGCGAACCTCGCCCGCATGCTCAAGAGCAATGCGCCCGGTTTCGCGCCGCAGGGCCGCGTGATTCCTGCCCTGGTCCTGACCGGCATGACCGACCCCATCGTGACCGCGAACGCGCAGCTTTCGTTCATGCGCAAAAGCTGCGCGTTCGGGCGCGCCATCGTGCAGCGCGAGTACGCGGACGCCAACCACTTCCAGGCACGCCAGTTCGGCTTCCGTGACACCCTGGCGTGGATGGAAGATCTCAGCAGGGGCAAGGTCGCTCCCAGCAGCTGCACCGAGGCGAAATACAACATCCCCAAGCGAGCCAAAAAAGCCGAGGGAACGCCGGTTTTCGTCAGCCAGAACCGCTGATTGACGGCTTGCAGGGCCGGTGCCGCCATGACACCGGCCCTGCTGGCATCCTGGCCTGCCTGACTTTTTGCTTTCGCCAGGATCACGATCTCCTCAATGAATCCCTGACCCGTGGGCGCTAGCCTGTGGGCATGCTGCTCGCCTTTGACCTCGACGGAACCATCGTCACCCGTGACCGCCAGCTGCCAGAGCGCATCCGGCAGGCCATCCTCGCCGCCCGGCAGGCCGGACACGTCGTGACGGTCATCACCGGGCGTCACCTGAAAGGCACCCAGGCCATTCTGGACGCGCTGGAGATCGACTGTCATTACGGTACCTGCCAGGGCGCGCGCGTACACGGCATCGGCACAGACCACCATGTAGAACTGCACCTCGAGGACGAGGTGGTACAAGAACTGCTCACGCGCTTTGGAAGTGACCCACGCGCCGAGTTTTTCCTGTCGACACGCGACACGATGTTTGTGCGCGACCCGAATGCGCAGGGCTGGGCCTGGGCGCGGGGGGAAGGTCAGCGGCTGGTCGCTCACGGCACTTATGCGGGGGAACGGGCACACAAATTCATCGTGGTCAGCGAAGACGCGCCAAAGGTGCAGGCGGAGTTGCAGGCGCGCTTTCCCGAGCTGGCCTATTACCTGTGGGACGACCGCTTCCTGGAAGTGGTGGCGTCGGGCGGCACCAAGGGAAACGCGCTGGCGCACCTGGCGGCGCTGCACAGCGTGCCCCGGGAGGAGACCATTGCCTTCGGCGACGGCGTGAACGACATCAGCATGCTGCAGTGGGCCGGGCGCGCAATTGGGGTCGGTCACCTGTCGCCAGGAGTCGCCGAGGTGATCGACGAGCACATTCCCGCTCCCGAGGAGCTGGGCGTGGCGCACTGGCTCGAGCAGCACCTGCTGGCCCCCGCACTGCAGCCCACCAACTGAGCGCCCGCCTGCCCAAGGCTTCTTGCCAGAATCAAGGGCGGGATCAAGGGCGGGTCTTTTCAGACCCGCCCGCTCACCGGCATCCGGCTACCCGTTGCTGACGTGGTAGATTCGCACGGCCATGTCGTCACCCGTGCTGGGGTCGCGACGGGCGACAAAGGTATGCTCACCCGCCTGAATTTCGTAGAGGTGGTTGTTGACGGCGCGCTGCGAACCGGGTCGTTCGATCAGCACACGCGTGCCGGGCGAAAGCACCGGTCCGTCACTGGTTTCCTGCAGCAAACCCTCGTTGCCGACTTTGTCCGGATGATAGATGACGAGTCGCATATCTTAGGCTAACGCGTGTGCATCAGTGTTTTCCTTGGTTTGACTAAAGTAAGCGTTCTCTTCTTGCCGCTCTTGAGCGTGTGAAGATGAGTCGGCGATTGAATAATGCCCAAGCGCTTCTCACCGTTGGGCGCTTGCCTTTCATGCTGGGCCCCGTAGGGTAGGCAAGACATTCGCGCCCAAGGAGGACCATCGTGTCAATCACTCGCTTTTTGATTCCGCTCATGCTGCCCCTGGCACTTGGCGCCTGCGGACAGACCGCGGGAAACAACCAGGACAGGGCGCCCCGTCCTGCGCCGGGCACCCCCGGGAACCCGGCGCCCGGAAACCCGCAAGCTGTCCGCGCGGACATGTTCCGCGGCACGTCTCAGTGGACCATCACCCCACCGGCACCCGGAGTGGCCACTCAGGGCAGAATCCAGTGGAGTGCACCCAGCAATACGGGAGGTGGCTTCACGGTCAGGGGCACGCGGCTCGACTGCACCGACGCGGCCCAGGCAGGGACCTGCTCACCGGCGGGCACGGCAGAACTGACCGTGAACGGTGAAATGATCGAACTCGAACTGCGCGGCACTGACCAGGGTCTGTTTTTCCGCGGGCAGGACAATGACCTTATGGCCGAAGTGAGTGGCAGTTCATACAAACTGCAAGGATCGGGATCGTTGCAGCGAGCAGAAGACCTGTTTCCCCGCAGCGCCGATTTCGAGCTGATCACCTCGGCGCCGTAACCGGATCACCGGCCCGGGTGACCCTCACCCGGTTGTCGGCTTCGGTAGCAGGCGCAGCACCCCCGACGGAACAATGGCAAGGTGACCGTCGGCGAACTGCACACGTACGTTGGCGGGTCTGCTGCCCGGCCTCGGCAAAGTCACCACCTGGCAGAGCTCGCCACGCCGGGCTTCATCACCCTTTCCGCTCTTCGGCCCGTAGCGGTAAAGCTGACCTTCGACCAGCCAGCGGTACCGGCGTGCGTCGGGTGGGCTTGCCTTTTCAGACGTCATGAGATGGAGATCCGGCGAACCTGAGACCCCTGGTCCGTCAGATCAAGGCGGTACACGTCAGGATTGCGCAGTGCCTGCCAGTGCTCAAATCCTGCGGTGCCATCGAAGTAATGGAGCAACAAAGTCAACAGGTTTCCGTGGGTCATGATCACCGTCCGCTGCGGCCGGTCAAGCACTTCGTGAAGGACGCTGACGCCACGCGTCATGGCCACACGGCTCGACTCACCTCCTGGCAGACACAAGTCGAAGTCGACAAAGGACTCCGAAAGCCGCTCGCGCCAGTCCTCACGGGCGTGACCGCTCAAGACGCGCTCTGACAGACGCGCGTCCGTCTCGACTGACAACCCCAGTCTGTCTGCGAGTGGCTGAACGCTGTGCACGGCCCGGACAAACGGGCTCGACACGATGCGCTCGATGCGCTCTCCCAGCAGACACTGGGCGAGAGCCTGTGCCTGGAGTTCTCCCGAAGGCGTCAGCGGCGCGTCCGGCGCCTGTCCGGTGGCCGCACAATGACGAACAAGAAACAGCGTCCTGCACATTACTGCATCTTGGCATGTCCTCGGGCAGTACGCCTGCCAACCTGAGGGCAGACTCTACAGGCAGGGTGGAAACACAGATCAACCCGCCAGCCCAATGCCCAGGGCAGAAACACACGATTTCTTGGGAGAAATACCAACGCCGGCGCCGGCTGTATTACCCTCGGGAAAACCCCTTACCGGTGACCGATGAAATACACTGATGAAATACACAGTGCAGCAACGGCATCAAAGGATTAACCCATGAACTGGAAAATACCAGCACTCCTCGGACTGACTGCCGGACTGCTCGGGCTCGCCGTCGAGCGGGAGCAGTCCGGCAATTTGCGCGCACAGGTGAGGGCGGGGTCAACCGTCCTTGCCCGGGCGCCCGGTACGGTCGCGGTGCCCGGCTCGGTTCGGGAACGGTCGGCCACGCTGCGCACCCCCGCACCCCAGAACTTCGGCGCCCTGCAGTTCACCCGGGCCTTTGGCACCTTTTCGGCGGCGAATGGGCGCTTCACGCCGCAGCCTTCTGCCAACGGGGCGGGCATCAGGCTCGGCGCCGGCACGTTCGTGCGGCTGCGGCTGCACAATCCCGGGCCGCGCACACTCACGGGCGTCACCCTGAGCGAACAGCCCGACACGCCGCTGGGGCCCGCTCACACCTGGCAGCTCATCCAGGTGCCGCCGGGCGTGACCGTCAAGCCCAACGGACAGGGGGGGTTCAGCGCGGGCGGCCTCACGCTGGGCGCCGGTGAGACGGTCGAACTGATCTACCAGGTGCAGCCGGGCGGCAGTGGTGAGTACTGTGCGCTCGCGCGCGCCACCGCGCCGCAGAACCCGGTATCCACCCAGAGCACGGTGTCTACCCAGAGCACGGTGTCTAGCCAGAACCCCGTGTCCGCCCGTGCCTGCCTCACGGTGCGCGAGTTCCGCCCGGACGGGCACGTGTACATCGCGGAGTCCCGTGACGCCGACCCCAGTACCCCCATCCAGAAAAACCGCAACTACAGTGTCATCGGCGGCTTCGAGGTCAACCTGGGCGAAACCTACGAGACAGTGGTGTACGTCGAAAATCGCTGGCAACCGTGGCAATCGAACGCCAGTGGCGTGAACGTGCCAGTGTATGGGCAACTCCCCCTCGGCAGGGGAGGCCACTTCACGGGCGAGGGCTTCGAGGTGGAGTCCGTCCGTTACGCCCTGATCGACCAGCGCAAGGAGCCGGGCGTCACGGTCGCGTCCGGAGAGGTGAAAGTCGACGCGGGTGGGCGCTTCGGCCTGTGGCGCACACTGCCGCGCGAACACGTCCTGACGCTCACCACACGCATCAAGTACACCAGGCCGGGCCGCTACTGCACGTACGGGCCATTCCTGAACGGGCACGGCTACCCCAACACCATCCAGTACCCCAAGCAGCACTGTGCGCTGGCGCGCGCCACAGCAAACGAACGCTAACACTCCCGCACGCCGCCTGGCCCGCCGAGCGGCTGAGTGCGTTTGTCCGGTTTCTTGCTGAAAAAAAGTACTCCATCAATTCCATTGCTCGGTCAAAGACATTGCAAGCAGTCCGGAAAGGAGCCGCATATGTGCAACTACCCGCACCCTCGCAGCTGGACAAAGTCCGCCTCGTCGAAGGTGACGCTGTCAACGTTTGGAATGCGCTCAAGGCGCTCCGGTGGATACAGGGTCACGCGGTCGCCGAACCACTCGACACGAACCTCCTCGTGGTCCGCCCACTCGTCGGGGCCCATCCAGTAGGCCTTGCGAACTTCACGTGGCTCCCTGGCACCACAGGCGAGCACCACCTCCTGCCGAGCGATGGTCGTCCACGCCACGCCGATCAGTCGCAAGTCTGGAAGCGCCGTGTTCGCGGTCGGTGGCCGCCATACAGCAGCCTGCACTTCTTGCGGCCGCGTCGTCCAGTGGCCCCAGGCCAGCACTGCGAACAGAACGAGAGCAGCGAGGGCAAAGAGGCCGCCGATGACGAGCCCAACCTTGCCAGCGATGTTCAGTGCGACGCCGAGCATGCCGCTACTCTACAACCAGTCCGATACATCGTATTGCCGGCGACAGAAGCTCAGCGCCTATGAGGCAGCGCCGTCGTCAGCACCCACCGGAACTTGGTTATCAGGTCTGAGTGAAACACGCTTTTACGTGGCCCTATAACTACC
This sequence comes from Deinococcus peraridilitoris DSM 19664, assembly GCF_000317835.1. Taxonomy (NCBI): domain Bacteria; kingdom Thermotogati; phylum Deinococcota; class Deinococci; order Deinococcales; family Deinococcaceae; genus Deinococcus; species Deinococcus peraridilitoris. The sequence continues at coordinate 2,281,841 of NC_019793.1, read as the reverse complement.
GCCGAAACATTCGCTGGGAGCGCAAGCTCAGGCCAAGTCCTAGGTATGGTGCAATCGTCCGCCGTATTGTTGTTGTTACACCGGCTCGTCGGCGTGTTATGACAATTCATGGCCACCCGAGAAGCACTCGCTGACGTCCTTGCCTACCTGCGACAGCATGCGGAGCGGGCGGACGACGCAACAACCAAGGCGGACGTGCCACATCAACAAGCCGATGATGCCGATTGGGACCGTACCCCTGCTGCTCTCGCGCTTCGGAGTGCCTTGCTTGCCCAGGCGGCAGAATGTCTCACGACTCGCTTCCACCATTGGAGTGAGGGCGGTGACGAGGAGTTCGATTCATTTTTGGAGGCCCGGCGCACCGTCGTTCGTGAAAAGGTCGCGGGAGACTGGGAAGCAGCGGAGGCTGAGCTGAGTCGGCCCAGGTCCTTGCTGGTGGCAGACCCGGCAGCCTCGATTTTTGATGGCGCGGCACAGGCGGCCAGCCAGGGGTACCTTGACTTCAATAACATCCCACCTTGGGACACCTGGCTGATGACCTTGCCCCCGGTGCAGGACAGCAGCGGCCAAGCTCTGTTATTGTGCTGGGTCCCCAGGTGGGCGGAGGATTTCGTCAATTTTGGGATTGCGGTCGAGCCTGTTCAGTGTCTCTCCTGGGCCTCCTTGATTGACGGTGCAGTTCAGTTACGAGGCTGGGGGCAAGAGTGGGACCCACAACCAGTGGAGGCTGAATGGCCAGGCTCACAATTCCAGCCGGCAAAACACTGGCGTACGCCAGCGCTTCTATGAGAGGCGTTGATCAGGTGCCACAAATAAAGAGACCTGCCTCTGCTTGACGGACCGCTCAGGGGTAGCGGCCGATGCGCTCGACGAGCAGATCGTAAAACCCCTCGACGTTCACGTCCAGCGCCACCTCGGCGTTGGGCGCGCGGCCTGTGACGCGCCACACGTCGCACACTGTGCGGCCGTAGGCCAGGCCCTCGTTGACTTCGACATCCACGAAGTAGGACGCCGTGCGGAAGAGGTCCGGGCGCAGCAGGTAGGCCACCGTGCAGGCGTCGTGAATCGGCGCGCCGTTCCAGCCGTAGCGTTCCTCGTGGTGCTCACGGAAGAATTCGAGCAGCTGCGCCGTGAACTCGCCCATCCTGGTGCCAAGCTGCCGAAAGCGCTCCACGCGCTCGGGCGTGGCGGGCGTCTGGTGGGTGGCGTTCAGGCCGAACATCACCAGCGGCACCCCCGCACCGAAGACCACCTTGGCCGCGTGCGGATCGCACAGGATGTTGAATTCGGCGCTCGGGGTCCAGTTGCCGCTGTCCAGCGAGCCGCCCATCACCACAATTTCCTTGATGGCGGGAACGATGCGCGGCTCCAGGCGCATGGCGAGCGCGAGGTTGGTGAGCGCTGCGGTGGGGACCAGGGTGACCTCGCCCGGACTGGCCAGCACCGAATCGATGATGAACTGCACGGCGTGCCCCTCCTCGACGCCACGCGAGGGGGAAGGCAGGAGCGGGCCGTCGAGCCCGGAGGCGCCGTGCACCGCCTCGGCGCTGATGCGCTCACGGACCAGTGGGCGGTCGGCCCCGGCGTAGACCGGCACCTCCGAGCGGGCCAGTTCACGCACGGCGAGGGCGTTGTGGGTGGTGTTCTCGAGGCCGACATTGCCGTATACCGTCGTGATGCCCAGCACCTGCAGTTCCGGGCTGGCCAGGGCCAGCAGCATGGCCACCGCGTCGTCGTGGCCGGGGTCGCAGTCCAGGATGATCTTGGTCACGCGATCAGTGTAGTGTGCCGCCCTCCAGGACGAGGGGAAGTGAGATCGGTCAGTGGGTGCCCCAGACATCCGACGGTTCAAAACGCGCATTACCCCAGGTGGGCCATTCGTATGGAACAGCTGTGGTTTCTCGATACGCTCGTCACGGTTCGCATTCCCGCCCAGGCCGGCGAGGGCCTGCTCTTCGCGCCTTACCCCACCCTCGGCAGGAACACCACGGGGTTGACGTGAAAGTAGGCGCTGAGGCGCACGATCTGCTCGGTGTTCAGTTCGCGTTTGCCGCGCAGCAGTTTGCTGAGGTTGCTCTGGTCGATGCCGGTGGCGGCCTCGATTTCTTTCTGGGTGACGCCGCGCTGCTCCATCAGAAAGGCCAGCACGTGATGCGCGGGCGCGTCGGGAATGGGCACGCTCAGCTCTTCGTACTGACCGATGCGCTCGACGAGCAGCTGCAGCAGGCTGGTCAGGGCGTGCCGGGCGTCCTCCTCGACCTGCTCCCAGACCACGCCGACAAAGGTCAGCGCGACTTCGTACTGCCCTTCACCCTCGATGGGCGTGAGAACATCGTGCGCGAGGCGGTCGAGCTGCTCCCAGGCGCTGAGGGTGGCGCGGATGGTGTCGTTGTGCATGACCTGCCTCCTTTCGCAGGGCCGAGTCGGCGCGAGTGGCCCAAGAGCTTCAGTCGCCCGGGGTCCAGGCGCTGTATTCATCGTGGGTCAGCACGTCCTTGATCCACAGGGTCTTGGCGACGTACTTGACACGGGTGATCAGGCGGTAGCGGTTGCCCTTGATGTTGAAGATCAGGTAGTCGGGGCCGACGTGGTCGACGTACGGAAAGGTAGTCCGCAGATCCTCGAAGCTCACGAGGTCGCGGCTCCGGATGGTCTTGTACCAGGCCTCAAGGGGCTCCCTGGCATCGGCGTGCTTCTCCCAGAAGGCCTGCAGGGGTCGCTTGGAGATCACGTTCATGCCCATGACCGCACTATAGGTCAATTTGACCTAAGAGGCAAACCGAAAAAAGCCTGCCGTTTGGCAGGCTTTCTCGTTCGGTCCCTTAGCGGGTGCGCGGGAAGCCCAGGTCCACGCTGCTGCTGGCCGGGTCAGGCCAGCGGCTGGTCACGACCTTGCCGCGGGTATAGAACTGGATGCCTTCCGGGCCGTACATGTGGGTGTCCCCGAACAGGCTGGCCTTCCAGCCGCCGAAGCTGTAGTACGCCACCGGCACCGGAATCGGCACGTTGATGCCCACCATGCCGACGTTGACGTCGAACTGAAACTGCCGCGCCGCGCCGCCGTCGCGCGTGAAGAGCGCCACACCATTGCCGAACTCGTTCTCGTTCACAAGCCGCAGCGCCTCCTCGTAGGAGTTGGCGCGCGTGACGCTCAGGACGGGTCCGAAAATCTCGTCGTCGTAGCATTTCATGCCGGGCTTGGCAAAATCGATCAGCGAGGCGCCCAGGAAAAAGCCGTCTCCCGGCACGCCGTGCTCGCGCCCGTCCACCACGACCGTCGCGCCTTCGTCGGGGGCTCCCGCCACGTAGGAGGCCACCCTGTCGCGGTGCTCGCGCGAGATCAGGGGGCCCATCTCGCTTTCCGCCTGATCGCCGGGGCCGACCTTCAGCCTTGGCAGTCGCTCGGCAATGGCGTTCACGAGCGGTTCGGCAATGTCACCCACCGCCACGACCACGCTGACCGCCATACAGCGCTCCCCGGCCGAGCCGTAGGCGGCGCTCACCGCCGCGTCGGCGGCCATGTTCAGGTCCGCGTCGGGCAGCACCACCATGTGGTTCTTGGCGCCGCCCAGTGCCTGCACGCGCTTGCCGTTGCGGGTACCCGTTTCGTACACGTACTTCGCAATCGGCGTGCTGCCCACGAAGGACACCGCCGCGACGTCGGGGTGCGAAAGCAGGCGGTCCACCGAGATCTTGTCACCCTGCACGACGTTCAGCACCCCGTCGGGCAGCCCGGCGCGCTGGAGCAGCTCTGCGATGAACAGGCTCGCGCTGGGGTCCTTCTCGCTGGGTTTGAGGATGAAGGTGTTGCCGCAGGCGAGCGCGTTAGCGAGCATCCACAGCGGCACCATCGCCGGGAAATTGAAGGGCGTGATGCCCGCCACCACCCCCAGCGGCTGGCGGATGCTGTACACGTCCACTCCGCGCGCCGCGCCTTCACTGAAGCCGCCCTTGAGCAGCTGCGGAATGCCGCAGGCGAACTCGACGTTCTCGAGGCCACGCGCGATTTCTCCCAGGGCGTCCGCGTGCACCTTGCCGTGCTCACGCGTCAGGATGCGTGCCAGGTCATCACGGTGATGATCGAGCAGCTCGCGGAACTTGAACATGATCTCGGAGCGGCGCGAGAGCGCCGTCGCGCGCCAGGCTGGAAAAGCCGCCGCCGCGATGCCCACGGCCTCGTCGACTTCCTCGACCGACGCCAGGTCCACGTGCGCGGCACGCTCCCCGGTCGCGGGGTTGAAGACGGGCGCACTGCGCCCCGAGGTGGAAGCGACCGCCTGCCCGCCCAGCCAGTGGTTGATGCGAACGAGGTCACGCGGTTGTGGTGGGTCTTGAGTCTGGGTCATGGAACTCCTGAGGAAGGAACGGGTTCGGTACGAGGATTCGGAGCGGGGAGCCGTGAACTCACGGCTCTCAGTCGTCGGCGGCCACCGGTACGGCGATCAGGTCGTCCACCAGCGCGAGGGCGCCCTCGATGATGTCGAGACCGAAATCCAGTTCGTCGCGGGTGATCACCAGGGGTGGGCAGACCCACAGCATGTTGAAGCGGCTGAAGGCGTACAGGCGCTGGCTCTTGAGGTGGACGGCCAGTTTCTGCATCTCGGGCGAGGTGCCGTTGAAGGGCGCCAGGGGTTCCTTGGTCGCCTTGTCGCGCACCAGTTCCAGCACACTGAACAGGCCCTTCATGCGCACGTCGCCGACGCAGGCGTACTTGTGCTTCATGGCCAGCAGGCGCTCTTCGAGGTGCGCGCCGAGTTCCAGCACGTGCTCGAAGATCCGCTCTTCCTCGTAGATGTTCAGGTTCGCGACGGCGGCGGCGCAGCTGACCGGGTGTCCGCTGTAGGTCAGGCCGCCCCACAGCATGTTTTTCTCGAAGTAATCGGCGATGTGCTGCGACACCACGACTGCCCCGAGGGGCATGTAGCCGCTCGTGAGGCCTTTGGCGCAGGTGACGATGTCGGGCTTGATTCCGTAGTGCTGCGTGGCGAGCCACTTGCCGGTGCGCCCGAAGCCGCTCATGACCTCGTCGTCGATGAGCAGGATGCCGTACTTGTCGCACAGGGCGCGCAGCCTGGGATAGTAATCGTCGGGCGGGACCAGCAGGCCGTTGCTGCCGGTGATACCTTCCACCATGATGGCCGCGATGTTGTGCGGCCCTTCCATCTGAATGACTTCCTCGATGTGCGTGACGCATTCGCGGCCACAGCTGTCGGGTGTCTTGCCAAAGGGGCAGCGGTAGCAGTAGGGATCGAAGACCCGCACGATGTTCGGCACGCCCGGCTCGACCGGCCAGCGCCGGGGGTCACCGCTCGCCGTCATGGCGCCCATCGTCGCGCCGTGGTACGAACGGTAACGGGTGATGATCTTGTCGCGTCCCGTCACCAGCCGCGCGATCTTCATGGCGTTCTCGTTGGCCTCGGCGCCGCCCAGGGTGTAAAAGCTCTTGGCGAGTCCGGTCACCTCGGCGAGCTTCCTGCCCAGCTGCCCGCGCGGACCGGTGGCGAAACTCGGCCCGGCAAAGCACAGCTCGTCCACCTGCTTCTTGATGGCCTCGAGCATCTTGGGGTGCTGGTGCCCGACGTTGATGTTGATCAGCTGCGAGGAGAAGTCCAGGTAGCGGTTGCCGTCGCCGTCCCAGAACCAGCAGCCCTGGGCGCCGGCCATATGAATGGGATTCGAGGTGCTCTGCACCGACCAGGAAAAGAGGGTGTAGTCGCGGTTGTCGCGCACCACCGGGTCGAGCGAGTCGTCAGGGCCGCCGGGCGTGGGTACGGGTGTGGGCATGAGGTGTCCTCCGGTGGGCGCCTCCTGAAAGGAGGAAGGGAAGCTTGAAGCGTGCCTTCATGCTAGGGCGAGCGCAGGCGCTCCTCAAGAGACAGCCTGTCCAAAGTTTCCCGGTCCAAAGTGTCCTTGTTCAGGGTGTCCCTGTACAAGGTGCCACCCTGCAGAAAGTCCACGGCGCGTGAGTCTCCACGGCACAGTTCCAATGCGAGCGACAGCGCCACGTGCCTGCGGGGGTCCTCGAGGTCGCCCAGCATGCCGCGAATCTGCTCCAGGCGGTAGTACACCGTCTGACGGCGCACGCCCAGCTTGCGCGCGACTTCCGCGACGCTCCAGTGGGTCATCAGCAGGGCGTCCAGGGTGCTGATCAGGGTGGCCCGCGGCCGCAGCGGCAGGCGCAGCAGCGGCCCGAGCTGCGCCTGCAGGAACGCCTCGGCCCGCCCGGTTTCGAGCAGCGCGGCCAGGACCGGCTGCAGACCTCCCTCTTCCCCTCCCTCTTCGCTGGGCCGCAGGATACGCGCGTGAGCGGCCTTCGTGAGGTCTGCAAAGCGCACCTCCGAGCGGAACACCACCACCGGGAAGTCCAGCAGACGCGCGGCCTGGGTCATTTCAGGGGGCAGTTCGCGCAGGCCCCGCACGAGTTCCAGTACCAGTCCGTGCGCGCCGCCCTGCGCGATGGCGTGCAGGAAGCCCACCCGCGCGTGGGGATCGGCGTTCGCGAGTTCCAGGCCGGTGGAGACCAGCAGCTCCCCGCCCGACAGGAAACGGTGAGCGTCGAGCACCTCGCTGACGTGAACCCAGGTGACGCGCTGCGACAGCTGCCCGTGCCCGGTCAGCACCTCGGCGCCCGCGAAGGCGGGCAGATCGAGGATCTCGTGCAGGGTGGGCAGCATGGCAGCGCTCAGCCTTCGGCGCGCAGCTCTTGGATGTCGCCCGCCGCTTGCGCCTGAGGGGGCTGAGACTTGACGGCAGAATGCTGCGCGCCCGAAATCCAGGCCATGGCCTTGTCCGCCAGGCGGTCAAGGGCCTCGACGCTTGCCAGAATGTGCTCTTCTCGGGTGTCCTCGATCTTATTGTGGCTGATGCCGTACAGGCTCTGCACGAACAGCATCACGGTCGGCACGCCCGCGCGGGCCACCTCGGCGGCGTCGTGCAGCGGACCGCTCGGCAGGCGGTGCGAGACCTCCACGGTCTCGACAATGGCCTCGTCGCACAGCTCGATCAGCTCGGGGTGAAAGGGCATCGGGTCGATGCGCCACAGGTCGGCGAACTTCACGCTGACCTGGCCTTCCTGCGCGAAACGCTGCGCGGCGTCCTGGGCGTCGTGCCACATGGCCGTGAGGGTGTTCAGGTCGAGGTGCCGCTGGTCGAGGGTGATTTCGCATTCCTCCACAACGCTCGTGACGATGCCGGGCCTGGTCTTGCAGCTGCCAATGGTGCTAACCCCGCCGTGCCGGTCGGTGACGCGGTACACCTCGCTGGCCATCCTGCCCGCCGCCAGAAAGGCGTCCTTGCGTTTGTCCATCGGGGTGGAGCCGCTGTGCGCCGCCTGCCCGTGAAAGGTGATGGTATGGCGCTCCACCCCGAAGGTGCCCAGCACCGCGCCCAGCGGCAGGTCCAGGCTTTCGAGCACCGGGCCCTGCTCGATGTGCAGCTCCAGGTAAGCCGCGGCGTTCTTCAGTTCGGCGTGGGCGTCCAGCATGCGGTCGAGGTCGATCCCGTGCCCGGCGAGCGCTTCCGGGAGGCTCACACCGTCCTTGTCTTTCAGGCCGCGCACTTCGTCCGGAATGAGGGTTCCGCTCACGGCGCTCGACCCCAGCAGGCTGCGCCCGAAGCGCGCGCCTTCCTCGTCGGCCCAGTCCACCAGACGCACCGTAAAGGGCGGTGTGCCTGCGGCGGCCATGCGGCGCAGCACTGCCAGTCCGGCCAGCACGTTCAGGCAGCCGTCGAGCCAGCCACCGTTCGGGACACTGTCGAGGTGACCCCCGATCAGGAGTTCGCGCTCGCTTTCGCCTTTGAGGGTCGCCCAGAGGTTCCCGGCGGCGTCCTGCGAGACGGTGACCGGCAACTCCGAGAGTTTCTCCCTGTACCACGCGCGCGCCCGCGCCCAGGTGTCGGTGAAGGCGACGCGCTGGGCGCCCTGCTCGTCGCCCGTGAGGGCGCGCAGTTCCTTGAGTTCGTCGAGTGTTCGTTGTGGATTGACGGGCATGGCCCTCCTTTCGGGCGAAGGGGAGGGTGACCCTCCCCTTCTTTGGGCTCTAGAGCGTTTGTCCATTTCATTGATGGAGGAAGACGCTCCATCAATTTCATTTCCAAACGCTCCTCACTACGGTTACTCGCTCCGCTCGGTCAGAGATATTGATCAAAAATCGATCAATATCTCTGACAACCGCTTTAGCGCTGGGCTTTCTTACCGGTCGCGGCTTCCCAGACGCTGTAGTCCACGGCCGCCGCCACCGGGTCGGCCTTCAGGATGCCCAGATCACGCAGCAGCTTGACGTTGTTCTTGTAGGTGCCAGGGTCCAGGTATCCGGCCTGCCCCTTGAGGGTTGGGCCGGCGTTGTACAGCTTGGCGATTTCGGTCATCTGCCAGGTCTGGTGCCCCTTGGCGTCGGCGCGATTGCCGCTGCCCTTGCAGGTGTTGCCGCACTTGGGCAGCACGATGTTCACGGCCTCGGCCTGGTTCTTCACGGCGTAATCCCAACCCTTGAGGCTGGCGCGCACCAGTCTGGCGGCCACTTCACGGCCGCTCATGCCGCTGTTTTTGAAGTTCTTGTCGTTCAGGACCCGCTCGCTGGTGAACATCAGGTCCTCGAGCAGGTTCACACCCAGGTCGGCCATGCGGAACACCTGCAGTTTGTCGAGGCTGTACCCCAGGCCCTGAATCTGATTGAGTTCGTTGTAGGTCATGGCCGACACCAGATCCACCTTGTCCGGGAAGACCAGGCTGGGGTCAAAGGGGTAGGTGACGGCCTGCACGTCGGGCCGCGCGGCATTGGCGTCGAGGCTGGAGGTGAGCTTGTTGTTTTTCAGCAGCGCCACGGCGGGGTATTCGTTGCCGCTGGGCCAGACACCCAATTTCTTGCCCTTGAAGTCCGCCACGCTCTTGATGTTCTTGCTCTTGAGGGCCACCAGGGTGTAGCCGCTCTTCTGAAACACCTGCGCGATGTGCACCATCGGCAGGCCCTGCTGGCGCGCGGTGAGCAGGTCGGTGATCCAGGTGGTGCCGAAGTCGGCCGCGCCTGTGGCGACGGTCTGGATGGGGCTCTGGTCACCGATGGGGAGCAGCTGCACGTCGAGCCCTTCGGCCTTGAAAAAGCCCTTTTCCTGCGCCACGAAGAACCCGGCGAACTGCGCCTGCGGGAACCACTTGAGCTGCAGCTTTACGGGCACCAGTTTTTCCTGGGCGCTGGCCGTGCCGAGAATCAACAAACCGAACAGTACGAGGCTTTTCTTCATGGCTTCCTCCTGGGAAGGTGATACGCGAAAAGGAGATGTTTAAGAGGGCCTCAGCGGTTGCTGGCATGCCAACCGGTAAAGCGCTGCTCGGCCCACTGCACCAGGCCGTAAAAGGCAATGCCCAGAATGCTTGCGACGACAATGGCCGCCCAGACGATGTCGAGGTTGAAGCGGCCCGCTTCGATCTGAATGCGAAACCCCAGGCCCGCGCCGGTCGTGCCGAAGAACTCCCCGACGATCGCGCCGATCATCGCCAGGGTCGAGGCGATCTTGAGGGCGTTGAACAAAAAGGGCAGCGCGGCGGGAACGCGCACCAGCAGGAAGGTCCTGGCGGGTGAGACAGCGTAGGTGCGCATCAGGTCGAGGTGCAGTGGACTGGCGCTCTGCAGGCCACGCACGACGTTCACGACGACCGGAAAGAACACCGTGATGCCCACGATGATGGCCTTGGAGGTCCACTCCAGTCCGAAAGCTTTCACGATGACCGGAGCGAGCGCCACGATGGGAATGCTGGAAAAGAGCCCCGCGTAAGGCAGCATGCCGCGCTCCAGAAAACGAAAGCGCACGATGGCGAGCGCGGTGAGAATGGCCGCGACACTGCCGCCGAGGTATCCCACCAGGGCTTCTTGCAAAAAGGTCACCTGCGTGTCGCGCAGCAGCACCACGCGGGCATTCACCAGGGCCTGCCAGACGCGGCTGGGCGTGGGAATCAGGCCCGCCGGAACGTTGTAGGCGCGCAGCAGCACCTCGACGGTGAGCAGGGTCAGCGCGAGCGTGATCAGGGCAGGCAGGAAACCGCGGGTGCGGGCCGCCACCGCGCCGATGCCGAGTGCTCCGGCCAGGACGCCGAAGAGTGCAAGCAGCACGCCCGGCCACCGGGTGCCGGGCGGCACGGCCTGTTCGCTGTAAGGCAGCATCAGCAGCAGGGCCACGCCGAGCAGCAGCACGGAAAGGGCGATCAGCCCCCAGCCGCGCGCCAGCGGCGAGAAACGCCCACCGGAGAGGCTCACTTCGGCTGTCCGGCTCGCCACGGGGTCACCCACCTTTCGAGCAGCCCGATGAACGCGACCAGCCCGATGCCCAGGGCCGCGCCGTAAAACATGATGGTCCACAGCGCCAGGGTGTCGCTGGCGCGTGAGTTCTCGGCCAGCATCTTCCCGAGCCCGCTGAAGCTGATGGTGCTGATCTCCGCGACGATGCTGCCGATCAGGGCGCTCGTCGCGGCCACTTTCAGGGCGGTGAAGAGAAAGGGGACGCTGGCGGGCAACTGCAGCTTCCAGAACACCCCTGCGCGGGGCGCGTTGTAGGTGCGCATCAAATCGAGCTGCAGCGGGTCGGGGCTGCGCAGACCGCGCGCGACGCCCACCGCCACGGGGAAAAAGGCGATATAGGACGCGATGAGGGCCTTGGGCAGCCAGCCCTGCACGCCGTACTGCCCCAGCACCACGGCCAGCATGGGCGCGAGCGCGATGATCGGTACGGTCTGCGAGGCGATCAGCCAGGGCAGCACGGCCCGCTCGAAGCCGCGGCTCACCACCAGAAAGAGCGCGAGCAGCACGCCCAGCACGCTGGCAATCGCGAGGCCGACCAGGGTCTCCCCCGCCGTGACGAGGGTGTTGTAAGGCGCGCTGGTCGGCGCGAGCGGGGGCACGCTGAGGGCCTTGAAGGCCTGCGCGAGCTGGCCAGGCGCGGGCAGGACAGGGTTTCGCAGCTGCGTCGCGCACGAGAGCGCGGTGGCGCACCCGAGGTCGGCGCCGCTCTCGAGGGCCCGCGCGGCCTGCCCGGCGTTCACCCACAGCATCAGCGGCCAGTAGAGAAAGAGCACCACCAGCGCCACCACCAGCATTGGCCCCAGGTTGCTGCCACGCGGCGAAAAGCGGCGGCCTGGAGCGGCCCGGACCGTCACGCGGCACCTCTTATCATGGTGTCTCTCGTTCCAGGCTCACTCATGCAGGTCAAAACCGTGCCCTCTGCGCAGCAGCTCGCGCACCTGCGTGGCGAGTTCGAAGAAGCGTGGCAGCTCGCGCACCTCCGCCCCGCGCGGTTGCGGCAGGTCGATGTCGACGACGCCCTCGATCTTGCCGGGTCGCGAGGTCATGACGACCACGCGGGTCGAGAGAAACACCGCCTCGCTGATGCTATGGGTGACGAACACGACCGTCTTGCCGGTTTCGCGCCACAGGCGCAGCAGTTCCATGTTGAGGTTCTCACGGGTGATCTCGTCGAGGGCGCCGAAGGGCTCGTCCATCAGGAGGATCTGCGGATCAAACGCCAGGGCGCGTGCGATGGACACCCGCTGCTGCATGCCTCCCGAGAGCTGCCAGGGGTACGAGCGGGTGAAGTTCTGCAGCCCGACCAGCCGCAGCATCTGCTCGGCGCGCGCCTTGCGTTCGTTTTTGGGAAAGTCCATCACCTCGAGGGGCAGCGTGACGTTGTTGAGGACGCTGCGCCACTCGAAGAGCGCCGGCGCCTGAAAGACGTAGCCGTAGGCGCGCTGCTCGCGCGCCCGGGTGGGCGTGAGGCCGTTCACGCGGATTTCGCCGCTCGTGGGCTGCGTGAGGTCGGCCATCAGACGCAGCAGGGTGGTCTTGCCGCAGCCCGAAGGACCGATCAGGCTGATGAATTCGCCCGCACCGATCTCCAGGTTGGCGTTCTGAAGCGCGATGACGTCCCCGCCGGGCGCGCCGAACACCATGTTGAGGTTGCGCACGCTGATGGCGCCCGGCGCCTCGCCGGGAGGCGCTCCGCGCTGCGCGGCGGTGAGGGTCACGCCACGGGCTCCGCGGGTGCGGGCGCGCGGACGCCCGTGGGAGTGCGGCGCAGCAGCTGCCCGCGCGCGGGGTCACCCACAAACTGCCCGTCACGCACGGCCACCTGTCCGCGCACCGTCACGACCACCGGGCGACCGTCGATCTCGAAGCCCTCGAAGCCGCTGTAGTCGTTGTTGACGTGATGCGTGGCGGCGCTGATGGTGCCGCGGTAGGTGGGGTCAAATACCACCAGGTCCGCGTCACTGCCCACCGCGATGGTGCCCTTGCGCGGAAAGAGGCCAAAAAGCTTGGCCGCTTTGGTGCTCGCGGCGTCCACGAAGCGGTGAATGTCGAGCCTGCCGCGGCTCACGCCGTAGGTGTAGAGCAGGTTCACGCGGTCCTCGATGGCGGGAATGCCGTTGGGAATCTGGGTGAAGTTGTCCCGACCCAGTTCCTTCTGGGCCACATCAAAGGGGCAGTGGTCGGTGCCGACCGTGTCGATCATGCCGCTCGCCAGGGCGTCCCAGAGGGCCTTCTGGTTGCGTTTGTCGCGCAGCGGCGGGCTCATGACGTGCTTGGCACCCTCGACGCCGGGCCGCTCGGCGTAGGTCTTGTCGAGCAGGAAGTGCGGAATGACGCTCTCGACCGTGAGGTCCACCCCGCGCTCCTTGGCGGCGAGCGCCATCCTGAGGGCCTTCTCGCACGACAGGTGCACCACGTAGCCCCTCGCGCCGGTGGTTTCCAGAAAGGTCGCGAAGCGGTTGGTGCCTTCGGCCTCGACTTCCTCCGGGCGGCTTTTCTCGTGCCACTCCGGGCCGGTCTTGCCTTCCGAGAGCAGCTGTCCCTGCAGGCGGGACACCAGTTCGGCGTTCTCGCAGTGCGCCGTGACGATCACCCCGAGTTCACGCGCGAGCATCAGGGTCTGGTAGAGTTCGCCGTCCTCGACGCCGAAGAAGTTCTTGTAACTCAAAAAGACCTTGAAGGACGTGATACCGTCGGCGACGATCTGGCGCAGTTGCGCTTCGGTGTTCTCGTCGAACTTGGTGACGGACATGTGGAAGGTGTAGTCGCAGGCACTTTGCCCCTCTGCCTTGGACTTCCACAGCTCGTAGCCCTCCAGGGCGTCGTCGTTGCGCGAAGGGCAGCACATCTCAATAAAGGTGGTGGTACCGCCGATCAGGGCCGCCCGGCTGGCGGTCGCGTGGGTGTCCTTGGCAAAGGTCGCCATGAAGGGCAGGTAGACGTGCACGTGCGGATCGATGAAGCCGGGAAACACCAGTTTTCCCGCCGCGTCGATCACCTCGGCGCCTGCGGGCGCTTCCAGGTTCACGCCGATGCGGGTGATGGTCTCCCCTTCCGCGAGGATGTCCGCCCGGTAGCGGGCGTCGGCCGTGACAATTTCACCGTTCTTGATCAGCAGGGGCATGCCGTGAACCTCCTTGAAGCGCGGGAATGTTGCCTTGAGCCGTTTGCCGTTCGCTTTTGGCCAAAGGGCTCAATCTCTTCAGTGTATGTCGATGCCGACCTGCTTGCGGTAGGCTTCCATGGCGTCCCAGTCCTGCGTGACCTGCGGCTGGGTAGCCGAGAGCTGCTTCCAGGTCACGCTCTCGCGGCCCGAGGGCACGCTGACCATCTCGATGCAGCCGTCTACCGGGCAGACGTTGTAGCACAGCGCGCAGCCCACGCAGTCTTCTTCACGCACGCTGGGGGTGGGACGGGAGTCGGCCACCTGACGACCGTTCACGCGCGGGTCGTAGCCGGGATCGACGCGAATGCCCTCGGGGCTGACGAGGTCGATGCACTGGTGCGCGGTGTCGTTGCAGGCCACATAACAGAGATTGCACTGAATGCACTTGTCGGGGTTGATGCGCGCCACCGCCGAGTAGGCCAGGTCGAAGTCTCCAAAGGCGCCGACTTTGGGCAGGCTGAGGCCGATGACGTCGTGCACGCTCGCGAAGCCCTTGTCGTCGAGCCAGTTGCTGAGGCCGTCGGTGAGGTCCTCGATGATGCGAAAGCCGTAGTGCATGACGGCGGTGCAGACCTGCAGGCTGGTCGCACCCAGCAGCAGAAACTCGGCCGCGTCGCGCCAGGTCTGAATGCCGCCCATTCCGCTGATGGGCAGGCCGCGCGCGCGCACCTCGGCCACCCGGGCGACCTCGGAGAGCATGTTGAGCGCGATGGGCTTCACGGCCGGGCCGGCGTAGCCGCCATGACTGCCGTAGCCACCCACGCTGGGGGTCAGTTCGAAGGTGTCGAGGTTGACGTTGATGATGCTGTTGATGGTGTTGATCAGGCTGAGGGCCTGCGCTCCGCCGGCCACGCCCGCGCGGGCAGGGTGGGTGATGTCGGTGATGTTGGGGGTGAGCTTCACGATCACCGGAATGCGCGCGACCTCGGTGACCCAGCGGGTGATCTGCTCGCAGTATTCGGGAACCTGACCGACGGCGCTGCCCATGCCCCGCTCGCTCATGCCGTGCGGACAGCCGTAATTGAGTTCGATGCCGTCCGCGCCGGTGTCCTCGATGCGCCGCACAATGTCGGCCCAAGCTCTGGGGTCGCTTTCCACCATGGCGGACACGACCACCGCACGGTCCGGGAAGTTGCGCTTCACCTCGGCGATTTCGCGCAAATTCACCTCCAGCGGCCGGTCGGAGATCAGCTCCATGTTGTTCAGGCCGACCAGGCGCTGCCCGTAGACGCTCAGGCCGCCGTAGCGGTTGCTGATGTTCAGCACGGGCGCGCCGATGGTTTTCCACACCGCGCCGCCCCAGCCGGCTTCAAAGGCCTTCTGCACCTGGTAGCCGCTGTTGCTGGGCGGCGCACTCGCGAGCCAGAAGGGGTTGGGCGAGCGGATACCGGCAAAGTCGATGCTCAGGTCAGCCATGGGGCGCCTCCGGGGCAATGGTGATGGTTTGGGCGTGCGCAGCCTGGTCCTGCAGTATCTGGTCTTGTAGTGTTTGGTCTTGCAGCGCGGCGTGAATGCTTCTCGCGGCGATCTTGCCGTCCTCGACGGCCATGACGGTACTGGCAGTGCCCTTGGCGCGCACGCAGTCACCACCGGCGTACACGCGCGCGATGCTGGTGCGCAGGTCATCGCCGACCTTGATGTAGCCTTTTTCCGTGTCGAGGCCCAGCGTCTGCGCGAGGCTGGGCTTTTCCTGCCCGATGGCCTTGATGACCTGATCGCAGGGCAGCACGAACTCGCTTCCTGCCACCAGGACTGGCGCAGGCCGGCCGCTGGCATCGACTTCGCCGAGCTCCACCCGGATGCACTTGAGGCCGGTGACCTGCCCACCCTGCACTTCAACGCCGATGGGCTGCGTGAAGAACTCGTACCGGATGCCTTCGCGCAGGGCGAAGAGGAACTCGTGCTGATAAGCGGTCATTTCGCTCTCGCCGCGCCGGTAGACCATGGTGGTCTGCGCGCCCTTGCGACGCGCGATGGTGGCGGCGTCCACGGCGGTGTTGCCCGCGCCGATCACCGCGACCTGTCTGCCGACCTGCAGTGCGTCGATGTCGAGCTTGCCGTCCTCGATGAACTGCAGACCGTCCACGATGTACTCTTCACCGGGAATACCCATGGCGGGCACGGCCCCCAGGCCGACCGCCAGGAACACCGCGTCGTAGCTCGCGAGGAGCGCTTCGAGGTCCACGCGCGAAGTAATTTCGCTGCCCGTGCGGACTTCCACACCCAGATGGCGCAGGGACTCAACTTCACGCAGCGCGACCTCGATAGGTTCGCGCAGCACAATGATGCCGTACGTACTGAGGCCGCCACCAAGTTCGCGCTTTTCGAGCAGGGTGACCTCATAGCCGAGCTTGGCGAGTTCGGCGCTGCAGGAAATCCCGGCGGGCCCGGAGCCGACGACGGCGACGCGGCGCCCGTTGCGCGCACCTGCCTGAAAGACCTCGATGCCGCGTTCCTGTACGTAATCGACGGCGTGCCGCTGCAGGCGCCCGATGGCGATGGGTTCGTGGTCCTTGCCCAGGACGCAGGCCCCTTCACAGAGTTCCTCGACGGGGCAGACGCGTCCGCAGGTGCCACCCAGGAAGTTGGCTTCCAGGATGGTGCGGGCGCTGCCGCGCAGATTACCGGTAGCGATCTTGCGGATGAAGGTCGGAATGTCGATGTGGGTCGGGCAGGCCTGCAGGCAGGGCGCGTCGTAGCAGTACAGGCAGCGGTTTGCCTCGACGACGGCCTCGTGGGCACTCATGGGCGGATAGACTTCCGCGAAGAGCGCATTTCCCGGAGCGGTCTGGCTGGGGTGGGGGGCGGTCGGCGATCCACCCTCGTCTCTGGGCCGGCGGTATTCGTCCATGCTTTGACCTCGCGAAGGAAAGGACTCGAGTCAGCTTGAGTGAACACGGCGCCCGCCGCAAAGCGCTGCTTTTTTCGCTTTTTCAGATTTGAGCGGGGCGGCGCACAGCGGTCTGACCCTCGCGGGAGACGATTAACCGCAATACCGGATTATACAATGATTAATGTATAAAGTCAACAAACGCGAGAGATTTCTTACAGACAATCACCTCGCCAGTCTACGGATTTTTCTTTCTGACACACTGTCCAACAAGTTATGCGCACTCGACGATTTCTGAGCGCCTTGCATAAAAATGCAAAACCGAATCTACACGCGTCTTCTGCGTGCGCCAGGTCGCGAGCTTTTGGTATGGCCATTGTACAGCCAAATACCAACAAAATACAAAAGGTGGTGCCGTAAGCGTCAATTCATGACGAAAAAATGACCACTTGTGTCAATATTCGGTGACAAGCGAGCAGTGAACGAACACATCGTCAATGCCGTCCAATTGAATCCGCCCTGCTCGACCCGTTGTGCTTGACCGTAATGTACTCCTCTGCCCGGCGCACGAAAAGCCCCTGTCGCGGTCTCTGGACATCACGACCTGCTTTCCACGGGACGCGCACGAACAGCGGCCATGCTCTTGAGCCGGTCACTTGCGACAATGCGCGGCCCGACCTACCGCACTGGTGTTCGCATCTCACTCCGGGAAACGGCGTGAGGGCGTCTATCAGCTCGCTTTGGGGAAGTTTACGAGCAGGGGTGATCGCCCCTGCTCGTACTCGGAGACAACCAGGAGAAAGTGTGGGTACCCGCGGAAAAACCCTGCCTTACTTCAGCCCGTGGCGCAAAATCTCGGTCAGGTGACGGGTGGTGGTCTTCTGCAGTTCGTCGAGTTGGTCGAGCCCCTCGCGCACCATGCTTCGCCATTGATCGAATTCACGCTGTGCTCCTCCGGTCATGCGCACGACCGTGCTGCGAACGGCGAAGTGCGCCTCGGGCAGGCGTTCCAGGGCGCGTCCGGCGTCCTTGTGCCGTGCGCCGAGCAACGCGCCAAGCATGCCGACGCTGTTGCTGCGCTCCATCAGTTCACGCTGAAAGTTGCGGTCCTTGATCGACATAATGGCGTCCCAGGCAGCGTCCGCCAGGGCGGTGCCCGGTGAGGCGGGACGGTGGACCTCGACGGCGAGGGTCTCGCCCTGCCGCCAGGTGCGCACGAAAGCGCCACCGCGCTCGCTCGACCAGTGGGTCTCGAAGTCGCGGGCATCCTCGACGAGCACACGCATCTGGTTGTTGCCTGCCTTGAGGGTAACGCGGTGACCTTCCGGCAGTACGCCCCAGTCGCTCAGGTCGTCGGCGTTCTGAGCGCGCATGGTTTCATAGGTAGCAGAGATGGCGGCGGCCCCTTGCGAAAGCCGCGCGACCTCGCGTCCGTCCACCAGCAGGATCACGTCGGTGTCCTCACCACGGTCCAGACGGGCTTCGTGGCGCAGGTGCAACAGCCCGAGCCCCCAGCGGTCATGGGCAAGCTGCAGGCTGCGGGTGAGTTCGTCGTTCAGGGTCTGGCTGTCGGCCCCGCTCGCGGCGTGCTTCACAATGGTGCTTTCCACACCGGCAGTCGCCATCAGGGCGTCGAAACCACGCAGGGCGTCCTCGCGGGGGGTCGGCGCTTCGCGTGTCCGTGGTGCATCGGATTTTTTGCTGGCTTTGGTCATCTGTCCTCCAAGAGAAGTGTGCATATTATGCTATAAACAGATCGAATCTGCCGGAACTGCGTTACTTTGCCCGGTTTGTCAGGTACAACTCTGCAAAAAGCAGAAAGGCACCTGAAGGCCAGACGTGCGGGTGACCTGCTGTCCTCGTTTCAAGGTCCACTCAGTACCACGACGAACGCCGTACCGAACGCACCGGGTGTGACACTGGCTCCGACATGGGCGTAACGAGGGTCGGTCAGGACGTTGCAGTGCACGCTCGAATTGAGCCACCAGCGCAGCGCGTCTTCTTCCTGTCCGCCTCGCTGCAGGTAGATGACCTCGGAGACGTAGGCAGCGTTCACTCCAAGGCGAGCGACACGCTCTCGGGGCGCCGAGTTGTCAGGACCCACGTGCGTGATGCGACCGGAATTCGCCATGAACGCAGCTTGTGCCCGCGCGGCCTCGGTGAGCAGCACCTGAAAGCGAACGGCCGGCACGCTCGTCCGTGGACCGCTGGGGCAATGGACGCCCGCCTGACGCAGGTCGTTCAGCCGCGCCATGATGTACGCCGCACCGATCAGCGGGGTAGGCAGGGCGACCGTCGGCATGACGGGCGGTTCCGGCAGCAGCGGCACGGAAGGCGGATTTCCTGCACTTTGCTCCACATGGCCGGCAGCCGGGGGCATGGCCGCCTGACCGACGGGTGGAGCGATGGGTGCGCGCGCGCTGCGGGGCGCGCAGGCGGTCAGCAGACAGAGTGAGGCCAGCACAAAACGCGTCACGGGCATGCTGCGTTCATGGTAGTTCACGGGCGCGCTTTTTCTACTTGTGCAGCGGTGGTTTTGGCCTGCTCCCCTGGGGAGCAATGTCCCGGACAGCTTTCCATACCATACGGTATGGTATGGAAGAAGGGAGAACGATGAATCGCAGCACCCCCGAGCAGTGGCTCTCGGCGGCACTGGAACTCGTGGTACACGAAGGTGCCTCTGCGCTGACCGTTGAAAAGCTCACTTCGTACGTCGGGCGGACCAAAGGTTCCTTCTACCATCACTTTCAGAACCTCACGGCGTTCAAGGCCGCCCTTCTGGAGCACATCGAGGAAGTCGGCTACCGCTCGGTGACGCGTCTCGCCGACGAAGCCCTCGATCCCCACGAGCGCTTTGCCCGCCTTGCGGACGAGGTGGCCAGCGGATCACCGGCATTCGAGACGGCCTTACGTGGCTGGGCCAGCTACGACGCCGAAGTGGCATCGCTGCTCGAGCGGATGGACGACGAAAGACTCACGTACCTGCAGCGCCTGCTGAGTGAGGTTACCGGCGACTCCGAACGCGGAGCGCAGCTCGCACGCCTCACCTACGCCGTGTATCTGGGCGCACTGCAGCTGCGGCCCGCCGTCAGCTCCTCGGAATTGCGCGCCATGCTGGCCGAACTCCAACACCTCATGTCTTCAGAACAGGACTCCCCATGACCTATCCAAGGGCGCTTCAGGACGCCATCCGCACGGCATCCTACGTCGAAGAAAAACAGGTCCGGTCCACCAGCAACCTGCCCGACTTCCTGGCAAGCCTGCTCGGTTACGCGCCGCCCTGGTTGCGCGCCCTGTACCGCGTGCGGGTGGTGTTTCTGGGGGTGCTGGGCCACCGGACCACGGGCATTCCGGATTTTACGCGTGCACCACGTCTCGTGCCGATGCAAAGCGGAGAACGCGTGTCGTTTTTCGAGGTCGAAGCCGCACATGCAGATCTCTACTGGGTGGCGGTGGCCCGCGAAGCCCACCTCAGCGCGCGCCTCGCGGTACTGCGTGAGCCCGCTACGCACGACGAAGCCGTCTTCCGGGTGATCACGGTCGTGCACCTGCACAATGCCGTGGGCCGCGTGTACTTCACGACCATCCTGCCTTTTCATCATCTGGTGATCAGCGCCATGATGCGCTTTGCCGCGAACCGTCGGGTAAGGTCGTGAACGCCCTGCGGGACGCCGGATTCTGGTTTCGCTTCCTTGCCGTCTTGCATGGCGCCGTGGGTCTGGCAGTGTACCCGGGACCGCTGGTCGACCTGTTGCGCGCCGGCCTGTGGAACAGCGTGGACGGCAGCACGCCCCGCCAAGCCGCGTTCTGGTTCCTGATGTTCGCGCCGATGCTGTACCTGATCGGCCTGCTGGCCACGCAGGCGCGCGCCCGCACGGGCGTTTATCCGCGCGCGCTGATCGGGACGGTTCTGGCCGTCTGCCTGATCGGGACGGTCCTCATGCCCGTCTCCGGTTTTCCGTTGGGGCTGCTGGTGTGCGTGCTCGCACGGCACCACACAGACCGACGCAGGTCAGCAGGAGTTCGCGCTCCCTGAGCAGGCCGGCAGGCTTTGCAGGCCGGGCTCACCCTGATGTTTCGCGGATTTCGACTTCTCCCAGCGGCAGGCGCTCCTGCGTCAGCAACCGCCACCGCTCGGCTTCCTCGTGACTGGGCAGGTTCACGACGCTGCCGCCCTCGTTTTCCGGGTGGTGCAGGCACTTCCACCCTGCATCCGGTTTTTCACGGTACCAGATCTGGTAGTTCGGCATGACCGTCATGATAGTCGGGGCCGCGGCCCAGTGCGTGCGAGGAGACTGAGCATTTGCACAGCGACAGCTTGTTTGCCCACGATAAGGCGGCTTATCCGGCCTGCGAGGTCCAGGCCTGCAGTACCGGCTTCAGGATGGCTTCGAAGGAATCGAGGCAGGGTGGTTTCACGAGGTAGCCGTTGGCGCCAAGCTCACGACCGACACGCATATCGTCGGCATCGTCGCTGGTGCTGCACAAGACGATGTTCAGATGGCGGGTCTGCGGATCGGCACGCAGGGTCGCGAGCACCTCGAAGCCATGGATGCAGGGCATGTTGATGTCGAGCAGCACCAGATCCGGCTGAACTCGCTCACGCTGCGCGTACGCTCCCTCGAAGGCCAGGTAGTCCAGCGCGTCCAGCGGGCTGTGCAGCACCGTGATTCTGGCGTCGGGCTCCAGCGCCATCAACACCAGTTGTGCCAGTTCAGTGTCGAGCGGGTTGTCGTCGATGATCAGGATGTGTGGGATGTCATTGAACGCGTTCAGGGAATGGGGCAGCGAAACAAGGCTGGCAGAGGGGATACGGTGCGTCATAAGGTCTCCGGCACCCAGGGGAGCCACTCGCCAAGGGAAGAATGAGCAAGACCGGACGGGTCAAGCCCGGGAGTTCGCCTTGGCATCCGGTTGTTGACGTGTCGCGGAACTTAATTTCCTTGGCTTCAGGTTAAGACATCTTTAGTCAGATCCCGGTAAGGTTTCTCTCCCGGGAAACCGAACGAACAAAAATGTCACGCGTTATGAGTCTTTAATTAGAATATATTTAAAAATTGCCTCGGAATAAGGAATATATATGAGATTTTTCACATCTTGGAATGCTCGTTGCCTAAACTGAAAAACATCAGTATTGGTTCTGGAGGTGCCCTATGACCGAGGCCTCCCCGTCCGATCCCCAGCCCCCCAGGCAGGTGCCTGAACAGCAAATCAGTCACGCGCTCATGCAGGCCGCCCGTGCCCTGGTGGTCCTCACGGACGCGGCAGGCCACATCGTGCGCTTCAATCAGGCCTGCGTGCGCTTCACCGGCATCGCCGAAGCGCACGCGGTGGGACGGTACGTCTGGGAGCTGCTGCCCCCCGAATCCATACCAAGCGCGCAGGCTTTTTTTCAGGGAGTGGCCGAAGAGCGCCTGCCGCGCGAGAGTGAGCTGGTCCTCACGCGCCATGATGGCCAGAAACGCACCATCGCCTGGTCCAATACACCGCTGCTCGATGAACAGCAGCACTGGCAGTTCGTTCTCTCGGTTGGGGTGGACGTCACGGTCGAACGTATCCTGACCAGCGACCTGCAGGAAAACACATCGCAGCTGGAACAGCTGCGTGACCATCACGCCCTGATCGAGCTTTCGCAGGACGCCATCACGGCCCTTGAGCCCGACGGCACGGTTCGTCACTGGAATCCGGCGGCAGCGCGCCTGTATGGCTGGACGAGCGAAGAAGCGCGTGGGCTGAATCTGTACGACCTGCTGCACACCGTCTTTCCGGTCTCACGCCAGGACATGCTGCACACCGTTCGGCGCCACGGTCACTGGGAAGGCGAACTGCTTCATACCACCCGGGCCGGAGCAAAAGTGACCACCCTCAGCCGCCTCGTTCTCCACGTCGACAACGCGGGTAAACCCACCAGCTTGCTGGAAGTGGGCAGTGACGTCACCTCCCTCAAGCAAGCGGAGCAGGAACGTGAACGGCTCCTCGAGCAGCTTTCGATGGAGCGGCGCCATTTCGAGGCGGTGCTGCAGCAGCTCCCCGTTGGCATCATGCTGGTCGACCTCTCCAGCAGACGTATCTCATTCACCAACGCCCGCTTCGAGCAGCTGATCGGTCAGGAAGTTCAGCCGGGCGCCCCGATCACACCGGTACTGCAGAGGCTCCTTCACGGCAACGACCGCCCACTCAAGGCATCCTCTCCATTGGTTCAGGCATTGCAGGGCGCGCCGGGTGCCGCCAATCAGGACCTTTTCGTGCAGCACCCGGATGGTCGGCGGCTGCACGTCTGGGCGAGCGCAGCCCCGATCCACAACCGCCTGGACGTGCCCGTCGCGGCTGTTTTCACCCTCGATCACGCTGACGACCGCTGGCAGCAGGCCCTGAGCAGCAATGCACAGGACGGCCTTCCCGCCGAGGACAGCGTCACACCGCAGGTGTTCGTTCGCAAGCTCGGGCGCAGCCTGGCGGCGCTGGGCAGCTCACCACTCGAAGGCCGCCTGGTGGCCCTGCTGCTGCTGAGCACTGCGCCAATGTCGATGTCGCAGGCTGCACAGGCCCTCAGCGTGACCAAAGGCGCCCTTTCCAAGGTCGTGCATGAGATGCAGCAGCGCGGCGACCTGCTGGTGACCCGGCACTTCTCCACGCGCGAGCATTCCCTGGCCCTGGCCCACCAGATGTATCTGCGTGACCTGATGGAGCGGCGGGACCTCAGTGCGGGAGTGGCGTCGCTCGCCTACGCCTTCTTGCGCGACAACCCGGACCTTGATCCGGAAGTCGCTGTCCGCGTGCGGGACCTAGCCGACATTCGCGCCCAGCACGCCCTCAACATCGCGAAGCTGCTGCAGGTCCGGCAGGATGCCCAGCGCCGCGAGCGTGAGCAGCATCTGCGAGACAACTGGGACGCCGTGCCTCCCAAGTCGGGTGACCACACAAAATCGACCTAGCCCCGACTGCCAGCAGGCTCTTCAGGCGGGGCGCCGTGTCCGCTCCCATTCCAGACAGGTCAGGGGTTCTTGCTGGTAGGTCCACAGCAGGGCTCGAAACGCGTCAAGCCCACCCTGACGGATGGACTGCAGTTCACTTTCGCTCGGCGTGCGCCCGGTCAGGTGCGCACAAAGCTCGACCAGCAGCAGGTTCAGGTGGGCAGATTCCTCGGGCGAGAAGGCGCCCCGCTCCGGTGCGGCGTCCCTCAGCAATTCGGTTACTTCGTCAGCCAGACGAGCGGTTGTCCCGTGAAGCCACATCCTTGCCTCCCTCTCTACTGTGTTGGTCTGGTTTACACAGGGTAGGCGCGCCGACTGATGAACGGCTGACAGGTCTTCTCACCTGGGCACGGCACAAATCACGGCTTTTACATGCAGCGCCAACGTGCGTCACAGGAAGGCCCGTCAGATGAAGATTCTGAACTGTTCAGGGCTTCTGTTGCGCTTTTCGCGCCTGCGTCAGGGTCAGACGCGGCATTTCGAACAGATCGGTCGTGCGTGCGTAGCCGCCGCGCCCGCCCATGCGACCGATCAGGTGCAGCGAGGCGCTGTCCACGTGGAATCTGGCCGGGTCGAGCATCAGGTCATCGCGAATGTGCAGCGCCAGCACCTCTCCCAACACGATGCGGGTACGTCCCAGTTCGAGGGTCATCGCCTCACGGCATTCGAGCTGCACGGGGGACTGCGCGATACGCGGGGTACGGACCTGCGACGAGGGCGCGGCGGCCAGCCCGGCTGCCGCCAGTTCGCTTTCCCCCTGCGCGAAGTCGCTGGCCGTGAGGTTCATGGCGTCCGCGAGTTCCAGCGTCACCAGATTCACCACGAACTCGCGTTCACGGCGGATGTTGGCGGCAGTGTCCTTGGGCGCGCTCGCGCGGTCACCCACACCCAGGGCCAGAATGGCCGGGTCGCTGCCCATCATGTTGAAGTAGCTGAAGGGGGCGGCGTTGACCCCGCCATCCGGATTGAGGGTCGTGACCCAGGCGATCGGGCGCGGCACGATCACGCCGGTGATGAGCTTGTAGCGGTCATTGGGCGCGAGTTGGCGAAAGTCGAACTCCATGCCTCACCCTACTCCTCCAGAACTTCCAGCACGGCTTTTGGTTCCAGGCGGCCCTTGAAGAACACCAGCCGGACCCCAGGCGGCAGGTCACCCACCTTCACGCCCGCCGCTTCGAGGTTGAGGCGCTCGGATACCGCCAGGATCAGGTCAGTGCGCCCGCTGCTGTTCACGCTCCGGAATTTCTTGCGCAGATACTCGGGCCGCCAATACCCCACAATTTCGAGCAGGGTGCTGCGTCCGTCCGGGTGAAAGAGGCGGAAGTCCGGCACGATCACGCCCCCCGTCACGGGCACCAGGTCCACCTCTCTCTCGAGCGTCCATTCGCTGTTCTGTTTGGCCCAGCGCGCCGCGAACGCTTCTTCCACGATGGAATCGAACTCGCCCTCGATTTTGTAATGGCTGACCAGGCCGCACTGGGAGTCCAGTTCGAAGTACGCCACCTCGGGCCCGCCTTCCAGGTCGCCGCGTGGCCGCAGTTCGGCGCTCAGGGTCCAGCGCGTGACGTGCAGCAAGGCGGGCAGCAGCTTGGCCATCGCGAGGCCGTAGCGGGTGGAGGGCCGGAACAGCGAGCTCGGACCGTCGAGGGTCAGGGTGAAACCATGCTCGGCGTCGCCCTCGACAATCACCATCAGACCGAACAGCTTGAGGTATTTGAGAAGCTGCTTGTAACGCGCCGGCTCGTTGCGGTGCGCGGTGATGCGCAGGGCGTACGCGCGGTAAAGGATACCCTGCACCTGCGCCAGGTTGTAGCGGTGCAGCAGCTCGTCCGGCGTGGGTTCGCTGAATTCGCTCAGCACGTGGTTGTGGGTGAGGTCAGCGTACAGGTGCGACTCGACTTCCTCGGGGCGCAGCGGAATGCCTTCCTGGGAAAGCTGCGCGGCGACCTTCGCCAGCACGGCGGGGCGCGCCTCACGGCCGGTCATGTGGGCGGCGAGGCCGAACACCCGCGCGCGCAGCAGGGTGGGTTCGATGGGCGCGCGCATCTCGAATTTCGCGTAGCTTCCGGCCAGCAGGTGCGCCATACCCCGCACCACCCGGTATCCGGCCGCCGAGCCTTCCAGGGCAGCCACCCGCTCGGCCACCTCGGCGCGGCTGAGGCCCACCGACGTGCGAAACACCTCGATCAGGTCACCTGCGAGCTTCTGGTGAGGAAAACTCAGCGCCAGGCGTTTGGGCACGACAGTCTCGTCACGGTAGCGGTAGAGCAGCAGTTCGGTGGGCAGCATGGTGGGCAGGCACGAAGCCTTAGAGCTCCTCCCAGTTGACGGAGGTGGGCAGATCCTCCAGGTAAGGCAGCGGGCGGAGGCGTTCCTCACGCCCGGGCCCTTCACCATGACGACGGCGGGAAACGTGCTCCTCGCTGGTGTTCTCGGCGATCACCTCGTAGAGCACCGCATGCTTCTCGCCGCCGCCTTCTTTCTGTGCGCGGCGCAGAATGCGCCCGAGGCGCTGGGTGTGCTCGCGCTCCTCTCCGGTGCCCGAGAGCACGATGGCAATGCTGGCTTCGGGCACGTCCACACCTTCGTTCAGCACGCGCGAGGTGATTAGCACCCGGTACTCGCCGCGCCGAAAGGCGTCGAGCAGGGCCACACGCTCCTTGACGGGAGTCTGGTGCGTCAGGGCGGGCAGCAGAAACTCCTGCGAGATGCGGTACACGGTGGCGTTGTCGTCGGTGAAGACCAGGGTTCGCTCGTCCGGGTGCTGCGCCAGCAGTTCTTCCAGGACGCGCAGCTTGCCCTCGGTGCCAAAAGCCAGCGCGCGCGCTTCACGGTGGGCGAGCATCGCGGCGCGTCCTTCCAGGCTGCCACTCTGCATCACGAACGAGCGCCAGCCGTCCAGGCTCGCGAGGCTGATGCCGCGTGAGCGCAGAAAGTCGTTGCGCCGCTTGATGCAGGCGTCATAGCGTGCCCGTTCCTGCGCGGAAAGCTGCACGGTGATGCGCACCTCGCGGTAGGGCGCCAGCGCACCGCCGGCCAGTTCCTCGCTTTTCTTCTGGTACACCAGCGGACCGATCAGCTCACTCAGGTCGCGCAGCCGCTCGCCGCGCGGCGGGGTGGCGGTGAGGCCCAGCCGGTAGGGAGCAATGGCGTATTCGGCGATGGGGCGGGTGAACTCGCCGCCCAGGTGGTGCGCTTCATCGAAGATCAGCAGGCCGTAGCGGTCCCCCAGCCGCTCGGCGTGAATGGCCGCCGAGTCGTAGGTGGCGATCAGGAGCGGCGTCTCGTCCTTGCTGCCTCCTCCCAGCAGCCCGACACTGGTGTCGGGGTAGGCGCTCAGCAGCGTGACGTACCACTGGTGCATCAGATCCAGGGTGGGTACACAGATCAGGGCGCTGCGCGGGGTGGCCTGCATCGCGAGCTGCGCGAGGTAGGTCTTGCCTGCGCCGGTGGGCAGCACGACCAGCCCACGCCGTCCGGCGTTCTTCCAGGCCTCCAGCGCTTCTTGCTGGTGTGGGTAAGGCTGCTGGGCCCGGGCAGCACGAAGCTCCAATGGCTCGAAGCGTCTCGCTTCGTCGTGCACCGACACTCCATCAGCGCGCAGCCCTTCCATCAGGTCGCGGTAACGCCAGCCCGGCGCACGGAAACGCGAAACGCGCTCATCCCACTCCACGAAACGCGTCCAGTGCGCTCCACGCGGGGCAGGATGCAGCAGCAGCGTTCCGCGCTCGTAACGCAGGGTGGTCCTCACCGTTCTGCCCTCTTCATAACGCTCCAGTCTAGCTACGCTGTTTATGAATTTTATTGCGCGGTTTTCATGTTCACCGTGGTCCGCGGCACCGAAGGGCTAGACTGAAGGGGTGAAGGTCGACATTCGCCGCTCGGCGCGCCGCCGCACGCTGGCCCTGCGCGTCACCCGCGAAGGTGTGACGCTGCACGCGCCACAGCACCTCAGCGAGGCCGAGGTGTGGCGCTGGGTCGAACAGAAACGCGAGTGGATCGAAAAAGCCCGGCAGCACTTTGACGCCCGCTGCCCGCCCGTCTACCAGTTCGTGGACGGTGAGAAGCTGCCCTGTCTCGGCGAGGAGCTGACAGTGCGCCGCACACCGGGCCGCACGGCGCGGCGCAGCGGGAACGTGCTCGAAGTGCCCGACGGTGACACCGAACGGGTGCGCCGCGCCGTGGAGGCCTGGTACCGTGCCCAGGCGCTGGCGTTCTTTACTCCGCTCGCCCACGACCTCGCGCGCCGACTGAATCGGGAAGTGCGCGCGGTGAAGCTCACCAACGCCCGCACCCGCTGGGGCAGCTGCACCGCCAGCGGGGAGCTGCGCCTGAACTGGCGGGTGCTGCTCGGCCCGCGCGCCGTGGCCGAGTACCTGTGTGCGCACGAGGTCGCACACCTGCGCGAGTTCAACCACTCGGTGCGTTTCTGGCGCCTCGTGGCCGTCCTGATGCCCGAGTATGCCGCCGCTCGTGCGCACCTGCGCGAGCACGGCTGGCGCTACACTCTCGGCGGCGAAACGCCCGGCGCTCAGTAAGACCCGAAGCCTGGTTCAGGGTGCGAGGCGAGCCTGCAAATTCTGCCGAACCTCCGGCCATTCGGGCCGGATGACGCTGTACATCGCCGTATCGCGTACGCCCCCGTCCGCCGCCGGGCTGTGCGCCCGCAGGACGCCTTCGAAGCGCGCCCCCAGCCGCTCGATGGCCGCGCGGGAACGTTCGTTGCGCGCATCGGTCTTGATCGTCACGCGTTTGACACCCCAGCTTTCGAAAGCGTGGGTCAGCATCAGCAGTTTGGCTTCGGTGTTGACCCCACTGCGCTGCGCGCGCTGCGCAAGCCAGGTCCAGCCGATTTCCACGGCGTCCGGAAACTGGGAGCGCTCCCGACCGTCCGGCCAGATCCAGTGCTCGATATTGCCAAAACGGGTGGCACCCAACACTTCCCCGCTGGCCGAGCAGGTGGCAAAAGGCAGCGCGCGGCCCGCGGCCGCGTCGGCCAGGGCACGCTCCACATAGCGCGTCATCGCTTCGAACGAGTCTGGCACCGTGGTCCAGCGAAACGTCTCGCGCTCCGCGCTTGCCGCCTGCAGCAGGCCGGGCACGTGCACTTCCCGCAAGGGTTCCAGCCGCACCAGCTGCCCCTGAAGGGTCAGCTCATCGAGGGTCACGGTGTTTGGGATCACGGTGTTTGGGGTCACGGGGTCCCCTCCAGGCAAGTCTCCTGCTCCAGGGCGCGCTGCATCAGCCTCGCCGTGTCGCGGTCCGAAGCGCGCTCCGACAAGGCCAGCGCTGCCACGACGTTGCTTCGGTCCTGTGCGCTCTTGTTCTGGCTGAGCTTGTACTTGCCTTCCAGACGGGTCACCCGCACCTCGAAGGTCACCACTCCCGCCAGCAGGCGCCGCTCGAAGTCCTCGGGAATGTCGTGCATGTCGGGAGTATGCTGCCTCACCAGACCGTAGGCGATTTCGCGCGTGGCTTCCCCTTCCACCACCCGCGCCGCGCCGTAGGCGTGCACCGCCGCGTAATTCCAGGTGGGTACGTTGGGCGCACTGTCATACCAGTTGGCGTGCACGAGCGCGTGCGGTCCCTGAAACACCACCAGCACTTCAGAATCGCCAAAATGCTGCCATTGCCGGTTGGCGCGCGCCATGTGCGAACGCAGGTACACCTCGCCCTGCTCTTCGTGAACCAGCAGCGGCAGGTGCGAGGCATACGGAACGCCCTCGGGCGCCGTGACCAGCAGGGCAAAGCCGTGCTCACGCATAAAGCGCCGCAACTCCTGGGGATCGTCCTGACGGAAGTGCGCGGGAAGATACATGTCCTCACTGTAAGCTGGCTGATCGCGGGATGAAACGACCACTGGGGGCCATTCCGGCCGGTCCACTTTCGCAGGCGCGAGTTCGATTAAGATAAAGCATGTCGTCAGCTCATCCCGACGCCCCCACGCTCGTCGGCGAGGCCCTGTGGCGTGTGGACGCCGATGACCGCTTCGTCTTCGTCAGTGCGGCCGGTGCCGCACTGCTCGGCCACACGCCAGGCGAACTGCTCGGTCGGCCCTGGCGGGAATACTACCCTGGCGCCTCTACCTCGACCATCGCGCGGGTCCTGCACGAAGCCCGCCGCGCCCGCGAGCCGCTCTCGGTCGAAGCGCACTCGGTCACCCTGGGACGCTGGCTGGAGGTGAACGTTTATCCCGACGGCGAGGGGTTCCTCGTTCACCTGCGTGACACCCACGAACGGAAACTGGCCGACGTGCGCGCCGGACGCCTGCAGGCCGTGACCGAGGCGCTCGCGGCTGCCCTGACACTCCCTGAGGTGGTCGAAGTGGTCCTGGAGGCGGCCACGCCCGCCTCGGACGCCGAGGCGGGCGCCGTGATGCTGCTCACCGAGGACGGACGCTTTCTCGATCTGATCGGCCAGCAAGGTTATCCGTCCGCCACCACCAGCGCCCTCACGCGTGTTCCCGTCGAAGCGAACACCCCGCTGACGCACGCCTTGCGCGCCGAGGACGCGCTGTTCCTGTCAGGCAAGCAGTTCGCCGCGCAGTACCCGCACCTGCCGCGCCCGGAAGATCTGTCACAGGACGCTCTGCTGG
This sequence comes from Deinococcus peraridilitoris DSM 19664, assembly GCF_000317835.1. Taxonomy (NCBI): domain Bacteria; kingdom Thermotogati; phylum Deinococcota; class Deinococci; order Deinococcales; family Deinococcaceae; genus Deinococcus; species Deinococcus peraridilitoris. The sequence continues at coordinate 2,251,984 of NC_019793.1, read as the reverse complement.
TGGTGCTGCCCCTGATGGTCGGCGGCGAGACGCTTGGTGCCTGGCAGCTCACGTTCCTGCCCGAAAATTCGCCTGGCGACACCGAACGTGGCTTCATCGAGACGCTGGCGCGCATGAGCGCCCTTGCGCTGGCGCGGGCGCGGCTGTACGCCGGTCTGGAACGCGCCGTCGAAAAGCGCACCCTCAAGCTGCAGGAACTGAACAGCGAAATGCGCGCCTACGCCGACGCGGTCTCGCGTGACCTGGCGCCCTCACTGCGGCGCATCCGTGATTTCGCCGACGTCCTTTCACGTCGGCTGCTGCCCCATCTCGGCCAGGGCGAAGCGAGATTCTTCGAGCACATTCAGACTGAAGGTGAACGGATGTCGCGCCTGATCGAGGAACTGGGAACGTTCGTGATGAGCGGTCAGGACCTGGTTCCCTACGGCAACGTGCCACTCTCGCAGATCGTCACGGAAGTGCGCACCGACCTGGCGCCCCTGCTGCGACAGCGCAGTGTCATCTGGAAGGTACTGCAGCTTCCCACCGTGCGTGGCAACGCCCAGTTGCTGCGTCAAGCCTTCGCGGCGCTCCTGAGCAACGCGCTCAAGTACACCCGCACGCGCCAGGAGGCGTTGATCGAAGTCGGGGCGCGGCGTGAAGATGACGGTTGGCTGGTGTGGGTGCGTGACAACGGTGTCGGCCTCAAGGCAGGTCCGCCTTCCGATCTGTTTCATGTGTTCAGTTCAGGCCCCATCTGCACGCCGGTCACGTCCGCACTCTTTCCACCCGAACAGTCTCCCGAAGGGCACACCGGCGGGCTCGGGCTCGCGAATGTCCGGCGCATCGTGGCCCGGCACGGCGGACGCGTGTGGGCCGAAGGCGCCCCCGATAAGGGCGCGACGTTCTACTTCTCCCTGCCCGACCAGCCCTCACCCCGCGACGACTGATCAGGCAATCCTACCGCAGGCGGTCCAGACGTGCCGCCGCTTCTTCGAGTCCGCTCAGGGTCTTGCAGAATACGAACCGTGCCAGGTGCGCACCCTGCGCGCGGTGTGGCGCCGAGAAGAAGATGCTGGGTGCGATGGCGGCCACCCCTACTTCGCGCACCAGCCAGCGGCAGAATTCACGGTCGTCGTGCGTTCCCGCCTGCTCTGCGAAAGGTGACCAGTCAGCCAGCAGGAAGAAGGTGCCGTCGCATGGCAGGACCTCGAACCCCACCGCGCGCAGGGCCGCCGTGAGCAGGTCGCGTTTCACCCGGTACTCGGCGCGCATGGTGTCCTCGTAACCCTGCTCGCGGGCCGTGCGCAACCCCTGTGCCACGGCTGCCTGCAGGGGCGTCGGTGCGCAGAACGGCCCGAAGGTATGGGCGCCACGCAAAGCTGCCGTCAGTTCGGGTGACGCCACGGCCCAGCCGATCCGCCAGCCGGTGGCCGCGAAAGTCTTGCCCACCGAACCGAGCGTCACCGTGCGCTCCCGCATGTCTGGCAACGACGCGATGGAAACGTGCGGACGCTCGAACGTCAGGCGGTCGTAGACTTCGTCGGAGAGCACGTACGCGTCCCACTGCCGGGCAAAGGCAGCGACGGCGGCCAGCTCCCCGGAAGAGAACACCTTGCCGGTGGGGTTATGGGGCGTGTTCAGTACGATGGCCTTGGTGCGCCCGTTTCCAGCTTCCTGCAACGCGGCCAGCGGCAAATCCCAGCCTGCGGCGCTCCGCTGCAGCGAGACGCTTCTGGGCGTACCGCCGGCCATGCGCACCTGTGGCGCGTAACTGTCGTACGCAGGTTCGATCAGCACCACTTCGTCACCCGGTTCGATCAGTGCCAGCAGCGCGGCGGCCAGACCTTCTGTGGCGCCCACCGTGATGGTCACCTCCTGCTCGGGATCGGCCACGAAACCCAGCGTCGGTGCGAGCATCTCCGCGACCGCTTCGCGCAGCGTCGGCAAACCGGGAGGTGGACTGTACTGGTGCGCCGATGACATGGCGGCGTGCAGGAGCGCGTCTTGCAGAAAGGCAGGCGGACCAAAATCGGGAAATCCCTGCCCGAGATTCACGGCGCCATAACGCTGTGCCAGGGCGGTCATCTCGGCAAACGGGCTGGGGCCAAGGGCGGCCACGCGGGCCGCAATCGCTTTCATGCCGGTCAGCTTAGCAAGGGTGATATCAGCAGGCTGTACAGGGAGGCCGGGACGGCCCACCTTCCAGGACATGAAAGGGCCAAAAGCCTTGTTTCACGACCGGACCACGCGAACCCCGCGCCATGAGAAGCCTGGAAGGGGGCATTGAGTCACTCTTCAAATAGGCGCAGGTAACACTCCCGCGGCAACGGCGGTTACTTAAGGTAAGTCTGGAGGGGAACCCACGTGACCGCACCACAGCCAGACTCATCCCGTTTCAACAACTTCGACGTCCTGCGTTTTTTTGGAGCACTGCTGGTCTTCATTTCGCACGCGACTTTCGTGCCGACCGGTTCCTTGTGGGCCGATCCCCTGTACGCTCTCTCAGGCGGCCAGATGACCATCGGCTGGATTGGTGTGGGCCTCTTTTTCGTGGTCAGCGGTTATCTCATCACGCAGTCCTGGGAGCGGCGACGGGGGGTGCTCGCCTTTTTCCGGGCGCGCGCCATGCGCATTTACCCTGCGCTGATTGTGGTGGTGCTGGGCATCTTCCTGATCGGCGGGGCCATCTCCACGAGCCCTGCCTACTTCTCGCAGCCCGGCGCGCTGTCCTACCTGGGCAATATTCTGGTGCCCTTCAGCGACAACCACTTGCCCGGGGTGTTCGAGGAGCTGCCCTCCAGCGGCGTGAGCGACAACTTCTGGACCCTGCGCTACGAAATCGGCGCGTACGTGCTGCTGGCCTTGATGGGAGCGTTGCAGGTGTGGCGGCGCGACACGGTGCTGGTGCTGTTTCTGCTGGTCAGCCTGCTGTTCGCGCTGGGCGGCAGTGCCACCAACAATGGCTGGTTCGATCTGCCGCGCTACTTCCTGGCAGGCTCGCTGGTCTACCTGTACCGCGACAAGATCCGCTGGACGCCCGGCTTCGCGCTCGCCTCGCTGATCGGCCTGGCGCTGTTCACCTTCACGGGCGGGATGAAACTGGCCTTTTCGGTGTTCGGCACTTATCTGACGCTGTATCTGGCCTTTGCGCCCTGGCTGAAACTGCAGCGCTTCGGGAAGTACGGCGATTTCAGCTACGGCCTGTACCTGACCGGGCTCTTCATTCAGCAGCTCGTGCAGCGCGCTGATCCCAGCCTGGGCATGGTGGCCAACTTCATGATCAGTTTCCCCATCGCCATGCTCGCCGCGGTGGTGCTGTGGTACACCGTCGAGAAGCCCGCGCTGACCTTCAAGGGCGGCAAACCCAAAACCCGCTCGGCCGCTCCTCGCCCGGAGTACTCCGGCACGTACGCCGTGCGGCGCGCGCCGGTCAATTCACAGGGATACCCGCGAAACTCGCGTCGCTGAGCAGCCGTTCCCCTCAAGCACCACGGCCTTGCCGTGGCACTTCGTTTCGGCGCTCCGTCAACCGGCTTCAGGGCAGGCGCGCCAGACGCTCGGACAGGAGAGTATAAAAACCGTCCGCATCGGCCTGCATGGCCACGAAAGCATTCGGCATCTCGCCTGACACGCCGTTCACGTCGCACGACGAGCGGCCAAAATTCGGTCCTTCGCGGTCGTCGATCTGCACGAACATCTCGCGGACCCCAAACAGTTCCGGCTGCAGCAGAAAGGCCACCGTGCACGGATCGTGCAGGGCCCCACGCTTCTGGCGTCCGCGTGACGCGACCCGTTTCAGGTAATCTTCCAGAAAGCGAGACGCTACCCGGCCCGCGTTGGAGTTCACGTCCTGCAACTGCTGGACGCGGGCCTCGTCCACCGGTACCTGGCGGCTAGCGTTGAGGCCGAACATCGTGATCTTGACGCCCGACTCGAACACCACGCGGGCCGCGTGCGGATCGGCAAAGAAGTTGAACTCGGCCGCCGGAGAGGCGTTCCCCCAGTCGGCGCTGCCGCCCATCAGCACAACCTCACGCACGTCGCGCGCGAACCGCTCGTCGAGCCGCAGCGCCAGCGCCAGGTTGGTGAGCGGCCCCGTGGCGACCAGCGTGACTTCCCCTGGCCGGCCACACACGGCGTCGATCATGAACTGCGCGGCGTGTCCTGACTCCGCTGCGCGCCGGCAGGGCGGCAACTTCACGTCGCCAAGTCCACTTTCGCCGTGGACGTGCGTCGCGTGTAAGGCTGGACGTATCAGTGGCCGCCAAGCCCCGGCATAGACGGGAACGCGTGCTCCCGCTTCACCGGCCAGTTCCCGGACCAGCAGCGCATTGGCCAGCGTGCGCGGCAGTCCGACGTTGCCATGCGTGACGGTCACGCCAAGCAAGTCCAACTCCGGAGACGCCAGGGCCAGCAGCAGGGCAATCGCGTCGTCGTGCCCCGGATCGCAGTCGAGGATGATCGGTAAAGCCATGCGCCGAGTCTATCCCCGATGCCAGCACTGCTAAGTGTCTACCGCTTAAGATCTTCCGTCCTGGGAACAGCACCCAGAACGACAGAACCCAGCGGCAGACACGCTTCCCCGACTCGCCTCCGCTCGCCCCACGTTTTGGGAAAATACCAAAACTCAAGTGGGGGCTACTTAATCGCCGTGGACTCCAGTGTCCACGCTCAGCTCCGGGACCTGAAAACCGCCAGAAGTTGATCAGCCCTGACGTGAAGAACTCGGGCTGGTCACGAACTGTGCCAGCAGCCCGAGAGCGATCAGGGCCAGCCCGGCCGCCATCAGAAAGGGCGAACTGCGCAGCGAGCCGCTGACCAGCAGTCCCAGACCACTGGAGGCCGTGATGGCGCAGACAGCCGCACGGTCCCGACTGCCGGGCGCGGAGATATCGGTGAACAGGATGACCAGAAACGCGCCGACAAACAGGGTGATAAAGCCGCCTTCCATAGTTAAGGAAAGCTTAACAAAAATTCGAGAAGTTGGATGAACTTTTGACGTGCCGTCCGCTGCACCCCCGGGCCGTCGTGTTTCAGGCTGGCGCCGCTTCAGCCGCATCATTTGCTTCCACTCACGCAGCACAGCGTTCAGAAATCAGGGAAGACTCCTGAACGCAAAACGCCATCAATTATGCAGGCGGTTCAGTTCGGCCACGTATTTCGCCAGTTCCTGGCTGGGCGCCACGACTTTCGCTGCCTCAACCCGGCCTTCCAGCACTTCCCGGTCAAAAGGATCAGCGCGCAGATACTGGTTGGCGAGCAGGATATAGCGCCGGTAGTCACCGTCGGCCTGGTACCGCGCCATCTGGGTGCGCAGCTCGAAAGTCAACGCCAGCAGGGCCTCGTCGCGTTTCTGCTCGGCCCACTCGCTGTCTTCGATATCGGGCATGAAGTCACCCCGGTACAAAGCCAACGCCCGCGCCACCTCACCCTTGGACAGCGCCTCGTGGAAGTGCAGCAGATCGAGGTCCACGTGCACCAGACGACCCAGGCGGTACCAGGGCGCGTTGTGTGGGCCCTCGAAACTCACCACTTCCTGCCCGAGTTTGTCGCGCAGCTCCTTGATGGCTGCCCGGATGTAGTTTGCACCCGTCACGCTGTCCTTGTCCGGATACAGATCGAGCTGAATTTCCGCCCGTGTCCGGCCCGGGTGAAGCGCCAGGTACGCCAGCAGCAGGGGGCTTCCCTTCAGCGTGAACTCTACGGGCGCGTTGTCCTTGAACACCACCACCCGCCCCAGCGTCGTGACCTGCAGGCGCATCAGGCCGTCTTCCGGCAGGCGCGGCGCCCCCGCCAGATTGGCCAGGTTGTCGAGCACCGGCTCCATGTACGGCGCGAGGTCAGGCTCCAGCACCGCGAAGTGCAGCAGTTCGGACAGCTCCTCGAGGTCAGGGCGGAACGCCACCAGGTAGCGCAGGCGCAGCATCTCCATCAGGGCTTCACGCAGGGCGCTCGCGGCAGTCGATTCGTGCCCGGTGTGCAGGGCGGCGTCTGCGAGGTGCAGCAGGCAGCGAATAAGCTCGGGCGTGCGGCCACGCTCCCTGAATATCCGGACCGCACGGTCAAGGTCTGCCTCGGCTTCGGCATACTGGCCGCGGCGCCGGGCGATGACACCACTCGTGGCAACCAGCTCTGGTGGCCAGTCAGAGGGACGCTTGCCATAAGCATGCAGAACCTCAATCGCTTTGCCATGCAGCCCCACGGTGCTGTAGTGCTCAGCAAGGCGAGACGTGACCCAGGTCAGCAACAAATAATCTTGTAAATCCTCGCTCAATGGCCGCAGCCGCTCGAGCACTTCGACATACTGGGCGTAGCTCCCGGTCAACCGATACAACTCCGCTTCCGAAGTCATCAGTACTGCCCTGGGACGGGCCTCCTGGGTAAACTTCAGCACGCGGTGGGCTTCCGTCAAGATGTCTTTGGCTGCCGAGAAGTCACCGGTCTCGATGAGCAGATCAAGCAGGTTTGTCAGCGCCGTCAAGCGCGGATAAGGAACAGGCTGTTCGGGCAGTGCGCGAATTGCTTCGGTATACAACTGTTGGGCGCGCTTATAGTTACCGCTTTTTGCATGCATCCATGCAAGCGATTGCGTAACCCGCGCAGTGATTTCGTCATCTCCAAGGGCCAGATAGCCATGCCATGCCCGCTCACAGCGGCGCAACCCCTCTTCAGCTTTGCCTGACTGGAATTCCGCGACACCCCACCACCGCAAGGCACGCAGCTGCAATTCGCCCGAAAGAGTGTCAGTAACGTTCTGAAGATGCGCCGTAGCTTCGTCGAAACGGCCCAGAAGCCGCAACACATTCCCCAGTTCCACCTGAGCTTCTTGATCACCCAGCATGGCGGCCTTCGTCAGCGGCAGTTCTGCGTCAACAAAGCGCCCCACACGAAGCAGCGAAATTCCCAATATCGCCGTCGAACGGGCTGCCTGCTGGTCGTCAGATCCATTGAACGCCGTGATTACTTCGGTGTAGCGACCTGCCTCGAAGTCCAATATCAGCTGATCCATTGCGCTCCTAAAGCTTACTCATTGCCTTGTCTCTAATCTAACAGGTATGAATAAGCTTCTGCGCGTAAAAATTCTCGTAATGCTTCTTGGTGTTCTGGTCGGTTCGTCCTCGCTTGCCCTGGCCGGTGGATGTGGTGACGCAGGAACCATGAAACCAACCAAGCTGACCAGTTCTACCCTGCTGAGCGTTGCAGCTGGAGGTTCTGGCGATGCGGGGACGATGTAAATGAAACGCCCAGAGCAGTCACTCAAAACCACGCCGACCCCAAAGCCCAGCCCCGTCACCTGGTCGCCCAACGTTGTGCGAAACGAGCCAAAGCGTATTCAGGTGCATATTATGGCGGGGCCCGTCGGCGACGCGGGTGTGATGTAGTCGAGCTGGCTTCCGGGCATTTTGCTCTACCCTTCTTCCGAAGAGCATAAACGCAGGACGAACAGAACAAGGCTCCCTTTCGGGAGCCTTTCTGGTGCTGGAGATGGGACTTGAACCCACACGCCTCGCGGCGCTAGCACCTCAAGCTAGTGCGTCTACCAATTCCGCCACCCCAGCAAGGTGCGAGTAAAAGGATAGGACCCTGCCGGTTTTTTGTCAACTCGCGCTGAACGTGATACACTGCCGTGCCGCTTGGTGGGTGCGTATTCGCGAAGCTCACCTCGTCGGGACTTTTCAAAAGTAGAGGTTCAACGTGCCGAACGCCGAACAGAAAGCCGAAACCATCCAGCAGTACGCCACGAGCGCAGGCGACACCGGCAGCACCACCGTGCAGGTGGCCCTGCTGACCGAACGGATCAACAACCTGAGCCGTCACCTGGCCACCAACAAAAAGGACAAGCACGGCCAGCGTGGTCTGCAGCTGCTCAACGGCCAGCGCCGCCGTCTGCTGAAGTACCTGGAGCGCGAGAACTACGAGGCGTACATTGCGCTGACCGACAAGCTCGGCATCCGCCGCGGCCAGCGCGTCGTTCGCTAATTCGCCTACCGCACCGTCTCATCCCGGCAAGAAACCGGAACGTCGAGGCCCGCTGCACTGCAGCGGGCCTGATGTATTTAAAGATGGCGCATCTCTTTTCGACAAGGCGTTTTATGCTGCTCGCACCATGCGCACGCCTTCTTCGTCGATCAATCCGGGCATAGGCCGATTGGCTCCCTCACGTGTGGTGCGTGCCATCGCCGTGCAGCCGCAGTGGCGAGTCCGTGATTTTCGTTCCCGGGAAAGCTTTCGTGTCTGGATGCGGGCGCAACTGGAGCATTCCCGTCCGCATCTGGCTCCGGATCGGCCCAATCTGGTGGTGCTCACCGAACTCAACGGGTTGCCGCTGCTGCTGCGGGGAGCGCGCATGGCGCAGCGCGCACCAACCCTGGATCTCGCGCTGGGACTGACCATCATCAAGCACGGGCCCGCCACGCTGTACTGCGCCATGCGCCAGCGTGTAAGCCTGCCGCGCGCCCTGCAGCTGGTGCTGGCCCCGCGTCTTGCCGCCGACTACCTCAGCGTGAGCCGTGACCTCGCGCGCGAGTACGGTGTTTACCTGCTGGCGGGCACGGCACCGCTGCCACATTTTGTGCTGCAGGGTTCACGACTGGTGGTTCAGGGCAGCCAGGTCTACAACCAGGCGGTACTGATCAGCCCGGAGGGTGAACTGATCGGCCTGGCGGACAAGGTACACCTCACCACGGGCGAAGGTCCGAGCGGTCTGGACCTGTCGCCTGGAAAGCTCGCAGATCTCCGGGTCTTTGCGACGCCGGCGGGCGAGCTGGGCATTGCGACCAGCCTCGACGCCTTTCGGGAGGACGTCATCACGCACCTGGACGCGCAGGGAGCGAGCGTGCTGCTGCAACCCGACGCGAACGCCGGGCCCTGGACCGGGATGGAGCAGGAGCCTCCAACCGGACGGAACCAGCCCGAAGCATGGCTGGACAGCGCCTGGGCAGCGGTGCAGCGGGCGCGCAATATCCGGTACGCGGTCAATCCGATGGTCGTGGGAAATTTGTTCGACGTGGCCTTCGACGGACAGAGTGCCATTGTCGCCAAAGCGTCGCAGGCGCCGCAGCTGCGCTCGTACGTGATGACCGAGCCGCGCGCAGGCTTTCTGGCGCTGCAGCCCTGGGTGACACAGGGAACCCCCGAGGAACTGCGCCGCGCCGGGCTCGAACTGGCCCCGCGTTCCGGTGCCGTGCGTGAGAACCGCTACCGTACCGCCGTCCTGGCAGCTGACCTTCCGCTGAGCGCGCCCATCAAATCTCCCCTCCCCCTGCGGCCGTTTGAAGAGGCTGTGAACGGGTATCTGCTGGGGCGTGCGGCGTTGCGCCAGGATCCGGCCGTACAGACCCTCGGTGCGCTGTGGCGCCTGCTGGGAGTCGGTGTGCTGCTGACCGGGGCGCGACTCGTGGCCCGCCGACGCAAGCGCGGTCTGGTTCTGACCTTGCTGGGTGCATCGATTACGGTCCTGGGCTGGTTTTGATGAAGCGCCCCGGTCTGTTGGTAGAGCTTCTTTTGATTGACAAGGTGGGGGGTGAAGGCTATACTTCGTGGCGCGCTGGTGGCCGGTCGTCACTTGCCTCACGCCTTGCCGAATCGCGGATTTCCAGTCTGGGCCGCCTCGGGAAACAGTGAACGGGGGGTTGGCCGAGCGGTTGAAGGCAGCAGTCTTGAAAACTGCAGTAGGGTGACCTACCGGGGGTTCGAATCCCTCACCCTCCGCCAAAGACGTCAGCAACACCACGCGACCAAGCACCGCACAGTACCGACTGTGACATCCCGGCCACGGGAACACCTGGAGAGGTGGGTGAGCGGCTTAAACCACAGTCCTGCTAAGACTGCGTACTCAAAAGGTACCGAGGGTTCAAATCCCTCCCTCTCCGCCAGAACATCGATCCCTGCTTCGTGCGGGGATCGTGCTTTTTTGTTTATGAGAGCCTGCGAAGCTGAGAATGGCCTTGAGCGAGCCCTTTGCCCTCCCAAACGGCCTTTCGGTCTGTTTTACAAGTATATGCGTCCAGCACGCATTTTTCAGTACAGCAATCCTCTGGAGCAGCGCTTGGCGCGCATTCTCCTGCATGAGAGACTCTTGACGACAGCCGCGCGGCCCGTTAAGGTCGTGGAGAAGCCGAAACCACCGTGTCTACAGACCACCGGGTTGAGGAAAGGGAGTTGAAACATGACGAAGAGCAGCAAAGCCAAGACCAGCAAGGCCGCCCCCAAAGCCGCCGCTGCCCCCGCCGCTCCGGCGAAAGCCGAAAGCACCAAGCTCGGCAAGACCCACATCGTGGAAGCCATCGCCGACAAGGCCGGCCTCTCCAAAAAGCAGGCTGCCGAAGTGTTCGACGCTTTTGGTGACATCGTCGTGGACGCCCTCAAGGGTGGCAAGAGCGTCGGTCTGCCCGGCCTGGGCACTTTCAGCGTGACCAGCACCGCCGAGCGTCAGGGCGTGCGCCCCGGCACCAGCGAGCGCATCACCATTCCCGCCGGCAAGAAAGTCCGTTTCAAGATCGCCAGCAACCTCAAGGGCAACCTCTAAAGCGGTTGTCACAGACATTGATAGGTTTTTGATCAATGTCTGTGACCGAGCGGAGCGAGTGACCTTGACCAGGCGGTTGGGAATGGAGTTGATGGAGTGCTTTCCTCCATCAATGAAATGGACAAACGCTCTAAGCACTGCCGGTCCAAGCGCGCCTCTTGTGCGGGGCGCGCTCTTTTTGGTGCCACTTCAGGACTGCTCGCGCCACTGTCTGACGGCCGCTTCGAACGCCGCGCCATCCTGCGCCTGTCCCTGGGCCAGCTCGGTCTTTCCGCCGCCCCGGCCACCGGCCTGCGTCAGCCACGCACCGAGCAGTTTTCCGGCGTGCCGGTCCGTCAGGGTGCTGGTCACTCCACAACGCCCATCCGGCGCGATGACCACGCCCAGCGTCTGTGGGCAGGCGAGCAGGGCCCGCAGTGCCGGTGTAACCAGGGCGTCGTGGTCAACCTGCACGACGCGCAGTTCGCCGTCCCCGATCGGGTCAGCCTTGGCCGACCGTACGTACGTTGTGGCGAGCTCGCTGCGCGTGCGGTCGAGCTCGCCACGCAGGCGGGCTGCCTCGTCCAGGGTAGCCTGCACACGCTCGATCAACCGTTCGGGCGAAACGCTGAGCAATTGCGCCGCTTCGCGGGCGCTGCGGTAGTGTTCTCCGAGAAACTCACCTGCTTCTTCTCCGGCCATGAAGGTCATGCGGGTCAGGCCGCCCTTGATGCGTTCATGGTGCAGCACCACCACAGGAGCGGCGAAGGCCGTGGACCGGAGGTGAGTCCCTCCGCAGGCGCTCATTTCCCACCAGCCTGCGTGGTCACGCACGCCCACCAGCCGCACCCGGCCGTTCACCTGAGGCGGACGGCGCAGCGGAAAGGCGGGAAGTTCCTCCTGAGCCACGTCGAAAGTCTTGATTTTCAGATTGCGCCGGATGATTTCGGCGAGCACGTTTTCAGCGGCGCGGGCATCTGCTTCGCCCGGCAGACCTTCCAGGTCGAGCGTACATTGTGCCGAGCGCATGCCGACCGCCACGACCCGAAACGCCGGGTTGACCCGCAAAAAGGCTTGCGCGAGCAAATGCTCGCCGGTGTGTCGCTGCATGTGCCGGTAACGCCGACGCCAGTCCAGCTCGCCCTGAACGGTCGCACCGATGGGTGGCAGGGGGCCCTGCAGCGTGTGCCAGACGCCGTGATGGTCCTCCTCGGCTGCAGCCTTCTGCACGTCGGTGACCTGCGCCTCGGCGCCCGCCCAGCGCAATACGCCCTGATCGGCCGCCTGCCCGCCCGCTTCCGCATAAAACAGTGTGCGGTCAAGGCGGACCTGTGCGCCTTGCACGGCCTCTACCCGGGCCACGAACGATGTCGCGTAGGCGTCTTCTCGAAACAGCAGTTGTGTCATGCTGTGCACGATAGCGGAGACACTTTTCAGCCGTTCAGGGCCTGCGACACCAGAAGGCATGAAAAATGCCGGGTTCGTGGCAGAACCCGGTGGGGAACGTGGGACCGGATGCGGTCAAACTGTAGCTTCGACCAGCAGCCCGAGGCGGGCCTCCGCCAGGCGCACGGCACGGTGCACGCGCGTCTGCAGGTCACCCGAGCTCCAGCCGGCAAAGGGCTGGCCTGCACGCCATACGATGAAAGAAGGCTCGTCGCTGGAAGACGACTCTTCATCGTCGCTGATCTCAGCCCAACCGAAGGTGCAGCCGTGGGTTTCCAGACGTGTCAGGGCGTCTTGCAAAAAGGGGTTCACGGTCGAACGCCATTCACCAATTACTAGGGATTCGCTCACGTTTTTTACGGTAGCGAACTTTTGGGCATTTTTGGCAAGAGGAATTTTCTTTCATGAGAATTGCCACTGTGTGGACGACCCGCTCAACGAAGCTTCACGTCGGGCACGGCTCTCAGGTGGATCCGGTGAAACGGCAGACCTTGTACGGCCCGGCCCTGTGTCAGGCTCGGGCATGCCGACCACGTCCGGGCTGCTCGAGGACTACCACACCCATCACCGCCGCTGCGGCCACGCCGCAGGAGAACTGCGCGACATGATCGAGGCCGCGCACAAAAAGGGTCTGCGGGCCGTGGGCCTGAGTGACCACGCGCCCATTCTGCACCTGCCAGGCGACTGGCCGCTGCCCAACACGGCCATGCCGCGCTCGATGTTTCCCGAATACGTACAGGAGATGCACGACCTGCAGCGCGAGTTCGCCGGAATCATGCCCGTAAAGGCCGGGGTCGAGGCCGATTACGTGTCCGGTTTCGTGGAGGCTTACCGGGAACTGCTCGCACCTCACGACTTTGATTACGTGATCGGCAGCGTGCACTTCGTGGACGGCTGGAGCATCTTTTCAGCGAAGCTGCCCCCACAGGCCACGCGTGAAGACGTGTGGGAGCGTTACCTGACGCTCACCGGGGAAGCCGCGGCGTGCGGTCTCTTCGACATCCTGGGGCACCTGGACTGTCTGAAGACCAAGGGACACCTGCCGCGCGAATGGCGTACGCCCACGCTGCTGCGCACCCTGGACGCCATCGCCGACTGCCAGGTCAGCATCGAGCTGAACACCAGCGGCTGGCGCAAGCCCGTTGGAGACTGCTTTCCGACCTTCGAGATTCTGCAGCTCGCAGCTCAGCGCGGCATTCCCGTCTGCCTGGGCAGCGACGCCCACCGGCCAAAGGACGTGGCCGCCGATTTCGGGCGTGCCGTGAAGCTGCTGCGCCAGGCGGGATACCAGTCGCTCGCTTCCTTCACCCGGCGCAAGCGGGAAGAAATTCCGCTGAACACCTGAGAGGCAGTCCTGGCCGATTGCCCGCCAGGGCTTCCTCTCGGCGCCTTACCACATCGCGTGAACCTCGGGACGGATCAGTTCGTCGTAGACGCGCTTTACCTCTGCCATCTGCTCGTCGCTCAGGGGCGCAAGGTCGGACGCCGCCACGTTCGCCTGCACCTGCTGCGGATTGCGTGCGCCGGGAATGGCGCAGCTGACCTCAGGAAACATCAGAATCCAGCGCAGCGCGAACTGCGCCAGGGTCACGCCCTGCGGCAGCAGCGGACGCAGGCGTTCTACGGCCTCCAGGCCGGTTTCGTAATCGACGCCGGAAAAGGTCTCGCCCTTGTCGAAGGCCTCGCCGTGACGGTTGAAGGCGCGGTGGTCGTCTTGCGCGAAGGTGCTGTCACGGCTGAGTTTGCCGGTCAGCAGGCCGCTCGCCAGGGGCACGCGCGCGATGATGCCGACCTCGCGCTCACGGGCCGCGGCGAAGAATTCCTCGGCAGGCTTGAAGCGAAAAGCATTGAAGATGATCTGCACGGTCGCAACGTTCGGGTGGGTCGTGGCGCTCAGGGCTTCCGCGACCGACTCGACGCTCACGCCGTAAGCGCGCAGCAGGCCTTCACGGACGAAGTCGTCGAGGACCGCGTAGACTTCCTGCTGCTCGTACACCTCGGGCGGCGGGCAGTGCAGCTGCAGCAGGTCGATGGCCTCGACGTCCAGGTTTTTCAGGCTGCGCTCGATGAAGCCGCGCAGATTCTCCCGGTTGTAGCCGCCCGCCGTGTGCGGGCTGAGGCGCCGCCCGGCCTTGGTGGCCACGTAAAAGGGCTCGGGGCGCTCACGGCGCAGGCGGGCGATCAGGCGCTCACTGTGCCCGTCCCCGTACACGTCGGCAGTGTCGAAGAAGTTCACGCCGAGGTCAAGGGCGCGGTGCAGCGCGGCCATGCTGTCCTGGTCATTCACCTCGCCCCAGGTGCCGCCGATGGCCCAGGCGCCGAAGCTGATAGTCGAGATTTCATAACCGGTCTTGCCAAGGGTGCGGTATTGCATGTGAATCCTTTCGGTCGGGAAGCAGTTTTGCTGTGATGACACGTTATCTGTAACGTATCAGTTCCGGCGCGCGAAGCGCACCCGTGGATGCTTCATCACCCAGGCGTTCTGCCCTCAACGTAGAATGAAGACATGACCGCCGCCCCCGACCCAACGGCTCCACCCTCCAAGGACGAGGGGCGCCTCGACCACCATATCCACACCCCCGACGGGAGCTGCTGCGCACACAACGGCTCGCCTGCGGACGCGCCCCGAATCCGCAAGTTCGCGCACCTGCACCAGCACACCCAGTATTCCCTGCTCGACGGCGCGGCGAAGCTCAAGGACCTCTTGAAGTGGGTCAAGCAGGTCACCCCGAACGATCCGGCCTGCGCCATCACCGACCACGGCAACATGCACGGCTCGGTGCACTTTTACAACTACGCCCTCCAGATGGGCGTCAAGCCCATTCTGGGCTACGAAGCCTACGTCGCGGCCGGGTCACGCTTTGACCGCAAGCCCGGCGAAAGCGGCGAGAAGGGCACCTTTCACCTCACCCTGCTCGCGCGCGACTTCGAAGGCTACCAGAACCTCTGCCGCCTGACCTCGGCCGGGTATCTGGAGGGGTATTACTACAAGCCGCGCATTGACCGCGAACTGCTCAAGGAGTACAGCAAGGGCGTGATCGCCCTCTCGGGCTGCCTGGGGGCCGAGGTGCCGCAGTTCATCTTGCAAGACCGCCTGGAAGACGCCAGGGCGAGGCTGCTGTGGTACCAGAGCGTGTTCAAGGACAACTACTTCATCGAGGTGCAGGACCACGGTCTGCCCGAAGACAAGAAGGTCATGGACGTGCTGCGCGAGTGGGCGCGCGAACTGGGCATCGGCATGGCGGCCACCAACGACGGGCACTATGTCAAGAAAGACGACGCCCTGGCGCACGAAACGCTGCTCGCCATCCAGACCAAGGCCACCATGGCCGACGAGAAGCGCTTCAAGTTTCCCTGCGACGAGTTCTACGTCAAGAGCCTGGAGGAGATGCAGACCTCCATGCCCGTCGAGGTCTGGGGCGAGGAACCCTTCGACAACACCGCCCATATCGCCAGCCTGTGCAACGTGGACCTGCCGGTCGGCAAGAAACGGGTCTACCAGATGCCCGCCCTGCCGATTCCCGAGGGCCGCACAATGTCCGAGGAACTGCGCGTCCAGACCTACCGCGGCAGCGTAAAACGCTACGCCCGGCACCTGACCGAAAGCTTCCTGCGGCGCTACGCCGCGCGGTCCTGGCAGAAGGTGCAGGACGCCCCGGCCCTGCGCGCGTATTACGACGCGATCTACGCCCCCAAGATCGACGGCGAGAAATGCAGCGCCGAGAAGTTTGCCGCCATCGACTTCGCCGCGCACGGCGCAAGGCTGCGCGCGCGATTGCCGAACTTCGACGCGAACACCGCCGACCCCGAAACCCTCTACACCGCGCTGGCCTTCATGGGCAGCGTGTGGGAGGAACTCGGCAAGGCCTGCGACGAGAAGTACACCAAATACCCCGCGCTCGAAGAGCTCGAGGCCGAGCGCGAAGCGTCCGATACAGAGGCAGGTTCCGTGCTCGACGGCATGGATCGAGGCGCGTCCGGGCACGGCGAGGCGCTCGACGAGGCCACCTACCGGCATGCCCTGGTCCTGATGCGCCGCGCCGAGTACGAACTGTCGGTCATCAACAACATGGGCTTTCCGGATTACTTCCTGATCGTCGCCGACTACATCAACTGGGCCAAGGACCAGGGCATCAGTGTGGGACCGGGCCGTGGCTCGGGTGCCGGCAGCCTCGTCGCGTACGCCATTCGCATCACCAACCTCGATCCGCTGGAGTACGGGCTGCTCTTCGAGCGCTTTCTGAACCCCGACCGTGTCTCGATGCCGGACTTCGACATCGACTTCAGCGACGCCCGCCGGGAAGAGGTCATTCAGTACGTGCGCCGCAAGTACGGCGACGACAAGGTCGCGCAGATCGCCACCTTCGGAACGATGGCGTCCAAAGCCTGCCTCAAGGACGTCGCGCGCGTCATGAGCCTTCCCTACGGCGACGTGGACAAGGTCAGCAAGCTGATTCCCATCAAATTCGGCAAAAGCTACTCCCTCGAGGAAGCGCGCGAAAGTGTCCCGGACATCCAGGAGATGCTGAGGGCCAACAAGGAGCTCGAGGAAGCCTACAACTTCGCCCAGAAGCTCGAAGGGCTCACGCGCCACGCCAGCGTGCACGCGGCCGGGGTGGTGATCGGCAAGACCCAGCTCACCGACCTCGTGCCCCTGATGCGCGACACCAGCGGTGAGGGTGTGGTCTGTCAGTTCGACATGAAGGCCGTCGAGGACATCGGCCTGATCAAGATGGACTTCCTGGGCCTGCGCACGCTGTCCTTTCTGGAAGAAGCCCACCGCATCCTGAAAGAGTCCAAGGGCCTCAGCGTCAACTTCGACGAGATTCCCCTCGACGACGAGGCGACCTTCGAGCTGCTGTCGCGCGGGGACACCAAGGGCGTCTTCCAGCTGGAAGGCGCGGGCATCGCCGACGCCTCACGACGCCTCAAGCCAAGGCGTCTGGCCGACATCATCGCGCTCTCGGCCCTCTACCGCCCCGGCCCGATGGAGAACATTCCCACCTACGTGCGCCGTCACCACGGGGTCGAGGACGTCGATTACGTCAAGGACGGCTTCCCAAACAGCCAGCAGTGGCTGGAGAAGATCCTCAAGGAAACCTACGGCATTCCCGTCTACCAGGAGCAGATCATGCAGATCGCCTCGGAAGTGGCCGGGTACTCCCTGGGGGGCGCCGACCTGCTGCGGCGCGCCATGGGCAAGAAAGACGCCGAGGAAATGAAGCGCCAGCGCCAGCTCTTCATCACCGGCAGCAAGGACAACGGGATTCCGGCCGATGAAGCCAACCGGCTGTTCGATCTGCTCGAGGCCTTTGCGAACTACGGCTTCAACAAGAGTCACTCGGCCGCCTACGGCGTCATCACCTACCAGACGGCGTGGCTCAAGGCCAACCACCCGGTGGAGTTCATGGCCGCCCTGCTCACGGTGGAGCGGCGCGATTCGGACAAGGTGGCCGAGTACGCCTCGGACGCCCGCAAGATGGGCGTCTCGGTGCTGCCCCCCGACATCAACCGCTCGGGCGCCGACTTCAAGGTCGAGGGCGAGGAAATCTACTTCGGGCTCTTCGCCATCAAGGGCCTCGGGGAAAACGCCGTACTGAAGATTCTCGAAGAGCGCGAGCGCGGCGGGAAGTACACCTCGCTTGCGGATTTCTGCAAGCGGGTCGACAGCAAGACCTGCAACCGGCGTGGCCTGGAATCTCTCGTGAAAGCGGGCGCCTTCGACGCCTTCGGAGAAAGAAAGCAGCTTCTCGAGTGCCTCGACGAGGCGGTGAGCTGGGCGCAGGGTGCGGCGAAGGTCATGAACTCTGGCATGGACTCGCTCTTCGGCGCGGCCGAGGTGGCGCCGGAGCCGAAACTGAAACCCGGCGTCGAACCGCTCAGCGAACTCGAGAAGCTCTCGCTGGAAAAAGAAGCCCTGGGCCTCTACATCAGCGGGCACCCGCTGGAGCAGCATGAAGGGCTGCGCGAAGCCGCCACCTGCCGCATCGCGGACCTGGAGACCTGGTTTCAGTCGCAGGGCGCCAAGGGCCGGGTGAAGGCCGTGCTGGCGGGCATGGTGGAAAACGTCGTGAAGAAGCCCACCAAGTCGGGGGGCATGATGGCGCGCTTCAACCTGGCCGACGAGTCCGCGACCATCGAACTGGTGACCTTTTCGCGCGGGTACGAGCGCATGCAGGAAAAGCTGATCAACGACACGCCCTGCCTCGTGATCGTGGAGATCGAAAGCGAGGACGGCGGTCTGCGCTGTATCGCCGAGGAACTGGTGACCGTAGAGGCGCTCGCGGACGTGCCCAAGGTCATGTACGTCGACATCGACCTCGACGTGGCCAGCCCGGACGACCTGGGCGACTTTCAGAGTTACCTCGACGAGCACGCGGGCAGCCTGCCGACCTTCTTCAAGTTCGTGTCCGGCGAGCACTTCGTGGTGTACCAGCTCGACAAGGGCATCGGCAGCCACGAGGCCATGCGGGTGGTGAACCAGACCTTCGGCTGGGCCGAAGCTTATCTCGCCTACGACAACGCCTCGATCCTGTCGCGCTACGCGCCCAAACCGCCCGCCTGGCAGCAGCGCGCCGGGCAGAAAAGCGTGCAGGCGTAAGTGCGGCAGCGTCCACGGGGGGTCCATCCGCGGGTAAACTCCCCGCCTTTTTTGGCCTTGACCTGAGAAGCGCGAAAGTCCAAGATCAGGACACACCGTGAGCGTCCCTAGGCCCAGCACCTCACCCGCCAGCAGCGTTCAGGCCCCGCTGTCGGGCAATACGGCCAACAGCCTGATTCACCTCTACCGGGCCGAGGTGGGCCGTATGACCATGTACCGTGTGCGGCTGGATACCACCACCAACTGGGCCGTGGGCATCACGGCCGGTCTGCTGGGCTTCGCCTTTACCCCGGAAGGCCCGCACGCGGCGCTGCTGGCCGCGATGCTCGCCAACTACTTCTTTTTGCACGTCGAGGCGCGTCACTTTCGCGACTTCGAGATCGCGCATTTGCGGGTCCGCATTCTGGAGCGCAACTTCTACCCCAGCATGCTCGGTCAGGAAGTCAGCAGCGAATGGCAGTCGTACTTCGTGCGGGAGCTGCAACGCCCGCACGTCCGGCCTGACCGCCTGCAGGCCATCGGCTGGAGACTGCGTCATAACTACCAGTGGATTTTTCTGGGCGTGCTGGCCGCGTGGCTCTTCAAGCTGGAGTTGGGAACGACCGGGCAGCCCGAGGACAGCTTCAGGCTGTTCGTGTCGATGGCGAGCCTCGATTTCATTCCCGGCGCCCTGGTCTTCTCCCTGGTGCTGATGTTCTATTTGATCCTGTTCCTGCTCGCGGTGCGCGCGCATTCCTATCCGCTGGAAATGGACTGACAGCGCAACCAGCGTTCTGCCCGATCCTTGCGGCCCGAGGTGACGCCTCCACACGTCACCTCCCGGCTTTACCTGGATTTGCGCGTCGTGACAAGATCGTGCGCCGCGGCCCACTGGCCCACGTCCTGCTTTTGCAGGGCCGCGGCCATCAGCTCCGGAAAGAGGTCGGGCGTGCAGGCGAAGGCCGGCGCACCGAGCGCGGCAAAGGCCGCGGCCATTTCGTGGTCGTACATCGGCGCGCCCTCGTCGCTCAGGGCCAGCAGCGAAATGACCTGCACCCCCGAAGAGACGAGGTTGCCCACCCGCCGCAACAGACGGCCCTGGTCTCCCCCTTCGATCAGGTCACTCACCAGCACCAGCACGGTGTCTTCGGGCCGCGTGATGTGCGCCTCGCAGTACGCGACCGCGCGGTTGATGTCGGTGCCTCCCCCCAGCTGGATGCCGAACAGCACGTCCACCGGGTCCTCGAGGTTCTCGCTGAGGTCCACGACGCTGGTATCGAAGGCCACCAGGCGGGTACTGACCGCGCTGAGGCTCGCCATCACCGCGCCGAATACCCCGGCGTACACGATCGAGCTCGCCATGCTGCCGCTCTGGTCGAGGCACAGCACCACGTCGCGCAGCGAGCGGCGCCCCCGGCCGTACCCCAGGCGCCGCTCGGGAATGACCGTGCGGTGCTGGGGCTGGTAGTGCTTCAGGTTGGCGCGAATGGTGCGTCCCCAATCGATTTCCTGATGTCGGGGGCGACTGTTGCGCGAAGCGCGGTTGAGGCTGCCCGTGACGGCCTGCCGCATCGGCTCTGAGAGGCGCGCCTCCAGATCGGCCACCACACGCCGCACCACCACCCGCGCGGTGTCCTTGACGTGATCGGGCATCACGCCCTTGAGGGCCATCAGGGTCGTGGCGAGCTTGAGGTCGGGCTCGAAGGACTCCAGCAACTCGGGTTCCAGCAGCATCGCGTGCAGATTGAGCCGTTCCAGCGCGTCCTGCTGCATCACCCGCACCACGCTGGAGGGAAAGTAGCTGCGGATGTCGCCCAGCCAGCGCGCGACGCTGGGCGCGCTGCCGCCCAGACCTCCGCGTCTGCCGCGCTCGCCGTACAGGGCCTCGAGCGCCCCGTCCATGCCCAGGTCGATCTGCGACAGCAGGTCCCCGGAAGGGCCCTCACCGCCGATACCGTCGGCGTCTCCTCCGCCCAGCACGAGGCGCCAGCGGCGCAGCCGTTCGATTTCTGCCGCTGTGTTCTGAGTCATGCCATGACCTCCAGACCGAGCAGCTGCGCCACCACTGGCAGCACCAGTGCCGCACGTTCTGCATCGAGTTCTTCCGCCCGGGTGTGCAGGGCGCGCACCTCACCCGAGCGGATCCGTTCACCCAACGTACGCCGTTCGGGCGCGGGAAAGCGCGTGAAGGTGCGGCGCAGCAAGGGCAGCACTTCCTGAAAGGCGTCGCCGGACAGCCCCACCAGCCAGTCGTCGATCAGGCCGAGCAGCCGCGCGTCGTGCACCAGCACCAGACCGCTGCCCTCCAGAAAGCCTTCGAGCCACGCGGCCACCCGCGAAGGCGGATTCACGCCAGCAAGGGCCTGCTTCAGGCGCACTTCGACGTCTGCGGGATTCAACTCGCCCAGATCGAGCAGCAGCCGCGTCGCCCGACCGTGAATCAGGCCGTGCCCGCCGGACAAGGTCGCCAGCGAGTGCAGCGCGTCCGTCCAGGAGGCGGTGTGCTCTTCGTGCTGCAGCAGGGTGACGGCTGCGTGCACCTCGCCGAGGTGCGTGCGCATCTCTCCTGCCGCGTCGTCGTCGAGCGACGCGCAGGCGGGCGGCAACCCGATGCAGGCCCGCACCAGCAGCGTCCGAAAGACTTCACCCGCCTGCGCGCTGTCGGTGCCACGCACGTCTCCGTAGCGCATCACGCGTGCCAGAGGGGGCAAAGCCTGCATGAGGTGCGTCACGTCACTGGCGTTCGCCGCCTCGCCCGAAAGCTGGCGCAGCACGAGGCGCGCCGCCCCTGGCAGGGCCGCGAGGATCACCTGATCGAGCAGGGCCGTGAGCTTCGGCAGCTTTTCTTCGTGCCGGGCGCGTTCGGCCGCGCAGGCTTCCGCCGCTTCACCAACCGTCTGTCCCCACAGACTCGCTTCGATCAGCCGCAGGGCAAACTCGGGGTGCCACTGCAGACGCCAGGCTTCCCGGAAGGTACCCCTCGCGCCCGAAACGCGGCGCTCCTCACCCCAGGCCACGCCCAGCAGGTGCAGGCGGTGCAGCAGCGCGCTGCGCTCCAGGTCGGTGTCCTTGCGCAGATCGAGGTCGAGGTCACGCGCGAGCGCTTCGGGCTTGAGGCGCAGGCGTTTCTGTTCGGCGGCGAGGTGCTGCGCCAAAGGCACGGCCGGGGTGTCCTGGGGCACGCGCCCCAAGGTCTCCCCGACGACCAGGCGCTCGTGGATGAGCCGCATGGGCAGATCGCTGTCCCAGCAGAACACCGCGCGCGCCGCTTCGGTCACGTCCTGCAGCCCCGGCAGCGCCTGACCGCGCAGCGTCGCCAGGGTCCCGGCCAGGCGCACGGCCTCGATCACGCTCGCAGAAGACGCGTCGAGTCCTTCCTCGCGCAGCAGACGCGCGGTGCGCGTCATCCAGGGCGCGAGCACGTCACCTTCGGTGCCAAAGAGGTGCTGATACCAGCCGGGAGAGTCCACGCCCGCGCCGTACCCGCTTTCACGCGCGAGGCGGCCGTGGGTCCAGGGCACCCAGGTGGCGCGCACCTTGATTTTCGGCAAGGTCTTCAAAAGTCTGGCGTCCGTGCTGGCCTGTCCGCCTTGCAGGGCTGGGGCGTGCCAGGCGCCGCAGACCACCGCGATGCGCGAGAAGCCTTCCTTTTGGGCCGCACGCAGGGTCTGGCGCATGTGCGCTTCACGGCATTCTTCGAGGTGGGTTTCCCAGGAAAAGGCTGCCCCTTCAGGACCCGGCGCCTCCACCTCTTCGCGTAGGGCCTTCATGGCTTCGGTGATGGCCTCGAAGACGCTGGAGTCGTTGCCGCCGCGCGACTCCACCAGAAATTCCCACCAGCGTTCGCCGTCCGTGAATCCAGCCGCTTCGGCGAGTGCGGAGAGGGGATCACGCCGGATAAGCAGGCGCGTGGAGTCCGGCAGGGGCAGGTCGGTCGCGTCCTGCTGTGGGGTGTTCCCGCTTACCTCGCGTGGCGCCTCGCCCGCTTCACGCCCGACGACCTGCAGATCCGCCTGGATCCGCGCTTCCCACGCCAGGCTGTGCGAGACCGGCAGGTCCATGAACCACACGGGCAGCGCGCGTGACAAGGCGTGCCGGATCGCCACCGTTTCCGGCGAGAAGTCCGCAAACGGGTAGTAGACCGCGCGTCCAGGTTCGTCGGCCGCGTAAATGAGCAGTGCGGCGGGCAACTGCATTTCCTCATGGGCCAGCAGGGGCAGCAGCGCGTCGGCGTCAGGTGGCCCCTCGACCAGCACCAGGTCGGGCTGCAATTCCTCCAGGGCCCGGCGCAGGCTGCGCGCCGAACCGGGTCCGTGGTGACGGATTCCAAAGATGTGCGCCGTGCTCACCTCACGACACCGTGCGGCAGGCGCGGTAAAAGTCCTTCCAGCCGTCGCGCTCCTTGACCACTGTCTCCAGGTATTCCTGCCAGGCCACGCGGTCTTGCACGGGGTCCTTGATGACGGCCCCCACCAGGCTCGCGGCCACGTCGTGCGCGCGCAGCTGCCCGTCGCCGAAGTGCGCGCTGAGCGCCAGGCCGTGGCTCACCACGCTGATCGCCTCGGCGGTGCTGAGGGTGCCGGTGGTGGTCTTGAGTTTGGTTTTTCCGTCTCCGGTCAGGCCGGAGCGCAACTCGCGAAACACGGTCACGACGCGCCGCACTTCTTCGATGGCGGGCGGAACAGCCGGAAGTTCCAGTGAGCGCCCCAGGCTTTCCACCCGGCGCGTCACAATGCTCACCTCGTCTTCCAGGCTGTCCGGAACGGGCAGAATAACGGTGTTGAAGCGCCGCTTGAGGGCGCTGGAGAGTTCGTTGACGCCACGGTCGCGGTTGTTGGCCGTGGCGATCAGGTTGAAACCGCGCACGGCCTGCACCTCGTCGTTGAGTTCCGGAATCGGCAGGGTCTTTTCGGAAAGGACCGTGATGAGGCTGTCCTGCACGTCGCTGGGAACCCGGGTAAGCTCTTCCAGACGGGCGAGCTTGCCCGTCTGCATGGCGCGCACGATGGGACTTTCAACCAGGGCGGCCCGGCTGGGCCCTTCGGCGAGCAGGCGGGCGTAATTCCAGCCGTAACGAATGGCTTCCTCGCTCGTGCCGGCCGTGCCCTGCACCAGCAGGGTGCTGTCACCACTGATGGCGGCGGCGAGATGCTCGCTGACCCAGCTCTTGGCCGTACCGGGGACACCCAGCAGCAGCAGCGCCCGGTCGGTGGCCAGGGTCGCGACGGCAATTTCTATCAGACGGCGCTCCCCCACGTACTTCGGGGTGATGTCGGTACCGTCCTCCAGCGTGGCGCCCATCAGGTACGTCACGACGGCCCAGGGACTGAGCTGCCAGTTGGGCGGACGCTGCCGGTCGTCGAACTGCGCGAGGGCGCGCAGTTCGTGGGCGTATTCGTGCTCGGCGTGCTGACGAAGAATGGGGATCGCAGTCATGAGGAAAGCTCCTTGTGTATGGTGTGGCGCAGGTGCAGGGTGGCGGTGAACTGTTCGGCAAGGTGTTGGTAGGCCTCCCAGTGCGGAGCCTGGGTCGGCCACGCGGCCTGAATTTCATCCGCGAGTTCGGGTGGGGCATGCAGCGCCGCGTGGGTGAGCAGACCCTGCCAGGGCCAGCGGGCGCTGTCAGGTGCCTGATGCATCAGGGCGCGCAGCCGGGCGAGCAGGGCGCGGGTGAGTTCGGCACTCCAGGGGTGCGTGCTGGCGTGCAGGATCAACGCCACGCCTGGGGGCAGGTGCTTTCCGGTGTAGCGCAGCTGTCGCAAGGCCAGGGCTTCCCGGCGCTCCTCGGGCAGGGCGGCGACAAGCAGGCGGTACTGCTCGTCGAAGGTGTCACGTTCCTGCAGCAGCGCGTCCGCCCACCGGGCGTGAGCGCAGCGTGCCGCGCTTTCGGCAAAACCGTTCAGCAGGGGACCGGCCCACTCGCTCGCGCGCGCGAGTTCCACGATGCGCGCCTCGGTCAGGTCCCAGCGGTGCGTCCAGAAGTCGGGGTGCGTGCGGCCGACGAGTTGCTGCAGCCACCACGCGCGCTCACCCACGCCCGTGCCGCCGCTGAATTTGGGGTTGAGACCGTCGCGGACCATGCTTTTGTCGCACTCACCGGGCAATTCCACACGAAGTACACTGCGTTTGAGCAGGTGACCGCGCTCCAGTTGCAGCAGGGGCGCGAGGCGCGAGTGCATGCGCCGGGCCAGGCGGCTTTGCGGCAACTGGGCCAGCAGGTCGGCAGCCTGGGCGCGCACTTCGCGGCGCCGGTCGTCGAGGGCGGCTTCCAGGAAGTCCTCGTCGGCCTGGCTGAGATTGACGCTCAGGGCGGCCATGAAGGCGGCGCGGTCGTCGGGGGGTTCGCTGGCCCAGGTGGAGCTCAGCAGTGCCAGGGCGGCACGTGGATCGCGCTCGCGCTCACGGCGCAGCGCAAGCGCGCGCGCTTCCCGTCCGGCCGTCTGCCAGATCTCCGCTGTTTCACCTTCGTCTTCCGCGCCCAGTGCCCAGCTCCAGTCCCGGTTGTGCTGCGCCAGCCAGGCGCCGCGCCCTCCCAGCAGGGGCAAAACGAGCGGGCGCAGGGCACGGCTCTGCCGTCCGGCGTCCAGCAAGGCAGGCAGTGCACCGTGCGGCGCGCGGCGACCCGTGCGGGCGGCCAGCAGCAGCCACTCGGGGAGCAGGGTGGGGTGCGCGACGAGGATTTGTCCCAGACGCCGGGCAGCGTGTTCGTCCACGGCGGGCCGCTCCTCGGGCGGGCTGGAAGGCAGGGGGGTGCGCGCGGTCGTCTCGACCTGCCCGCCCGCGCGGCGCTGCAGGCCCAGCGCGGCGGCCTGTCCCAGCACTTTTGATTCGGGGTCCAGTGCCTGCAACTTCAGCAAGCCCGCCTCGGGAATCTTCGCCTGCCGCTCTGTCCCGATCAGCGCGGCGGTGACGAGCTCGGTCCAGGCGCTCATGCGCTCACCCCGGCGGCCTCGGTTTCCTGGGGCAGGTCCACGCTGAAGCCCAGTGTGGTCAGGGCGTGCCAGCCCTGCGCGTTGCCGACCGCGAGGGGAGAGAGGGTCTGACCGTCCCATTCGCCGCACAAACTGACGCTTTCGCCGCCGCTGAAGGCCAGCAACGACCAGCCGCCCTGAAAACTGGCAGGCAAGGACAGGGAGTGACCGGATTCGTCCTGCACCTGCCAGACCGCTGTGCGCCCCCCCGGCGGCCACACGTGGACACGCTGGAGCGTGAGCGGAAAGCGTTCCAGCCAGGGGTTACGGGCCAGCGCCCCGGCAAAGCGGCGCAGGGCGCTCGGGATATCCGGGTGGCCCGGTGGGCCGCGCCACGGACGCTGGCTTCCCTGCTGCCTGACCAGGGCGCGCAGAGGCAGGGTGGCGGGGTAAAAGCAAAGTTCGGCGTCCTGCACGGTGCCCACCGGCAGAGCGGGCGCAAGCGGCGTACTGGCGTGCGCGAAATCGAGGATCAGGGCCTCCTGTCCCTGGGGACCGCTCAGCCAGGTGCGGCGCACCGTGAGGCGCTCTTCTTGCTCACTGATCTGTCCCACCACCGCCCAGGGCCCGGAGTGCGCCGGGCCGCTCAGCACGCTGGCCGCGTCAGGGTTCCAGCCGAGCGCAGAGCGCAGTTCGCATTGCAGGTCAGGGGGTAAGGTCTCCAGACGGCGGTAGCCTTCCACCAGCAGGTGCAGGCGTCCGAGGCGCTCCAGCAGACGTTCGGGCCAACCCTCGCCGCTGGCGGGAACGGTGGCCAGTTCGCGCACCAGGCGTGCGGCACCCGGCGCCTGGGCGTCGACGAGGCGGGCGGCCATCAGTTCCCAGAAGCGGTAAGGCTGGGTTCCCAGGGACACGAACCCACTGCGCACCAGGTCGCGCAGCCACAGGCCGAGTTCTTCCAGGCCCGCGCGAATCTTCTCGTCACGGGCTTCCTGACGCCTGGCTTTGGCGCTCGGGTCGCCGTCCTGCCGGGCAGTTTTTTCGGCCCGGGCCTGTTGACGGCTGGCGCGGCTCTCGAGCCACTCGACCACCCAGGCGGGCGGGGTCGCGTCCTGAAAGGCTGAGGAATCGTGGCTGCGCAGCAGCAGCAGGCCGAGCGCGTGCTTGCAGGGAAACTTCCGGCTGGGACACGAACAGCGTGCGGTGAGGTCGCTCAGGTCGACCTGGGTCTGGTAAGGCGTTTTGCCGCTTCCCTGACATTCGCCCCAGGCTGCTCGCGAGTTGCCGCCCAAACCGGACCACCGGGCAGGAACGCTCAGCGCACCGGCCGCCTTGGCAGAACTGGTGTCGGGAGCAAGCGCCATCACCTGTTCGGCGGTCAAGGACGACACGGCGGGATGATTCCTCTTTCAATGAATGTCCTCATGCTTGAAATCAGAGTAACATTACAAAGTGATTATGTAAATAGCATAAAACAGCTGTAGATTCTCCTCGGCTGTAAGTATTGTGTGACTAAATTAAAGATAAGATGAAGCGTCCCTGGTGACGTGAAAGGACCGCTGAGCCACCCCATGACCCTCGCTGCTTATATCCTGCGCACACTGGCCATTCTGTGGCTGTTCGTGGCCGTCATCGCGGCGCTGCTTTATCTGGGAATCGAGCGCCAGACCGGGCATGCCCGCACCACGGCGCGGTTGCAGGGCGAGAGCAAACAGCTCAAGGTCATCCTGAAGAGCGTCGTCGACCTCGAGACCGGCGTGCGCGGATATCTGCTGGCACGTCAGGACGTATTCCTCGAACCCTACCATGCGGCGCAGGCGCGCCTGGACGCGGAGTTTGCGACCCTGGAACGCCTGATCGCCGCCCAGCTTCCGCCCGAGGCCGTCCAGGCGCGCCAAGCACGCGTCATGCAGGCACGCACCGTGCTGCAGCGCTGGGAGCGCGAAGTGGCCGTGCCAGAGATCCGCGCGGTTCGGGAAGACAATTTCGATCAAGCCGTCGAGCTCGTCAAGACCCAGCACGGCAGGCGGCTGGTCGACGAGTTCCGGCAGATCATCTCCTCGCTGCAGAGCGATCTCGACGCCGAGCTGAGCGCTCAGCAGCAACGGGCCGCTGCCGTGACGCGGTGGGTACATCACCTGATCATCCTCAGCCTGCTGGCTCTGGTGGCCACTTCGGTCCTGATCGGCTACTGGCTTGCCCGGCAACTTTCGCGTATTTTCGGCCAGCTCACCGAGGTGACCAGTTGCTTTTCCGCCGGAGACCTGCAGGTCCGTGCCCCACAGGCCAGCCTGCACGAAGCGCAGACGCTGGCCATGAACTTCAACGGCATGGCTGACGCCCTGCAGGCCAGCCACGCGCAGCTGCAGCAGCGCAACGAGGTGCTGCAGGACAAGAATGCCGACATTCGGCGCGCTCACTTCGAAGGCGCGCAGCTCGCCGCGCTGAGCGACACCCTGCAGGCCTGCTATACCGTGCAGGAAGGCTATGAGGCGCTGCAGCAGGCCCTGCCCACGCTGTTTCCAGGCTGGAGCGGCGCCCTGAGCGTCATCGCCGCGTCGCGCAACGTCACCGAGGTCAAGGCGCAGTGGGGAACAGGCGAGTGGCGCACCCAGGAAACCGTCGCTTCGCCTGGTGCCTGCTGGGCTCTGCGGCGCGGACAGGCCTACACCCTGGAAAATCCCATGCACACGGCCTGTCCGCAGCAAGGCGAGGATCGGCAGGGTGTCTACGTGTGCCTGCCCCTCGTCGCGCACGGCGAAGCGCTGGGCACCTTGCGCCTGAACGCTCAGGACAAGGAAGCGGATTACCCGACGACTGCGCCCACGCGCGCCTTTGCCACGCAGATCGCCAGGCAGGTCGCGCTGGCCATCGCCAATCTGCAGCTGCGTGACACCCTGCGCCACCAGAGCGTGCGCGATCCCCTCACGGGCCTGCACAACCGCCGCTACCTCGAAGAATCCCTGACGCGCGAACTGCAGCGTGCGACACGCCAGCGCTCACCGCTCAGCCTGCTGGCCCTTGACATCGATCATTTCAAAGCCTTCAACGACACCTTCGGGCACGACGGCGGCGACGCCATGCTGAGCGCGGTCGCGCAGTGCATGCGCGAATTTTTCCGCAGCGAGGACATCGTGTGCCGTTTCGGCGGCGAGGAATTCGTGGTGGCGCTGCTCGACACGCCCCACCACGAGGCCCTGCAGCGCGCCGAAGGGTTCCGGCGCCTGATCAGTGCCCAAAGCGTGCAGCACAAGGGCGTCTCGCTTGGCTGCGTCACCGTCTCCATCGGCGTCTCCGCCTTTTCGGCAGACGGCCAGGACCACCAGGCCCTTTTCGCGAGCGCCGACCGCGCGCTCTACCAGGCCAAACGGCAGGGCCGCAATCAGGTCGTAAGTGCCCAGGCAGCCCTGGAAACGCCCGCCTGACGGCCCAGCGGCGCTCAGGTCCAGGGCAGCTGAGCGCGTCGTCGCCAGTATTCTTCAGGTCGCTCCTGCAGGCTGCCCAGTTCCTGCAGCGTCTCTTCGTCCAGCGTCACGGAGAGCGCTTCCAGGTTGCTGTGCAGCTGCGCCTCGCCGGTCGCGCCGCTCAGGACCACGTCCACAAAAGGCTGGGCGAGCGCCCCCGCGATGGCCAGCGCGTCGGGTGTGACGCCCAACCGCACACTGACCTGGCGCAAGACAGGAGACGCAGCTTCAAGGCCACGGATGGTAAGGAGGCCGTTGGCCACGGCCTCCTTGATGATGACCCCCCAGCCACGTGCCCCTGCCTGCTGCAGGGCCGCTCCTGCACTGGGATCGAGCAGGTTCCAGGTGGCCTGCACGACCTGAAACAGCTCCTGTCCGTCCACGCGCACCTGCAAGGCGCGCTCCAGCGTTTCGGCCTGCCGTGCGCCGCTCACCGAGAGGCCGACCGCGATTCCCGTTTCACGCAAGGCCAGCAGGCGCTGCTGCAGCCTTTCGTCGTGCAGGGCCGGGCTGTCCGGCGTGACGGAATGCACCATGTACAGCCGCAGCCAGGGCTGTAGCAGCGCGCGGGTCTGGGGCCATTGACGCTCGAAGGTGGCCAGCGAGTGCTCCTTGACTTCGTGCTGCTCGGCCTGGGTCTGCCAGTTCGCGGTGTAGGTGTAGCCCCACTTGGAACCCACGGTCACGTCCTCAGAAGACAGGCTACGCTCACGCAGCCAGGCGCTCAGGAACTCCTCGGCCCGGCCGTACGAGCGGGCCGCGTCGAAGTACCGCACGCCACGGGCAAGGGCGGCGTCAAGCACCGCAAAAGCGCGTTGCTGCATGGCCTCTACTTCGTACTGCCCGCCCAGATCGTCTGCGTGCCCCAGGTTGATGTACCCTGGTCGGCCCAGGGCCGCGAGACCCAGGCCAAGGCGGGAAACGGGAATGGCCGTGTCACCCAGCGTGGGCGCGTCAGGAAAAGGCATGCCCTCGTATACCACGTCCAGCTTTGACTGCCCGGCTGCGCCTCATCAGATTCCGGGCTGACGCCTTATGAGGTGTGAGTGAAGCTTCCTTGATTCCCTCAACCTTTATGAAGGCAGACTCCAGGCTAGAATTCTGGCACTTCCCCGCAAAGCCTGTGTTCCCCTCAGCTGCAGGAGCGCCTCATGCTCGACCTCCGCTTTCGTTCGCTTTATCCTTTCGCCCTGCTGGGGTTCCTCGCTACCGCGTGTGGCACCGTGCCTCCTGCACCCGCAAACCGGTCTTCTCTTCCGGACCCTGGAGACTTGCAATTGCGTGTGGCCAGTTCCGGCAACACCTATTACGTCGACTGCAAAAACGGCAACGACGCCAACTCGGGCCTGAGTGAAACCCAGGCCTGGAAATCACTGGCCAAAGCCAACGCCGCCGGCCTCGGACCTGGCAGCGCCTTGCTGTTCAAACGCGGCTGCACCTGGGATGGGCAGCTCAGGGCTGGCTGGACCGGCGAGGCCACCCTGCCCGTCGTCATCAGCGCGTACGGCAGCGGCAGCCTGCCGCGGATCCGGACTGTCGGATCACAGCAGATTGCCGTGGACGTGCGCGGAACACATCAGCTGCTCGAACACCTTGAAGCGATGGTCGGAAACCGGACCGGGTCGCGGCGCCGTGCGCTGCCCAAAACAGGCCGTCGGATGGCGGGTCGGTTTCACGTTTCACGGCAGCCACAACACGGTCAGGTACTCCACCGCCAGCCGTTTCACCGCTGCTATGCACTTTGTCAGCGGAAGTACCGGCAACAAGGCCCTGCACAACACCCTCAAAAATAACGACATCATGAGCCGCAACGACGCCGATCATGGCGACAACGACAGCGGCGCCTGGGGCGTGCTGCTCAACGCGAGCGGCAACGAGGTCGCGCACAACAGCTTCAGCGGCAACATCGCCTGCAGCGAGGATTACGGCATCGAGGGGGCCAGCGTCGAGATCTACCATGCGGGCAACAACCTGATCCGTCACAACAGCAGCGTCAACGACTCGACCTTCAGCGAACTTGGCGGCCAGAGTGAGGGCAACACCTTCGCCTTCAACCTGTTCGCACCCCTGAACGAAACGTCACAGAAAGCCGCCGAGTTCCTGATCGTGCCGGGCAACAAGGGCACGCGGGTGTACAACAACACCGCTTACAAGGTGCAGGTGGGTCTGGCGTGCTTCAGAACCTGCGATACGAGCGTCCTGGATTTTCGCAACAACATCGTGGTGGGCGCGAGCAACGCCCGAAAAAGTGAGTTTTACAGCGACGCCGTCCCCCTGGAAAGCCACAATGTCTTCGGACGGATCGACGCTTTCCCGCAGTATTTCAGCGGAGGATCATCTCCCCCGGCCAGCACGCTGCTGCTCAGCGCCGGTCAGACGAACACGCTGTTTGTCTCTTCCAGCGAAAGCAATTTCCGCCTCGGTGCGAGCAGTGCTGCCGTGGATGCCGGCAATCCCGAGTTGACGTTTCTCGCCGAGCTTGGAATCAGCACCGACCTTGATAACAGACCCGTACCCTATGGTCGGGCACCGGACGCCGGGGCTTACGAGCGACAGTACTGATCGACAGCGACTGCACTTTTTCTGTGCACCCGGCAGTAGGGCGCGGACATCCTGATACCCTCGAAAATCGCACATGGCCTGCAGCAAATGATCGGCGCAGCGCAGGCAATGACCGCGCAGACCAGGCGTCGCCACGACTGCACACCCGACGCGGGCTCACTGATCGGCCGTTTGTTACAGTGCGGCATGCCTGACCCGCCGTTTCCGACTCGCGGACGCCTGCGCGACCTGGGTTTTGCCCCGGGTATTCTGCCCACTGGCCCGTTCAACGCCATCACCGACGTGAGCGGCGTGCAGGTCGGCCACTTCACGCTCCTGATCGGCGATGCAGTTCAGACGGGCGTGACGGCCGTCGTACCGCACGACGGCAATCCCTTCGAGGAGCGCGTTCCGGCCGGCGTGGCGGTGGGAAACGGCTTCGGGAAGTTCGTAGGGCTGACCCAGGTACAGGAACTCGGCGAGCTCGAAACGCCCATTCTCCTCACGAATACCCTCAGCGTCGCTCCTGTCATGCAGGGACTGCTCGACTGGACGCTCGCACGCAATTCTCGGGCACGCAGTGTGAATGCGGTCGTGGGGGAAACCAACGATGGCGTCGTGAATGACATTCGCGCGCGTGCCGTGCAACCCGAGCACGCCCTGAGCGCGCTGGGGGTCGCCCGGAGCGGCCCGGTGGCCGAAGGTTGTGTCGGCGCGGGCACCGGCACCGTCGCTTTCGGCTGGAAAGCAGGCGTGGGCACCAGTTCCCGCGTACTCCCCGCGGCGCTCGGCGGATACACGGTGGGCGTCCTGGCGCAGGTCAACTACGGGGGCGTCCTGCAAGTCGCCGGTGTTCCGGTGGGACAGCTTGCCGGTCAGTACTACCTGCGTGAATTTCAGGACCGAGGCGACGCCGATGGCTCGGTCGTGTTCATCATCGCCACGGACGCGCCGCTCTCGGACCGCAACCTGGAGCGTCTCGCTTCGCGCGCCTTCCTGGGCCTCGGACGGACAGGTTCGGCCATGACCAACGGCAGTGGGGACTACGCCCTGGCATTTTCCACCGCACCGCAGGTGCGCCGCACCCCGCAGCGTCGCGCAATGGTCTGGTCACCGCTCGATTTGCCCAACGATCTCGTCTCGCCGCTGTTTCAGGCCGTCATCGAAGCCACCGAGGAAGCCATCCTGAACGCCCTGTGCAAGGCCGCACCGGTACGCACGTACGATGGCCGCCAGATCGACGCGTTGCCTCTCGACCTGCTCGTTCGCGTTTGTGATTTTCAGCTCCGGGTTGAACAGGAGGCACGCAACAGACCGTGACCGCCCACGCTTACTGACTCCTGCTTTACTCAGGTACGAGTTCTGGTGAGGCCGGCAACCCCATCAGCACTACAAGGTCCTGTCAGCCACAAAGTTGTCAGCCACAAGGTACGAAAAGTGAGCGCAAGAGATCCACGGTCACGCGCTACCCTAAAAAGATGTCCGACGCAGACTGGGACCAGCTCTTCGACGAGCAGCACGAACGCCCACCTGGCGCGACGCCAGCTCAACTGGAACAGTTGAACGTTAACCTTTTTCGACCCTTTTCAACTCGCGAATTGGCTGAAGCCAACATCGTCACGGTAATGGACGCTCAACACATCGCCGCCCTCAAGGATGACGCCCCACAGCTTCTTGCCACTGCACAACGTTCTCCAGCTCATTCCTGGGTCCTTCCCAAACGGCAGCTTCCCATCACGTTCCTCGATCTGCTGCGCTGGTCCGACGGCCCAATCGTCGCTCACAAGAAACTCTTCCTGCAATTCTTCACGACCAGCGGCATCAACGGCATACGTGAGATGCTGCTCGCCTACCACTTCCCAAAGTACCTCCCGGGCTTCGTACCCTTTGCACTCGACGGGTGTGGCAACTTCGCTGCGTTCGACATGCGCGGCGCACCCGCAAACGGCGAGTACCCCATTGTGGCGATGTCGTCGGGGAATCTGTTCGAAGACGACGCCGTTGTCGTCGCGGACAACTTCGTTGAATTCTGTTATGGCTCCCGCTCGCTAGAAAGCTACCTGTTTGATTGACCAATCAGACCTTTTCACCTGTGTATGCCGTCTGGGCACAGTATGCACAGAGACACAGCGCTGAATAAGCGTCCAGCCAACACCGACACAACCCGGTCCGAGTGCCCCCACAGCCATCTCCATAACTTGATTCTGCTGCTGTTACCCTCAAGCATGCCCATTGTGTTACCCGAGAGTGTGGAACGCCAGCTGACGAGTGATAACTACCAGCGAGACAACCCATCTTGCGTTACAGCGGCCCTGAACGACCTCGGCGTGCGTCCCTCAACGGCGTTTGTCGAGTTCTACTCACGGTTCACAGGAGCGGTTGGGAGTGACACGGTGCACTTCGAGCTGCTCGATCTATGCGAAAACGGCGAGGACAATATCCTGCATCTGACTCAGGCTGCGCGGGAACACATCGGTCTGGCACATCGTTTCCTGATGCTTGCTCCATACGGGGATGGTGGTTTTCTGATTCTTGATACGGAAAGCGATCAGGTGTTCTACGTGGACGCAGAAGGTGGTACTGACGACGTTGCGAATGGCGTCGTCGAACCCGAAGCAACATCATTCCATGAGTTTCTCGCTTCGTACTTCGCCGGCCCTGTCGATACCCCGTCCGTAGCCTGACTTGATGTTTACCTGGGGCAGTTCAGGTGGTACACGGCAAAGCGAAGGCGCAGGCGGCGAAGAACGATGGGACCAGTTGATTTCGGCGGAGGCGTTGCCAGGCGTACCGCAAACGCTCCTTCAAGTCGGCCACGCTCTTGGCGCAGAAGTTCCCAAACACGTTCTTTTTCACGTACGCCCATAGCCACTCAATGGGATTCAGTTCCGGCGCGTAACCCGGCAGGTATTCCAAGCTCAGTCGTGGGTGCTGCTCGACCAGCTCGCTCACGCACTTCGCCCTGTGGATCATCGCTTGATCAAGCACGACAACAATCGTGCCGGGAACGTGGTCGAGCACGTGCTCCAGAAAGGCGACTACCTGAGGAGCTTTAATCGCTCCCACGTGCGTATGCTGCAAGAATTTCCCGCTACTGGTGATCGCTCCGATCACAGATAGGTGCGTCCAACGCAACTTCGTAGGAACAACCGGAGTTTGGCCTTTACGCGCCCAGGTTCTCGCTGCGGTGGTTTTCAAGCTGAAGCCGCTTTCGTCTAAAAACACAACTGTTGTGCCCTGCTCGATTTTTTCCCCCAACTCCACACCGCGAGTCCTTATCCACGTCTGGATACTTTCTTCGTTTCGCTCCACAGCGCGTTTATCGGGCTTTTGAACACTGAAGCCCAGTTTGATCAGTAGCTTGTAGACGTGGTCGACGTGATACCACACCCCGAACTGCTGGCCAATCACTTCTCGGACCCGTGGCGAGGTCCATTGCTCATTTGGAAATCCGTACGACTTGGCGCCAGCGTCGATCAATGCGCCCAAGCGTTGCTCCTGCTCGGTGGTGAGCTGCTTGGGTCTTCCGCCGCCGGTGCTGGCGATGAGGGCACGGTCTCCGTATTCTCGGAGCTTTTTGCGCCATTTTCGGACAGTGGCGTCATTCACCACCGAGGTACCGCGCTATTTCTGTGCAAGTATGCGTATCTTCGTCGAGGAGACGCTGACCCTCCAAGCGTCGTTCTTCGAGTTGCTTGCGGCTGAGGGTGCTGGGCTGCCACTTCCCGTTCACGCCTCACCGGCTATAAACCGTACCTGAGAAAAACAGGTGTCAATAACGGGTGCCAATGCCTCTGCGCGTCAGCGCCCATCCGACCAGCCAGGTGATCCCCGCCACGGGCAACACCAGCGCCACCACCAGCGGCAAGGGAAGCTGCAAGGCCGCGACGCCCAGCAGCGAGTACAGCAGCGCCGCCGGCAGGGACCCCAGCAGGGTCATGCCGAGCGCGGTCCGCCACGGCATATGCGAAGTGCCCGCCAGGATGGTCACGACCTCTGCCAGCAGTGGCAGGGGCCGTGTCACCACGATGGCCAGGGCGCCCCAGCGGCGCAGCAGTTCTTCACCGCGCTCATGGGCAGTCCTCGGAACGAGCCGCTGCACGAGCGGCCCACCACGGCGACCGATGGCAAAACTCAAGGCGCCCGCGCCCAGGCTGCCGGTCAGCGACAGCGAGGCACCCACGGCGAAGCCGAACAGTGCGCCGTTCGCCACCATCACGACATTCGACGGAACCGGCACCAGCACGTCCACGGTCAGCAGCGCCACGCCCAGCAGGGCCGTACCCGGTCCCGCGTGTTGCAGCCACGGCGTCGGGTCGCTCAGCAGGGGAAACTGCAAGGCCTCGAAGATCACGAACAGCAAAATCAGTACCCCGAGCAGTGCGGCGACGACGGCGAGGTAGCGCTTCAAGCGGGCGCCTCCATCAGAGGAGCACAAAATGAAGTCAACACCCGACGATTCTACCGACCGCTAGAGCGGTCCGGCGTGACAGGGGCATGACGCGTGGCAACGACGGTCCACCTGGTCATCAGGCCACCCGGTCATCAGGGAGGTCAGCTGCGAAGAGAGACCCGGAGCCTGCCGGGCACCCTGATGCCGGGCGCCCTGATGATCGGGTGCGCGCAACATCCGCCCCGCACGACCTGCGGCGCACCTGGTCCGGCGGAAAGGGAGCGCCGCGGCGGCACTCCCCCGTGTGTTGACTCAGGCGCGGTATTGCTCTTCCAGGAATGCCATCAGTCGGCCCACGTGCGCTTCGTCGAACGCCAGGGTCGTTCCGGCGACCTCGAAGAGTTCGGGCAGCGAACGCGTTCCGCCCAGCGACAAGGCGTACAGGTACTGCTCCAGCGCCGTCTGCTGATCGGCCAGTGCACCTCGCCACACCTGAATTGCCCCCAGCCACGCGATGGCGTAATCCAGATAGTACAGCGGGTATCCGTACAGGTGCAGGTACTGCCAGCCTTTCTGAATGTAGCCTTCCAGCCCGTCATAATTCACGTGCGGAAAGTAGGCGCGCATCAGGCTGAGCCACTTGGCGTCCAGTTGCCCAATCGAGACATCCTCACCGGTTTCGGTGTAGACCCAGTGCTGAAAACTGTCGAGCACTGCGGCGAAAGGCAGAAAGGTGATGATGCTGTCCAGTTGCTCCTCGCGTACGCGCGGCAGATCCGCTTCGTCGTACAAGCCGCCCTGAGCGCGCGACAGGAACGGCAGGGTCAGCAGTTCCATCGATTGTGACGCGACTTCTGCGAACTCCGCGCCGGGATGGCGCGCGAACACCAGGATGTCAGGCCGGCTGGAAGCAAAGACGTGAAAGGCGTGTCCGGCCTCGTGAAACAGCACCGAGGCGTCGCGCACCGTGCCCACGAAGTTTCCGTGCAAAAAAGGCACGCCCTGCGTGGGAAAAGAAGCGCAGTACGCGCCAGGCGCCTTGTTCCTGCGGGATTCGAGGTCCAGGTAACCGCGCTCGCGCATCAGGTCGAACTGCTCGCCCAGCTTTGGGGCGAGCCGGTGAAAGATGCGCGAAGAGGCGTCCTCAAGCTCCTCGATGCTGCCAAAGGCCGCAATGGCTTCCCGACCGAGCGGATCGGCCCGCAGGTCCCAGGGACGCAGCGACTCGACGTTCATCTGTCGGCGGTGCGCTTCCTTGCGGCGTGACACGAGCGGAACCACGTGTGCCTGAATGGCCTGATGCAGCAGCTGACTGTCGCCTGGCGTGTAGTGAAAACGTTTGAGCTGCAGCCAGCGATAATCGCGGTAATTGTCAAAACCGGCGTTTCGCGCGGCCTGACGGCGCAAGGCGAGCAACTCCAGAAAGATCCGGTCGAGTTCAGGTGCGATGCGCGCAGTCACGTCCTGCATGGCACGCCAGGTGCGTTCACGCAGCTCGCGGTCAGGACTGAGCAGCTTCACCTGCGCCTGCGGCAGCGTCAGTTCCTCACCGTTCAGGGTGACGGTCAGGCCACCGGTGAGTTTGTAGTACTCATTGACGAGGTTGGTCATGCGCACTTCCAGCTCGACGTTCTCCTCGCGGTAAAGTTCGGCGTCCGTGCGCAGCTTGCGCAGCATCAGCACTTCGTTCTCACCGGGCTGGTAGCCCTCCACTGCCAGCAGTTTCCGGTTCAGTTCCTGCGAGGCCTGCTGCACTTTCGGGCGGACCTCGCGCACGAAGCTCAGGTAGGCTTCTTCTGCGGGCACATCGGCCGTGTTGCGGTCACGCGCGCGGCGCAGGGTGATGTCGGTGTCACCAACCAGCTTTTCGAGGTCGCTCCAGTCACGCAAAAAGGCCGGCACCTGCGCCGGGTCGAGCGGGCGTTCCCGCAAGGCTTGGTAGCGGGGTTCGAAGTGCGTCCAGTCGTGCGTCGCTTGGGGTGTATTGGTCATATTCGGTCTCTGGCAAGGTAGCACCGTGGCCCCAACTCACGCACCCCGTCGCGCCCAGGTTCCCTCGGGTGCCGGGCGGCCAGCGTTCGGCTGCATGATGACTTCTTGGTCCTTCACGATGCTGCGTTTCAGGCTCGGCCGGTACGGTTGAAGCCTGGAGGTGGATCATGCAGGTAAGGCAAGTGATGACCAACGATCCCGTCTGCTGCACGCCGGACACCAACTTGCGCGATGTCGCGGCCATGATGGTCGAGTACGACTGCGGCAGCGTTCCCGTCGTCGAGAATTACGACAACATGCGTGCCGTTGGCGTCGTGACCGACCGCGACATTACCGTCCGTACCGTCGCCGCCGGTAAAAATCCGCTGGAGTGCTGCGCGCAGGACGCCATGACGGACACCGTCGTGAGCATCTCCCCCGAAGCGGACCTGATGGACGCCATCCGCCTGATGGAGGAAACCAAAGTGCGCCGTCTGCCGGTCACGAGCGCGAACGGGGCAGTCGTCGGCATGGTCGCGCAGGCGGACGTGATTCGCAACGTCGACAACGAGGATGCCGGTCTGGTGGTGCGGGAAGTCTCACGACCGACAGACGGGCCCAACGAAGTCAATCAGGACGTCCGCCACGACAGTTGAACACCTGACGGGTCACGCGGCAGGCTTAGGGTGAACGTTTGCGCCGCACGACCCGACGAGGGAGGAACGTTGCACACATTGACGAAACGCTGGCTGGAACTGCTGTCCATCGTCCTGATCGGCGACGGGGTGGTCTCGGTCGTGCGCCCGGTGGGACACAGCCTGACCTGGTGGGCGCCCCTGCCCGGCGTGCAGCCCCTGATGGAGTGGTGCGCCGAGCGGCCCCTTGCCACGCGCCTGATCGGCGCTTCGCAGGTAGCCGTCGGCTTGGCGATCAACGCCGCGCTGTCACGAGACGAACGGCGAACTCTTCCCGAGAACTGACACAGGCCAAAAAACTGGAAGGGTCGGCGGTAGCCGACCCTTCCAGTTTTGCCGAAGAGACACCCGCACGGAGACACACGCACGGGGCTGAAGGCACCCAAAGCCGTGAGATGACTCAAGACGGGGTTCATCTGTTTGAGGTACACCGCGAGAACTTGGCCCAGACACTTTCACGTCCTTGCCAATCGTTTGAGAAGGCTGCCCGGCACAATACCCTACATGCCCGTTTTCTTTCGTTTTGCCCGCCGGCTGCAGGCTATCCGGAAGTCTGCATGAATGCGAACCCGAGTCAACCCCCCAAGGAGCAGCGTCCGCTCGAACTGTGGATTGGTGTGGAATGCACGCTCAACCGGGTGCAGGACCGTTACCTGAATCAGTTGACCGTGTGCGGCCATGACCGCCGTCAGGAAGACCTCACGATGCTCGCAGGGCTGGGGGCCAAAAGGATTCGATATCCGGTGCTGTGGGAACAGGTCGCACCTGAACGTCCGGACCTGCTCGACTGGTCGTGGACCGACGAGCGGCTGCAGATGCTGCGTGAACTGAATCTGCAGCCCATCGCGACCCTGCTTCACCACGGCAGCGGCCCGACGTACACCGACATGCTCGATCCGGAGTTTCCCGAGAAACTGGCGGCTTACGCGCGCCAGGTGGCCGAGCGGTACGGGTGGCTGACAGCGTACACGCCTGTCAATGAGCCCCTCACCACCGCGCGGTTCAGCGGGCTGTACGGCGTGTGGTATCCACACCACAAAAGCGACGAGAGTTTCGTACGAATGCTGCTCAACGAATGCAAGGGAACGGTGCTGGCGATGCGGGCCATTCGCGAAGTGCGACCCGACGCGCAACTCGTGCAGACCGACGACCTGGGCAAAGCGCACGCGACGCCCGCCATGCAGCACGAAGCAGACTTTCAAAACGAACGGCGCTGGCTCGCGTACGACCTGCTGTGCGGCC
This sequence comes from Deinococcus peraridilitoris DSM 19664, assembly GCF_000317835.1. Taxonomy (NCBI): domain Bacteria; kingdom Thermotogati; phylum Deinococcota; class Deinococci; order Deinococcales; family Deinococcaceae; genus Deinococcus; species Deinococcus peraridilitoris. The sequence goes on along the minus strand of NC_019793.1, from coordinate 2,212,252 downwards.
GCGTGAACGAGGAGCACGCCCTCTGGGCCTATCTCCTCAGCTCAGGCGCGACGCCCGAAGAGCTGGCGTGGTTCGCCCAGAATCCCTGCCCACCGGACATTGTGGGCGTGGATTACTACGTGACGAGCGAGCGTTTTCTCGACGAGCGCAAGGAACGCTACCCGGCGCACCAGTGCGGTCCGACGCACGCGGACGTGGAGGCCGTGCGGGTCTATCAGGACCTCGCGGGCATCGAGAAGTTGCTGCGAGAAGTCTGGCAACGCTACGAAATTCCCGTCGCCATCACCGAGGCGCACCTGGGAAGCACCCGCGAGGAACAGCTGCGCTGGTTCGATCAGTTCTGGCAAGCGGCCAAGCGGGTCCGCTCGGAAGGCGCCGACATTCGCGCGGTCACGTCCTGGGCGATTCTGGGCAGCTTCGACTGGAACACCCTGCACACCGAATTCAAAGGCCATTACGAACCTGGCGCGTTCGACGTGCGGGGTCTGTCACCGCGACCCACCGCGCTGGCGCAACTCCTCCGGGCGCGCGCTTCGGGCGTTGAACCTCAGCATCCGGTGCTGGCCTCTCCGGGTTTCTGGGAACGACCTGACCGCTTCTTCTATCCGGTGGTAGGAGCATCCACCCCGCAAGCGCACACGACGGGTTTCGCCCGGCCCCTGCTGATTCTGGGCGAGGGCCGCTTGAGCGCGGCCCTCAGTGCGCTGTGTTTCGAACGCGGCCTCACGCATCGGTGCCTGTCCAAGCATGAACTGAATGTAACGGACGCTGCAGCAGTCAGGACCGCCCTGCGGCAGTTTCAACCGTGGGCCGTGGTGAACGCGGGCGCGTACGGCCAGATCGAGGAAGCACAACATCAGCGCCGGGCGTTCTGGCAGCGGCACGCGGTGGGTCTCGCAGTCCTGGCACGTGCATGCGCCGAGCATGACATCCAGCTGTTGACCTTCTCGTCGGATCAAGTGTTCGCCGGTGACCGGCACGCTCCGTATGAAGAGCACGATCCTGCCGGCCCCCTGAACGTTTACGGGCGTACGCTGCTCGAGTCCGAACGGCAAGCGCTGGCGTTTCATCCAGGCACGCTGATCGTGCGCAGCAGCGAACTGTTCGGCGCGAGTGGTGAGCAGGACCTGCTGAGCAAGGCAGTCCAGGTCCTGCGGGCGGGCGGGGCAGTCTCGCTCGACCGTGAACACCGCTTCTCGCCGACGTACCTGCCGGACCTCGTTCACACCAGCCTCGATTTGCTGGTGGACGGTGAACGGGGCACCTGGCACCTCGTGAATCGTGGAGAAACCACCTGGGCAGATTTCACGAGAATGGTGGCCGAAGCTCGCGGAATGTCTGCGCAAGCGGTGCGGGGTGTCCACGGCACCTCCATTGGCTGGATCGCGCCGCGACCGCGTTACAGCGCCCTGGGCAGCGTGCGTGGTCAAGTCATGCCGAGTCTGGAGCACGCGCTGGAGCGCTACCTCGCCGACGCCGCCGATTGAAAACCGGCCCCAGGGGCCCGTCCACCGCCAGGTCCGTTCGTGGGAAAGGAGTGGGGCGCAATGAAAACCGTCTTGGTGCTCGATGACAATACGCAGCGGCGGGACATGTTCACGGCCTTGCTGCGCGACGCTGGACACCGCATCCGAAGTGCTGCCCTGACCGTGAACACCCTGGATACGGACGCCGATCTGGTCCTGCTCGGTGCGGACGATCAGGACAGCACTGCTCACCAGGTGTTCGGGCAGTGGCGCCAAGTTCAGGTGCCGGTGCTGCTGCTGACGGACCTGAACGGCGAATCCTGCACCCTGACTTTCAAGGACGCCACTGGAAAAAAAGAGGTCATCGGGTCGTGCGCTGCGTCCACCCTGCGGGCGCGCGTGGAGCAGCTGCTGAAAGAAGAGGCTGTGATTCGGCTTGGTGCGCTGGCGCTGCATCCGCAGCGCAGGGAAGCAAGGTGGCGAGGCCAGGAGCTGAAGCTGAATCTTCAGGAGTTTGACATCCTGCTGAAACTTGTCCGGCAGCCCGGTAGAGCGTTGACGCGTGAAGAGCTGAGCTGTGACACGACCCGTGGCGAGATCCCCAAAGACACCAGCCGTATCGATGTGAATCTGATGAGTCTGCGCAGAAAGCTGCGCAAAGCGGGTGCTGACGGCCTGGTGCGAAGCGCGGGCGGGCTGGGGTTTCGCCTGCAGATCCCGGTGACACCCTGAAAGGACCTGCGGGGGTGTGCAGGCCGGACGGCGCAGCTTCGCGTCCCGTTGTCAGACGAGCTTCGTGTACCCGGCGTGCGGAAAGGTGAAGTTGGAAACCCCGACCACGGGCGTCAGAAAGGCGTGCGCGAGGTACAAGCCGCTGCCCTGGTGGGTGCGGTAACGATCCAAGAGTTCGTACAGTTCGCGTTCCAGCGCTTTGGCCTGCGGGTAGTCGAGCAACAGCGGCCCACTGCCGTGAAAAAAAGCGGGAGTGCCGGGCACATTCGGGTCCCACTTCTGTGCGTGGGCGTTGGCGGGAATCAACCAGAGACCGTCGTGACGCGCCTGAAAGATCAGGCCCGCGACAGGGTTGGGACCGGTGGTAGAAGCCAGGGCAAGCTGCTGACGCATCAGTTCGTGGTACGGCTCGAAGGTTTCACGCATCTGCTCTTCCAGGGAAAGCAGTTCACGAGGAAGAAAAAAGGAATGCTCACGGCAGATGTAATGACGAACCGCACGTCCGGCGCGACGTTCTTCGCGCAGCACGCTCAGCAGGCCAAGCCGTTCGAACTTCTTGACTTTGCGAAAAGCGGCGTGCAAGGCAAGCCCAAAGGCGTCGGCGAGACTGCTCACCGTCGAGCCGTACACGGGCATGAAATGCAGCAGCATCTGAAATTCACGGACGTTCTGGAAGACCTTGGCCACTTCAGGTGAAATGACCCGCACAGGTCTGAGTTTCGCTTCGGTTGCCGTCACGCCACGCAGGATAAAACGAACTTCCCCTGCTTGCAGATGCATATTCGTATGCAAGCAGCCCGACGTCATATTGGTTCGGTCGGCGCGGGATACCTGCCCATCACCTCACTTCACGGTCCTGGAGCGGGGCCGTTGCCCGTGCCGAACTCTTGGAGGAACTGCATGAAGCGATTTGCACTCACCCTGACTCTCCTGCTCGTCCCCGCGCTCAGCGCCTGTGGGGGCAGCGGTGGCACCACGACGACGCCCGGCACCGGAAGTGGCAGCGGCACAGGAACCGGTCCCGGCTCCAGCAGCGGCACCCTCACACACGCGATGCTGACCTCGTGCCCGGAGTCCAACAACTCTCAGGACCGCGAGGTGGCCAACTGCCTGAAAGGCAGTGTGGTCGGCAAGACCCTGGCCGGGAGCGTCTGTACGTTCACCGTCGGTGACAACCTGTCCATCACTTACGACAGCCCGTCCAGCAAGTTCTCGCATACGGCCAGCAGCAAGGCATACTTCGCATATACGTACCGCAAGGATGCCAATCTCCTGATGTGGGAACTGGACGACTACGTCGGCGATCGACGCATCCTCATTGATTTCGACTATGACCTGGGCACCCGCAAGGTCGAAATCAACGCCAAGAACGGCAACGTTGCCAGTACCTGCACCGCCACGCTGTAACGGTCACCTGACGTAGGCACATTGATGGACGTCGGCATCTGCCTGAGCGTATTACGCTCAGGCAGATGCCCAAAAGCAAGATGCACGCTGACGAGTTCGACATCGACACGCCCCTGGTAGGGCGCCTCGTGGCCACGCAGTTTCCGCAGTGGGCCGGCCTGGCCATATCACCCGTGCGCTCTTCGGGAACCGACAACGCGATGTTCCGTCTGGGCAATGAGCTGGCCGTACGCCTTCCCCGCATCGGTTGGGCGGTCGGAAGTGTTCACAAAGAGCAGCGCTGGCTGCCGATGCTGGCCCCACTGCTTCCGCTGCCCATTCCGGTTCCGCTTGCTCAGGGCGAGCCCGGCGAGGGGTACCCCTCGCCCTGGTCCGTCTGCCGTTGGCTTGAGGGAGAGAATCCGACGCTGGAAGGCCTGCGTGAGCCCAGCGAAGCGGCCACCGACCTCGCGCGCTTTGTCGTGGCCCTTCAGGGCATCGACGTTCCCGGCGAGGCACTGGCCGGGTTGTCCGGGTTCTCGCGGGGCGTGCCACTCGCGCAGCGCGACGAAAGCACCCGGGAAGCGATCACTGCCCTGCACGGGGAACTGGACACCGAGGCCGTGACGGCCGTGTGGGAGGCGGCCCTGCACGCCCCGGCGTGGCAGGGCCGTGGCGTGTGGGTGCACGGCGACCTGCAGGCCGGCAACCTGCTCGCCCGCAACGGCCGGCTCAGCGCCGTCATCGATTTCGGGGGCCTGAACGTCGGCGACCCGGCAGTCGAGTTGATCGTCGCCTGGAACCTGTTCGACGCGCCGAGCCGGCGTGTGTACCGTGCAGTGCTCGGCGTGGACGAGGCGACCTGGACGCGCGGTCGGGGGTGGGCGCTTTCGGTCGCCCTGATCGCCTTGCCCTACTACCGGCACACCAACCCGGCGATTGTGGCGGCCTCCTGGCAGACCATCGAAGCGGTCCTCAGCGACGCCTGAAGCGCCTCATCCTGTGTCCCGAGCGAGGCCGGGTCAGCGTGGCGGGTGCTTCGTCAGGCACGCCGTGACTTCTTCGGTGACACGCTCGGCGGATTCCAGCGCGCCTTCCAGGTAACCGAAGCCGGTCCGGGCGCTTTCCGTACCGGCCCAGAAGAGGGCCCCGACCGGCTCGCGCAGCGCCGACCCGGCGGCCGTCCACAATCCAGGAGGCATCAGGCCGGCGTACGCGCCCATGATGTAGGATTCGTTCGTCCAGTCCTGCTCGGTATACGCGCTCGGGTTGAGCGCCGCCGGGCCAAAATAACGGGTGAGTTCCCGCACGACCATCCGGCGGCGCTCCCCAGGAGAGCGCCGCGACCACGCGCGTGCCCGCTCACCGGCCATGAACACCACCAGCACGCCCGGAGCGTCACCACCGCGCGAGCGGTCGAACACCAGCTCCAGCTCGCTCGCGCAGCCCAGCAGCTCACCAGAGTGACCCTGAGCACGCCAGAACGGGCGAGGATACAGGACGTTCGCCTTGATGATGGCGCCCATCGGCATGTCGCACATCAGGCGCTGGCGCGGCGGTGGCAGCGCGGGTTCGAAGGTGATTCGCCCGGCCACCGGTGGAGGCGCGGTGACGACGGCGCACCGCGCTTCGAAGACGCCCCGGGGCGTGTGAAGCCGCACTCGCGTCCGTTCATGCTGGATTCGCGTGACGGGCGTGTTCAGCAGCACCCTGCGCTGCAATGCGCGCGCCAGCCGCGCGGTGAGCTGTCCGGCGCCACCACTGAGCGTGTCCTGCTGCGCGCCACCCCGCACACCGATCAGCCGCAGGAGTCCTCCGTTTGCCTGCAGGTAATACAGGAAGTGCAAAAAGGACAGCTCCTCCGGTTCGGCGGCGAACACGGCCCGCACGACCGCACCGAGAACCTGGCGTGCCGCTGCCTGCTGCAGATGGCGCCGCGTCCAGTCGGCCACGGTCATGGTATCCCACCGCGCGGCGCTGGCGTCGGACACCGGACGGTGCAGATCCACCCCGGCGCGCAGCCACTCGGTGGTCCACACGCACCACGCCAGCTCCAGTGCGGTCGCCACGTCGACAGGGAGGCGCAGGGTCTTGTACGGCCGCAGTTCACCGTTCAAATCCACGAAGGCCTGCCCGGTCGTGTATTGCGGCGCGGTCGTCAGACCGAATTCGCGCGCGAGTTGCCGAATCCGGTGCTGATGAGGGCCGATCCACTGCGCTCCCAGATCGACGGCCTCTCCGTCGAGGTGGCGCGTCATGACACGGCCACCCACGTGGCCTTGCGCCTCCAGCACCTGCACCATGTACCCACGCGCCTCGAGCAGTGAGGCGGCGCGCAGACCGGCCAGTCCGGCGCCGACGACAATGATATCGGACGGTTCGTGTTGGCCCGCGGAGGCTGTGATCAAGCGCTCGGTACTGGTCATGAAGTCCCTTCCTGCATGATGCTGCCTTGTTCACGCATCCCTGATGGTGTCCGCTGCATGAAGAAAACGGCGGACTTGCCGCGTTGCGGACCGGCACGGGGCAGATGGCGTGAAAAGCCCGCCAGCAGAACGCGGCGGGCTTTTTGTTCTGTCGATCTCAGCGGGTGAAGACCAGCCAGTTGAGGTTGACGAAGTCGGCGCTCTGACCGCTCTTGAACACGATGTACACGTCGTGCGTGCCGGTCACGGCCGAGACGTTGTAAGGAATGGTGGTGTAAGCGTCCCAACCACCTGTGTTGCCCACCGAGGGGTTGGCGAGCAGCGTTCCGGTAGGGCCGCCGAGGCGCACCTCGACGGTGCCGCTCACCCCGCTCGCGGCGCCCGAAGCTACGCGCAGCTGCACCGTGCGGGCTGCGGTCGAGCCGAAATTCACGCCCCGGTAGACCAGCGAGTCGCCGTTGCCGACGTAACCGACTGCCTGGCAGCCGCTGCCGTCGCCACAGGTGACGTTCTGGGTGCCGGTCTGGCTGTCGTAGCTTTCCGCCTGGATGGTGGCGTACGCGTCGCGCGTGGTGGGCGTGGTACCGCTGGCGTTGGTGGTGACGGTAATGGAGTTCGATTGGGCCGAGACGTTTCCGGCGGCGTCACGGGCCCGCACCGAGTAGATGTAGGAGGTGCTGGGGTTCAGGCCACTGTCGGTAAAGGAGGTGGTGGTGCTGGTGGCAATGGGCACGCCGGCACGCAGCACGTCGTAGCTGCTCACGCCGACGTTGTCGGTGGAGGCAGTCCAGCTGAGCGAAATGCTGGTGCTGGTCTTGCTGGGCGAGGTGAGGTTGCCGGGCGTGCTGGGCGCCTGGGTGTCGCCGCCCGAGCTGCTGATGTTGACGGTAACGTTCACCGCGCCGCTGGTCGCGTTGTTGCCGGCGTTGTCGAAGGCCCGGGCCGTGTAGCTGTAAGTGCCGTTCTGGGCGCTGGTAAAGCTGTCGGTGTGGGTGTACGGGCTGCTGGTGTCGGTGGAGACGAGCGCACCACCCCGGTAGAACTCGACCTTGCTGATGCCCCCCGCATCGCTGGCGTTCGCAGTGACGGTCACGCTGCCGGCACTGGTGAGGGTGCTGGGCGAAGCGCTGACGCTGACGGTCGGCGCGGTGGTGTCACTTCCGCCGCCTCCGCTGCCGGTGCCGTTCAGGACGTTCGAGCGGGCGGGCACGTTCATCTGCCGGCCGTCGCTGAAGGTCACGGTAATGGCGCTGGCGGTGGGGTTGTAAGCGGCATAATTGCGCGTGCCGTTCTTGTTGAACACCGCCGAGGTGGGAATGTTGCCGGTCACGGCAGTGTCGAGCCGTCCGAGGGAGTTGAGGGCATGAATCCAGTGGTAGGTGTGCGCCTTGCTTTCGCCTTCCTCGGGAGTGTAGTTGCCGCTGCCGAACTTGGCAATGGCGCCCGGTGCATCGTACAGGGCGTACACTTCCCAGAACACATCGCGCCAGTACTGAGGTTCACGGCCCAGGTAGTCGTAGTTCTGCTTGAGGTAGTTGGGGTTGCGTCCCAGGTACAGCGAACCGGCCGTGACGGGAAGGAAGTTGATGCCCTGAATCATTTCACGCTCGCCGGAGAACCAGGTGGAGTAGTCTCCCCCGTCGCCCCACACCATCCCGACCACCGGGTGCGGGTAGTTGGTGGGGAAGGTCTGGTTGTTGATGTCGAACCAGTACTGCTCGACGGCGTGCACCTCGTTGGTATAGAGGTAGATGCCCAGGTCACGGATGGTGGTGTTGCCCGTCACGGCGCCCCACAGAATCAGGGCGTTGGCGAAGTGCAGGTCCTCGCTGGAGGATTCCTGATTGTTGCCGGCCCCGAAACCCGCGTGCCCCGAGGCCCACGAGTGCCCGGCGTAGGGATCGAAGGCGCGCAGGCGCGGGTAGCGTTTGTTGGCGTCATCGATGTTGGCGACGTCCAGAATGAGTTCGTTGACGGTGTTCCGCCAGCGCCCGTTTTCGGCCGTCAGCCAGGCCGGGTCGTACTGCGCGACAATGGCGGCCGCCTGAATGAAGTAACCCCAGTGGAAGTGGTGGTCGTTGAGCTCTTCTTCGCTGCCAAAGCCTTTGGGGTAGCCGATCAGGGTGCCCCAGGTGCTGTTGTAGTAAAAGTTGTTGGGTGACTGACCATCGAACCAGTCCTGCAGGTAGCCTTTCATGGCGTTCAGGAAGGCGTCACGCGCACCGGTATTCCCGACCTGCTCGGCCACCGGCACGATCTCCGCGAGGCGTCCGAGCGATTTGCCCGCCCAGTACGAGTCTCCACGGTACGGCAGCAGGTCCGGGGCGTTGCGGACTTCGTTGATGTAGGCGTTCAGTTGATTGGTGTCCGCGCTGCCCTTGGTGGGCAGCCACGGCAGCGTGCCGTTGAACTTCATCTGGGTGCTGAAGGAGCTGCCGCGCACAACCTGCATCTCGCCACGCGGAGAGGTGTAGCGGTAAGCGGTGTTGACGTTGCCGGAATTCATCCACTGGTGGCGGTAGAGCGCCATCAGGGTGCCGCTGGCCGTGCCTTCCTTGGGCGTGGTGGTGATGTTGTAGGTGGTGCCCAGGGTGCCGCCGGAGGCGTTGTAGTTCCAACTGACCCGGGTACCCGTGATGAAGTTGTAGGCGTACTGCTTGAAGTCGTTGAGGGTGCCCACCGAGCCGTCGGGCAGCGCGGCGACCGAGTAGTAGTCCTTGCCGGCCAGCGTGCTGGTGAAGGTCGCGCCCGACTGCGCCCAGGTCGCGCCAGAGGGCGCGAAGATGCCGTAGTGGTGCCCGTTGATGGTGACGCCCAAAACGTTGCCCTGGTTGGACCAGACATTCGGGGTGGCCGTGAAGCTGATCTGGGCGTTGCCGCCGCTTTTGGTGGCGTACACGAAGGGAATGCCGTGCCCGAAGGTGGTACGCAGGCTGCGCACACCGTCATCCCAGGCGGCCGTGACGGTCCAGTCGGACCAATCGTCGGCCTTGGTGTCGGGGGCGCTCAGGCCGCTGACGCCCAGGGTGAAGTCGGGGCTGTAGGCGTACTGATACTTGCTGTTGCTACCCGCGCCAGTGATCTGCAGATTGGTGGGGTAGCTGACTCCCAGGCCGTTCGCGCCTGCCTTGAGGGCCAGCGGGTGCGCGAACATGTTTTCGGAGTGCATGTTGGCCGGCTTGTAGCGCTTGAAGACCAGCGACGACCAGAATTTGTTGGTGGGCACGGCGCCTTTGGTCTTGGCGTTCGTGGTGACGTACGGCGTGAGCAGTTCACCGTTCTGGCTGATGGGGCCACCCGCGACTCCTTGGGGCGGTGTCGTACTGATGTCCTGGCGCTGCAGGGGCGCTCCGGTGGGCGCGCTGCCCGCACCGGTCGTGGAATTGCCGCCGCAGGCGGCGAGCAGCAGGCTCAGACCGAGCAGGATTGGGAGTCGGGCGCCAGTGGGTTGCTGATTCATCTTTTCCCCTTTGTGGGCGAGGGACGGGTGCGGCGGGTGATCCGATCGCAGGCTAGACATCTGGAAACGTTTACATTTGTTCGCAAAAAGAAGGGTATCCAGGCAAGAGCGCAACTTCTGACGAGCAGCACGGCCTTCGTATGGTTTGAAGGAGGCACCGACTGAGGACGAAGCAATTCACACCTCCCACACAACGCTGCTGAGGTTACGCTGTCAGACTCTCTATGCCCGTTCGCTATAAACCATGAATCCGTCCTTTCTGTTCGAGCGTCAAACCATTCGGGCCTCCCCTGACTACAGCGGAGAAACCGGACGTAAAAAGATTGAGCAAAGCCTGACCATCGTGGTGAGTTCTCTGCTTTTAGGTGTGGTCCTACAGTAAAAATTTCTGAAAGCGCTGTCAACTGGGCCGATATGGAATTTTTCACTTCAAGAACGTCTCTCCTTATAAAAATCGGAGATTCGCGCCCGCTTTGGCCTTGAAAACGGCTTCAAGAACCTGTTTATATTTGCTTTAATCTCCACTCACTGCAGCTTGTGACCATACTTGTCAAGCGTCGCCGTCCGGAATCAGGGTTCACCGGGCAGGGGTTCGCCGGGCAGAGTTGCGGTCTTCCTTGGTTCGCGTGGCAGGACGATCGCCGTCAGCAGGGTGCCCAACAGAAAGCACACGCCACCCAGATAGAACGCCGCGCCGGGCACGCGCACGCCCGCTCCTCCCCCGTTGTAGTAAGCGAACACCCAGGTGGCCAGCAGCGGCCCGACAATGCCGACCACGCTGTTCAGGCTGGTGATGGCGCCCTGCACCGTGCCCTGCTCGCGCTCGGTGACGTTGCGGCTGATGAGGGCCTGCATCGCTGGGCCTGCCACGCCGCTCAGGCTGCCGATGATGATGGCGATGTAGAACATCAGGTCGGTGCGGGCCAGGCCCAGCAGACCGAACTGCACCACGCCGACCATCAACCCGCCCAGAATGGTGCTGCGCTCGCCGAAGGTCTTGATGGCGAAACCGACGAGTCCCGCCTGCACGACGATGGCCAGCACTCCCACCAGGGCGAGCGCAGCACCATTCTGGGCGGGGCTCCACTTCAGCACACCCTCGGTAAAGAGCACCCAGGTATTGAAGATGACCTGATTGGCCAGACCGAACAGGATAAAGCTCCCGCCGAGGTTGCGCACGAGCGGGTAGCGCGTGAGGGCCGCGAGGCTCACCAGCGGGCTCAGGTTGCGGACCCCGATCCGGGCGTTGCGGTGTTCGGGCCGGAGCGACTCGGGCAGCACGAACAGGCCGTAAAGCGCGTTGACCAGTGCCAGGCCGGCGGCCGCCGCGAACGGCAGGCGCAGATCGATGTTCCCGAGAAAGCCACCGACCACGGGCCCGATGATGAAACCCAGACCAAACATCGCGCCCAGCAGGCCGTAACTTTTGGCGCGCTGCTCGGGCGGCGTCACGTCGGCGACGTACGCGTTGACGACGGCCATGCTGGCACCCGTGATCCCGGCGAGCACGCGCCCCACAAAGAGCCAGGCGAGCGTCGGGGCAAAGTACAGCAGCAGGTAGTCGAGGCCCAGCCCGAAAATAGAAAGCAGCAGCACGGGACGGCGCCCGAAGCGGTCACTGAGCGCTCCCAGCAGCGGCGCAAACAAAAACTGCATCGCGGCGTACACCGCCGTGAGAATTCCCAGCATCTGCGCGCCCGCCGCTTCGCCGCCCGCCAGCTGCTTCACGAGCGAGGGCAGCACCGGAATGATGAGCCCGATGCCCATCACGTCGATCAGCAGGGTGGCGAGCACGAACACCAGGGCGGCAGGCTTGCGCAAATTCATGCGCCCACGCTACTCCCCAGGTGTCAGCGGCAGAAGCGCCATTTAGCCTAGGGCAGAATCTGGCTCAATTCTTGTGCGTTTTGCCAAGTCCCGCGCACCCGGCAAGTATCTGGCAGGGCACACCGGCAGCCGCCCCTGTGCCCTGCCTGCCCGGCTGTTCAACCGAGCCGTAGTGTCGGCGGGGCTCAGGCGGTATACGGTGGGTGCAGCTGTTGAAACAGCGAAGGGAGCAGCATGAATCAACGTTTTCAGGGAAAAGTCGTGTTTATTACGGGTGCAGGCGGAGGCATCGGCCGTGCCGCCGCACTGCGCTTCGCGGCCGAGGGTGGGCGCGTGGTGGTAAATGATGTGAAGCAGGACGCGGCCCACACGGTCGCAGAAGAAATCCGCGCGGCAGGCGGTGAGGCGCTGCCCGCTCCCGCTGACGTGTCCAGCAGAGCGGAGGTCGAAGCCTTGTTCTCGCAGGTTGAAAACGAATTTGGTCCAGTCGATGTGCTGCTCAACAACGCCGCCCTGATCGACGAGGCGCGGCATTTTCTGGATGGTGACGAAGCGTGGTGGGACCGCGTGCAGCGCGTGAATCTCAAAAGCGTGTTTCTCTGCTCGCATCGCGCGGCGCACACGATGGCCCGCCGCCGCCGGGGCGTGATTCTCACAACGTCCTCGGGCGGTGCGACGCGGGCTCACCGTGGGAACGTGGCGTATGACGCGACCAAGGGGGGCATCGAGGCCATGACGCGCGCCATGGCCCTCGATCTGGCACCGTACGGAATTCGCGTGAACGGCGTGGTGCCCGGCTTCATCAACACCTACGGTCTTTCGGGCGAGGTACTGCGGGAACGGGAGAGGGTGGTGCCGCTTGGCCGGTACGGTGTCGCCGAGGACCTGACGGGCGCCGTGACCTTTCTCGCCTCAGATGACGCGGCGTACATCACCGGGCAATTTGTCGTGGTGGATGGCGGTGTGCTGGCACAGCAACGCTCGGCCAATGTCGATACCTTTCCCCTCACCAGCTTTCCTGATATTCCGGCCGACCTCATCTGAAACGCCGGCAGGTTCGCCCGCGTTTCCTGACCAAAATTATGGGAAAAGTGCTGCCACAGCAGACCAAAAAGATGTGTCGGTCGGGCCTGCACTTCTCATCAATGAAAACTTCATTCATATATTTAAGAAGTAGTTTCAGGTGACATGTGTGAACAATGAGGAATGACCGACGCAGCAGTCGCAACATTTCAGGTGATGAGCGTGATGGTGCTGCTCTTCACACTACTCTGGTATGCCCAACGTGCCGTTCAGTCCTGGGCTGAACACACCGGCCCAGACTCCCCACCCGAGCAACCAACCGTCCGGGCCATCAAGTCGATGGCAGTGCGACTGAAGGTCGAGGATGACCTGCCTCCCTACATCCGCCTTCCCAGCGCGAGCCAGCAGCGACAACTACACTGAAGAACAGAACAGTTGTTCTCCGCGCTGCCCCAATGCGGCACGAGACCACAGGGTTACGGCAAGAAAACGAAATTCTGTGTCGGGAACCAAAATTCTCAAAAGAACGGCGTGCCCAACAGCGGTTTTGGGCACGCCGTTCTTTCTCGGTCAAAAGGGCTGACCAAATCGGCCCATCCTTATGACCCGCCTGCGGTCCCTTCCGGTTCATTTTGAGGTGTGGTCCTTAAGCTGAGCCCGACGGGAAAGAACGGGCACCCTGTCTCAACCGCTCGAAGCGGAGCATCAGGTGTGCATGGACTCCAGATACCTCGCCAGGTGGTCCCAGGTTTCAGTGATGCCCTGGAGCATGCCCATATCCATGACCGTCTTCAAGGCTTCTTCGGAGTTGTAGAGGGCGCGGTTGACCACTTTCGTTCCACCCTCGACTGTTTCGAACGTCAGCGTCGAACGGGTCGGAGGCAGGGCCTCATTGATGTTGGCCTCGGCGTCCGAAAAATAATCGGTGTACACGATGCGCGCTGGAGCGTCGATTTCCTGATAAACGCCCAGACCCCACGATTCCATGCCGTAGAAATCGCCTTGACTGCCGTCGACGCACTTCATGCAGTAATGCCACCGGCCTCCGGGGTGAAAGTCGACGGTGCAATGGGAAATTTCCCAGCCGCGGGGTGCCCACCATTTGCTGAGATGCTCGGCCTTCGAGAAAGCGTCGAACACCAGTTCACGGGGAGCTCGAAAGACACGCTCGAGGATGAGTTCTTTCCCTGCTTCGACGCGTGAGGTCATTGGGAATGGTGCGCTGCTGGTGCTGCCGGTCATGAAGGCCTCCTGGTGGGGTTGATTCACTTTTCGTCGGAATCTGTCGTGCGGCTTTGCTGAAGTTCTTGCAGATACTCGTCGAGCCGGTCGAAACGGTCGTCCCAGAGCTGCCGGTAGGTGTTCAACCACTGATCGAGTTCCTGGAAAGGCTCCGGGCGCAGCGTACAGATACGCCGGTTGGCGACGGCTTCGACCTTGACGACACCTGCATCGCTGAGTACGCGAAGGTGTTTGGACGCCTGTGGTTGACGCATCTGCAACCGGGCAGCAATTTCACCGACGGTCAAGGGCTGCCGGGCCAGCAGTTCGACGATGTGGAGCCGGTGAGGTTCGGCCAGCGCGCTCAGGATCGCGGTGTTCATGGCGTTGGTTCCTCCTTTCCTCGCGTCTTCTGATGCTGAGTCAAGTATTCCACATATTGAATATTCCTGTCAATGCATATTTAGAGGATGTGAGCCAGGCCCAACTCCGGGCGTGCCCTGTACCCAGGCAGATGATGCACAAGGAGCACAAGCATTTGTCGGCACTATGGGCAGGGCGCCAGCGAGCCTGCCAACGATGCCACTCGGGGTGACGGCAGTGCAAGCTCCGTGAGGGCGACAGGAAAAATTCAGCGTTTCCAGGTCGTAACAGCTCAATAAAGCGCCGAACCTGCAGAGCGGCATTTCGACATGCAATCAGCCCCGCAGGGCAGCCAGCAGACGAGCGGAACGAACTTGCGGCCCTCTTGCAGCCTCTCGCACCGCCGGTTGCTGCCCTTGCTCACCGCGCGGCAGGATCAAGCGGCTCCAGCGCACGGGTTTCATCGAAATGCACCACCGCGTCAAATTGCCGGGGCAGATTCGCACGGAAGTAGTGACTCTGACGCTCGGAGGCAGGCAGGTACTGCACGCCGATCGCGCGCTCCAGCCGTTCCTGCTGCAGCCCCTGTGGAGCCCGGCGCAGATCGAGCAGAAAATTCGGCAGGCCCGTGTCGTGGAAGAGACGTTCGTAACTGCCCTCCAGCGAGGGACGCACCTGCATGCGCTGCGCCGGGGCGTCCCACGCCTGCGCGGCAGTCACACTGCCCGTGTGGGTGGTGAAACCTACCAGCAGCGCCGCCTGACCGTGGCGCTGGCGCACCAGCTGCCCGACGTTCAATTCACCCCCGCGCCCCATTTCGGTGGCGCGCGCGTCGCCGAGGTGCGAATTATGTGCCCATACCACGATCCGGGCGTCCTTACCAAGATGGGTACGGATGGCTTCGAGCGTTTCGAACATGTGCTGATCGCGCACGTTCCACGACGAGGCCCCGCCGAAGATGTTCCCGGCAGTGCGTTCGTAGGCCACGGCGTTCTTGACCAGCCGGGCGTTCTGCACCAGATCGAACAGTGCTTCAGCGGACGTGCCAGGGCGTCCACGCCGCTCGTCTGCGAAGCGCTGCAGGTCGGTGAACACGTTCTGTACGGTCTGCTCGCAGGCCTGCGCATTCCCGGTGGCGGGCGCACCACGGTTGTCCTGAAGATCGGCTCCAAAGGCGCCCAGACAGGCGTACTGCGCCCGGACGCGCTCGGCCCTGGCCGGATCGAGGGTTTCGAAGGCACGCAGCACTTCGCGCCGTGAGCTCGCCAGGCTGTAGAGGTCCATGCCGTAAAAGCCGGCCCTCGCCGTGTTCTGGCGTCCGTCGTTGTGCGCCCGCAGCCAGGTCGTGAAGTCGCGCACGACGGTGTTGCGCCACAGCCAGCGCGGAAAACGCTCGAAGTTTCCCAGGGCGAGTTCGGCAGTGCGGTCGCTGCCCTCACCGCGCACGAAACGGTTCACCCGCTGCGCGTCTGGCCAGTCTCCTTCGATCACCACCGCGTCGAAGCCGTGTTCCTTGATCAGGCGCCGGGTGATTTCTGCACGGGCGTGGTAAAACTCATGCGTTCCATGCGAGGCCTCACCGAGCAGCACGTACGTCGCGCCCCGCGCGAGCTGTACCAGGGCATCGAAACTGCGCGGATCGTCCGTGACGGGCACGGCAGCTGCACGCACCGCTCCGGCCAGCGTGCTCGCGGGCGGCGGGGCCGCACTGGTGGTGACGGACAGGGTGAGCGCGGCACTCAGCAGCCAGGATTTCACGGTCATAAGCGTTCCTCCGAAGACGTGGCAACTTGCGGACGTGGGTCAGGGCGGACTACTTAGAAGCTAAAGCGCCAGGCTGAGGCGTTGATTCGTAGCCCGCCAAGCCGGGCAGAGAAAATTCGGAATCTGGCCGCGAATCGCCTGAAGACCTGCATGGTTCTCAGGCCAGGGAAACTGCGCTGTCAGGATCTGGTCCGCCGCAAGGGAATCCGCCACGCGAAACCCAACAGCAGCAAAATGCGCCGTTCGCCGAGCAGGTTCGGCAGGCGGTCGGCGTCACCGGAATTGGGCACAGCTTCAAGGGGACATGGGTTGGCTGCGGAGAAAGCTGAGGATAAATTGAGGTTTCTTGACACATGGGCCTCGATGTGCCACACAAGCTGAAGCGTGGGAACAACTTGTGTGGGCAACATTTCAGGCAGGAGTGGGACGGGAGCGTCGAAATGGACACCCTGAACGCCGCGCTCGTCGTCGTGGGTGGTCTGGTGCTGCTGTTGGGATTCTTTTCGGCATACATCAAGAACCGCTCGGTGCTGTCCCTGCCCCTCCTGGCGCTGCTGCTTGGTCTGCTGCTCGGTCCAGGGCTGAACGTCCTCGACCCGGCCGAGTGGGGGCACCAGGAAACCATTTTGGAAGAAGCAGCGCGCCTTACGCTGGCCATCGGACTGATGGCCGTGGCCCTCCGTCTGCCGCGCGCTTACTTGAAACGTCACTGGCGCGCGCTGTTGGTACTGCTGGGCCTGGTCATGCCGCTCATGTGGATCGCCAGTGGTCTGCTGACGTACCTGCTGCTTGACGTGCCGATTCTGCTGGCCCTCCTGATCGGCGCGGTGATCACGCCGACCGACCCGGTGGTGGCTTCTTCTCTCGTGTCGGGTGAGGCGGCCAAAGACACCTTGCCGGATGACGATCGGCATCTGCTTTCTGCCGAGTCGGGCATCAACGACGGGCTGGCCTACCTGCTGGTGCTGCTGCCGATACTGCTGCTGCTCAATTCGACGGGTACGGCACTGGAGCACTGGTTGAGCATGACGCTGGTCAGGGAGATCATCGGGGGCGTGATGGTGGGGATCGCCGCAGGTTACGGGGCCGGTCGTCTGTTGGAATGGTGCGAACACCGCCGGCTGATCGAACAGCCATCGTTTCTTTCGACCACCATCGCGCTGGCACTGCTGGTGTTGGGCGGCGCGAAACTGCTCGGCACAAACGGTGTGCTGGCTGTGTTCGTCGCAGGTATCGCCTTCGATCAGGTGGTCGGTGGTGGGGAGCGTGCCCAGGAACACAAAGTGCAGGAATCGGTGAATCAATTCTTTTCCCTGCCGATATTTACCTTGTTCGGCTTGATGGCCCCCGTACAGGAATGGCTTGACCTGGGCTGGCCGCTGCTGGTGCTCGGTCTGGGCGTGTTGCTCTTTCGACGCCTGCCGTTCGTGTTCCTGGCGAGGCGAGCCTTGCCACAACTGCCACGCAGGCGGGATCTGCTGTTCCTGGGATGGTTCGGGCCGGTCGGGGTGTCGGCGATGTTCTACGCGATGCTGGCCTTGCGAAAAACCCAGGAGCCGGTCGTATGGGTCGTGAGCAGCCTGGTCATCCTGGCCTCGATCGTGGCGCACGGCCTCTCGGCCACGCCCTTCGTCAAGTGGTACGGACGGCAGACAGCGGCGCAAGAAGGCGTCCAAAGCCCACGGCATTGACCTTATGGACAGTCACGCCGGGGAACCTGGGATACGCCTTTGGCGCCCTGCAGAGCGCCACGACTTCTCGCAGGTCGCGGGTTCTCGCAAATCTCAGGAAGCATTGACGTTTCTCTGCACAATCAGCCTGCGGCTTTTCCGAGGCTGAAGCATGATGAAATTCGACAGGTTCCGAGGAGGTTCGTGAGCACGGGCGTGAATGCCGCGGTCGAGCGCATTCAGAACATCGGACGTGACCTGATGGCCGCGCTGCCCAATGTCGCCATCGGGCTGGTCGTCGTGCTGATCTTCTGGTTTGCCGCGCGCGTCGTCCGCACGCTCATCCAGCGCATCTGGGCCACCCGAGGATACGAGCGGGACCTCGCGCTGCTCTTCGGGCGCCTCGCCTCGGCCGCGCTGACCGTGCTGGGCGTGCTGGTGGCGCTGACCATCATCTTTCCTTCTGTCACACCTGCCAGCCTCTTCAGTCTGCTGGGCGTGGGCGGCGTCGCCATCGGCTTCGCCTTTCGTGACATCCTGCAGAACCTGCTGGCGGGCATCCTGATTCTGCTCACCCGTCCCTTCCGGATTGGGGACCAGATCATCGTGAGCGGTTCGGAGGGCACCGTCGAGGACATTCAGGTACGCGCCACCCTGATTCGCACCTACGACAACCGGCAGGTGGTCATTCCCAACGCGGATCTCTTCACCAACACCGTCACCGTGAACACCGCCTATGACAAACGCCGCCTGCAGTACGACGTGGGCATCGGCTACGGCGATGACATCGACATGGCCAAACAGGTGATTCTGGAAACCCTGCAGGGAGTGACTTCGATCCGCACGGACCCTGTGCCGGAAGTGCTGGTGGTGGACCTCGCGGAGAGCAGCGTGAATCTGCGGGTGCGCTGGTGGATTGACCCCCCGTTGCGCAAGGACGCGCTGGACACCCAGGACGAGGTGCTGCATAAGCTGAAAGAAGCGCTGCTCGCGCATGGCATCGATCTGCCCTTCCCGACCCGGCAGGTGCTGCTGCATGACCAGACCGAAACGACCGATGGAGACCGCGCCCGGCAACGGGAAGGCTGGCCGAGAGGTCAGGGTGACGTGCCGGGTGCGCGCTGGATCCCACGACGCAGCGACAAGGAGCGCGTTGACAAGGAGCAGCCTTGAACCTTCAGCTCGGTCAGGCCTGGGCACGCGTGCGGGACAGCTTCTGGTTCCTGCCTGCCATGATGACCTTAGGCTCCATGGCCCTG
Source organism: Deinococcus peraridilitoris DSM 19664 (assembly GCF_000317835.1). Taxonomy (NCBI): domain Bacteria; kingdom Thermotogati; phylum Deinococcota; class Deinococci; order Deinococcales; family Deinococcaceae; genus Deinococcus; species Deinococcus peraridilitoris. Next base: position 2,193,655 of record NC_019793.1, on the reverse strand, counting down.
GCCGAGCTGGTCGTGAACATTGACGAGCGCTTCGAAGTCAATGACCTCGATGGTCTGGGCTGGCTGTACGGTGGCAGCGCAGAAGGTGCGCGCGCCATGCTCGCGGCCATCGCGGGTTCGCTGATCGGGGTGGCGGGAACGGTCTTCTCGATCACCATCGCGGCGCTGTCACTCGCCTCCAACCAGATGGGTCCGCGCTTGCTGGAGCACTTCACCCGGGACCGGGGAAATCAGGCAGCGCTCGGCACGTTCATCGGGACCTTCACCTTCGCGCTGCTGGTGCTGCGCACGGTGCGCAGCACGGAAAACGAGTTTGTTCCGCACCTGGCCGTCACCCTGGGGTTGGTGCTCACCCTGAGCAGTCTCGGCGTCCTGATTTACTTCATCCATCATATTTCCAGTGGCATCAACGTCAGCCGGGTCATCCAGCTGGTTTCGCAGGATTTGGAACGCTCCATTTCACGGCACTTCGTTGCACGGTCAGCGCAGCAGACTGCCGACCGGCGAGACGAATCCCTCCCACAAGATTTCGACGAACGTGCCACGATTCTCCGTGCAGAGCACGGTGGGTACCTGCAGACCGTGGACGTCGGCGCGCTGCTGAAGCTTTCAGTGCGTCATGACGTGATCGTCCGTCTGCTGGTGCGTCCGGGAAGTTTCGTGTTCCACGGGGCGCCCATCGCCCAGATCTACCCACAGGCCGTAGCGCGCGACGAACTTCTTCAGACCCTTGTCGTCGGGACCCGGCGCACATCACCGCAGGACGTCGAGTTGGCCGTACGGCAGCTGGTGGAGGTTGCCGTCCGTGCTCTCTCGCCGGGCATCAACGATCCCTTCACGGTTCTCACGGTTCTTGACCACCTGGGAAACGCGTTGTGTCGTGTGGCCGAGAAAGTGCCGCCTCCAGCCGTGCACTTTTGTAACCGCAAAATCCGTGTGGTGATTCCGGTGACCGATTTCGATGGACTGACGGACGCGATGTTTCATCAGATCCGCCAGAATGGCGCTTCGCATCCCGCAGTGATGATCCGACTGCTTGAAGTCCTTGCCGTCGCCATCGAGCAGTTCGGGGATTCACGGGAGCAGTCGACACTGCACCGGCACGCCAGCCTCGCACGAACGGCAGGAATGCAGGGAGCGCAGCTGAGCGCCGATCAGCACGACATTGAAGAGAGATATACCCGCTTTCTGGCCGCGCTCAACCAAGCGAGCGCTTCACGCGGGCCACGGAAACAGGCACGCTGAACGGGGACGCGGGTTATCGGCAGTGAATTCTCTTTTTGGTACCTTTGGGGGTCGACATGGATGTAGTGCTTCAGGTTCTACGGGAAATTCTGACACCTCAGGAAGGCTGGACGCCAGAATTCGTGGTGCGCGTCGTTCTTTCGACCACGCTGCTGTTTGCTTTTGTGATTGTGCTGGCGCGTACGTTCGGCGCGCGCACCTTCGCGTCGTTCACGTCGTATGACTTTCTGATCAACATCGCCGCCGGTTCGCTGGTCGCGTCGTCCATTCTGGGCCAGAACCTCATCGAGGGCGCCCTGTCGCTGCTGGCCCTCGCGGTGCTGCAATGGGCGACCTCCTGGGTCAGTGCCCACTCGCGCCGCGTGCACGATGTGGTCGACAATCCACCGGTCGTGCTGATCGAACGCGGTGAGATCAACGAACAGGCCATGCGCAAGGTACGCGTTTCACACCAGTCGCTCGAGCAGCAGTTGCGCAACAAAGGCGTTCAGTCGATCGAGAACGTCCGGCTGGCCGTGCTGGAATCCGGCGGAACCATCTCGGTGATGACCGGTGAAGAGGACGCTTCGCTGGAAACCACCCCACGCCGTTCCTCCTGAGGGCAGGTCGGGCGCCCTTCGAGCGGCTGCAAATCGAAGACACTCAGTTCGGCGGGACTGCCAATTCTCATGGGAACCCACGTCACACCAAGGCCACGCGACACGTATCCCAGTGCTGGCGCGTGAACGAAGCCCTCCAGGCACAACGCTCCAATGGGTGTCCAGCGGTACAGCCAACGCAACCCCGGAAACTTCAGCTGACCGCCGTGCGTATGCCCACTCAGACTCAACGTGACATCCTGCGGGACCGTGGGCAGCACGTCCGGATGATGTGACAGCAGTACGGTCGCGCTGCCCGGTGACCGTTTGCGCAACGCTGCAGGTACATCCGGCGTTCCCTGCAGGTAATCATCGACGCCCGCGAGGAAAAAGTCCGGACGCAGCTGGATTCCAGTGTTGACGAGCAGTTGCACGCCCACCTTCCGCAACTGCCTTTCGAAATCCCCCAGGCGCTCACGCAGGCGCAGGTGGTCATGGTTGCCCCACACACCCCACACACCCAGCGGGGCACTGAGTTGCTTCAGGGCGCGCAGCAGGGCCGGGCGGCCATCACCGACACGGGAATCCACGAAGTCACCCGTAATCACGATCAGGTCCGGCTGCTGCGCCAGCACGGCCTTCACCCAGGCGTCCACGGAAGCTGCCCGGATAAACCGCCCGAAATGCAGATCACTCAGCTGCACGACCCGCAATCTTTTTTGCAGCCAGGGCAACTTCAATTGATGGTGAACAACTCCAAAGGTGTAGGCGCCGCGGACTCCAACGCCGGCCAGTACGGTCAGGGCCACCAACGCGGCTGCAGGGGCACGAAGGCGCGGTGACATACGCAGCGACATACGTCGAACCTACCGCATGCATCTTCGTGGCGCTGCAAATCAGCTGAAGGGACCTTGAGAACAAGAGCCGGAGGCTTCCCAGCCTCGGACAAGCACAGCGCAGTCCGGGCGTTCTGCGTTGCGGCCACCGGATTCTGGTTGCCACCTTGAGCGGCGCGTCCTGCTTGACTCAAATCGAATTCGGCACGAAAGACGTTGTTGTCCTGACGCTGCACATGCAGAGCGACCATGCCGTCTTCGCGCTGGTACTGTCCGCGCACTTCTTCGTTCCCACTGCTGGTCTGCGAGGTGCGCCGAAAGCCTTGCCGGGTGAGTTCACGGTCGTGCTGGGCAAAAGCGCCTTGCAGGGTAACGTCGGCACGGTACGCCAGAATGGCCGTCCGGTTCTCGTATTTGGCGCCTACCACGCGGGCACCTTCGGGTGCAGAAACCTGCAGCGTGGCTCGGGCATCGTTGCTCAGTCCCTGCAGCTGTCCGGGACCGTAGAGCGTCCAGGAAAGGCTGCCACTGGTGCCGGAAAGTACGCCACCTGACGGCAGGCTGCGTCCGAAGAGTTGCAGATGTCGTTCCAGAGGGCACCAAAAGTGCCTCGCCCCCGAACAACCTCACTCACCTTACCGCCGGCTTGTGGCACTCCCATGACCCGTCTGTCAAAAGGGGCAGAGCGCCCGCACGGCTGGGCCTCAGCTTTTGCACTCGCCATGAAAAAAGCTCCCGGTAGACGCCGGGAGCCTGCACAGGAAGCGAGAGGTACTTCTGGCCTCACACCTTCCAAGCCCAATTGGAGCAAACCTGTCGGAGTCCTGCCTGAGCATCACCTGAGGCGCAGCAGAGAGGTTAAGCCGGGCTCTGCACCCGGCCAATAATGTTTTACAGAGCACTCAAGTTCGCGCCACGGCCACAGGTGAGGATCAGGACGAGGACTCCATGAACACGAACCGCTTCGCACTGGCAGGCATCGACGGCTACAGACGCTACCTTTCCCCCTACAAGGGCTTTCGTTGTGCGCACGCCGCCTTCTTCGGCGGGCCCTCGTGTTCTCAGGCGGTGCGTGACATCATCGAGCAGCGTGGCCTGCAGGACGGATGGAGCGAGATTCAGACCCGTTTTGCCGCGTGCCGCTCGGCGTACGCTCACCTGCGTGGCGCGCCGGGTCGCTCGGCCTGGCTGCCGGGCCGAAGTGGCGTGACCACTCGGGGCGTGTGCTGCTGCGGCCCCATCCCGATTCCGTTTCGCTGCGGATAATACGAACCCGCGTTCTTTCGGAGCGCCCGAGAACCACACTCGGGTGCTCCTGCTTTGCTGCAACCCCGTTGCTGGGTCCCCTCACTGTCTTGGGCAAAACGGACGCGCGCAAGCCCTCACTACGTCCAGCAGTGCGACCCTGAATGCCGGCGACCAGCAGCCGAGGACCAAGGAATTTCGGGTCGTTCGCAATGAATGTCGGCTTGCTGTCACCATCCTTGAAATAATGTAATGATCCGAACAAGCAGCCGCCCGGTGAGGTTTTGTGCAGCGCAGTTAGTTCACCTCGACCTGGATGACGTCCGCTTCACGTGCCCATCCGCCAACCATCAGGCTGCGCACGCCTCCTTCGTCCGTCTGGAGTCGGACTTCGAGTTCACTCAGCGAAGGGGGTGACATGTGGCCGCCCTGCTCAATCAGCAACGGGGTGGCCTTCAGACCCAGCACATCGTGAAGGTACGCGCCCAACGGACCTGCAGCCATCCCGGTGGCGGCTTCTTCTGGAATGCCGTAGCGGGGGCCGAACATCCGGGCAGCCGCGTGACGGCCAGGCTCGCTGACCTCCAGAGAAAACGGGTAGATGCCCACCAGGTCCAAGGCGTCACTGATCGTCAGCAGCCGCTGCTGATCCGCTTGAATGCTCCGCACGATGGCATCGGCCTTGAACGGGACCAGCAGGAAAGAATTCCCAGTGTTGACCACCATCGGATCATGGCCCATCAACAGGTCCTCGGCACGCACGTTGAGGGCCTGCAGCACTTCCGCCCGGGTGACGGTGGTCTGCTCGAGCGGAGTGTACTGCGGAGCGCGCTGCTCCATGTACACGCGGTCCCCGTCCAGCAGGATTTCACGGCGCCCGTCCACGGTTTCTTTGGAACTGGTCGTTGACATCAGCCTCCCCCTCTGCACCAGCAGGGAGAACGTCGCGATGGTGGCGTGACCGCAATGCGCGATCTGGCGGCTCGGCGTGAAGAACTCCAGCTTGAAGTCGGCGCTGGTGGACCTCGACACAAACGCAGTCTCAGACAGGCCAACCTGCGCGGCAACCTGCTGTTTCTGGGTCAGGGTCAGCTGGTCAGCGTCCAGCACGACGCCCGCCGGGTTCCCACCGGTGCCGCGGTTGGTGAACGCGTAGACGATGCTGACTTGGACAGGTGAATTTTGCATGGAACTCCTTCGGAACGGCATGAGGCGGGACGGGAGAGGCACTCGGGGTGCCCGGGCACCCCGAGTGCGGGTTGACGCTTCGAGAGTGCGGCGTGACCACCGCATGACACGCGGTGGGTGGCAGGCGACCAAGGCGTCTGGCGACGGGCTGCGGGATGAGGTGGACTGCGTGAAGACCGCCGATGACGCAGGTGTGCGGCACGGAGGTCGCTGAGCGGCTGTGCGGCTGTGCGTTCGCGGTGGCGTCCTCGACCGGGGTCCCGATTCGCGGTACCGTGAGTGTGGCGCACCGGGTGCCCTCCCACAGGAGGATACCCGCTCAAGGGAGAGCGCTCTATCGTCAGCCACCCCTTGACCGGGCCCTGGTATCGGTGCTGCCGATGTCGACGAGGGGAGCAGTGACCTGAACGAATGAACGCGCAACCTACCCTCGCCCAGTTGAAGTTCTTTGTCGCGGTGGCGGATGCCGGCAGCTTCAGCGAGGCCGCCGCGGAACTGAACGTCTCGCAGAGCAGCCTGAGTGAAGCCGTCGCGAAGCTCGAAAAAATCCTGGGGCAGCCGCTGCTGCGGCGGACCACGGGCGGCACCACACTCACACCTGCCGGGCAGCGCGCGATGGAGCACGCCCGCGTGGCCCTGCTGGCGATCAGCGACCTGCACCTGGCCGTGGCCATGAACGACGCGCTGAGCGGCACCCTCCGGATTGCCACCCACCGAAGCCTGGGCGTGCACATCCTCGCGCCGGTGCTGTTCGCGCTGAACCAGAAGCACCCCGCGTTGCAGGTTCACGTGCAGGACTCGGAAAGCGACGGAGCCGGCGGGCAGGAGCTGATCCGCAGCGGGCAGGTGGACGCCGGATTCATCGATGCGCCCAGCGGTGACGGGCTGCTGTGGTGGCCGCTGCTGGCCGACGAGTACCACGCGGTGGTGCCCGCCAGCCGAGGCGCGGCCCCACTCACCTGGGCGGAACTCCGCACGGCGCACCTGATCCTCACGCCCAGCGCCAACACCTGCCACCGGCACGTGCAGGCGTACCTGCGTGCGCATGACGTGCAGGCCACGCAGCTCCGTGAAGTGGAGGAGGACGGCGTCATCCTCAAAATGGTCGAACATGGCCTGGGGGTGACGTTGATGCCCCGTTTGGCCTTTGAACCGCTGCTCCCGGGACTGCGCGTGGTGGCCTTGCCTGCACCGCTCACGCGCCATCTTGGGGTGGCAGTGCGCCCGGGACGCGCAGGTCTCCCGCACATCAAGGCGTTCATGCAGGCGGTCCGCCTGCACCTGCCAGCGCCGCAGGGCGCGTACACACCATTGCGTCCCACCTAAGTGTCTACTCGCCTCCGCTCGTCCCACGTTTTGGGAGAACACCAAAACTTCAGTGGGAGGTACTTAAGACAGCTTCGCTACAAGGCATCCTCTTGACGTCAAACTCAATTGCTTTGAGGGCTGTTCTGCGCAAGACGCCCTGCAGGACGCCTGCCCACTCCGTTCGGCGCCCACTTCTCCCCTCGCTCGGTCGCGGGTGCAACTGGGTGCAACTCCTGCAGACTGCAGAAGGGGTAACAGAAAAAGCGCGGCGCGGCGCGCAGACTGCGGGCATGACTTCTGCTCTTTCTCCTACAACCACCCAGCCGCGCCTCAAGGTAGACGTGTGGTCGGACATCGCCTGCCCCTGGTGCTACATTGGCAAACGGCGCCTGGAAGCCGCGCTGGCGCAGTTCGCGCACCGTGATCGGGTGGAGGTGGTGTGGCACAGTTTCGAACTGGACACCTCCGCGCCGGTCAGCACCCCTCAGAGCGCCCGCGAGCACCTCGCGGTGAAGTACGGCACGACCAGCGAAAAAGCACAGGAAATGCAGGAGCGCATGACCGGAGTCGCCGCCGAGGAGGGACTCGATTTCCGTTTCGATAACCTCAAAATCACCAACACCTTCCAGGCACATCAGGTGGTGCACCTCGCGGCGCAGCGTGGTCTGCAAGGCGCCATGAAAGAGCGCTTTTTTCGGGCCTACCTGACAGAAGGAGAGCAGCTCGGTGACACCGCGACCCTCGTGCGTCTCGCCGGGGAAGTCGGCCTGGAAGAGGACGAAGTCCGCACGGCCCTGGAGCAGCAGACACACGCTGACGCGGTGCGCGCCGACGAAGCGAAAGCTTATGCGTACGGTATTTCCGGTGTGCCGTTCTTTGTGCTGGGCGAGAAATACGGCGTCAGCGGCGCGCAAAGCGCCGACGTGCTGCTCGGCGCCCTGCAGCAGGTGTGGCAGGAACAGCAGCCGCTGCAGCTGCTTGCAACGCCCGCCGAGGACGCCGACGGGTGCGAGGACGGTTCCTGCGCGCTGCCGCCGCGCTGAGCGATCCTCCACAAGAAGACGCTGTCCAGTGTGGACAGCGTCTTCTTGTGGCTTCTTCCGGGCTCAGTATTCCAGTTCGGTGCGCGCGCGTTCCCAGTCACTGACCTTCGTGATGTCTTCCAGGTCCTGCGCGCTCAGCTGCAGCTGCAAGGTGCCGAGCAGCTCCTGCAGTTGCGCCACACTGTTGGCGCCGATGATGGGCGAGGTCATGGCCGGCTGCGCGAGCATCCACGCGAGCGCCACCTGGGCCGGTTTGGCATTGTGTCGTCCGGCGACGGTCTCGAGCATCTCGATGATGTCGAAGTTCTTGTCGCTGAAGCGTCGTGCGGCGTTCTCGTCGGCGCGCACGCTTTCCGGAAGAGGCTGGCCGCGCTTGTACTTGCCGGTCAGCATGCCGCCGCCCAGCGGGCTCCACGGCACGATGCCCAGGCCAAATTCGACGGCGACACGCTGCAGTTCACGCTCGAAGTTGGCGCGGGTCGGTGACAGCAGGCTGTACTCGGGCTGGATGCTGACAAAAGACTCCAGTCCCTGGCGGTCACTGACCCACAGGGCGTGCATCAGGCGCCAGGCGCTGTAGTTCGAGCAGCCGATATAGCGCACGTAGCCGCGCTGCACCAGCTCCGTGAAGGCCGCGAGCGTCTCCTCGATGGGGGTCTGGCTGTCGATGGCGTGGGCCTGGTAGAGGTCGATGTGATCGACCTGCAGGCGTCGCAGGCTGTCCTCGCAGGCCTTGATGATCCAGCGGCGCGACAGGCCTTCACGTTGGTGAACACTTTTTCGGCCCTGGCTGCCACGCTCACCCATCGCGCCGCGCACTTTGGTAGCGACCACGATGTCGTCGCGGTTGCCGCGCGCCTTCATCCAGCGTCCGATCATCTCCTCGGAAATGCCACCGGGATTGCCGTCCGTCCAGGTGGTGTAAATGTCGGCGGTGTCGATGAAGTTGCCGCCTGCCTCATAGTAGGCGTCCATGATGTCCTGGGAGGTCTGCTCGTCGGCCGTCCAGCCGAACTGCATGCTGCCGAGACCGATGGGAAAGAGGTGCAGGCCGCTGCGGCCCAGTCTGCGGTAGATCGTCATCAGCTTCCTCCGTTGGATGTGCGTGCCCGGCGAGCCAGCCCAAAAGCCGTGATCCACTTTAGGTCGGATCGCGTGACCCAGCCAAGTGAATCACGCCCACCCCAGCCAACGGCGGGAGGTCGGTGAATGAACCTTCAGGATCAGGCGCCTGAAGACCTGACTTCAGGGCCGGGCGCGAACCGCGTTCGGGTCAAAAGGACGGGCTTCAGGCGAAAACAGGCGTTCCCAGGTCGTCCGGTCGACCATTCCGGTGACCGGCAGCGCGTTGGCCGCCTGAAAGGCCCGCACGGTCGCCGAGGTGACCGGCCCGTACCAGCCGTCACCTCCGGCACCGCGGGCCATGCCCGCCACGTCCATCAGGCGGTTCTGCACGGCCCGCACGTCCTCACCGTTCAGGCGTGGCTCGCGCAGGACGAGCGGGCGCGCGAATGTCAGGCGTGGCGAAGCCGCCCTCGCCGCCGGAACGGTTCCCGCTCCCGCTGCTGCTCCCGGCGTCTCCCGGTTGGCCGCACCGGTGGAAGCTCCCGGTTGGGCGGGCGACGAACCCGAGGGGGACGCTGACGGCGTCACGGTTCCAGGCGCCGGAGTGGACGCCTGCGATTCCTCACGGGGTTGCGGCACGATCCGGACGCTTTCCTCGTCGCGTCGCAGGTCGGCGCGGTCCGGCACGGCGTCGAACACCAGCAGCGTCGATTTGCCGTCACGTGCCGCGGGCCCGGCGACAATGCCGACAAACTCACCGGCACTGCGCAGGTAGTTATACGAGTAGATCGGATTGCTCTGCGCGCGCCAAGCCGACACGAGCGCGGCACCGAGACTGCGGTTCAGGCGCGCCTTGATTTCTTCGGGTTCTCCGGGAACACGCACACACCGCCGACTCTCGGTAAAGTTCCGAAAGGTTTCGGGACACGCCACGATGGTGCCGTCCACCGCGCGGGCTGCCGCCACGGCGGCGCCTTCGACCTGGGCCGGCGTGGCGGCGGCAAGCGCACCCGTGAACGACGTCAGGGCAGTCAACAGGAGGGCGCGGAGAATCGACGGCAAGGTGATCATGGAACTCCATGCTGCCGCACCGCGCCTGACGCACGGTGATGAGCAGGTGAGAGTGCCGGTAAAGACTGGCAATACGAACGGAACGCCATATTCTTCAGAACCCATACACTACAGAATCCATACACTACAGAACACAGTGCCCGGTGGGCGCTGCCTCCTCAGCTTCCGCTCTGCCTTTTCCCTCTGCCTCCAGGATTTCCTTGTCTCACTCCCGTCATACGGCCCTTGTCCGCGGACCACAACGCCCTCTGCGCGGGGTGGCGTTCTTCGCGCTGGCACTCCTGCTGTTTGCCTGCCTCGACGCGACCGCCAAGTACCTGACCACGCACTACCCGGTTCCCTTGATCGCCTGGGTGCGTTACGCCGGGCAGTTTCTGCTGATGACCGCCCTGATCGTACCGTTTCAGGGACGCCGCATTCTGGTCACCCAGCGCACCGGTCTGGTGGTGCTGCGTTCGATGTGCCTCGTCGTGCTGACCTTTCTGATGATTTCGGGCCTCCGGTTGCTGCCCCTGGCCGAAGCCACCTCCATCGTGTTCATCGCTCCCCTGCTGGTGGTGCTGCTTGCCCGCCCGCTGCTGCAAGAGCGCATCGGAACGGCGCGTGCCGTGGCGGTCGTGGTGGGATTCGCGGGCGTGCTGCTGATCGCGCGTCCCGGCGGTGACCTGCACCCGGGTGGTGTGGCGCTGATCCTGATGGCCGCAGTGCTCAATGCCTCCTATCAACTGCTCTCACGCCTGCTCAGCACCACCGAGCGCACTGCGAACCAGCTCTACTGGTCCGCACTTCTGGGAACCGTCAGTTTCTTATTGTTCCTTCCCTGGTTCTGGAGCGGCCCGGCACCTTCCCTGGAACTCACGCTCCTGCTGCTCAGCCTCGGTGTTACAGGGGGATTGGGGCATCTGTGCTTCACCTTGGCCTTCCGGGACGCGCCCGCTTCGTTGCTGGCGCCCGTCACTTACTTGCAGCTGGTATGGGCGGGCCTGCTGGGGTGGCTGGTCTTCGGGCAGCTTCCCGATGCCCTGACCCTCACGGGCATGCTGGTCGTCGCGCTGTCAGGCGTCACTGTCACGGTCTTTGGGCGCCGCGCATGACAAAGCGTCCGCTGCGGACTTGTCAGGGCCCGGCGAACGTGTGCATATCACGGGCAGCAGTCCGGAACTCCGTCTGCGCCGCAGCGGGCCTCCCTGCGCACTACTGCGGCCCACAGGCTGTTTTCTCGCCCTGTATGTATCCACGCTTCCTCTGGGCAGGAATCTCAAACGCATAATTTGACTTTGGTTGCATAGGGCGCTATATTTATTGTCATCAGCGGCGAAGGCCGCTTTTTTGTTTTCTGTGTTTCCGCTGTGGCGCAGCATTGTGGGCCGCAGGGCAGCAATTGCGGCGGCCGGGCGCTGAACGGTGACTTCAAGCGATGGTTGTGGAGAGCGCCCGGCATGACCGTCCGGACCCGAATTTTCCTGGACCGCGGTTTTCCGGAAATTTTGGGTCTTTCCGGGACGGTACGGTCAGTCTTCGGACGTACGCCGGCCCGGACAGGTCTGACTTCAGCCGGTCATGGCGGCCGCGATGACCAGTGCCAGCCCCAGCACGAACGAGCCCATCAGAATGGCGACGGCCACGTTCCCCTCTTCGAAGATCTTTTTCTGGGCATCGGTGGGCGTGAAGCGGTCGACGATCCAGTACCCCAGAATGAGCAGGGCCAGCCCGAGAATGGCGTACAGAATCGTGAGCAGCAAAATCGACGTCTGGCTGGTAGCTTCGAGCATGCCGCAGTGTAGTCCGGTTCTCCCGGATTTTTCGAGATCAAAGCCAACCGATGGCTGTCCAGCCCGAAAAAGCATCCGGCACGGCTCGCCCTGAGCCGTGCACCTTCATCCGCAGTCAGGCGTCGTATTCGATGCTTTTCACGGTGTAGTGAACACGGCGCGCACCAAGGGCCACCTCGAACGAATCGCCCACCGAGCGACCCAGCAGCTGCACACCCACCGGGCTGCTGCTGCTGATCTTCGGTACCGCTCCACCCGGCACCGAGGCCTCGGCGGCGCTGACCAGCTGCACGCGCATCTCACGCTGGCCCTGCAGGTCGAGCAGCACCACCGTGGCCCCCAGGGCGCAGCCGTCTGCTGCCTCGTCCACTGTGACGACACTGGACCTCGCCAGGATGTCTTCGAGTTCCTCAATGCGTACCTCGATGGTCATCAGGTGCTGCTGGGCTTCAACCAGCCCCAGGCTTTCGTTTTCGTTGGCCTCAAGCTGCTCACGGACCACCCGCCTCGCTTCGTCGAGCCGTTCCTGTTCACGTTGCAGCGCGCGCTCGAGGCGCTCGTATCCTTCTCGCGTCAATTTGGCGTCCTGCCTCAAGTTTTCCACGCTCCTGGCTTTGGGTGCACGCATTGTGGCACATGCAGCCCGCAGTGCGCGCCAAAGAGTGGCAGATCCAACGGGAACCGTCTCAAGAGCGACGCAAAATTCATCGTGCACCGGTATTCGCTGCCTGCCCACGACATTACGCCGGGCCTTGGCACTTCGGCTGTCTATAGTGGACTGACGAGAAACGGGTCTTGCGATGAAGAACAAAATCGGTCTGCTGATGTTCTGCCTGCTGTTCGGTCTGCCTTTCAGCGCGTTCGGGGTGCTGGCCATCAAAAGCATGGCTGACACCCTGAGCAGCTGGTGGACGGCCCGGGACTGGATGGCCGTGTCGGCGCACGTACTGCGGCCCGAGCCCGCCGCCGTGAACGGTGAAGCCACCCTGCGTTACATCTATCATTTCAGAGGGCGACGCTACGAATCATCGAGGCTTGGGCTCACGGCGGACAATGACATCGGGAATTGGCAGCAGGCGCAGCGTCAGCGGCTTGCCGGGGCACTGAGCGAGGGAAAGACCGTCACCGTGTGGGTCAATCCGGCTCGGCCCGACCACTCGGTGTTCAATCGTGATCTGCACTTCGGGCAGCTGCTGTTCTTGTTGCCCTTTGCCACGCTGTTTCCCCTGGTGGGTCTGGGTGCCTGCTGGGGTGCCTGGCACACGGTACGGATGACCCCAAGCAAGGAGCACGGGCCGCCGGCCAATCAAAAACGCATTCGGTCAAGTGAAGGGCAGGGAGAGGGGGCGCTTGCCTTGTTCGCTCTGTTCTGGAATCTGCTGACCATGCCGATCGCCGCCTTCGTTTTGCTCGAACGCCCAGGTCTGGGCGCGCACTGGCTCGTCCTGATCTTTCCATTGATCGGCCTGGCGTTGATCAAAACCATCCTTCGCAGCCGCCTGGAGCGACGCCGCCTGGGCACCACGACCCTGACGCTCTCGCCGACCCAGCCGACGCTCGGCTCTCTGCTCATCGCCCACATCGAGTTCGAGAAACCACCTGGAAATGACGTGTTCGCGCTGGAACTGATCAGCGAGCATGTGGATCGGCGCGGGAGTGGGAAACACACGACCACCCGTACCCGCCTGCTGTGGGAACAGGAACTCCGCATTCGCGCTTCGAACAAGACCCTGCGCTGTCAGTTCGAGCTGCCCGCGGAAGGTCAGGCGAGCGAAGCGGAAGGCCGGCACTTTATACGCTGGTTCCTCAGGCTCAACTGGCCGGATGGCCGTCACAGCCGTGATTTTCCGCTGACCATCACGCAGGCTGGACCGGACACACCCAGCGCCGCAGAGCCGGGAACGCCGGCTTCAGCGCTGCCTGCCGTGACCGCACCCGAACCCGTTGATCTCCCCTCCTCGCTGGTGACGCTCACACCGTTGGCAAATGGCTTGCGCCTTGATTACGCCGTCAGCCGTCACCGAAGCCTGGCCGGAACACTGGCACTGGTGGGAGCGGTTTTCTTTGGGACTGCCGTTCTGCTGGGGTCACGCGCGGTGAGTGGACCGTCAATTGTGCTGCTGGTATTCGCGGCGCTGGGCGTGGCCCTGCTGGTGGTCGGCTTTCAGCACTGGAACTGCCCCCTGCGAATCGAGGCGTCGAGTCACGGACTCACCGTGCGCGGCCGCACGCTGCTCAGGCAGGTCGATGGTCGGTGGCCGGCTGGGGTCGTCAGGCGCATTCGGCCCACGGTGTCTTATTCCAGTAGAAGCTACCCCCAGCAACGGTATTTCTACGCCTTGCAGGCAGAGCTGGACTCCGGAGCGAAGGTCAGTCTGGGCGACGGCATCGCGTCGCGGGCGGTCGCGGACCTGCTGGCGCGCCGTATTGAGGAAGCGCTGCGCAGACCGTACTGAACTGCCGGAAGCTGCCGTCGCTGCCGGACGTGAGGAGTGGCGGTCCGCTTGTTTCGGTCTGTGGCGGGTGTCCGCCACGAGGTTTTGTGAAGTGCGGCTGCCCTGGCATGTGTGTGTCCTGAAGGGAACACCAGAAAGCTGATGCTTCGGCTTCACTGAATCGGTTTAGAGTGGCCTTCGGAGGTTCTCCCTTGACCCGCGCCCACCTTCGCAACGTCCTGCGTCTGGCCCTGCCCGCCAGCTTCGAAGCGGTCATCCAACTGGTCTTCAACTTTCTGGCCCAGCTGATCGTGGCCACCCTGGGCGCCACGGCCGTAGCTGCCGTGGGGTTTTCCAACAACGTCACCCTGCTCGGCGTGTTCACGCTGGGCACCCTGGGGGCGGGTGCGGGCATTCTGGTCGCGCGGGCCTACGGCGCGCGCGACCACGCCACCATCCGCCGTGTCACCAGCACGGCCCTGGTGGTCGCGGCGACCGTCACGTTGGCCCTCGCCCTTGGTGTCGCCGCCTTTGCCCAATCCGTACTGGGCGCGCTGGGCGCCCCCGAAGAGCTGTCCGAAACAGCCGCCCCCTTTTTCCAGGTAGCACTGTTCGCAGTGCCCCTGATCGTCGTGAGCGTGGTGGCCGGCAGCGTGCTGCGTTCGCTGGAGCGTCCACGCATTCCGATGTTCGCCACGCTGGCGGCGGCAGCCCTCAACGTTGCGCTGGGATACGGACTGGTGCACGGTGTCAGCGGCCTGCCCCGCCTGGGGTTGGCGGGAGCGGCCTGGGGCGCCCTTGCCGGGCAGGGGCTGCGGGTCTGCTGGCTGTTGTGGGTGCTCTACGGGCGAAGCGGCCTGATGCGCTGGGCCTGGCCAAAACCCGATGCTGCCGGCTGGCGTCAGTTGCGCGAACTGCTGCACCTGTCCCTGCCCCTGGCCGCCACGCAGCTGGCCTGGAGCGGCGGGAACCTGCTGTACGCCCTGCTGCTCGCGCGTCTCAGCACCACCGCACTGGCGGGCGTACAGATCGCCTACACCATCGAAGGCATCTTCGTGGTGGCGTCGTTCGGGCTGGTCCCAGCGGCCACGGCCCTGATCGGCCAGGCCGTCGGGCAGGGTGACGAGCGCCGGGCCCGGGAGTGGGCACTCGTCATTCAGCGCTTCGGGCTGATCACCGGCGTGGTATTCGGCGCGCTGTTCGCCCTGACCGCTTTTGCGCTGCCCAACCTGTATCCCGGCGTCGGCGAAGGCGTGCGCAAGATTGCCTTTGGCGCCATTTTGCTCAACGCCACGTTTCAGGTGGCCAAAGTCGCCAACATGGTCCGTGGTGGTGGGGTGCTGCCTTCCGGAAGCGACACGCGGGGTGTGCTGATCGGTGACGCGGCGGGCGCCTTCGTGATCGGTCTGCCGCTGGCGTGGCTGCTGGCCTTCGAGCTGAACTTCGGCGTGTGGGGCGTGCTGTGGGCGCGCGTCGCCGAGGAACTGGTGAAGCTGGTCATCTTTACATGGCGTACCCGAAAACTGGTCTGGCGGCGGGTCATCGAAGAGCGCGCACTGCAGGCCGTCTGAAGGTCAAAGCCGAGCCTGGCCGAAGGAGGCTATGCACGAACCGGCCAGACGCGGCAGCGCCTACCATGAGGGTGTGACTGACCGATTACGCCGACTGCTGGCCCTGCTGACCCTGCTTGCAGGAGTCACGGCATCTGCCCAGGCCACAACCGCAGTAAAGCTCTATCTGACCGCGATGGGTAACGGACCGGGGAAGCAGATCGGCTGCGGAGACCGGCTTGTATCCCTATCGCGGACGCTGCCCTTTACGCGCACACCCCTGCGCGCGGCACTGACGGCCCTGCTCGAATCGCGCCCTTCTTCACCAAAGGTGTACAACGTGTTTGAGCGCTCCTCTCTCCGGGTGGAACGCATCGATCTGCGTGGCGGGAATGCCGTCGTTCGTTTGTCCGGCCAGTTGGTGCTGGGTGGGGTGTGTGATTATCCACGGGTGACCGGGCAGCTTCAGGCGACCGCCCGGCAGTTTCCCTCGGTGCGGGCGGCCTGCTTTTTCGTCGATGGCGTGCCGCTCGAACAGCTGCTTGACGAGTCTGGGCGCCGCCTTCCCGTCGACGTCTGCACGTCGCGCGTTCGACGCTGACACTCGCCCGGTCCCGCGGGGTGCGCCACACTCCCCTGACGGTCACAAGACGTCAGCGGTCTTCCAGCGGCGTGCGCAGTTCCCGCCAGTTCCACTCGCGGTTCTCCAGAAAGTAACGCGTCGCATCACCGAAATCCATTCCCCAGTCCTGAAAACCGTTCACGCATTCCAGCAGGGCCTGCGCCGTTTCGCGTGAGGGCGTGGCAAGAAGTTGTTCCAGACGCGACGTGAGGTCGGCCGGTTTGTCGGGCGCCTGCTGCAGACGGCGCATGAACCACTTGTGGTAGGGATACAGGATGCGGTTGTGCGCCAGAAAGAGCCGCCCGGCATAGAGCGCGAGCTCAGTGCTGGTGTGGCGCAGCAGGTACAGGTCACCGCGTTTCTCGGCTTCTCCAACATACCAGTTCATGATCAGGACGTGACCGTAAAAAGCGCGCATCTTTTCCGGCCGTTCGTCGTCCGGATAGGCGGTGATGCGCTGCAGCAGCCTTTCCAGGTCTGGCAGGCGGGAAAAGGCGGGGTAGGCGCCGACAAAAGCAGCGCGGGCAGGTTCGCTGCCGCGCCGGGCCACGTCCTGCAGAAACGCCAGGTCGAGAATCTTGCCGTCAACGTATCCCCCGGCGTAATCGCATTCCTCTTCGGAGAAGTAGCTGTAGTCGCCGCGTGCCTGACGCTGACGGAACTCGTCGGGCGTGGCGATCAGCATGATGTCCACGTCGGAATCCTCCCGTCCGAAGCCTTTGACGAGTGAACCGCCGACCAAGAGCGCCTCGAAGCGTGGATCGTGCTCGAAGCGCCGCACGAGGCGCTCGACGGTTCGTTGGTGGTGCGGCCACAGCAAGGCGCCCGAAAAAGCCGTATCGGTCATGCTGCATGCTACGCGACCCGCACGGGACAGCAAGAAGCCCGGCACGTTCGGTGCCGGGCTTCTCAGGCGGAGGGACGTCGTGGAGGAGAACCGCCTTTCACCGTTCACGTTAAGCCCCGAGGTCTGACGAAACTCTTACAAACACGATGAAGGCCCGGGGCAACACCCGTCAGGACGTGCAGCCCGGATGACGGGCACGCAGGCGAATCCGCCATCCGTTTTTCTGGCGCACGAAGCCGAGGTCCTCACCCCACATACCGCCTTCCATGCGCCGTCCCCAGGCCCGCGCGCCCTGCACCAGCACCTCGCGCAGCTCCTCTCCCAGAAACAGGCTCGAACTGACCGAACCGCCTCGCCCGCATGCCCGGCCCAGCCGCTCCAGTGCGGCCGTGAATCCGGCCAGGTCGGGGACCGCTCTGAGCATCGCCTTGCACGACCGGTCGACTTCGCCCACCAGACGCCGCTGCTGTCCGCCATCGTACTTCGCCCTGCCTCGCCGCTCGGCGTGGGCCACCAGCAACGTCAGTGACATCGTAAAGTGGCCGGACAGCTCCGCCGGAATGGCGTGCCGGTGCAGCAGCGCCGGGAGCTGCTCGTCGTCCCACAGGCTCAGCAGGCTGTTGCGGGCCAGCAGGCGCAGGTCGTGGTCGGACAGGCAGGCAAAGAAGCGCTCCCAGTCTCCTGCCTCAAGCGCCGCCTGCGCAGCCTGGAACACGGAGGACGGACTTTCGCCGCTCATCCGGAAAGGCCCCGTCCTAAGAAAGCGTCAGCCTGCCAGGCGCAGAAATCATTCACCGCCTGCCTCCAGCCACGGGTAGGCTCGCGCCAGCGCCTGCTGGTACTTTTCGCGCAGCCGCTGCGCGAGCGTCAGCTGCTGGCGGCGTGACAGACCCGCCAGCTGGGTGCTGGCCTGGGACTGCACGGCGCGCAGCAATTCCTCGTGGGCGGCGAAGGCCTTGTGTTTGGCACCGCGCCGCACCGCCACGGGTGAAATGACCGGATTCCAGGCGTTCACGAATGACTCGATCTGCAATTCCTGGGCGCGAACACGTGAAGCGCGCGCCCGCTCGGCACGGTCGCGGGCGTCCATCGCGCGGCCCTGCGCCACCAGAAAATCCTCTTCCGATTCAACCTCGTCCACGCGTTCGCGCCGGTACAGCTTGACCGGAGGCAGGCGCCGCCGACTGCCCAGGCGCATCAGGTTCGGGCGGGTGGCGTCGTGCGGGCCCAGAAAATCACGAACAAGCGTGGCCGTCCAGCCGCGCTGCTTGAGTTCGTGCGTGCTGAGCCACTCCTCGTCGTGCGCCCGCTGTTCTTCGCGCTTGGCGACCATCAGGAGGTCATTGTGCAGCCTGCGCCCGGCCCGGACAAGTGCGCGTTCATTGAGCTGAGAGTCTCAGGGCTTCAGCTTCCCGCGCGTCCCCACCCGAGAATGTCCTCGATCGGCAGAAAATCCGCCGCGTAAGCATTGTAATGGGCGCGCTCGATTCGCAGGCCAGGGCCGATCAGGAATTCGGCGGGCATCCGCAGCAGTTCTCCATCGGTCGCCCGGCCAAAGGTCGGCATGCGCACACCGCGCAACATGGTGGGCAGGTTGCGTGGATCGAGAAAACCCAGCAGAGAGTACCCGACGCCATACTCGGCGTGCGAGGTGTCGTGCGGATCGCTCAGCAGCGTGAACGGGGGCTGCAGTTGCCCGACGTGGGCCTGCAGGGCCTCGACGGTCGAGCCGAACACGCTGAGCACTTCCACGCCCGCCGCGCGCAGCACCGGATAAGCTTCGATCAGCCGCTGGGTGCGCGGATTGCAGAAGGCACAACCGGCCTGACGGTTGAAGGTCAGCAGCAGCTTGCCGTGCCGGTAGGCGCTCAGCGAGACCGGGCGCCCGGACACGTCCGGCAGGGTGAAGTGCGGCGCGAAATCGCCGGGCACAAGGCGCACCCCGGCGCGCGGCGCGAACGAACTCGCCTCCACCCGAATAAAGCCTCGCCGCTCCAGCCGCCGGACACTGAGGGTCAGTTCGTCCCAGGGCAACACCGCCCGCCGCGCCACTTCGGCCAGCGTCAACCCTTCGGACAAGAGCGTCAGCACATTCCAGTGCTGCTCGGGTAAGCCTTGCAGCGATTCGGG
Source organism: Deinococcus peraridilitoris DSM 19664 (assembly GCF_000317835.1). Classification (NCBI taxonomy): domain Bacteria; kingdom Thermotogati; phylum Deinococcota; class Deinococci; order Deinococcales; family Deinococcaceae; genus Deinococcus; species Deinococcus peraridilitoris. The sequence continues at coordinate 2,174,720 of NC_019793.1, read as the reverse complement.
CACCACGGTTGCGCCGCTCGTCAGACGGCAGCGCTGGTGGGGCTGCAAGGCCGCTTCCAGTCCGTCCAGCCGGGCCAGCCGCTCGTCGGCGTCGGCCAGCAGTTCGGTGGCGAGCACGCCGGGACGCGGCAGGTTGCGGTGCGGCGCGGCCACCGTGAACCGCAGACGGCTGTCCTGGGCGCGCACCAGCGGTAGCAGCGCCATCAGGACCCGCTCGCGTGCGAGGCGGGCCAGGTCATCGCGCGAAACGTGTCCGTCACGCTCCAGGGTGCGCAGCATCTCCAGTGCACTGCTTGACACCGTCTGAGCCCTCTCGATGGCGCGGGCATTCACACGGCCGCGTTGCAAACTCACGCTCCACGGAAAAAGCAGCGGGCTGTCGACCGCACTCAACCGGCCACGCTCGAAGGCAAGGCAGGTGCGGAGCTGACCACCGAGTTGCACGTCGAGCACTCCATGCTGTCCCCGCCGCTTGATGCCCATCAGGGTTTCACCCAGGGCTGCGCCTGTCCTGAAATACAAATTGGCCAGCTGTGATTCTGCCAACATAAGCACCCCGGAGAAACGGTGTCGCCGCCTCGCGTTTCTCACCTTGCTCTTACGCAAGTGGAGGGCGCTTGGATTGCAGCAGCGAAAAATCAGCTGCCATCCAACCAGGGTACGGGAGAGTTCAGCTTCGTCCGGTCCAGCGAAGCCGCGTGGCGCGCGCGGCTTCGCGCACCCGGATCGCGCCCGGCTCCTCGACCCGGCGCAGCAGCACCCAGGCCTGAGCGCGCGCCAGGCCGGACAGGGCGAACAGCGTGTGATAACCCGTCCAGGTGAAATACGGCGTTTTCCAGACCAGGGGCAGAAAGCCGGCCAGCAGCGGCCCGGCGATCAGGCCACCCAGACAGCCGGCCAGGCCGCTGGCAAGGCTGAACATGGCAAAAAAGGCCGTGCGCTCCTCGCGCGGGGCGCTGCCCAGCGCGAGGTTGAAGATGGCCGGGCCGATGGCGCCCCAGGCGAAGGCGTCCAGCACCGCACTGAGCCAGATGAATTCGATGCGCCCGCTCAGGCCGGCCAAAATCCAGGTTCCGGGCAGGCCAACGCCCGCCAGCACCGTGCCGAAGCGCAGCACGGTCTTGTTGCCGATGGCGTCTGCCACCCGGCCCCACCACCAGCTGGTGCCCAGCGCGCAGGTCGAGGCGATCGCCGACCAGACGGCCACCTGCGTGAACGTCAGCCGCAGCTCCTGCAGAAAATACGGAAACACGAACGGAGCGGCCAGCATCACCGCGAAGTGCCAGAACAGTGTGAAGGACAGAAAACGGCGAAAATTGGTTTCGCGCCACGGCGCACTGAGGGTGCGCCGAAGGTCGGCCTTCACGGCGTGCATGGGGGGTTCGTCGTGCAGCAGGTAGAGGGCCGCACCGATCAGCGAGGCGAGCACCGCCACGGCCAGCACCACCTGGAAGTTGAAGGGCGCCGGCAGACGGTCGAGGAAAAACCCCGCGACCAGGTTGCCCAGCATGCCGACCACGCCCAGCACGCCTGCTCGCAAGCCAAAGTAACGACCGCGTTCCTGCTCGGGCACCACGTCCCCCATCCAGGCGGACCACAGTGTGCCGTTGCCGGCCTGGAACACGCTGGACAGCGCCACCAACGCCACCAGCGCACCGCCCTGCCACTCTGGGGGCAAAGCGAGCAGCGGCAGCAGCGCGGCCAGCACCCACAGGCCACGCCCGATCACGGCCAGCAGGACGGTCAACAGCTTGCGTCCTCCCAGCGAGGCCGCCAGGGACGCCACGAAGGGACTGACCACCTGCGCGAGCAGGGGCACGCTCGCCACCAGGGCCAGCTCGGTCGGTCCGGCACCCAGGTGCAGCATGTAGCCGATCAGTACGCTGCCCGTCGTCCAGTTCAGGAACAGCTGCGTGATGCTGCCTTCCAGGATAGAGAGGCGCATGGTGCGGCGCACGCGGCGCGAATCGAGGATGGAAGAGACGCCTGACGGGTGGGACATAAGAAGCACCGGGGAAAGGAGTTTGAAGTGGAAGGGGCTGCCGTCAATCGGCGCGGCGTGCGCCCATCGGCGCCAGGCAAAGCGGATTCTTGCACACGGCGTCGGGGAACGGAAGCGCTCCGGCGCCGTGACGTCAAATCCTCATCGAGCGGCGCGCGGGCACTTTTGTTCGGTTTCAGAGTAACCGCGAACCACAGAGCCCAGCGGTAGACACTTCATCCCAGCGCGGGTCGGGCCGTTTGATGTTGAGCTTCGGGGGCGCCAGACACGCCTGGATCAATACCCCTTGTCGCCGATCCGTTTTGGTCCACCGTAAGTACGCCAATTTGGGCAGGCAACGCTTGCCATCATTCAGGCGTCGCACTCCCAGTCTCTTCGCACTTCAGGTTTCGCGCCGTTATTTCAGCCGTTTCCGGTTTCCGCCCGCGACATCGAGCGGTAGACCGCCGCTGCCGAGAGTCCTCCAGCCAGGTACCAGGCGACCGTCAGCAGCGGGGTCACCGGGGACTGCTCATTCGGCTGACGGCCCAACCCCAGCGGACGCGGCAGAACGACGGCGCCCAGACCCGCCGCCAGGCCCAGCGCTCCACCCCGGGGCAAGGCACCGGCTGGTGATCCCAGGCCCACCAGGGCGTAGTAGAGCGAGTTCGACACGAGGTCACCCAGCATCGTCCAGCGGTACAGCGCCTTTCCACGGGGCGGCTTTAGCCCGGCCGCGTCAAGTGTCCGGCTCAGCGCCCGCTCTCCGATGACGTCCATGCGCGGCGCGTGCGGCACCACCCGGCGCACGCTTTCGTTCAGCAGGGTCACGGTCAGCGCGCCCACCACGCCGCTGACCAGCAGCAGCTGCCAGCGCGCGAAGCGCCGTAACCGTTCAGTGGTCACTCGAGGCGTGTGCAACCCTGTCGCGTTCTGTCCGACTTCGTTCTGTCCGGTGTGGCTCTCTTCTGTCATGTTTCACTGAGTACACCAAGCGGGCGTCTCGCAAACGCTGTCTGAAGATCTGCTGCAGGTTCACCAGATGCGTTTGGTCCAGCCGGACTGGCTCTCCTGCCGAAAGCGCTGCACCCACGCCTCTGCGACCTCGTCGGCGATTCGGTCGTAGTGCGGCTGAAGGACGGGCGCCTCGCCCAGATCCAGGAAGTCAAGGACGCGATGAACCGTCTCCTCGTAGTTCGCCACGAAATCCTCGTACACGAGGGTGAGGGGCGTGATGTCACCCTGCGAGAAGAACTCCTGCACAGCCGCTTCACGAAGGTCAGCTTCCAGCAGCAGGTGGCGGATCGCCGCGAAATCGTAGCGGTCTGCAAGATCAGCCTGCAGGGGTGGCTGTCCATGCACGCGGTGCCACTCGCCTGAAACGATGGCCCTCCACCAGGACACCGCCAGCCGCACCTTGTTGCGGCGCGTCATGAAAATGTGCTTCCCGTTTGGAAAAGCACTGTCCCACACGACCGGGCGTGAAGCGTCCTGCGGAAGCGGGCTGGCTTTTCTGAAGACCCCGAACCACTGCTCGAAGAGTGGCCCGTCCCAGGAGCACTTCACACCGAACACGCCGTTGGGCGTCGTTCCCCGCCGCCAGATCTCCTGCAGTTCGGGCAGGCCAGCACTGCTCTGGTCCTGATCGGTCAGTAGCCACTCGCCGGGTCTTCCAGCCAGCCCGGTCGAGGCCAGTGCGGCGTACAGCAGGGTGCTTCCCGTGCGCTGGGCAAACCAGATCGTGTAGGACTGCCTGGGCCTCACCCTCGGGTCCGCCCGACCGGCCAGGCGGCCAGCATCCCTGAGGGCGTCTCTATGGGCGCGCCTGAGCGGGCAGGATGACAGGCCGTCAGCATGTGACTTTCGGGCAACAACGCTCGAACATGCCCCAGTGTGGCGCGCTTCCATCCAACGCGCCTGGGTCAAAAAGCGTAGGCCATCTGCCTTGGCCGTCTGGCGCGAAAGGAAAGCGCGGCGTCACTCGCGCACGGCGAGGTATGCCAGACTGCGACTTCGGAGATCCCTTGCTGCAAGTCCTGAGCGAACTCGCGCCTTACCTGCGCCGTCACACCCGGCAGTACCTGCTGGGCACCGTAGCGGTCGTCATGACCGCCCTCTTCATCACCGCGACCCCGCGCGTGCTGGCGCTGGCCATCGACGCCCTGCGCAGCGGCGGGGCCGGAAATGGGGAATTGCGACGCTACGGCCTCACCATTGCGCTGCTGGCGCTGAGCGCCGCTGTTTTCAACCTGATGCAGCGCCGGCAGATGATCGTGGCCTCACGGCAGATTGAGGCCGAACTGCGTCACGATCTGTTCTCGCGCCTCACCACCCTCGACCGCGCTTTTTACGACCGCTCTCGCACGGGTGACCTGATGAACCTCATGACCAGCGACCTGGCGACGGTACGCGAAGTGCTGGGACCGGGCTTCAACATGGGCAGCCGCGTCACCCTGATCGCCGTGGGTGCCCTGATCGGCATGCTGGCGCTGCAACCCGCGCTGGGCGCATTGATCGCGGTCGCCGTGCCGGCCCTCATCGTGGTGGCCGCACTGTTGCGCCGCCGTGTCTCGCAGCGCTTTCAGGAAGCGCAGGCCAAGCTTTCCGACATCGCGGCGCGCGCCCAGGAGAACTTCGCGGGTGCGCGCCTGGTGCGCGGGTACGCACTGGAGGAGCGTGAGCAGCGCGGCTTTGACGACCTCAACGAGGAGTACGTGCAGCTGAACTTGTCGCTGGCGCGCGTCGAGGCGGCCCTGCCCGCCGTGATGGGCCTTCTGATGGCCGCCGCGTGGCTGGCCATTCTGCTGATCGGTGGTCGCCTGGTGATTTTCGGTGCAGGCCTCAGCGTCGGGGAGTACGTGGCTTTTACCAGCTACCTCGCCCTGCTGGCCGGACCGGTGGTGGATTTCGGACGGCTGCTCAACATCTATCAACGCGGCGTGACTTCGTGGGAGCGTTTGCGACGGCTGCTGGACGCCCGCCCGCTGGTCCGCGACTCGGGCCGCACCGACTTCTCGATTACCGGCGTGCAGGGAGACATCGAGTTTCGTAATGTCACGCTCAGCATCGACGGCGCCCAACTGCTGTGCGGCGTGAACTTGCGTGTACCGCGCGGCAGCAGCCTGGGCATCACGGGACGCACAGGGTCGGGCAAGTCCCTGGTGGCCGCGCTGATCGCCCGGCAGCTCGATCCCACAGGAGGCCGGGTTCTGATCGACGGACAGGACGCCCGCGAACTGCCCCTGCTGGTGCTGCGCGAAAACATCGGCTTCGTGCCGCAGGAACCCTTTCTGTTCAGCGACACCCTCAGCGAGAACATCGCCTTCGGCCTGCCCGAAGCGCGCAGCCTCGACGAAGAGCGCGCCCTGCCCATGGAGCGCGTACGCTGGGCCTCGGGTGTGGCGGCGCTGGAGCGCGAAGTGGCAAAATTTCCCGGACAGTACGACACCCTGCTGGGCGAGCGGGGCGTGACCCTGTCGGGCGGGCAGCGTCAACGTACCGCCATCGCGCGGGCGGTCGCGCGCCAGCCTCGCATTCTGATTCTCGACGACGCCCTCTCGGCCGTCGACACCCGGACCGAGCGCCGGTTGCTCGCCAACCTGCGTGAACTGCTGCATGAACGTACGGTGCTGCTCGTCTCGCACCGCGTATCGGCGCTGCAGCACCTCGATCAGATCGTCGTGCTCGACGAGGGCCGGGTGGCCGAGCAGGGAACTCACGAGGAGCTGCTGGCCCGAGGTGGCCTGTACGCCGAACTGCAGCGCCTGCAGGCCACCTCGGGCGGACCGGGCGAAGAGGCAGAGCCCGTATGACGCACGACACGCCACGCACCCCTTCCCAACACGACCCTTCGGAGCACGAACTGCGCGTCCGCCTGCTGGCCTTTGTGCGGCCTTACTGGAAAACAGCCCTGCTGGCGCTGGCCGTGATGCTGACTTTTGCCCTGGTCGACACCGCCCTGGTCAGCCTGCTCAAGCGGGCGGTCGACCAGTCGCTCGCGCCGGTCGGTGAATTTCGTGACCTTTCCCCCGCAGCGCGCTACGCCAACCTCATCAACATCGCGCTGCTGTACGGCGCCCTGGCGCTGGTGGCCTTTGCGATGCGTTTCGCGCAGGTGTACGTGCTGACCTCGCTCGGTCAGCGGGTCGTGCGCGATTTGCGCCACGCCCTGTTCGCCAAGTTTCAGCGCCTGCACCTGGCCTATTTCGACCGCAATCCGGTCGGGCGCCTCATGACGCGCGTCACCAGCGATGTCGACGCCATTCAGCAGTTCCTGACCCAGGGCCTGGTGGGTCTGGCGCAGGACGCGCTGCTGCTGGTGGTGTTCTCCAGCGCGATGCTGCTTTACGACTGGCGTCTGGCACTCGTCGCCTTCACGTCATTGCCGGTGATGCTGGCCGTGACAGCCTGGCTGCGCGTCCGGATGCGCACGGCCTTTCGTGAGACCCGCACCCGGCACGCCATCCTGAACGCCTACCTGGCCGAGAACATCTCGGGAATGGGCACGGTGCAGTTGTTCGGGCGCGAAAAGCGCAACGGTCAGGCCTTCGGCAAACTCAACCATGCCCTGCTGCGCGCCAACCTCGATACCATCAAGTGGTACAGCCTGTTCTATCCGGCGGTCGCCCTCATCGCCGAACTGGGATTGGCCCTGACGCTGTGGTACGGCGGTCTACGCTCCCTGGACGGAGCGGTCACCATTGGCACGCTGGTCGCCATGATCGAGCTGCTGCGCCGCCTGTTCGTGCCGCTGCAGGATCTGGCCGACAAGTTCAACATTCTACAGGCCGCGATGGCCAGCGCCGAGCGGATCTTCGAAGTGCTCGACGAAAAAGAAGTGCTGCGCGATCCGCCCACGCCCCGGCCCTTGACGCGGCTGAGCGGCGAAGTGGAACTGCGCGACGTGTGGTTCGCGTATCAGGATGGCGACGGGGAGGTCGCCCAGGACGAGTGGGTGCTGCGCGGCGTGAATCTGCACATCCGCGCCGGTGAAAGCGTCGCGCTGGTGGGCGCCACGGGGGCGGGCAAGACCAGCGTGATCAGCCTGGTATCGCGCTTTTACGACGTGCAGCGCGGCGCGGTGCTGGTAGATGGGGTGGACGTGCGCGAATTCGCGCAGCGTGATCTGCGCCGCTCGGTGGGCCTCGTGCTGCAGGACGTGTTTTTGTTCACCGGTACCATTTCCAGCAACCTGACCCTCGGGAATCCCGAGATTCCCCGCGAGCGCCTGATCGAAGTGTGCCGCTTCGTGGGCGCGCACGACTTCATTGTGGAGTTGCCGCACGGGTATGACAGCGAAGTCCGTGAACGTGGCGCCACGCTGTCCAGCGGACAAAAGCAACTGCTGGCCTTCGCGCGGGCCCTGATTCAGAATCCGGACGTGATTCTGGTGCTGGACGAGGCGACCGCCAACATCGACACCGAAACCGAGCAGCGCCTGCAGAGCGCACTGGAAAAACTGATGCTGGGCCGCACCAGCATCATCATCGCGCACCGTCTGAGCACCATCGAGCACGTCGACCGCATCGTGGTGATGCGCCAGGGAGAGATCGTCGAGCAAGGACCGCACCGTGAGCTGCTCGCGCGCGGCGGCTACTACGCGCGCCTGCACGCAGCGCAACAGCACGGCGCGACTGCGGCGCACGACTGACGGAAAGCCGGCGTTTACGGTGCCTTGGCCGTGCTTGCCCGTTTCAACGACTGCAGGTAGGCCGTTCCGGGTCCGCAAAGGCGCGTCATGAAGAGCCCCTCCCCGCCGAACAGCAGCTTGCGCACGCCTCCGACCGCTTCGATACCGTAATCGACCGAAGCACTGAACGCCGCCAGGTGGCCCGTGCTCACCAGCTGGCTTTCACCACCGTGCAGCTTGTGCTCCAGCAGGTCGCCGCTGCCCTGAATCAGCACGGTGCCCTGTCCACTGAGGTGCTGCAAAAACAGCCCCGCACCCCCGAACAGGGCCGCACCTGCCCGGCGCGCAACCGTCACCGAGATGTCCACCTCACCCCAGGCGGCCAGGAAAGCGCCACGCGTGGTGAGGAGCGGTCCCTGCGAAAGGTCCCAGGCGCGGATATGCCCCAGCGTGCCCGGCGCGGCGCGCAGGTGCTGACCGGGCGAGGTGGCCCGCGCGTGGGTCAAGGACATGCCCTCGCCCGACAGTGAGCGGCGCAGCGCGCCCGACAGGCCCGCAGGTACCTGCAGACTCCACTCGACGTGCCGGGTGTGTGACATGATCGAGCCGTTACTGAGCCACAGCTGATCATCGCGTTCGAATTCGAACAGGACGTGCTGGGCAAGCGAACCGACGATCTCGCAGTGCATACCCGAGCTTACCCTGCGCTTGTCCGCCGACATCCCGAACTTGAGGACAGCCGCGCTTCACCGCCGTTTTCAACCATCCGCACCGGGGTACACCGCCGGCTGGGCCGCGAACTTGAACGTGCCCGAAGCGCGTGCCACGGGGCGGCCCTCCTCGTCGGTGACCTGCGCTTCACAGAAGGCCAGGCTGCGCGAAGTGTGAATGCAGCGCCCCACCGCGCGCAGCGCTCCCCGTCCCGGCTGCAGAAAAGTCGACTTCATCTCGATGGTCACCACGCCGCGCCCCTGCCCGTCGAGCGAGCGGGCGGCCATGGCCATCGCCACGTCGAGCAGCGTCATGGTGACGCCGCCGTGGGCCATCTGAAAGCTGTTGAGGTGCTCGGGGCGCAGGGTCAGTTCCACCTCGCCGCTTCCATCCTCGGCGCGGCGGCCCTGCACACCCAGAAACTCCAGAAAGGGAATCGGCACCGGAAAGCCGTTGTGGGATGGCTGGTCGCTCATGGTCCGTCATTCTTTCACTTCTGCGCTCCCGGCGCCTGCTGCGAGCAGGCGCGCGAGGAGCAGCACCGGGACATACCGTCACGCCAAGAGCGCACCTGTCAGCTCAGGTGCGGAAGTGAACAGGCTGGTCCGTGCGGACGGGAGCCACGTTCTGTCGCGCCCGTCCGCGCCCAGGTCGTGTCTTGTTAGAATGGCGCACCATGGAAACACGTGACTTCGGCCGCACCGGCCTGCGGGTCTCCGCACTCGGCTTCGGCGCCGGGCAGATTGGCAGCCAGGAACTCAGCGAGCAGGAAGTCGGGACCATCCTCAATCAAGCCGTCGACCTGGGCATCACCCTGATCGATACCGCCCGAGGTTACGGGCTGTCAGAGGAACGCATCGGACGGCACCTGAGCGGACGACGCCAGGAGTTCGTGCTGTCCAGTAAGGGGGGTTACGGTGCCGAGGGCGCAGCAGACTGGACTCCCGAGGCGGTGAGGCTCGGCATCGAGCAGGCGCTCAGACGCCTGAACACCGATGTCATCGACATTTTTCACCTGCATTCCTGCCCGCTCGACACCCTCAGGCACGATGACCTGCTCGCCGCGCTCGAACGGGCACGCGCAGAAGGGCTGATTCGCGTGGCGGCGTACAGCGGCGAAAACGAAGCGCTCGCCTGGGCCGTTTCATCCGGACGTTTTGGCAGCGTGCAGACCAGCGTCAATCTGGCCGACCAGTGGAGTTCCCAGCACGTTTTGCCCGAAGCCCGACAGCGCGGACTGGGCGTCATTGCCAAGCGGCCCATCGCGAACGCTGCCTGGCAGTACACCGAGCGTCCGACCGGACAATACGCCGAGACGTACTGGCTGCGTCTGCAGGAGATGCGACTCGATCCCGGTGAGCTGGCATGGGACGAGTTCGCCCTGCGTTTCAGTGCCTTCTCTCCCGGTGTGAGCAGCGTGATTGTCGGTACGGCCAGCGCCAGGCGTCTTGAGCGCAACGTGGCACTGCTGCAGCGGGGGCCTCTCGATCGGGAACACCGCGAGTACATCCAGGCCAAGTTCGCCCGGCATGGCCTTCATTGGGCAGGTGAAGTCTGAGAAGAACCCGGGCGGAACGTCTGCGTCCCTGAGTGTGCCGGTCACGCACAGGGGTGACGGGTGTCATCGCTCTTGATTCCGGTGTTCCCGGAAACTTGGGAATCCTTCGCGCGAAACGGCATGGCCGTCGGCCCGTCATCACTGCCCTGATGCAGCCCGCTGTGCCTCCCGATTCCACTTCCGCCTACCGGGCTGAGGCACAACGCTCCTGCCTGACTGCCAGCAGCCAGCACTTCTTGGGAGTGCTGGCTGCTGGCAGGTAGCCACTACCCACCACGCGAGCGAAGAGCGCGGTGTCCGTCATCGTGTGATCGTCGGCCCCTCCAGAGGCAGGGCGGCGCCACAACCCGTGCACCGCAAATCCCCGCTGCCCACCTGAATTTCTCATGAGGCTCTCGCCGCTTCAAAATTGGCCTTTTCCGTCAGCGCGGCGTCAGTGGACTTCATGGAATCTGAAGGCGGAGGAAACTATGCATCGTTTTCGTGCGGTCAGGCAGTCCATCCTGCTGGAAGTCAGTGCTGTGGTGGTCTTCGTGGCCCTCATCGCGCTTCTTTCACCCTTGCTCCCCCCACTTTCCGGCACGCCGCTCGTGCTGGCAGGGCTGCTCATTGCCCTGGTCCCGGCCACGTTGTGGCTCACTGCCTTCTACCGGCAGGACCGTCTGGATCCCGAGCCCAAGGAATACATCCTGGGAGTATTCGCGCTGGGCGTAGTCCTGGCCCTGGGTGTCGGCCAGCCCCTCCTGCGCAACGTCTTTCACCTGCAGGACTGGGTGGGAGGCAGCCCCTTTGCCAGCCTGATCGGTTTGATTTTTGTGGCGGGCCTCACGCAGGAATTCCTGAAGTACGCCGCCGTCCGTTACGGGGTCTTCAACACACCAGAATTCGACCACCCGGTTGACGGCATCGTCTACGCCGCAACCGCCGGTCTGGGCTTCGCCACCTCCCTGAACGTCGCTTACGTTCTGGCGGGCGGCGTGAATCTGGGCATGGCCGCGCTGCACGTCTCGATTTCAACGTTGGCGCACGCGTCCTTCGCGGGGGTCATGGGGTATTTCCTCGGGCGCGCCAAGTTCGAGGCGCGGCCTGTCTTGTGGTTGCCCGGCGGTCTGCTGCTCGCCGCGACCCTGAACGGTGTGGTGTCGTACGCCCTTCGGGAAGTGCCCTTTTTGACCTTCACCTTCAATCCCTGGCTGGGCCTGCTGGTCGCGGCAATCGTGGCACTCGCGACCTTCTCGTTTCTGTTCGCTCGCATCCGTTCGCTGGAACAAACCGTCACGCAGCGTGGAGGCGTGCTGTGAGCGCTGTCATGTCACACACCAGCCCAGCACAACGGGCAATGTCCGAGGTCCTGGTGTGGATCACGGTCCTGTTCGGGCTTCTGGTGGGTTTTTTGTACATGCGCTCGACCACGGACCGCACGACCCTGCTCACCCAGTCCGGGGCGTCGCTCAGCGTCCCCCTCACCTGGAGCAGCGAACGCGTGGAAGGCACCCTGGTCAGCGCGCACGACTGGCGCGCCGGATCGTTCGGACCACGCGTCAGCGTCACCGCCCTGACACACGCACTGATGCCCGAAGAGACGCTGAGCGCCAGCGTCGCCCGTTACAGCCTGAACCGTGGTGAGCCGCTCGAAGGATACCGGGTACTGGGCATCAAGCCTGCCGGCCTGCGCGTGAACGGCACGCGCCAGGACGCCGTGAACCTGACCTTCGCGTACCTGCAGGACGCCCCGGCGGGCAGTGACGTTCCGCCCGCGGTGATGATCCGCACCGACACCGTCACCCGTTGGAAAGGCGCCTTGTACGCCGTGAGTTTCGCGGCCGAACGTGACGAGTACCCCCGACTTGACTCCCTGCGCGCGCGCCTCACGGCAGACGTGCGTCTTCCCTGAGGTTCAGCATGCAAAAAATACTCGCGGGCTTTGGCGCGGTCATGGCCGCCGTTCTCGCCCTGCTTCTGGTGATCGGTCTCCTGGCTCCTGATCCGGATAAACCCTCCGAGAATTCCCGTACGCCCATCATCCCCGTCAATCCGGTGCAGCCCGGACCCGGGGTGGCAAGCGACACGGAGATCATCGCGCAGGCCATGCGCTCCAGCGTGAAACTCTGGGCGCTCGACCGTCACGGCAAAGACATCGCGACCTGCTCGGGAACCATCATCGATCCGTCCGGACTGATTCTCACGAATTACCACTGCATCGGCAACCAGGACGCGCGTGCAGAAGGTGGTCTGCAGCCCGGCGAACTGTACCACCCGCGCGGATGGCTGGTGGTGGGACCGACGGTCAGCGACCGTGAAGTTCCGAAACCCACCTACTTCGCCAAATTTCTGGCCGGCAAGCGTGAACTCGACATTGCCCTCATTCAGGTGTTCGGTGTGTTCACCGGTGACACCAACCGCCCGAAACCCCTGGCCGGGCAGGCGTTGCCGATCACGCCCATCGTGATGGGAGACGGTGGTGAAGTCAAAGTCGGTGACGCCGTCACGGCAATCGGCTATCCCGGCATCGGTGGCGACCTGATCACCGTCACGCGCGGCAGTGTCGCGGGGTTTGACGATCACGATGGCGACGGCAACATCGACGCCATCAAGACCGACACGGAAATCAATCCCGGCAACAGCGGTGGGCTGGCCATCAACGCGGCCGGTCGGCAGATTGGCATTCCCACGTACTACAAGGATCTGGGCAAAAGCGGAACCGGCAAGATCGGGCGCTTCATGATGGTGAACGTCGCCGCGCCTTACATCACCCAGGCCCGCGCGCTGGCGAACACCGTGACGGCGGAATCGAGCGTCGTGTATACCCCCGCCGCGCAGAACGACGCGCCCGCTGCCCCGTCCAACGCCACCTTCGGCAGCATCGTGATCGCCCAGAAGATGAACGAACAAGGAGAAGCGGTCGGCGCAGGTGACGTGCAGCCCACCGGCAGCACGAGCATCGCTGGCATCTTCCGGTACGCCGGATTGCAGGACGGCATGAACTGGGGTCAGGTGTGGACCTATAACGGGCAACCCGCCTGGGGTGATCCGCGCGGCAGCACCTGGGAATCAGGTGCTCAAGGTACTTTCGGGGTCAGCCTCGGTGCCAAGCCCGGCCAGGGACTGCCCGATGGAACCTATGAACTTCAGCTCTACCTGGCCGGGCAGCTGGTACAGAAACGCGCGTTCAGCATCGGGGGCGCTGCCGCCACGCCACCGGCTCCTCCCCAGCCCGATCCGGCGCAAGCGGGCGTCAGCGTCAGTGGCCGCCTGATCGACGCCGACACGAAGGCAGGCATTCCCGACGCGGTTGTGGCGTTTCTGAAGCCCGGTACGGACGTTCAGGCCTGGGCCCGTGCGAACTTCGACGAGAACCTGATGGTGGCCAGTGCCCGCTCCGGCGCCGACGGAACCTACACCGCCAGCCCACTCCTGGCCCGCAACGCCACCTACCCGATGGTGCTGCTCGCCAAAGGGTACCGCGCGCGCAGCGTCTCGCTCGAAGTCACCGCCGATGATCCCGCGGCGCTCCCACTCGAAGATCTGGCGTTGCAACGCGAGTAACCTGCCCGGACCCGGCCTCCCTTCCAGGCGAGACCACCCGTGACGCACTCCCCGTCGGTTCACCGTCCACACGAGCGTCGTTTCCATGAGCGTCACGACATTTCTTCCCACTCCTGGAGGAATAAAGATGCCCGGCACCCCTGATCTCCCCTCCTCTTCCGAAATTGGTGATACGGCCCTGAGCGACGGGCTCGCGCGCATGCTGGAGTCCGCACGTTGGCATGGCGTCGAGATGGACGCGGACGAAGCCGCCGCGTGGCTGTGTGCCATGCAGGCTCCTGACCTGCATCAACTCACGCACGACGACCAGAGTGGTGTCTTTGGTGCGCGGGCCGCCCTGCTGGACTTTGACGCGGGTGATCTTGCCGAGTGGCGCCTCATCGGCGAACTGGTTCGCCTGCCGGATGGGCCCACGGTGCGCACCGCGCTGGCACTTTCCGGCTCGGCGGCACAGTCACGCATCCAGCGCTATCCGGGTGACCGCGACTTCATGCAGCGCGTTCACATTCAGGCGCCGACGCGTGAAGACGCCTGCACCGTCTTGGGGCAACTGATGCGCGAAAAAGCGTTGCGCTGCTCGAGCGGACCCGGATACCGCTTCGCGCGTCTGAAGTTCGGTGAGGCACCGGAGAACCTTCGTGTGCGCGGACAGCCTGTGCGTGCCGGCCGGCCACTCGAATGGACGCTGGACGACGTGCGTGCGGGAGTACTTCTGGCCCAATCCGAGTCAGGTGAAACGCGTCACGTCCGCTGGGAGGACGCCGCGTGCGCGCCCGGCTGGTGCAAGCTCGACTGGGTGCTGCTGGACGCGGCACGCCGGGAAGTGCTGTGGGCCAGCAACGTTCTGGATCCCACCTGGGAAACTCCGGACGGTCAGATCGTCACCCTCGACGGGCAACTCGAACCGATGTATCAGGAAATCTACCTCGATCCCGAAAGCGCCCCCCTGGTGGAGCACCTGGCACGGCAGCTCGACGACGACGCCCTGAGCGCGTACGTCGGCATGATGGAAGAAGAAGTCGAGAAATACCTGGGAGCACCCCCCAACTACGGTAAGGCAGCCAGACGTCTCTACAACCTCTTTCGCTGCACCGGGCGTTTCGATGAAGCCGCGTACCTGCGTGAACTGTTCGACGAGCCCACGACCGCGCTCTACAAAGTCTGGGCAGGTCTCGGGGTACTGAGCGAGCGCGCCACGCAGCTCGATACTGCCCGCACCCGCGAAACCCTGGGCGCCCTGATGCTGACCACCCGGCGTGCCCTGCCGGACGACACCGGGTCTGCACTGCTGCGGGAATTGCAATCCCTGCATGACGCCATCACGGACAGCATTTCGGCGGAACACCACCATACCCTTCTGGCCGTACGGGCCAGCGCCCTGGCCATTGTCAACGCTTACTTTTACACGCGCCTGAGCGCCGTTCCGGCCATTCAGGCTTTCCTGGGCGTGACCGCCGGGCAGGAAGTGCACTCCGCGTGAGCGCCGAGCAATCGCTCGGCACCCGCGATGGTCAAGGGTCTGCACTGACCGTCGCGGGATTCCTGCTGACCAGCCTGGCCGTCGGCATGGCGTTGGTCTGGCCGTACTGGGACGCCTCACGGCACGCACCACGTGAACTGGACCGCTATTGGCCACCCGACCGATCCTGGGGGCTGCAGGTCAATCTGGATGCGAGCGGACGCGCGGTCGAGTGGACCGGTTACTCCCAATCGGAACTCCCGGTGGTCCAGGCCCTCACCACCCTCAACGCCGACACCGTTCAGGCCCTGTCCGATCTGGGGGTCAAGGACGCGCGAGGCGCGGCCGGCGTCAGGATCCAGCGTCTTGCCGCCCGGATCGTCCAGAAGGAAGGTGGTTCGCGCAATGTGCTGGTGTACACTGCCCGGACCCCCGACGGTCACTTCTACCTGGCCGACCGCGACCTCGCGGCGGCGGAAACGTATGTGTACCGCCCGCCCCTGCGGGTCATGCCAGCGCAGCCAAGACCGGGGGCGCGCTGGACGCAGCAGGGAAAAATCAACCGGCAGCTCGATTACCGGTTGCAGGGCGCGATCGAGCGGGCCACGCCCGACGCGTCGTATGGGCGGAGCGACTGCCTGCGCGTTCAGCGCAAGCTCATCCTCAGCAGTCAGGGCACCACCCTCGATTCGAGCAGCACCACCGAACTCTACTGCGCGCACGAGGGATACATGGCCGGAGAAACGCGCAACGCGCGGGGCCTGAAACGCACCGTCGAATACGGCCGGGCGGGCCACCGCGCCGGGTGGCTGCCTCCGGCTGCTCCCGTGGCCCCTGATCCCGCACCAACGCGTGTCAGCGCGGCCCTTCCGACAACGTTCACGCTGCTTGGCCGGGTGACGCCGCACGCCCGTGAACGGGTCAGTGAAGCGCCCACCCTGCTCAGATCACCCTCGGGCCTGCTGGCCGTGGTCACCAACACTTCCGAGACGGTCACGGCACTTCAGGTCAGCGGTGACGCCGGACGCGTGGCCTGGCGCTTCATGCCCGGCGGCAGCGTCACGGGAGGCGTGGTCGTGGATGAACGGCGTGGCCGGGTGTACTTCGGGTCCAGTGCCCGGCAACTCTACGCCCTGGACGTACAGGGGCTGCCCCTCTGGAGCGTGAAGCTTCGCGATCACATGGCCGCCCGCCCTCTGGTGACCGCCGACGCCATCATCGCCGTCAGCGAAGACGGCAGCGTACTCAGCGTCGATGCCTCCGGAAAGGTGCGGTGGACCGCCGATCTTGGCGCGCTCAGCAGGGCCACGCCGGTTCTGGCGGGGTCCCTGCTCGTGTTCGCGAACAACAACGGCAGCGTACTCGCCCTGCGCGCGCGCGATGGCCAGGCCGTCTGGCGGACCGAACTCGGCGCGCCCATCACTGCGCCCCTGCAGGTCAACG
This sequence comes from Deinococcus peraridilitoris DSM 19664, assembly GCF_000317835.1. NCBI lineage: Bacteria > Thermotogati > Deinococcota > Deinococci > Deinococcales > Deinococcaceae > Deinococcus > Deinococcus peraridilitoris. The sequence continues at coordinate 2,158,393 of NC_019793.1, read as the reverse complement.
GTGAAAGCGTCATCGCGGCGAGCACTTCGGGCGAGGTGGCCCGGCTGCAGCTTCGGTCAGGACAGCCCGTGTGGCAGGCCACGGCCGGACGTGGAGGAAGCATCCGGCACACCCCGGCGATCGGCGGCGAGGAAGTTCTGGTCAATGCCGACGGAGAACTCGTGACGCTTGACTTCAAGAGTGGCGCAGTCGTCGCGCGCGCCAGCGGAGGTTATGTCGGCGCGCCCCTCATGGTGGACCAGACCGTGCACGCCGCGACAAAAAACGAGCTGCAGCGACTCACGACCGATCTGCGGGTGCTGGACCGAACCCCCGCACCGGGCGAGCACACCCGCTTCGTGACCGGCGCGACCCGCGCCGCAGACGCCTTGTTGCTGGGAGACGCACAAGGAGGTCTCTGGCGTTCCGGCCCCACGCAGCCCGGAGTATTACAGGCCGCCTGGCAGGGCACCACCCGCGCTTCACGGGCGGGCCTGCCCGCGATCATTTCACCACCCGTGGTCCTGCCCGAGCGGACCGTGCTGCTGGATTCGGAAGGTGGCGTGTACCGGGTGGACGAAACTGGAGCGTTCCATGACGTGGCGCAGCTTGACTTGCGCGGTTTTGGCCTGACGGCCCGGCCGGGAAGCGACGGGCGGTCGTTGATCGCTTTGAGCAACCGTGAGCAGTTACAGCTGCTCGACGTCACACGCGGCCAGATCCGCTGGTCCGTCGACGTCGGGGGCGTGCTGCTGCAGACGCCCATCTTCACCAAGGACACCGTCATCGTCGTGAGCACCGCCCCGGAAGTGGTGGCACTCGACTTGCAGACGGGCAAGACACGATGGCGGCGTGCGCTGAAAAACAGCCTGATGGGCGCGCCCCACACGGATGGCCGCACGGTCTGGATCAGCTCGCCGGTCATGGCCCTGGACGCCATGACGGGCGAGCCCATCTGGACAAGTGAAGCCGCAACCTTCGGAGCCTCAGAGCTCGACGTGCAAGACAAGGTGATGTACGTGCGAAGCATTCAGAACAACCGGCCCTGGCTCAACGCGCTCGATCTGCGTTCAGGGCGTGTACTGTGGCAAAAGGCGCTGCCGGCGAACGCGACCACGCCACTCGAACCGCTCGGTCTTACCCGTCAGAGCGTTGTGGTCCCCACCGGCGGGCGAGAACTCATCGCACTTGACCGCACCTCCGGTCAGGTCCGCTGGAAGCACGACGGCTCGTCGCTGCGTTGGGGTTCGCTGAGCGCCCAGGAAGACCGGGTCGCGTACCTTGGCACCGACGGTCATGTCACGTTGATCGGTGACACGGACGGTGCGGTGCTTGCACGCTGGCGCGCCGCGGAAAGCGAAATGAAAGAAGAGACGTACCGTCTTGCGCGGCCGGTCTTCACTCCCGGAGGCCTGCTCGTTCCACACGGTCTTGAGCTGGTCAAGCTCGAAGAAAGTTCTACCTCCACGGGGAGCAGGCCGTGAGCCTCGTTCGTGACCGTGCGGTGGTCGCCGGCCTGGTGGCCATCTTGTGGGGTGTCGCGAGTGGCGCGTGGCGTCAGCTGGTCTGGCAGGACGTACGTGAAGGCCTGACGGACCTGAGCCCGTTCGAGCGGGCCACCCGACTGGTGCTGCGCGGCGGATTCGCGCTGCTGCTCGTGGCCGTGGTGTTGCTGCTGGCGTCGAACGTCACGCGCTCGGTGGGTGTGCTGCTGCCGCTGGGGTCCGCCGGGCTGGTTCCACTGCCTTTGCTGCCGGTGACGCTGCTGCTGCTGTCGTTTTCCTGGGCGTTCGTGTTGACGGGCGCACTGGGCAGCCACCCGCTGCTGCGCGTCGTGCTGCTCGGCGTCTACCTGTCGGGGGCGCTGGGACGCGTCGGTCTCGCGTCCAACCTGTCAGGCAGTACCTGGGAAATTGTGCTGGCGATGGTGCTCACCCTGCTGATTCCGGTGTTCGCGCTGCTGCGCTGGCGCCGCGCGTTGCGCGGCGCGCCGGAATTCACGGTGATGCTGCTGCTGGTCGGACTCAACTACGCGTTTGCACAACGCGAAGCCATCGCGCAGTGGTCGAACACCGGCGTGCCGCTCGGGCTGACCGGGCTGGTGCTGAACGTCACCGAACTCGGTGATCTGGTGGCCGTGCTGCTGCTGCTGGTCGGCCTGGACATTGCCACCTTCACGCGCTCGGTGTCCGGCTGGGCTCAGGAGATCGCCGAGACCCGCTTTCCCCGCGCCCTTGCGCTGCTGGCGTTCATGACGCTGCTGGTGGTTCTCGCGGTGCTGAACGGGCGTGAACTGCTCGGCTGGACCAGCGAATGGGACGCTCCGCGAGTGGTGGGCACGCTGGCACTTCCGTTGAGCGTGCCGCTGCTTGCCTTTGCGGCCCACGCGCTGGTGCGTCGCTGGAGTCAGACGGTCTTGCCCGACCAGGAAGAATTGACCACTCAGGCGCAACGCACGTCGCTGCCGCTTGTCATGGCCGTCAGTGCTCCGCTGCTCGCCATGATCGTCCTGACCGCCCTGGTCTCACTTCTGCTGGGCCTGGGAAGCTTTTTCGGGGCGGGCGTGGTGCAGTGGGTGCAGGGCTTTCCGCAGCTCCTCTCCTGGCTCGCAGACACGACCCTTGGCCCGTGGGCGGCGCTGGTGACGCTGGCCAGCGTACTGTTCGCCCGCAAGGCAGCCCGGCAGGGGCAAGTGGCGGTTGCACTGTACCTCACGACCTTCGCCTTTCTCGAAGTCCGCGCCCTGCTGTTTCAGGACGGCTGGCTGCTGGCGCCTTTCGTGGAGCTGCCCTCTGCCGGCGTGCGTTGCGCGTGGCTGGCCCTCGTCGCCGGTGCGGCGGTCTGGCTGCACCGGCGACGCGAGCTCGACGGACCACGGGTGGCGTCCCTGCTGGGCGTGACGGTGGGGGTCTTGCTGCTGGCACAGGAAAGCTTTATCGAGAATCCCTTCAGCCCGATGTTTGGCGCGATGGGCGCCGCGTTCATCGGCTTCTCGCTGGTGTGGGACGCGCTCACGTCGGGCGCGTGGACCAATCAGCACTCACCGGCCTTTCCACGCCTCGGACGGGTCTTTTTGTACCTCGGCTACGTCCTGCTGGTCGCCGCACTCGTCAATTGGTCCGTCACCACACATGACCTCGCGCTCACCGAACGTTTTACGGGTGAGGCGGCCCTGCAAGGCTTCAACCGCTTCGGGAAGCCGCTGGTGTACGCCGCGTTCGTGATGACCCTGGTCCGCACCCTGCAACGCCAGACGCCCTCGGGAACGTGACCCGAAAGCTCAGGCACAACACGCCACGCGCCGGATCTGTGTTTCCTGATGACACATTTCCTGATGACACGAGCGCTGAACGCGACGTTGTCGGGCCGCTGCCTTTCATCGCCCAGCGATGAAAGGCAGCGATCATGTCAGGCGGTTTGCGGCCCCTCCCGAAACTTCAGCGCCGGTACAAAGCTGCGGTCATGAATGACCGCAACCTGGTAACCCCGTCCACTCGCCCGGCTCGGCGGTTCCTCGCCCGGAGCCCCTTCAGGAATCCCGAGGGGACAGAACGCCGCGCCGCTGGCCTTCTTCGTGATGACGGTGGGTCAACGGCGCGCCGCAGCCCGTGCAGTAGCGCGCGTACGGTGTACGGATCACCTCACCGCAGGCACCACACGCAGTGATCAGGCGCGCGCCATCGTTTGGGCAGAAGCGCTCCTGGGCCTGGGCATTCACGGCCCGGGTGCATTGAGGACAGAGGTGATACGTCGCTTCTTTTGGCGGTGAGGGTAGTTCGGACATAGGCGGCTGGAACCTCCGAACCCCAGTGTGACGGGTGACTGCTCACGTGCGCCTGACGAAAGACGTGGGTCACGCCGCACCTTCGGCGAACGCCCTGAGAAACGTCAGCGCCGCGTGAGTGTGTCAGGTGAACACTGCACTCAGGCCTGCAGGTCACCTTGCAAAACGTTGAGGGTCCAGGCACGGGAGGCAGCGTATGACAGCTACAGGTACCACCACAGTTCCCCTCACCCTCAGTGAAGGGGTGTTGCTGCATGGCGAGCAGTTCGCGAAGAAACTGGGTGCGGTCAGCATCGGCGACGTGCAGGTCGACCTGCCGCTCGTGCCCGATAAGGTCAGCAGCAACGAACTCGCGCGGGTCCTGCTTGCCACTGCCCTGCTGGAGCTGGAAGCATGCGGCAGCCTCAAGCTCGCCATGCAGCACCGGAAAACCCTCTTCGGCCTGCGGAAAGTGTCCGTTCTGGAGCTCTCAGCGGGCCTTTCGCACGAGGTCCTTCCGGAAGGCAGCCTCGAAGCGCGCATCCTGCAGGCCGTGCAGCAGCTGAATCGCGCTTCCGACCTGCCGGACCTGATCGCTTTGCTCGTGCCGCTCAGCCACCAGCCACGTCTGGACGTCGTGAATTTCGTGAAAGAAGCGCTCGCTCGACGCGATCTGCTCGAAGTGCAGAACACCAAAATGCTGGGGCTGCTTCCGGTGCGCAAATACACCGCCACCAAAGTCACCCTGGCTTATACGGCGTACGCCAGCCCGCAGCTTGCACGGGACCGGCTGACAGCCTGCGAGACGCAGCGGCCCGAGGTGTGGCGCGCGCTGGTTCGCGGCATCGAAACGGGTCTGGACCGGCAGACGAAAAGCAATGACAGCAGTCTGGATTGACCAAAGGCGTGAAACCTCAGCCGACACCCATCAAAGTGGTTGTCGGCATCATGACCCTCCTTCGGTCGATGAAGCTCACCGATCGGAGCGAATAAGCCTCTCAACAGAAGGGGAAGTCAATCCCTCGACTGCGCCATGAATGCCTGCCAGCTTTCCGGGAGCCGCTCGCCCACTTCCTGAAAGCGTTCGCGCGCCTCGGCATACACCCGTGTGAGCCGACGATGCGCGCGCGTTGCACGCAGGCCCATCAACGTGAGTCGTAAGGCGCGCAGGTCATAAGGATCAGTGGCCAGCAGCAGTTCGCCCGCCCGTGCCGCGCTTGCCGGATCCTGCGTCAGGCAGGCCCAGGCTGCCTCATGCAGGGCCGTCTGAAGACGCGCCTGCAGCCTGACGTCTCCTTCCGGACCATCCAGAAAAGGACCCCGCCACAACTGCAGGTTCCCCGTCCGTAAGAATTCCTGCGCATCGATGCTGATGTCCGCTCCCAGGGCGTACCCGACCGGCGTACTGACCACCAGGCCCGGACCAAACATGTCCCGCAGCCGGTGCACCAGCTGTTGCAGTGCCGCAACGCCGCGGGATTCGTGCTGACCTGGATACAACACGTCCACGAGTTCCAGCTGGGGAACTTCCGAGCGACCGGCCAGACACGCCTGACCGAGGTGGGCCAGCAGGGAACGCGCCTGACGTCCCCGGAGTGCCTGAGACTGCCCGTGCTGATGCAGCTCCAGGGTGCCGAGCATCAGCAGGCGGTAACGCCCGCTCGAGCCGGCGTCCTGCGACGTGTGCGGCATGGGCCTGCCGTTTCCGCTGAGGTCCACCAGGTACCGGTGACCGGGGGCCGCCCGACCGTGCATGCCACGCGCCTCGAAGTACTGCACGCCCCGCCGGGCCAGCTCGGCGTCATGGGAAAGCCGTGCCACTTCGAACTGCACCCGCCACGCGAGCACGTCGATGTTCGCCGCATGTAACTGCTGCGCCGCTTCACGCAAGGCCGTGAGCGCCGCTTGCGGCTGCCCGGCCGCTTCCAGGGCGAGGCCACGTGCCCAGGTGGTGTAACACACGACGACACGCGGCCCACCGGTCGCCAGTGCCTGAAGCTCTTCCACGAGGGCGAACGCTTCATCGACCTCGCGTCGCGCCGCCGCGGCCCAGGCGGCCACAAACAAGGCGTCCGTGAGGTAGGCCTGCACCCGGACCTGCCGGGCGAGTTTCAGTGCACGTTGCGCGTGACGGGCAGCGCGCGCTTCACCGCCCGGTGGACCCCACTCCAGGTAGAGTTTGGTCAGTTCACTTTCGCATTCGGCCAACCAGCCCAGCGCGTCCGAGCGGGCGAGCACCTCACGCGCTTCGAGCAGCAGTTCCTCTGCCCGCTCAAACGCACCGGCGCGGGCATGCAGCGCCCCGAGCCGTTGCTGCTGAAAAGCGAACTGCCGTCCGTCGCCGACGAGCGTCAGCAGCCGCAAGGATTCCTCGAGATCCAGCATGGCGTCTTCAAGACGTCCTTGCGCAGACCGCGTCAGGGCACGGTTGCCGTACAGCCCGGCGGCCTCCACGAAGCGCGCCTCCTGCAGGTGCAGCCCGATCGCTTCCGCCTGGCACGCCTCTCCCAGATCGTACTCTCCCTGAAAGTAATGCACTCCCCCGAGGACGTTCAGAAACCGCGCGCGCACCGCGCCGTGCACACCAGGTCGCGCCAGGCCCGCCTGCGCCAATTCGCGCGCTTCCGTCAACTTTCCCAGGTTCAGATAGGCGCTTGCCATCAGTCCCTGCGTGAGGGCCGACATGTCATCTTGCAGGGGTGCTGCCGCGTGCCACGCGGACATTGCCCCATGCAGATCGCCCCGTTGCACCAGCACCTCGATCCAGGCGTCGTACCAGGCCGGACTGTGTTCCCGGCGCGCTTCGAGCAGCGCCGCGGCTTCTTCACCCTGCCCGACCTGCGCCAGCAGCACGGTCAGCAGGGACAACGTTTCCAGGGTCGGATGCGCCGCGTACGCGGCGCGCGCATACCCGCTGGCCAACACGACATTTACCCGCCGCGCGAGCTGGGCAGCCCTGAGCGCGAAAAGCGCGCCTTCCACTCCCCCAAGCCATTGCGAAGCCCGCCAGGCGTGCGCGGCGGCGCCCGCGTCATTGCCGCGTGCGGAGGCGGCGTCCATGGCCCCGGTCAGCACCCGCAACGCCTCCTCGCGCGAGATGTCCACGAACTCCAGAAAGTGCACGGCAGTTTCCGCTTCTACAGCTGGATTTTTCAGAACTTGCACTGCAAAGACACGTGCGCGATCTGGCGGAAGATGCGCGCGGTGCACTTCACGGTACAGGGGGTGCGTGAACACACCCGAGTTCAGGATCCCCCGGCGTTCCAGAATCCTCAGTGCCATCTCCACGCGTTCTGCGGACATGTTCGTGAGGGCGGAAGCGCGCTGGACCGTGGCAGTGGCCGGCAGCAACGCCAGAGCGTCGAGCAGCAGTGTGGCGTCCGGGTCCGCGTCGACGCTCGTCAGCACGTCCTCGATGATGGTTTCTACCGTCAATGGCCGCAGGTCCGTCTGCGGCTCACGCCATCGCCAGCGCCGACCGTCACTCCACAAATTTCCGTTGCGCGCCAGCGCCCGAAAGTACTCCAGCGTGAACAAAGGATTCCCGCGCGCCCAGTCGTACACCCAGCGTTTTGCTTCTGTCGGCAGCGGGGCTTTTGCTTCACTTTCCAGCAACAACCCCGATTCATGCTCATCAAGAGGTGCGAGATGCACGACCTCGAAACCCGCCAGGGGCGCACCACGTGTCGTGCCCAGCAGCGTCACACCGGTCAACCGCGGCGCGGTTCGCGCAAGCGCACTCCAGAAGGCGCATTTCGCTTCTGTCGTTTCGTGAAGATCCTCGATGTGCAACACAAACGGTGAGAGCGCCACCAGTTGCTCCGCCAAGGCGTCCTGCAACGCCTGCACCGCGACGTATTCACCACGCGCGGCTTTGCCGAGGGCAGTCTCGGCCCAGGCGGCCAGCTTGCTGGCAGAAGGCAGCGCGCGCGCCAGGGCGCGCGCGCTGATGTTGGCGTGTATCGTGACGCTTCGGTAGGACAGGGCCAGCAATGCATTTCTGGACGTATGCGTTTTTCCAATGCCCGCTTCACCCTGCAAGACCAGGGCCTGGCCTTCCCGGCGTCTGCTGGGAAGGCGCAATCGCCCTTCCAGCATCAGCGGAGCCTGCGTAGCTTTCATGAATCCTCAAGATAGCGAACACCACCGCCACCTTGCATGAATCTTCAGGCATTCACGTCGCAAATCCGGAGGTCTGAATTGTCCGGCACCTTCATCAGGCCCTCCGAAAAGACCACCCCACACGGCATGCCCCACCGCACCGGGAACGGCGGCAGATCATCCGGGGAAGCGTCAGGATTCGGGCGATTCCCACAGGGAACCAAGCCGCTGGCGATCCAGTTTTCCCAGTGCGTTCCGCGGCAATTCATCGACCAATGCCAGCCGCGTGGGCCGCAGCATCCTGGGCAGCAGCGGTCGGCAATCACACTCGACCATCTGCCGCGTCACGTGACCCATCCCGGGATTCAGGACCACGAACGCGGCCAGACCCTGTCCGTACTCTTCGCTTGGAATGCCCATGACCGCGCATTCACGCACGTAGGAGAGCTGCTCAATGCGCGACTCGACCGCTTCAGGAGAGACGTTCTCACCGCCACAGATCAGCAGGTCATCGCGCCGTCCGGCGAGCGTCAGCAGACCTGAAGCGCTCCGTCGACCCAAATCCCCCGTAGGGAGCGAATTGCCGAAGCCACCGCGGACCATCACGCCCTGCACCATTACTTCTCCAGTTTCCTCCGGGCGTGCGGGTGTGCCGTCCGCACGACGGATACCCACCTTGACGCCGGGCAGAACGTACCCCACGCTGTCCGGTGCCGCCAGAAGATGTTCCGGCGTCGCCAGGGAAATCAGGCCGCACTCGCTGGTGCCGTACAGGTTGTACAGCACCGGCCCGAACCGCGAAAGTGTACGCCCGGCCAGCGCCGCCCCAAGCGGAGCCGAACCGCAGACGATCGTCCGCAGGTGCGGCGCAGGTGCGGCGCATGAAACCTCCAGCAAGCGGTACAGCACGGTCGGCACGACAACCAGCACCTCGATGTCCTTCTGCTGCAAGGCCTGCCAGTAAGCTTCGGGTGTTCCACGCGCGAACACATGCAGCGGTGAACCCATGGTCAGACACAGTGCCAGGGTCGAGAGTCCATGACCGTGAAACAGGGGGACCGTCAGCAGTGTAGGCGCGTGCGCACGAAGCCGAAGCTGCTGAAGCAGGGCGACGGCCGTCGGGAGCACTTCCAGGAATCTGGCGTCTCGCCGAACAGCTTTGGGTGGCCCGGTACTGCCCGACGTGAGGATCACGATGCTGCCCGGAAGGCCGTGCGGTGGGAACTTTCCGGGAGCCAGGCCGCCCTCCTGCGCCTGAACTTCGGAAGTTGTCCAGCAACGCAAGCCCTCGTCGAGTGCCAACAGATCAGGCAGGAAGTCGTCGTCGACCACGACCAGTTCCAGCGCATGTGCCCGGCAGGCCTCCAGGGTCTGCCGGGCGGACCAGGAGGTGTTCAGCAGCACGGTCCTGAGCCCCAGACGCTGGCTGGCCAGCAGCGTCGTCACGAATGTGCCGTGGTTGCGGGCGAGCAACCCGATGACCGAGCCGGGCGTCACGCGCTCGGCGAGGGCAGCGGCCACCCGGTCGGTCCGGTCGACGAGCTGCCGGAAAGTCAGGCTTCCCTGAGGTTCCACCAGCGCCGGTACATCGGGGAAGCGCCGGGCTGACCAGCGTGCCACGGCGTACAGGGAGGGTCCATGGCGCAGCGTCATGGCCACGCCACTTCCCAGCGACCGCAGGGGCTTCTTCAGCCCGGCCTGCCGGACCACCCGCAGCACCTGAGACAGTCCGGTCATGACCGACCGGCCCGGCGCCGCTCCCGAGCCTGCTCCCACCCTTCCAGACTCCCGAGCAGGCGATCGACGAATCCAGGAAAGAGCCACGCCGCAAGCACCTGACCACGCAGCCACCAGGGCTCGATGCGCTCCCGGGGACGAACCACCGCGCCCGCGATCACCTGGGCGGCCTCCAGTGCACTCAGGGCAGGCGCGAAGCGGTACAGGTCACTGGCCGCGCTCATCCGGGTCCGCACCAGGGGCAGGTACACGCTGCTCACCGCAACACCCTTTTCCCGCACTTCCAGCCCTACACTCCTGAGCCAGAAGTCAAAACCCGCCTTGCTTCCCTGATACGTGGCCCAGCGAGGTGCCGCGGGTGGCTTGACCGACACCGTCGAGACGTTGATGACCTGACCCTCCCCCTGGGCGATCATGCGCGGCAGCAACGCCAGCAGCAGCGCTGCCGGGCTGCTGAAGTTCACTGCGAGCGAACGTTCCAGGTCACGCCGCTCCAGGGACTCCAGGGCCGGACGGCGAATGGATTTCCCGGCGTTGCTGATCACGACGTCGATGCGGGGGTGTCTTCGCTGGAGCTGCTCGGCCAGCGGCCCAACGTCCTGCGTGCGGTACAGGTCCAGCGGATACACGAAAGCGCGTCCTCCTGTGGCGCGGATGCCCTCTGCCAGCGCCCGGAGTTTGTCTTCGCTGCGCGCGATCAGCAGCACTTGCGCTCCTGCCTCCGCGAAAAGGCGCGCGGTCGCTTCTCCTATGCCAAACGAAGCGCCGGTGATCAGGACCGTCTTCCCCGCCACGGCCGCCCGCAGCGCCGTCAGGTCACGGCAACTCGGTGGGGACAGCAGCAGACGCGCCAGACCCGGCATGTCTCTATCTACCACGGCGGCACCGAAAGTCACGCAGGTCTTGCTTGATTGACCGAGGGGTGGCCGGTACGTTGAGTCCATGACACAGAGGCCTGCCATTCCTTCGGCACAGCCGGTCACGCTGATGGTCAACGCGCAGTCACGGCGTGGTCGGACAGGGCTGAACCGGGCGGTGGCACTTTTGAGCGCAGCCGGGCTTGCCGTTCGTCCTGTCATCGTGCACGACGTCTCACAGGCGAACGCGCTGCTGCGCGCCGAGGTGGCCCGGGAGGCGCCGTACGTCATCGTCGGCGGCGGAGACGGCACCCTGTCACACGCGGCGGGCATCCTCGCGAGAAGCCGTACGGCCCTGGCCGTCATGCCCCTCGGAACCGGCAATTCCTTTGCGCGCAGCGTGGGCGTACCGCTCGACCTGGCCGGCGCGGCACGCCTCATCGCCGACGGTACACCGACCCAGGTCGACGTCGGCCTCGTCAACGGCAGGGTGTTCCTCAACAGTGTGGCGTTGGGCCTGTCCGCTGAAATCGCCCGGTCCCTGACGCCGGGAGTCAAACGTCACCTGGGACTCATGGCCTGGCCGGTTGTCGGTTCAAAGGTCTTGTGGCGGCATCGCGCGCTGCATCTGAACTTGACCTCCGAATCGGGCGCCTGGGTCTTCCATACCCATCAGCTGCTTGTCGCCAACGGGCGCTACGTGGCAGGGCCGCTGCGCGCCACGCCACTGGCGTCGGTCGCCGATTCGCAGCTCGACATCCTGGTGTTCGGCAACGGCAGCCTCGTGAGTCTGCTGCAGGTGGCGCGTTGGGCGTCCGGCGGAAAAATTCGGCACATCACCGCCCACCAGCTGAGCGTCGTCAGCAGGACCGGAGACGTGTGGGCCAGCGTCGACGGCGAAGTATTCCAAACGTCGGAGTTGCGGCTGACGCTTGCGCCGCAGGCCCTGGGTGTGCTGGTTCCCGCTGACTTCGACGCCCGGTCCGTCTGACCGGCAAGTCGCTCGTGGGGCAAAGGCCACTGCAGGGAAATGCACGGACTGCTCAACAAAAATCTGGGTCAAGGCGCGTTTGAGCCCTACCACATTCATCTGGCCTGTCAGGTTTCCCAGCCCTCGCCCTACCGAGCTCCCCGCTGCCGTTTCGAAGTCACTCCAGTTGCATGCCCACCGGGCACCGTAGCCTGGAAACGGATTATCCTCGCTCAGTCCTTGTTGCTCATTTCAGCCAGATAAGCACGCCCTCGCCATTGTCAGCCGCTCGCCGTGATGATCTAAATGTCTCCCCGGCGCTTTCTCGGCACACTCCTGCGAGGGGAATAACGGGCAGCTACGGGCGAATGTAAGCGTAGCCTTTTTGCTGCGCTTCGACCAATCCAATGATGCCCGCCGCGACGACTTCGACCCAGTCGGGCAGCTCTGCCCTGTTCAGCCCCTGGCGTTGTATCGCCTGTGCGCAGAGAAGGACACGGGCGTTTCTCGTCGTGAGCTGCACCAGCCGGTCCATCTGTGCGGGGAGATGCACGCCCTCCCCGTTCGCGACAAAGGTGACCTCCACGTCGGTCCCGAACTGGTAGAGGTTCTCCGCTGCGCTGAGGGCGGCGGGCCAGCGCTGAGGATCGTTCACGTGAAAGACAGCTTTCATGGTGTTTTATGTTGCGCCAAATGTGCGAGCTCTTCAACCCATACAAGTTACATATCTTGTCAACTTATCGTGCTAGGGTGCACATCACCGCGGTCTTCGCGCACGGGAAGAACATGACAACGAGAAGCAACCTGATCGCGTACCTGACAGCCTTGCTCAGCATCCTGCTGACCTGGCAGGTCGCGTCCGTGTTCCTGCCGGGATTCCTGTTCCCCTCGCCCGCCGAGGTGCTGCCACAGCTCCCCACCGCCGCCGCGCAACCTGAATTCTGGGAAGCCGTCACGCTCAGCCTCGTGCAACTTCTGGCAGGCTTCGCCATCGCGGTGGTCCTGGTGAGCGTGCTGATCTGGCCCACACTGGCTTCACTCCCGTTCCGCCGCTACATCGGCGCATTCACCGGGATCCTGCAAGCCATTCCACCCGTGGCCCTCATCCCGCTGCTGGTTCTGCTCCTGGGGTTCGGGGGAGCGCCCGTCCTCGCGGTCGTGGCGGTCGCCGCATTCTTCCCGCTCAGCCTGAGCATGATCGGCGCGATCGACCACCTCAACACACTGCACCTGGACGCCGTGCGCGTGCTCGGCGCCAGCCAGCGTCAGGTACTGCGTCGCGTCGTCGTTCCGGAAATGCTGCCGACCCTGCTCTCCGGCGCGCAGGCGGGCTTCGGGAATGCCTGGCGTTCCCTCATCGCCGCCCAGATGGTCCTGGGTGTCAGCGAAGGGCTCGGTGGAAGCATTCAACGCGCTTCACAGGTAGGAGACATGACGACGGTCCTTCTCGACGTGACGGTCATCGCCGTGCTCGCGGCCGGGCTCAACGTCTGGCTGTTCGAAGGTCTCAAGCGACGCTTCCTTTCGTGGAGAACGGCATGAGTTCGGTCACGTTCGAACACGTCAGCAAGGACTTCGGGACGCTCAGTGTCCTCCAGGACGTTCACCTGCACGTGAATTCGGGTCAGTTCGTCGCGCTGGTCGGCCCGTCCGGAACCGGGAAATCCACCCTGCTTCGCATGGTCGCTGGGCTGGAGCCACCCACGTCCGGGCAGGTCACCGTGGACGGCCAATCCGTTCGCAGGCCTCACGCTTCCCGCACGCTCGTCTTTCAGGAGCACGCCCTCCTTCCCTGGCTGACCTTGCAGGACAACGTCGCGCTTGGCCTGGAATTCCAGGGCTCACCACGCTCCGCAGCGCGCCAGCAGGCCGTGGAGTGGCTCGCGCGCGTCTCCCTCGGTGACTTCGGCACGTACTACCCTCATCAGGTGTCAGGGGGAATGCGCCAGCGGGCCGCCATCGTCCGTGCCCTGGCGGTCCGGCCCCGGGTACTGCTGCTCGACGAACCGTTCGGTGCGCTCGACGCCCTCACACGCCTGCAACTCCAGCGGGAACTCAGCGGACTCTGGACCGGCGGGAACATGACCGTGCTGATGGTCACGCACGACGTTGAGGAAGCCCTGTACCTCGCTGACCGCGTCATCGTGCTGGGCCCACGGCCAGGGCGGGTCATCGCTGACCACCCGGTACCGTTGCCCCGCCCGCGCAGCAGGACCGCGCCTCCCCTGCTAACGCTGCGCCAGCGTATCCTCGCCGACCTCGGCGTTGACGAATCCAGCCAACTGAAAGAGGTAACCCTATGATGATCAAGAAATTGCTGTTTCTGCTGCCACTTGCGCTTGTTGGTGCCGCCGAAGCCGAGAAAGTCCGGATTGGTTACGTGCAAGTCCTTCCCACCTCCCTGTCCCTGATCGCGAGAGAACAGGGTTACTACAAGGAACAGGGCCTCGACGTGGAGCTCGTTCCCTTCGGAAGTGGTCCGGTTCTGATGCAGGCACTGGCGAGCGGGAAGCTCGACGCGGCACAGGTTGGTTTCGCGCCGGTGTACGTGTGGGCCGCGCGAGGCGCCCCCGTGCGGGTGATCGGAAAAGCCGCGAACGCCGACCTGAGCATCCTCGCCAGAAACGACTCTGGCATCAAGGGTCCAGCCGATCTGAAGGGCAAGCGCGTAGGCGTGCTGCCCTCTGGCAGCGTTCCCGAGACCCTGTTCTCCGGGCTGGTTCTTCCCAAGTTCGGGTTGGACGACAAGTCGGTGACCGTCGTGAATTCCGAAGCACCGAACCTGGTGGGTGGGCTCGCCACCAACCGATTCGACGCCGCGGTACTCCTGGAGCCCTGGACGACCATCGCGCAACTGCAACTCCCACTGCGTGAGGCTTACAACATCAACACCGTTTGGAAATCATCGCTTGGTGCGGTGCTCGCCGCGCGAGCCGAGCTGATCAACAAACAGCCCGAAACGGTCAAAAAGCTCGTGGCGGCCCAGGCGAAAGCCGTGAGCTTCGTGAAGCAGCAGCCTGGGGAGGCCGCGAAAATCCTGGCCAGGGAGTTCTTCCCCAACGGCATCAAGACCGAGAAAGGCACCATTCCTGGCGAGCAGGTCGTTCAGTCTGCACTGAAGGGGTTGTCGTTCGACTCGAAGATCACAGGCGCGGACCTGGAGTCCGCCGAGGAGTACGCACAGTTGCTGCAACAACTCGGCAACGTGCAGAAAACCGTTCCCATCAACCGCGTCGTCCATCAGCGCTTCACACGCTGACGCTCACAGCAGTCAATGGCCCGAAGGCGGTGGCTCCATGCAGGAGCCCCGCCTTTGCGCTGAGCCTCCCTTCTCAGGGCGGCTCCCATCAGTCGAAGTCACTCCAACTGCATGCCCACTGGGTATCCGTAGCCTCGAAACGGCGTGAGTTCGGTCAGGACAACTGTGGATGACCTTCGAAGATGTCGACTACGACGACGCGATCTTTCCGCCGTTGAAGGCGGACCTCGAAGCGGCGGGATTGGTGAAGGTGGGCAAGGTGGGTTCGGCGACCGCGCGACTGATGCCGCAGCGGAAGGTGGTGGACTTCGCCGCCGCGTGGTTCCACGCCCGCCCATCATCAGGAGCATTGGCTTTAGCAGGACTTTGTTACTTCGGATGGTTGTCAGTCCGGCCTTCCGGGCGCCGACGTTAAGGTACCCTTCACAATGCCAACAGTGCGGTCCCATCACACCAAGAGGATGTCACTGTCAAACAATGAACGTTACCGCGCGAGCCCCCGCAGTCATCCTTCTGACGATCACCAGCGCGCTCGCCCAGCAGGCCCAAGGCCACTTCAGGGTTTCGAGAAGCTGGTCAAGCCTCAAGACAAGACGTACAACCTCACGATCACGTTCGAACGACTCAAGCGACCGAACCCTCCAGGAACGGATGAAGCAGCAGAAGTGTGTGCATCACGTCATCCGTTCCTACCAGGAGGCCCTGAGCGAGCAACTCAAGCTTGCGGGTCGGGGTCGCGAGTACGCGCGCGGGCTGCTGGAAGACTTTCGCTCAGCACTTCAGCTGCATCAGCGTTATCAGCAGGGGTACTGCACCCTGGAGGAATACCAGCGGGAGGGCGAGTCGCTGAGCGCCCAGATCGAGCAGCGTCTCCGGAAAAGCTGCCGCTCCAAGGAAAACCGCCGGCTACAAAAAGGGCTGCGTAAGCATCACGAGCGGGGCAACCTGCTGCGCTTCCTGGCGGACCCACGATCGAGCCCACCAATAATGCGGCAGAACGGGCTTTACGTCCAGCCGTCATTGCCAGGAAGGTTTCGCAGTGCAGCAAGACCACCGCGGGCAGTCAGGCCTTCGCCATCTTCAAGTCATTGACGCAAACTGCCCGCCTGCTCGGCCTTGACCCCCTTCAATTCCTGCTTGACCATCCCCTGAGTCAGAACACCCGGTAATCACATACCTGGTGTAACGAACAGCGTGGACTGCGCCTTAAGCTGTATGAGCCGCAGGGACGGCGGCAGTACCAGCAGCGCACCCCAGCCCCGGCCATCGGCCTCACCTCCAGCATCTGGTCGGTCGCTGACCTCCTCCACTACCCCGTCTATCGGGGGCCGGCATAGTTGCCCAGCATCCCTGCCTCGTCGCAGGCAACGTCTGTATCTGGTCAGTGCACATGTGTCCTACGCAAGAGGCCTCCGGCTCCACAATGCTTGTATTTCTCGGTAATCCACAAGAACGATACCCTCCTGCTGAATGACCTCCAGCGCCTCATTTGACATGACAAAATCAAAATCCGTTTGCCGTACCTGCCAACTGGGCATCGCAGCCTGTAACTCGTTGGTCCCCAGGCCCGGATGAACCGCCCACTCAGAAAGACCGACTGGCAACACGTGCAACATTTGCAAATAACGCTCAGTCTTATCCGCAATATCCACATCATAGCTGTCCATTAAAGGATGATTGTTGGTTGGATACCCCTGATGCTGCAGCTGAGCAATAAAGGGTTGCTCGTATACTCGGAGTGCCACGTCATACTCACGTGCTAAATCGAGCGTCATCTTAAAGATCTGTTCCCGTCGAGTATGTATTCCACAGTGACTATCAAGATGACTTGGTCGCAAGTTTGCAGATAAAACACGCTCAATCTGCAAGCGAAACTCGCGCTCCAACTCAGTTAGATTGACTTGGTCTAAAAACTCTTCAATACGCGACTCAGCATAAAAGTACCCGTCTTTATCGACAAGCGTTGGCACCTCTGATCGGCACGCTATGGGCCCCCATCGGTACGAGGGCTGCTCGCTAATGACGGTCAAGTGAATACCAAAGGGTATATGGGGTGCTTCTCGTAACCATTCGAGGGCATGCAGTGCCCAAGGGCACGGCACCATCACACTGCAGGACTTCACGATACCGTCATTCAGGGAGCGGATGATGGCTTCATTGACCGAATGACACATCCCGAAATCATCGGCATTGATAAACAACAGCCGGGCTTGAGCGGGGTACCCTAAACGAGCGTTAGTCAGGCTTCCATCTGGCGTATTCATCACGTTACCCTCCGAGAGAAGCTGAGCATAGATCGTCATGCCTCCACGTGGCGCTGGGCCCTCTTATTTCACATAGAACTTGGGCTTGGAAGTGAAGCAGGCACTTGGTCCGTCAGTTCAGTAAAGTTACGCCGAACGGTGACGATCAAGTCGTGTAGCCACTGTGCCTCGGCTTTCTTACGCGACTCCATCAGCCGACTCTTTCGAGGCTATACCCTTACCGTGGGGTAGGTCTGGTTCCCCTCAACGGCCGGATGCCGCGATGCTGGACCGTTTGATGCCGAGGGCCGGGCGTAGCCCGGCCTGGCGGTTGGTGCTGGCCGTGGCCGCCTTGCTGCTGGTTTCCGAAGGCACCTTGACCGTCGACACCGGGGTGCGGAGAAGTGTGGATTCCCACTGGCGGCGGGGATTATCGTATTTCAAGCTGGGCTAGAAAACCGTGCAGCGTGCCTTGTTGCAGGGGAAGCCCTTCTTCGCCGTGTTGCGGCTGGTCGGCGGAGCTGATCCTGATCCGTCCCGACCGACTTCCCCAAACGTCGAAGACCTTCGCCTACAGACTCCCTCAATGCCGTCTGGACCCTCGCTTTTCGATCACCCTCATAAAGTTTGTCGGGCCGTCAGGGCTCAAGTGACAATGTCCTGCATGTGCCTCCGTTTTGAAGTGTGTATTGTTAGAATATACTATGCGCCTCAGTACCCCACAACTTGGATTGAGTGGTGTGCTGGAGCGGGAAAAGGCTGCATGACAAGCGCCAAAAGTGTCAGGCAGTCACTCGTGTCCCAACGCAAAGAAGCGGAAAGAAGCTCCAGGCCGTACCTGACGAGGCTCACTGCACGGCGTCCGTGTTTTTTGCGTTTGATGGGCCGCTGCTGGTGACACCACACGCCGACACGCAAACACCATGCCAAAGCCAGCGTGACTACCCCGAACAAGCGTTCCAGCCGATCCGGCCTGGTCATGGCACTCGCCTCCAGGTCGAAGCCTCTGGATTTCTGAGTGCTGAAGGTACACTCCACGGTCCAGCGCAAACGATACACCGCCCGCGTCTCGTCGATCTTCAGGTCGGTCGCCAGGGCGAGCAGTTCCCCGGCGTCGGTGCGGGTGACGACCAGTTGCATGACGTTGCCGTACACATTCGCTTTTTCGAGCAGCGCGACCACTTGTCCGGGCTGCACGTACCCCCAGCCCTCGTCGAGCCGCACGTCGTCGATCCGAGCGTCACCTCGGATGCGCAGGCAGCGTTTGATGCCGCGCCGCCTCAGAAACGTGAACCACGCCGCCCCGACGAACTCACGGTCGGCAACCAGAACACGCCACCGCTTCGCGGGCAAGACCTTGAGAAGTTGAGCGACCAAACGCTCACGCACTCCGGTGTCGCTGCTACCTCCGTGCGGCAAGGCCATCCACACGAGGGGCAAGGTGAAGCCTTCAAGCACTACGCCCAGCACAAGGAGGTTCAGGTCGGCTTCGCCGTGTTCCCAGTTCGTGCGGTCCATGGTCATGACCAGCTTCTCGTCGGGCAGCAGTGGCACGAGGAGCTTCAAGAAAACGTCGCGATCGAGCTGAGGGTCGTGTAGGCAGCGCTCGACTCGGCGCAGCTTGCTGACGGCACCGACTGTGCCGGGCAGATGGAGGGCAAGCTGGGCGTGCTTGGTCGAGCGAGCTTGAATCAGGGCGGTGACGACGTCGGCGAGGCGTTGCAGGGTATCTCGGCGTAGGAATGGCAGATGGTGCTTGATGACCTCGCCGAGCTTGGTAGGATCAGCCAGAGCGGCTTCTTGGAGCGACACACTCCCTTGATGCCGCTCTTCTTGTGTCTACGCTGCGATCAAATCGCCCTTCAGGACGTTACCCGAACCAAGTTGTGGGGTACTGAGACTATGCGCTTTTACTCACCACTAGATCGAATTGTTGGTGTGGGGTTCACCATTTTACTGCTATCTCAAGTAAGACGATTTTATTACGACGACGGTGTTCTTGTTGCTACGGCCATGATTGTTTTTTCAATTGGATCTTTTATCGTAAGTCTGGGAATATCTGACCGCCGACTTGGTCTTGGCGCAACGCTTTTGGCTTCTGGTATCCTTCTTGTCGCCCACGGCGTACTCGATCCTCAGTACCCCACATCTTGAGCTGAGTGCTGTATTGGAGCGGGAAAAGGTTGCATGACGAGGCTCAGGAGGATGGTTCGATCACTCGTTCCCCAGCGCAAAGCGGCAGCAAGGCGTTCCAAGCCGTACTTGACGAGACTCACCGCCCGGCGTCCGTGCTTTTTGCGCTTGATGGGCCGCTGCTCGTGGCACCATGTACCGATCCGCAAGCACCAAGCCATCGCCAGCGTCACTACGCCGACCAGCCGCTCCAACCGAGCGGGTTTGGTCATCGCACTCGCCTCAAGGTCGAACCCCCTCGATTTCTGCGCGCTGAAGGTGCTTTCTACCGACCACCTCAAGTGGTACACGCCTCTGGTCTCGTCGATTTTCAGGTCGGTGGCCAGGGCGAGCAGTTCACCCTCGGGCGTGCGCGTCACCACCAGTTGCATGACCTGACCGTAGATATTGGCTTTCTCCAGCAGGCCGACCACCTGTCCCGGCTCGACGTACGCCCATCCCTCATCGAGCCGCAAATCATCCACGCGGCTGTCGCCTCGAATGCGCAAACAGCGTTTCACACCCCGACGCCTGAGAAAGGCAAACCACTCCCGCCCCACGAACTCTCGATCAGCGACCAGAACGCGCCATTGCTTCGCAGGCAGCACCTTCAGCAGTCGAGCGACCAGACGCTCGCGTGTCCTGGTGTCGCTGCTGCCCCCATGGGGCAGGGCCGTCCACACCAGCGGTAATGTGAAGCCTTCAAGCACCACGCCGAGCACAAGGACGTTCAAGTCGGCTTCGCCGTACTCCCAGTTCGTACGGTCCATCGTCATGACGAGCTTGTCATCAGGGAGGAGCGGCAAGAGCAGCTTCAAAAAAACGTCCTGATCGAGCTGAGGGTCGTGTAGGCAGCGCTCGACGCGGCGCAGCTTGACTGAACTGCTGGCGTGTCCGGGCAGATGAAGTGCGAGCCGAGCGTGCTTGGTCGAACGCGCTTGGATCAGAGCGGTGACGACGTCGGCGAGGCGTTGCAGGGTGTCTCGGCGCAGAAAGGGCAAATGGTGTTTGAACACCTCGCCGAGCTTGGTAGGATCAGTCAGAGCGGCTTCTTGGAGCGACACACTCCCTTGATGCCGCTCTTTTTGCGTTTATGCCGCGATCAAATCGCCCTTCTGGACGTTACCCACTCCGAGTTGTGGGGTACTGAGTACTCGATCTTGGCAACGGCTTTGGGCGGTTGTTTTCGTGGGAAGTGCTTGGGGTAGTACTCGTTGGGAGCGGAGTCTTAGAAATTCTTAAATTAATAAAAATTATGAGGCATATTCGTCCACGCAAAGAATTTTAATCTCTATACTGGAGTAGTGAAGCAGAAAAGTCTAAGGATTTCGCCTGCTGTAAGAAGCGTGTGAGCAGGCGCAGGCGCTTGAACGACCGTTCAGCCTCACAAGGCCACGGCTAACCATTACCTATCTCCAAGCAAATCTATTTGCTTGAGGTGCAATATGTTCAAGGGCAGCTGCTCACAACATTTCCACCCGTGCCCACTGGGGTGAGGCGAACGCCGTCGTCGCGTAAGTCGATTCCGTTGCTGGCGTTTCGTTCAATACGAAATTTGTAGTTCCACTGGTAGGTTGAATCTCGGGGGTCGCGGACTTCAATACAAACAGGCGTCCCAAAATAATGTGCTTCCGTTGACAAAAAGAGCTGGCCAGGCGCCACGTGGTAATAAGCGCCGTCGGAGGGATAGATACGTCCTGCCATGAGGTACCTGTAATTGGCTTCAAGTTTGGAAAGTGAATTCGTCAGCCGAAAGCTTTCTACAGGAGTCGGAGCATGGGCGCAACCTACGAGAACGGCTCCCAATATGGTTAGGGTAATCGCGGCTTGGTACATAAGTTACTCTACCTTGAGGGTTTCTGCTTGATAGCAATAAATAGTGTCGGGGACGCGTGCCCGGCGCAAACGCAGGTGGTTAAGTGGTGCTGGTCAGCCGGGGCGTGACCGAAGGGTTGGCCGGATTGAGCGCCGAACTCCAGTCGGCGTCGCTGGTAATCGTTGCGGCGTTGCTGGGTGTGTTCTTCCTGCAGCGCTTTGGTGATTTCGTATTTGCCAGGGTACTCCAGAGCTTCTCGGGCGTGTATCTGGGTCGTCCGAAAGTCATGCCCGTCGTTACGTAGTCACGGCGGCCCTGATTCTGCCTGGTGGTGTACTGGCCACACGCTCACCCCGGACAGCTTGAGCTCGCGGTAACGAATGACTTACCCATGGTGAGGAGGCCGGACGGCGGCGATGCCTTCCTTTCGGAGCCCCGGTGTGGCTGCCGGTCATCGTCGAGCGGCCGTGTGCCCTGCATCGCCGTTTGCGGCCATGTCACGGCTGAGAACACGGCAGGGAAAAGGCGAACAAGGCTCCCTCATCCGGCTTTCCGTGAGCCCAGACACGCCCACCGTGGCGCTGCACGATACGACGCACGTTTGCCAGCCCAACACCAATTCCCTCAAACTCCACAGCTCGGTGCAGGCGCTGAAATACGCCAAAGAGCCGCTGCTGGTACTTGGGGTCGAACCCCGCGCCGTTGTCCTGCACGAACACCTCCCATTCCTGCGGATTCTCCTCTGCCCACACCCGGATGACGGCTTCGTCACGCAGCGTGGTGTACTTCACCGCGTTGGACAGCAGATTCATGATCACCTGCTGCAAGGTCGCGTGGTCCCCGATCACCCGCGGCAGTGGTGCGATCTCCCAGCGCACATGACGACCACCGATGGCACTTTCGAGGTCCTGCTGCGCCCGGTGAACCAGTTCGTTCAAATCCACCGGACCCTGACGCAACGGCTGCATCGACGTCTTCGCGAGCGTCAGCATCGCATTGATCAGTACATCCATCCGTTCCGCGGCACCTTCGGCCACCGAGAGATACCGGTCGACCTTGGGATCGCTGTCAGCACCCAGAGCGCGGCGCGCCAGGCCCAGGTATCCGGTGATATGCCGGACAGGGGCGCGCAGGTCATGCGAGACGCTGTACGCGAACGCTTCGAGTTCCTGGTTGGCATGGATCAGGGCCAATGTCCGCTCCCGAACCTGCTCTTCGAGGGTTTTCTGCCAGGCGAGCAATTCTTCCTGCAAGCGCTGTTGTTCGGTGATGTCCACCAAAACAGCCACGAAGTATTGTGCCTCACCCCGCGCTGAGCGGACGGCAGACATGCTCGAACTCGACCATACCAACGATCCGTCGGGTCGCAGGTAGCGTTTGGTCAACGTGAACGCGTCCATTTCACCGGAGCGCAGACCCTGAAGGGTCAATGTCGTCTCGGCACGGTCTTCCGGATAAGTGACGTCCAAGACGCTCAACTGACGCAACTGGGCAGGCGTGCGACCCAGCATCGTGGCGCAGGCTGGGTTGATCTCCAGGAAGGTTCCATCGGGCGCCACCAGCGCAACACCGACCACGGCGTGCTCCACCAACGCGCGGTAACGCGCTTCGCGTTCACGAAGCGCTGCCTGCGCCTGATGACGCTCTGTGACATCCTGATGGACACCCATCCACTCGCGCGGCACGCCTGTGTTGTCGCGGACCAGTTCGGCTCGTGCGCGCATCACGCGGTACTGACCGTCACGACGTTTCAGTCGGTACTCCAGCTGATACGGCTGCTGGGTCTCCACTGACCGCGTCCAGGCTTCACGGACCATTGACTGGTCCGCCGGATGTACAGCCGCCAGCCAGCCCCATCCCCTGTACTGGGCGTCTGCCTGCCCTGTAAACTCCTCCCACTGTGTTTGGGGCTCGGTGAACACGCCGTCCAGCGAGCACTGCCAGACCATTTGACTGCTGGTTTCCACCAGCGACCGGAAGCGACGCTCGCTCACGCTGGCCTGCTCGTGCAGCAGGGCGTTATCAAGTGCGGCTGCGGCCCGTTTGGCGAGATCAAAAGCGAAATTGACGTCGTCCTGCGTGTATCGACGATCCTTCCGGGTGGATACGAACTCCAGCACGCCCAACACTCGGCCTTGAGCGATGAGGGGGACGTCTATAACCGAACGCATGCAGGAACGTTCAATTTCTTCCAGCACTTCGGCGGGGATGACTCCTCGCAGTGCTTCGTAATCAATCCACTCGATCAGCTCCGGTTGGCCGGTCCGAAAGGCCTTACCGGCTCCAAGATCAGCGTCCACTCGAATCGGCCAGCGGTGCAGGGCACCCTTGAGGGCTTCGATTTTTTCGGGGTGTATGTGGGCGACCACTGCCGGCTCGAGGGCGTCGCCGTTAGGCAGGAAGACCGTACACCAGTCCGCCAGGTGACCAACGGCCAGGTGAGCGAGGTGGTGCAGCACGACTTTCGGTTCCAGGGTCGAGGTCAGCAGGTCGCTGATTTCGACCAGGTATTGCTGCCGGTGAAAACGGGCGCGCTCCAGCGCACTGAGGCGACTGCGTTCCAGTGCTCCCGCGCAGAGATCCGCGAGCGTCTGCAAGAAGCGCTGCTCTTCCGCTGAGAACACCCCTGGTTCCTGAAAGGTCAGGCCAATCACGCCGAACGGTTGCTCTGCTACTTGCAGGGGCAGGGTGACGATCTGGTGTGTAGCCGCCTGCCAGTGTGAGGCCATCGCCGGGTACTGTTCTACGAACATCGTTTCGGTCAGAAAGCGCGGTCGGCCATCGCGCACAGTATCGGTGATCGGTGTACCGACGGTGAGCGGCACCTGCTGCCAGGGTTGTATGAACAGCTCCTCGAATCCGCGTTGTCCGGCGAGGATCAGGTGCTCTCCTTCACCACTGAGACGGTAGACATGCCCGGCGAATGCGCCGAAGGTCGAGAAACCGACGGTCAACGTCGCTTCGAGCACTTCTGCCTCGGTGACCGCGCGCGCCAAGGCACGGCTCAGGTCCGTGAGGGCCTGCTCACGCAACTCTGCAGTCTTGCGTGGCGTGATGTCGCGAAACAGAACCCCGATCCCGTCCGCCAGCGGGAAGGCATCGATATCCTCCCAAAGGTCCAACCCGGGCAGGTACACCTCGAACCGCTGAGGCTGCCGGGTGGACATCACCCGGTAGAAAGGCCCGGACAACGCGTCGTGCTGCGCTTCGGACAGCAGCGCCCATAAACTCTGCCCCAGCAGCGCCTCGCGTGGCACGCCCATCAGACTTACCGCCGCTTGGTTGACGGACGTGTAGCGCCAGGAAGCGTCGACAGTGTAGAAGGGATCTTGAATTCCTTCCAGCAACGCTGCAGGCACGGCAGGGTCAGTTAGGGGCATGGCGTGTTCACTTAACCCTCAGAGTACTCCCCGTGTGAGAAGGCTCATAGTAGGTATTCAGATATAGGCTGCCCGGAGCAGTTTTCCCGGGCTTCTGTGAGTTCTGCATCTTCATGAGCAGTACGATGGAACGGGAATGGGCTTAGCAATTGTGAAGCGGGTGGTGGAGCGGCACGGTGGGCGGTTGTGGGTGACGTCCGTGCCGGGCGTGGGCAGCGAGTTTCACTTCGCCCTGCCGACGAATGTGACGAGCGGGCGATTTGCGGTCGAGTAGGCGAGGATGAGGATGCAGAGCTTCACGTGTTGTGCTGAGTTGGTGTCAAGCAAACGCGTGATGACCCGTGTACAGACGAACCTTGAGGCAAGAAGCGCTCAGGACGCTGGCCATGCCTATTCCAACTGCATGCCCATGGCGTTGTATCCGGCGTCGACGTAGGTGACTTCGCCGGTGATGCCGCTGCCGAGGTCGGACAGGAGAAAGAGTCCGAGCTTCCCGACTTCTTCCTGGGTGGCGTTGCGACCCAGCATGCTCATGGCGGCCGCCTTGTCGTACATGCTGCCGAAGCCCGGGATGCTGCGCGCGGCGACAGTGCGCATGGGTCCGGCGCTGATGGCGTTCACACGGACGTTCTTCTTGCCGAGTTCGTAGGCCAGATAACGGGTGGAGGCTTCCAGCGCGGCCTTGGCAATGCCCATGACGTTGTATTTCGGCACGACCTTCTGGCTGGCGTAGTAGGTCAGGGTCACGATGCTGCCTCCCTCGTTGAGCAGAGGCTCCGCATGACGTGCCACCGATACCAGGCTGTAGGCACTCACGCTGAGGGCGGTGTTCCAGTCCTCCGGCGTGGTGTCGATGAAGCGGCCGTCCATGGCGGCACGCGGGGCGAAGGCGATCGAGTGCACGATGTAATCGAGTCCGCCCATTTCCTCGCGCACCCGCGCGAAGAGACGCTCCAGCTCGGCTTCCACGGTCACGTCACACGCTTCGGTCCACGCGTTCGGGTGCGGCGCGGTGAGCTTGTCCATGTCGCCTTTGAGGCGTTCACCCTGGTAACTGAACGCGCAGGTCGCGCCCGCCTTGAGAAGTTGCTCGCCGATCGCCCATCCCAGGCTGCGGGCGTTGGTGACGCCCATCACGAGGGCTTTTTTACCGGTGAGGTCAATGGGAATCATGATTGGAATGTATCACTGCCGCTGTGCGGGCGTACGGAGCTTGGACCGGGCCCAATCTTCGCCGGGTCAGGCAGGCACCTGGTGCCCAAAGCCGGGCACCACCACAGATTCACTTTCGGCCCTCAGAATCGAGGCAGGATGTCCGTTCAAACCGATCAAGCAATGTGGCTGCATGCGCCCAACCTGCGCGCCTCTCACGGTTTCTCGACCCGGCAGGGAGGCGTGTCCGGGTCACCCTTCGATTCACTCAACCTGGACGACCGGCAGGACGATCCGGCGCGGGTCGCCGAAAACCGTCGGCGTGCGCTGGGCCGCTTGGGCTTTGATCCCGAGCGTTCCGCGCATCTCGATCAGGTGCACGGCACCCGGGTCGTGCACGCCAGAAGCGGAATTCAGACAGGCGACGCGCTGGTGACAAGCGAACTCGATTTGCTCCTCACGATCATGACGGCCGATTGCTACCCGATTCTGCTGGAGGATTCGCACGCCGGGGTGATCGGTGCCGCGCATGCCGGATGGCGGGGTACGCTGGGCCGCATCGCCGCCGCCACCGTACAGGCCATGACCGGGCTTGGTGCTGACCGGAAGCGAATTCAGGTGGCGATTGGGCCGGGCATCTGTGCGCGTCAGTACGCGGTGGGAAGCGACGTGGTGCGGGCGGTCACCGAAGCCGGGCTAGGCGAGGCGCTGCTCGACATCGGCGGAACAACTCACCTCGATCTGCTGTCGGCCAACATCAGCGTCTTGTGCGACGCTGGAATTGAGCGGCCACACATCTGGGCAGCCGGGCGCTGTTCGACTGAAGCCGCTTTTTTCTCGTTTCGGCGTGACGCAGGACGCACCGGGCGCATGTGGGCCGTGATCGGCAGACACAAAAACCTCATGCGCACCAGCTCCTGAGCTTTACAATGGATTAAGTTTTGATGATGGTTTTCTTGATGTTCCGGAGGACGACATGAGCATGCTGCGACCCAAATTGGTGCTGGACCACGTGAGCGAGATCACCCCCTCGCTGCTGGCCGAGCATGGTTTGGGGGGCCTGCTGCTGGATCTCGATAACACATTGATCGAGTACGGCTCGTATCAGGAAGCGCGCGAGGTACAGGCCTGGGCTGCCGAGCTGATGCTGGGCGGCGTGAAACTGTACCTGCTCTCGAACGCCTTGCCCGAGCGGGTGCGTTTCTGGACTGCCCGACTGGGATTCTCAGGTGTCGGTCTGGCCAGCAAACCTGCACCGCGCGCTTTTCGCGTGGCCGCCCGACAGATGGGACTCGCCCCCGCACAGGTGGCGATGGTCGGTGATCAGCTCTTTACCGACGTGCTGGGCGGGAATCTGGCCGGCATGTACACCATCATGGTCCGCCCGCTGGCGGACAACGCCCTGCCGCACACCCGACTCGCCCGGCGCGTCGAGCGGCTGGTCCTTAAACGATACGGCCTGCAGCCCTGGAGCAAGACGTGAACATCGACAGCCCAAAGCACCGCGTAGGGAAAGGATTTCGGAGGAGAAACTGTGGCACTTTCCATTGGTGACCGGCGTCTTGGCGCGATTCTGCTCGAGCAGGGCTACGTCAACGACAACGACCTGCAACGCGCACTCGACCGCCACGGCGAAGTCGGTGGCCGACTCAGCGACATCCTGATCGACACCGGTCTGGTGGGCGCCAAGCGCATCGCACGGGCCGTGGAAGAAGCCCTGGGCATCCCCCTGGTCAACCTGGTGGTGGTGCAGCCCACTCCCGAAGCGTTGGCCGTACTGCCCGCCAAAGTGGCGCAGACGTTGCTGGCCGTGCCGTTTGCAGTGGTGGGTGGAAACCTGCGGGTGGCCTTTGTCGATCCGCTCAATTCACTGACCATCGAGACCGTCGAGGACGAGTGCGGCATGACCGTCGAGCCGTACCAGGCGTTGCGTGAGCAGGTGCAGTGGGCCATCGCTCACCACTATCCGGAGCTGGGCCTTGACGTTCCCCAACCGACGGACGGCAGCGAGGGCCAGGGCGAGCAGCTCGGCGCACGGCTGGTGCGGCGCGGCTACGTCTCGCAAGAAGACCTCGATGCGGCACTTGTCAAGCAAAAAGAGCTTGAGGAGCCGCTGGGCACCGTGCTGGTGCATTTGGGCGCCCTGACCGAGGAACAGCTTTACATGGTGCTGGCCGAGCAGGCCAACGTGATCTTCATTCGCAATCCGCGCGATTACGAACCCGACGAGGCGACGCTCGGCCTGCTGCTGCGCGCGGAAGCGCTGCGCCTGAGCGCCGTGCCGCTGGAGGAAAAAGATGGCGTCGTGACGGTCGTGACCAGCGATCCACGGCGGCGTGAGGAGATCGAAAGGGTGATCGGCAGGCCATTGCAGCTGGCGCTGTCCCGCCCTAACGATGTCGAGAACCTGATCGAGCGGCTGTATCCCCAAAAAGGACGCCTCGGTGAGGCCATGGTGCAGCAGGGCACGCTGTCGCGCTCGCAGCTGCGCGAAGCCCTGCAGGTCCAGTCGCGCGAAGGCCGGGTCAAACCCCTGGGCGAGGTGATCGTCGAACTGGGTTACGCGGGCAGCGGCGAGATCGAGGAAGCGCTCGAGAAGCAGCACAGCGGCGGCGGCCGACTTGAGGATACGCTGGTGCAGTCGGGCAAGATCAGCCCCGAAATGCTGGCGCGCAGCCTCGCGGTGCAGTTGGGCTACGAATTCCTCGACGGCGGCAAGACCACTCCTGACGCGGGCGTGGCCACCCTGGTTCCCGAAGCGACCGCCCGGCGCTACAGCGTGATGCCCATCCGTATGCAAGGGGGCTCCCTGGTTGTCGCCATGAAAGACCCGCGCAACGTCTTCGCGCTTGACGACCTGCGCATCGTGGTAGGGCGCGACATCGTTCCGGCGGTGATGGCGGAAAAGGACATCACCCGCCTGATCGAACGCACCTTTGGCGGCAGCGACATGGCGGCCCTCAACAAGGAGCTGGCCGCGAGCGCCAAGGCCAAGGAAAGCGCGCGTGACGAGGCCGACCTCAACGCGGCCCTGGACGACAACGCCGTGGTGCGGGTGGTGGACAACATCATCCGTGAAGCGGCGCTGCAGGAAGCCAGCGACATTCACATCGAGCCCGGCGAGTCGAGCATCAAGGTGCGCCTGCGCATCGACGGCGCGCTGCGCGAGTACCAGGAACTGCCCAAGGCCTCGGGTGCCAGCATCGTGGCACGCATCAAGATCATCGGGCAGCTCGACATCGCCGAAAAGCGCGTGCCCCAGGACGGCCGGGTGCGCTTCAAGCGCGGTTCCATCGACCTCGATCTGCGTCTCTCGACGCTGCCCACGGTGTACGGCGAGAAAATCGTGATGCGCCTGCTCCAGAAGGCCAGCAACATTCCCGAAGTCGAGCAGCTGGGTTTCAGCGAGCACAATTACCAGCGCTTCATCGACACCATCGAAAAACCGTACGGCATCTTCCTGATCACCGGACCGACCGGCTCGGGCAAGTCCTTTTCGACCTTCTCGATTCTCAAGCGCATCTCGACGCCCGACAGCAACACCACCACCATCGAGGACCCGGTCGAGTACGAGATTCCCGGCATCAACCAGACCCAGGTCAACAACGCCGCTGGCCTGACCTTTGCGCGCGCGCTGCGCAGCTTTCTGCGACAGGACCCCGACATCATCATGGTCGGCGAAATCCGTGACACCGAAACCGCGCAGATCGCCACCGAGGCGGCCCTCACCGGACACCTGGTGATCGCCACCCTGCACACCAACGACGCGCCGGGCGCCATCACCCGCCTCGAGGAGATGGGCGTGGAGTCCTTCAACATCGGCGCGGCGCTGATCGGCGTACTGGGACAGCGCCTGGTGCGCAAGATCTGCCAGGAGTGCAAGATCGAGACCACCCCCGACCCCGAGGTGCTGCGCAAGCTGGGCATCCCAGAAGAGCAGCTTGACGGCGCCAAGCTGTACCGGGGCGCGGGCTGCACGCGCTGCAACGGTACCGGCTACAGGGGCCGCATGGCCATTCACGAGCTGATGGTGGTGGACGACAGTGTCCGGCGCGCGGTCAGCCAGAAACTCGACGCCACCGGCATCCGTGAAGTCGCGCGCCGGGAGTCGCACATGCGCACGCTGCGTGAGGACGGCCTGGAAAAAGCCATGGCCGGTCTGACCACGCTCGAAGAAATTCTCGGCAACACCAACGCCTGAACCCGCACCTCCCTCCTCTTCTGACTTTTTCTGCCTTGTAAGGAGCGTTTATGCCCACGTCCACCGACATCACCGACATCCTGCGCCTGGCCGCCGAACGGGGCGCCTCGGACGTCATCGTGACGGCCGGCCTGCCGCCCCAGTTCAAGGTGCACGGCGACTACACCGGCTTTGATTTCGAGCCGCTGGAAGCCACCGACACCCGCAAGCTGATGTACAGCATGATGAACGAAAAGCAGCAGCGCACCTTCGAGGAAAAGCGCGAGCTCGACTTCTCGTTCTCGCTGGGAGACCGCGCGCGCTTTCGCGTGAATGCCTTTCAGCAGCGTGGCGCGGTGGGCGGGGTGCTGCGTCTGATTCCCACCAAGATCAAGAGCGTGCAGGAACTGGGCCTGCCCGCCACCTGCGTCGAGATCGCCAACGCCCCGCGCGGCCTGGTGCTGGTCACCGGCCCCACCGGCTCAGGCAAGTCGACCACGCTGGCGGCCATGATCGACCACATCAACGTCACCAAGCGCATGCACATCATGACCATCGAGGACCCCATCGAGTTTCTGCATCCCCACAAGAACTCGATCATCAACCAGCGCGAGATCGGCAGCGATTCCTGGGGCTTTGACAACGCCCTGCGCGCGGTGCTGCGTCAGGCTCCCGACGTGATATTGGTCGGCGAAATGCGTGACTACGAAACCATCAAGGCCGCCGTGACCGCCGCCGAAACCGGGCACCTGGTGATGGGCACCCTGCACACCAACAGCGCACCCGAGTCGATTGACCGCATCGTGGACGTCTTCCCGGAAGAGCAGCAGGCCCAGATCCGCGTGCAGCTCGCCAACAACCTGGTGGCGGTCATGACACAGCAACTCCTGCCCCGGTCCGACCGCGAAGGGCGCATCATGGCTTACGAGATCCTGGTGGCCACCCCGGCCGTGCGCGCCCTGATCCGCGAAGGCAAGACTTACCAGATCACCAGCGTCATGCAGACCGGCGCGCAGCTGGGCATGCAGACCATGGATTCGTACCTGGCAGGCCTCTACCGCCGCCGGGTGATCAGCTACGACGTGGGCCTCGAGCGCGCCGTCGATCCCAAGGAGTTCGCGCGCCTCGCGACCGACGCTGCGGGCAGCGGCGCGCCGGGCAAGCCCGCTCCGGCGCCCGCGCCGCAGCCCGCGTCGGGCAGCACCCAGTTCGGGCGCCGCTGAAGTCAGGCGAGCAGGACCCTGAAGAAAACTTCAGGGTCCTCTTCCTTTCCGAAGAACCGCGCGCGGAATACTCGGCGCAAAAGGAGGGTGCGATGACGCAGCCTGGAGACCTTCCCCCGATGCCCGCGGGCGAGCCCCCATACACGCCGCCCCAGATGCCCGAGCAGCTTCCACCCGGCGAGGCGCCCATTCCCATTCAGGACCCACCGACCAACCCGGACGTGCCCGGCCTGCCGAGTGACCCGCCGGTCATGCCGCCGGACACGCCGCAGCTGCCCGACCCCGCCCCATTTCCTTCTCCGGTCTGAATTCGTCTGGCCTGAATTCAGTGGCGCCGGTTCTGGGCCGTGGGGGCTTGCCGGAACACGGCACCGCGGCGCGGCGCTGGTGCTGAGCTGCCCGGTGAAGGTCTTCACCCAGGTCCAGGGCAGGGAGATATCCCCGGATCACCCAGCCGACACCCTACGAATTTTTGAAGATGAAAGAGGCGTAAGTGTCAGCGATCAGCACGCCGGGCAGCTGCCTGCCGGGCAAGATTCTGGCTGGGAACAAAGCCCGTGAAGGTCATTGCGTGTCATGACCTTCACCAAAGCGCGCTCAAGACTCGGTGTGGTCCACCCGGCCCTCAGCCCGCTCCAGCGCACGCTCCGCTTCCTGCTGGGCGGGATCGGCCGTCTGCTGCAGCTGCGCGACTTCCTGAGCCGAGAGGGCCTGACCGCTGGGGCGCACGGATGGCCTCTCACCTTGATCTTCCAGGGCGTGTTCGGGCACCTGTTGTCCGGCCGGTGCGGGCGGAGGGGCGTCACTGGTCGGGGTCATCGGGGGCAGCAAGGGGTCCATGCGGATACCGCGCCCCAGCAGATCGTCCTGGTCGTGGCTCATGGTCTCAGCCTGACCTGACTGGGGGTCCGTTGGGCGCAGGCTGTCTCAAGCTTCCTTCACATGCAGCGCACGCAAAGCTGAGAGAACACGGGCACGCTGCCCGAACGCCGATGCAGAGGCTTCACGAAGGGTGAAGACCGGGCGCTGCGGCGGGCTGCTAGGGTGAAGTGTTCAGGCGCCGCGCTCTCCACTTTGCGTCCACAGCGAAATCCTTTCCGGACGCTGTTTGCCCGGCCGCTTCACCGGCCCGCTCTCCGAGCACTACGCACCTTGACGTCCTGATAGGACGCGCGAAAGGGGCCACATGACCGAAATGCCGATGTTTTCCGCCAGCGAGGCCAGCCGAGGGTTTCCCACTGCACGCCGACAACTGATCGGCCTGCTGCACTCCCGCGAGGAATGGACCGAGGTGGGCCTGCGCAGCGAGATGAACATCAGCGTCTCGGTCCTGCGCTCCCTCATGCGCCAGCTGGTCGAGGACGGCGAAGCGTGGATCGTGCAGAGTGCACGCGCGCACTACCGCACCTACAGCGTGCCCCCGCGCGCGGTGGTGCCTGATGTCGTGCCGACCGAGCCGCTCACGGGCGCCGCTCACGCCGTGCTGGCCCGTCTGCTGCTGAGACCGGATACCATCCGTCATCTGTGTGATCACCTGAATCTGGGGCGTACCCAGGTGAACAGCGCGCTCGACGAGCTGGAAGCGCGCCGTCTGGTCGAGCGGCGCTACGTGGGCATGCTGGCCATCTACCGCCTGAAGGCCTGACGGCACCGACCGCAACAGGAGTCAGGGCCGCGTGCAATCCGGGCCCAAGCCGACGCGAGATCGCCTGCCCTACAGGTCCTCGGTCTTCCTGCTGCGGGCGTACCCTGAGGTGATTGAGGGGTTGGGGCTGGCCCTGCACTTCCGAAAGTCAGCTCCTCACCCGGAAGGCGAAGCGCCCTGCTACAACGGGCGGCATGAAGCAGGCGCCTGTCCTCTGGCTGCTCGGTGTGTTGCTGTTGACCAGCGCGCTGGCCGCCGCGCCCTCCACGCCCGCGCAGACTGGCCGTTTTCGTGCGGTGATCCTCAGCGATTTCAACGGCCCTTACGGCTCGACTTCCTACCCGGCCCCGCTGGCGCGCGTCATGACGCGCACGCTGAACGAATGGCAGCCCGATCTGTTCCTTTCCGCCGGCGATGTCATCGCTGCCCAGAAGCGCAGCCTCACGGACATGAACGTGCGGGCGATGTGGCGGGCCTTCGATCAGCAGGTTGCCGGGCCGCTGCGCCGCGCGGACATTCCCTTCGCCTTCGCCGTGGGAAACCACGACGGTTCATCAGCGCGGGCGGGCGGGCAGTTTTCCTTTGCGCGCGACCGTCAGCTGCTCGCTCGGTACTGGAACACGCCGGGCAAGGCGCCGCCGCTTGACTTCGTCGACCGCTCGCGTTTTCCGTTCGCCTTCACCTTCACCTTCGGTGGGATGTTCTTCGCGGTGGTGGACGCCAGCAGTCACGACCTGCAGGACCGCACGTGGCTGGAGATGCAGCTGGCGTCTTCAGCGGCTCAGGCGGCGCCGATGCGGATGGTGATCGGCCACCTGCCACTGTACGCGGTGGGCATGGGCCGAGCTGGTTCTGGTAATGTCCTGGCGGGTGCCGAGTCCCTGCGGGCCATGCTGGAGCGCTACCGGGTGCACACCTACGTCAGCGGGCATCACGCGGCGTACTATCCTGCCCGGCGCGGAGGGCTGAATTTGCTCGCCACTGGCGGCATCGGTGCGCGTGACCTGCTCGGCTTTCCCGGTACGGCGCGCTCCACGGTCACCGTTGCCGACTTTGATGTGCGGGCGGGCATCATTCGACTCTCCACCTTCGACGTGGAGACGGGCAGGCGCATTGACGAAGACACCCTGCCTGCGCGGCTGGGCAGCGGAAGTACGGAAATAGAGCGGGTGCGGAAGCTGCGCTGAGATCGCCAAAGAAAAAGGGACGCATAGCGCGTCCCTTTTTCTTTGGCACCTTTATTCGGCGACGTAGGTTTTTTCGATGGGCAGGCCGACGCCGTTGCCCCATTCGGTCCACGAACCGTCGTAATTGGTGACCTTGGGGTAACCGAGCAGCTTGGTCAGCACGAACCACGAGTGGCTGCTGCGCTCGGCGATGCGGCAGTAAGCGATGATTTCCTTGTCAGGGGTGACGCCTTCGGCTTCGTACATGGCTTTCAGCTCGTCAGCGCTCTTGAAGGTCCCGTCCTCGTTGACGGTGCGCGCCCAGGGGATATTGCTGGCGCCTGGAATGTGGCCGCCACGCAGCACGCCTTCCTGAGGGTAGTTGGCCATGTGGGTGACCTTGCCGCTGAACTCGTCGGGGCTGCGCACGTCCACCATAGCGCCCTGACCGGCGCGCACCTTTTCGATGTGCGCCCTGACCTCGTCGCGGTAGGCGCGGATGCTCTCGTCGCGCACGCCGACGGGGTACTGGGTCGGGGTAACCTGCGGCACGTCAGTGGTCAGTTCACGGCCTTCGGCGACCAGTTTCTGACGGCCTCCGTTGATGATCTTGGCGTTGGTGTGGCCGTTGTACTGAAAGAACCAGTAGGCGTAGGCGGCCCACCAGTTGCTCTTGTCGCCGTACAGGATCACCGTGGTGTCGGGAGTGACGCCCAGACGGCCCATCAGGGCGGCGAACTCTTCGGGACCGATGAATTCACGCATGACCGGGTCCCAGAAATCCTGCTGCCAGTCCACCTTGACAGCACCGGGCAGGTGGCCGGTTTCGTAGAGCAGGATGTCCTCGTCGACCTCGATGAAGCGCAGCCCCTCGTCGTTCAGGTGCTCGTAAGCCCAGTCGGTGCTGACCAGTACGTCGTTGGCGTAGTCCATGTGCATTCCTCCTCAGGGTGATTTTCTTTGAAGCTCGTCCTCGGATGCCCTTACCGTGCAATCTTACCTGCATATTCGTCTTGTTGACAAAACCAGTCAACTGAAAGCGACTTCCCATATCTAGCCCGCGCCCTGCGCTAGCGTAAAGAACATGACGCAAAGTGCCCTGCCCGACAAGCTCCAGAACATCGTCAAGATGTTTCGCAGCGCGCCCAAGCCGCTGCGACTGCAGGTGCTGCTGGAGTACAGCAAGAAACTCCCCGGCCTGCCCGAACGCTACCAGAATCACCCGGAGTTGCTTGAGAGCGTTCCCGAATGCACTTCCCCGTTTTTTCTGGTCACCGAGGTCGAGGGCGGTCAGGTGGACCTCTTTTTCGACGTGCCACCCGAAGCGCCCACCGTGCGCGGCTACGCGGGCATCCTGACCGAGGGCCTTGCGGGCGCCTCTCCCGAGGATGTGTTGAGCATCCCCGATGATTTTTACAACGAGATGGGTCTGAACGAACTGATCACCCCCATGCGTCTGCGCGGCATGGGCGCCATCCTGCACCGACTCAAGAACCAGGTTCGCGAAAAAGCGCAGGCCTGAACGCATCGCGAATCACCAGCAGTCCGGCTGGCCATTCGGCCCGCCGGACTGCTGTCGGCAGGTCATTACAGGCAGGGCTGCAGACAATGTGAACACGCATTCAGGCCGCCTCTCACCGCGCCAGCATCACCGGGAGCACAGTAGAGAAGCCCGGGCGGCGTCTGTGCCTTGGCTGTTTCACCGCTCTCCCCTTCGATATGACCACATCCAACTCCGCGAACACCGCGGGGCGGCAAGCCCGTCGTCTCGCCCGAAAAGTCTTCGGCTTCAAGCAACTTCGTGCCGGTCAGGAAGAAGCCATCAAGGCCGTCCTGGAAGGTCACGACACCCTGGCCGTCATGCCCACCGGCTCCGGCAAGTCGGCCATTTACCAGATCGCCGCCCTCTCACTCGACGGTCCCACCGTGATCGTCTCACCCCTGATCGCCCTGCAGCGCGACCAGGTTGACGCCCTTGAGCAAATCGAAAGTGGTCAGGCGGCGCTGCTCAACTCCACCCTCAAAGAAAGTCAGCGCGAGGAAGTGCTGCGCGCTTTCGAAGCGGGCGAACTGGAGTTTCTGTTCCTGGCCCCCGAGCAGTTCGTGAGTGAAGACACCCTGGCGTGCCTGCGCCGCGCCCGACCGTCACTTTTCGTGGTGGACGAAGCGCACTGCATCAGCGAGTGGGGTTTCGACTTTCGTCCGGAGTATCTCCGCCTGGAGCGCGCCATCGACGCACTGGGCCGACCCACCATCCTGGCCCTGACGGCCACGGCCGCGCCACCTGTGCGGGCCGAGATCGTGGAGCGGCTCGGCATGCGCGGGGCCCAGGTGATCGTCAGCGGCTTTGACCGCCCCAATCTGGATTTGCAGGCCGAACAATTCGAGGAGGACGGACCAAGGCGCGCCGCCCTGATCGAGTACGTCGTGAAGGCCGCCAAACCCGGGCTGGTCTACGCTGCGACACGCAAAAAGGCTGAGGAAATCGCCCAATCCCTCTGCGAACGTGGCGTGCGTGCCGCCGCCTACCACGCCGGGCTGAACAGCGAAATCCGGGAGACGGTACAGGCCGCCTTCATGGGAGACGAGTGGGATGTGGTGGTCGCCACCACTGCCTTCGGAATGGGTATCGACAAACCCAACGTGCGCTTTGTGGCCCACGCGGACCTGCCCGGCTCGCTTGACGCCTATTACCAGGAGATCGGCCGCGCCGGGCGCGACGGGCAGGACGCTGAGGCGCGACTCTTTTTCGCCGAAACCGATTTGCGTCTGCGCAAGTTTTTTGCGCAAAGCGCGCCCATCGAGGAAGACGATCTCGAACGCCTCGTGCGGTTGCTGGAAGCGGCGGACCGGCCCGTCACCACCGCGCAGCTGGCCGAGGTGAACGGCATGCCACAAACCAAGTTTCTGGCCGCCCTGTCGCGCCTGGAGGAAGTGGGTGCCATTCGAACGCTCAAAAACGGCAAGGTGAAGCTGACAGGCGAGCTTGACGCGCACGACGCCGCTGCCGAGGCGGCCACCGCACAGCAGCATCGCCGCGAGTACGACCGCAGCCGTCTGGAGATGATGCGTGGGTACGCGGGCACTTCCGGCTGTCGGCGGGAATACCTGCTGGGATATTTCGGACAGGCGTTTACGCCGCCTTGTGAACGGTGCGACAACTGCCGCGCGGGACGGGTACACGCGCCCAGCGCCGAGGGACCCTTCGCAGTGGGCGCGCGTGTCCGGCACACGTCCTTTGGCGAAGGGCAGGTCATGCACGTCGAGGAAGACAAGCTGACAGTGCTGTTCGATGAGCGAGGCTACCAGACGCTGGCACTCGGCGTGGTACTCGAAAACCGGCTGCTGGAAACCGTGGACTGAACGGTGCCTGCAGCAACCGGTGGAACCGGTTGCTGCAGGCAGGTGGCGATTATTCGGCCTTGTGCTGGTGGTATTCGCTGATGTGCGTGTAGACCCGCTCGGGAAAGTTGAGGTCGCGGTAGACATTGCCGGCGTCCGGGTCCTGGGCATTGGGCAGAATTGGGAAATCTTGCTTTTCCATGTACTCCAGGATCTTTTCGCGGCGCGGCGGATTGTAGTCACGTTCCTGCACTTGCTGCACCAGGCCGCGCGCTTCCTCCTCGCTGAAATCGTGGTCCTTGGAGAGCAGCTTCACCAGCTCGTCTTCGTTTACGAAGTGGCGCGCGACAATGGCAAACACCAGCCGTCCGTAGTGGCCGATGTCCTGCTTCTTGTTCAGGGCGTCCAGCAGATGGGCCATCATTTTATTACCACGCAGATCATCTAATGCCATAATCACCTCTTGATGTTCAGTCTTAAGCGTAATCATGGCCCAGCTGTGACGAATGCCTGAGGAAGGCTTTACCAAGCCCGTTCAGGGTTCAGAAATTCAAAAGGCGCGTTCAGCTGGGATTCGGCACGCCCGCCTTGTCCTCGGGCACGGCTTCGTGACCACGTCCGGTTTCGAACCGCGGAATGTGCGCTGCAACTTCAGGTGGAAACACCAGACCGGCGTATACGTCGTCCTGACCGGGGTCGTGCAGATCCGGCAGAATCGGAAAGGCCTGACGTTTCATGTATTCCACGATCTTGCCTCGACGCGGCGGGTACTCCCGGCGCTCGACGACTTCATGCAGCAGATTCCGTGCCTCACCTTCACCCACGTTGCGTGACAGCAGGCCCAGAAGTTCGTCCTCACTCAGAAAGTGCCGCCCGACGCTCGTCACGATACGCCGACCGTACTCACCGATGTCCTGCCCGCCATCCAGCGCCCGAAGCAGGTGCGCCATCATGGGGTTCGCCTCCAGAGCTGCTCTCGCCATGTTTCCTCCTGATCTTCAGGGTAGAAGGTCCGGGCGTGAGTCAGCCTGCACGGGCATCAATCCGGCCTTAAGGCAAACAGCTCAGGCAGACTGCAGGCGTCAGCCCGTCGGAGCCCGGTACAAGGGCAGCAGGACATGCGTAAACCAGAAGGCATGAATGGCCGACAGCATGGTCCGCAGCTCCTCCTCGTCGGGCTTCACCACAAAGGCATTCGCCAGTTCGTGGTACGCCTCCCAGGCGTTGTGGTCGTGACTGTACGCGGTCAACACGACCACGGGAATACGGGTCAGCTCGTCGCTGCTTTTGAGAAGTCGCAGCAGCTCGAGCCCGGTCATATCGGGCATGACCAGATCCAGCAGCACCAGGTCGGGCTGCAGGTTGGCGATCTGGTCCAGCGCCATGTGACCGTCCTTGGCGACACGCAGCGTCACGTCCGGGGCGACCTGACTCCACAGCCGCCCGATCAGGTACGCGTAACTCTGGTCGTTCTCGACAAGCAGCAGCGAGCGGGAAGAAGGCATGATTATTTGCATTATGGAGCGTGAGCGGTGGTGCCGTCTCAATACGCCAGGCTCATGAACTGGCCTGGGCTCTGATCCGAAGTTTGACATCAATGCAGGGAATGAACCTGGCTTGACGGCCAACACACCCTCCCCATCGGCTGGCGCCTAGCCTTGAAGCATGACCGACAAGCACAACGAAGCAGAGGAAATGCGAGACGCCTACGCACAGCGCCAGCAGCACGAAGCCGAAGGTGCACCCACCAGCGCCGGTGGCGCCGGCAGTACCTCGACGCCGGGCAACACCGAGGCGGGCACCGAGGACACGGGCAAGAACCAGGCTGGCAGCGACCAGTCCCCCATCGACCCGACTGCGGACGCGGGCCGCTGAAACGAGGAGTGATGAACGACGACCAAAAAGGCGGCGCGCACCGGACCGACCGCATTGAGGGTGTAGACGTGCAGAATGCCGAAAGTGGCGTACCCGACCGGAGCGACACGGGAGGAGGCCCACGCGGCGGCAACACCGTCGACGGCCGCACCGGACCGGGTCTGAGCGGCGCACAGGGCGCACCGGAAAGCAGCCTGCGCGCCGAAACGAACGACCTGAGCGGCGACGGCAACCTTGGTTCGGCGGGTCAGGGTGACGATCTGCGTCCGCTGGGTGGCTGGAGTGATGATTTGGACCAGGCGTCCACCAGCGAAAAAAACCGCGAATCCTGAGGACCATCCCTCCCCTGTACGCCAGGTTGCCAGGGTCGAGACGCCTGGGCTGAGCCCCCAAGGGCTCAGCCCAGGCGTCTCACTTCCGCCGCCAGGCGGCGTTTGAGCAGCATGTACACCTGTCTGGCCAGCTGATCAAGGTCCGGGGTCGCCGGTTGCCGCGCGCGCTCGACCGCTGCGCCGCGTGGGCTTTCAGCGAGGGCCGTGCGCCGATCAAGGGGTGCGGCCTGCACGCCCGTCGGTAAGCTCGAGGGCGCCGCTGGGGGTGTAAAGACACGGCCGGGCAGTGTCGCAGCAGGAGCAGAAGCGGACAGGCCTGAGATCACCTGCCGACCCGCAGAAGCGCCCGAAATCGGCAACGCTGGAGCGTCCGCCTCCCAGTACGGCAACGGCTCCCACGGCGCTGGCAATCCCTGCCAGACGCTGCCCCCGGTATTCTCCGGCGGGTGCACCGTTCGAATATCGACGTGCACAGGAGCTGCCGGAGTACCCGATAAAGGCACAGCAAAGCCATCGCGGACGCGTTGGGAAGCGGCCCCGTTGTGCGGCCTGACCGACAGATGCGCACGCACCCGGTGCTCGACCTGCTGCGCGAGTGCCTCCTCTTCCAGCGGTGCTCCAAAAGCACCATCCCGGATCACCGTCGGAATGAAACCGGGATCACGCCTCAAGGCGACGTGCGTCAATTCGTGTGCCAGCAGTCCCAGGGTTCGCGCGCCCCGCAGGTCATGCCCGGGAGCGAGCAGCACAGTGTCCCGCTCGACCGTTGCGCCAGGGTCGTCCGGTGACACTGTCGAACGCGGCACGAAAAGCGCTTCGGCACCCGCGTCCCAGACCGCTTGTGCAGCGGTGGCATCCCGCTGCAGATCGACGTCAGGCAAGTCGGCTCCCAACAGGGACGCCAGGCCGTCACGCACCGAGAAAGGCAGTTCCTCACGGGCATCCTTTTGCGACACTGCACGGGTCAGGGACGCCCGAGCGGACCCCTCAGGCGTTTCGGGCGAGCCGTTTTCGTTTTTTTTTGCCGTGCGCGGCTCACCCGGCTGCACCGGGCGGGCAGTCACCCGCCGGCGCGCCGTCTCTGCTGGGCGCCAGGCCGAGTCGGCTCCGGTCGAACTGCGGAACTCTGTTTGCTGCCCGAGGGTCTGGCCGACCAGTCGCGGCGCAGGACGATCTGCCGTCCACAGTTCACCCGACGACGTATCCCGCATTGGGTTCGGCAGAGCCTCCGTCGCCGGCAGAATCCTGGTGAAGTCGCTGCTGCCCGACACAGTCGGCGTATGCG
This sequence comes from Deinococcus peraridilitoris DSM 19664, assembly GCF_000317835.1. NCBI lineage: Bacteria > Thermotogati > Deinococcota > Deinococci > Deinococcales > Deinococcaceae > Deinococcus > Deinococcus peraridilitoris. The sequence continues at coordinate 2,117,916 of NC_019793.1, read as the reverse complement.
GCGCCTGTTCGGCGGCGCTCTGATTGCGTGAGACGGCCGCGCTGCCAGGAGTATCGCTTCGGGAATCCTGCAGGGACTCGTTTGACTGGAGCCCTCCGGGCTCTGACGGCCCCAGGGAACCGGGCGGCCCGTCCGTGAGCAGTGGCGCCGGTGCTTGTGGGTCGTCCGGTGCGGCGCGCTGATCTGACCAGGCGAGCATCTCACCGATGCCCAGTGACCGGAAACCGGCCTCACCACTCCGCTCGGCTTGCGCCACCCGGTTCAGCCGCTCCAGCCACGACCGTGCTTCCTGCGGCGTCGTTTCTACCCGGGGTGCTTCCAGCGCTTCCACCCTGGCTTTCTTGAAGGGCACCGGTCGCGGACGGCGGGGCATCACGATCTCCACGTCGGAATTCTGACCCAGTTGGCTCAGCAGGGCCTGCAGGTCTGCTTTTGCCACTGTCTCCGACACAGGTGGTGTTTCGCCCGGTTCATCCGAAACCACGCCCCTCACTTCCTCTCCGTGCCGGGGTGCCCCGGACAGCGGCTTGTCCTGAATGTCATCTTCTGGTGCCGTCACCGTCCAGTCGGCTTCCACACGCCTTTTTAGAGCGGTTTCAATGTCACCGAGGGGCGCAGTCGAGGGCACCGCTGCTCCGGACGACGTTTCCTCGTTCAAAAAAACCACGGACGACACCGCCAGGGCGGGCCGCGCCGGGTCGGGAGGTACCAGCGTGACCGTCTCCGACAGTCCTCCGGGAGCACGCGTGTGGTTCTCCGGACCGACACGGGTTGTCGCCACGGGCGCCTCGTCGTCTGGCGCGCGAATCCGCGCGCCCTCAGGCCCCCTCACAAGCGGAGGAGCCACCGACATCGACGCCTTATCGGCGGCAACGCCGGGCAGCATCCCGCTGGGTTCGTGAAGCGCGTGTTTCGCAGGGGCCTGCGCAGCAGGGGACCGGACAGCCGAAGGTGGTCGAGCGGCTTCACGTGACCTTTCCGGCAGATCAGGACTCGGGGGCTGGGCTTGCGCGTCCTCCGGAGCCGTCTGATCTTCGATCATGGCCGGTCCCGTCCAGGCAGCCTCGAGCGGAGGCACGGACACCTGGTCCACGTGGTCGTCCTGCGGCCCGTCCGTGAGCAGTGGCGCCGGTGCTTGTGGGTCGTCCGGTGCGGCGCGCTGATCTGACCAGGCGAGCATCTCACCGATGCCCAGTGACCGGAAACCGGCCTCACCACTCCGCTCGGCTTGCGCCACCCGGTTCAGCCGCTCCAGCCACGACCGTGCTTCCTGCGGCGTCGTTTCTACCCGGGGTGCTTCCAGCGCTTCCACCCTGGCTTTCTTGAAGGGCACCGGTCGCGGACGGCGGGGCATCACGATCTCCACGTCGGAATTCTGACCCAGTTGGCTCAGCAGGGCCTGCAGGTCTGCTTTTGCCACTGTCTCCGACACAGGTGGTGTTTCGCCCGGTTCATCCGAAACCACGCCCCTCACTTCCTCTCCGTGCCGGGGTGCCCCGGACAGCTTCTCTTCTGTGACGACAATTTCGGTGTCCAGTGCTGCTGATTCCTGGTCAGTCGGTCCCGAGTGTGCAGACCGCGTCGCGAGAGAACGGGTCGACTCAGGCGAAGGTGCAGGTGACGCACGCTGCGGAGCAACCAGTGGCCAGTGGGGCGAAGCGGCTGCAGAACCGAACCATGTCGAGCCTTCTTGCGATGAAGGCGACTCCGGGAGCAATGCAACGGTCAGGGCGTCGTCTTCCGTCAAGGACGGTGTCGGTTGTGTTATTGGATCGGCAGCATGATCGTCCAAGGTCAATGGTGGGCCAGGCGGAGCCGGCCGGATTTCGGGCAGGCCTGTCTCGCTGCGCTCACCTCCAGCATTTGTGGCCGAATCCTTTTCGTGCGCACCACGCTTGGGCTGCTCTCGAGCGACTGTGTCGGGCGCAGGCGGCAAGTTGACCGGCGTTTGCGTGCCGACTGGCGCTTCTGCAAGGTGGCCTTCAAGACCACGTGCATTGAGGGCCAGCAGATCGGTAAAACGTAAAGGAGTGAGACGGGCGGGCAGCGCTGCCTGGGCAACTGCCGCGTGTTGTGTCAGGTGCGGCTCGGACTGACCCGACCGGTTCACGGCAGGCTGTGCTGGCCCGGCGGGCGCCACCCTCGACGGCGCCGTCGAGGCCTTCTCCTCCGGTGGGTCAAGCCAGAGCGGTTCCGGTTCGGGGGCGTCCTGGGCTGCCTGCTCGGGGGCAGTGGACACCTGTCCGGCAGGAAAGCCGTCTGAGCGTTGGGCTACCGGCACTGCAGAAACACGCAGACGGGCCGGAACAAACACACGGCGGAGTGCAGGAGGTGCAGAGGGGATGAAGAGTGCGGGCAGGTTGTGTTTTGCGCGCGGTTGCTCGGCGGCCATGGCGGTGTTCGCTCCCGGGGGGGCACCCGGCGCAAAAATTACCGTGAAATGTTCACGGTAGCGCTTGAGTTGTTGTGCGCGTTGCTGCAAGGTACTCATCACAAGGCTCCCGAAGAGCGTGGCACCGGTCAAGCGCCGCGCCCCTGCTGTTTCAAAGATCGATGGAAATCACACCGGAATGGGCCAGTTCGATGCTTTCCACTGCCACCGTCACGCCACTCGCCGCGAACTGCGGCCCGGACCACTTCACCGGAAAGGCCTGGTCCAGGTGCCAGGTAATCAGCGGCTCACCGCTGGTACTGAAGGTCTGGACGCTGACACTCCGCAGGTCCATCACGCCCTGCGCGACGCGCAGATACCAGCGGAAGAGTTCGTTTCCACGGGTGATCCCGCGCTTCAGCGTCAGGTTGCCAGCCTTGGTAAGCCCGGGAAACCGATGAACGAAGCCGTTGTTGCCTCCCTCGACGTACTCAAAAATTTCAGTCTCCATTTGTAAGCCGCCTACTTCGGAAAACACCGCTTTTTGCGTGCTTCCGGTGATTGTGACGTAATAGCGGCTGTTGGCATTGGTCTGATAACGATCAATCTGGTCCTTGGTCAGGGTGGTCATGTGTCCCTCGAACGTGAGTTCGTTTCATCCTGTAAAAAGGGCTCTGTCAATTCCCCGGTCCGAGACTGCATGATGGGCGAACACCCCATGCCGGTCCTTCCGAGCACCTACTTCAGCGTCTGGTACTGCAGCGTCTGGTACTGCAGCGTCTGGTACTGCAGCGTCTGGTACCTCAGCGTTTGGGGCGGGCCAGACGGACCTGCTGCAGGCGAAGGTCTTCAAGCAGCAGCTGATAGACCTTTTCGGTCAGTGTCTCGAGGTTCACCCCCGGCTCGGCCTTCCTGGCCGACGGGTGGCTTTCGAAGGTAGTGGGACTGGGCAATGTGGGCTTGAATGGTGGGATCATCCCGGCATCCCTGACAAGGGGTCAGCGGTCTCTGCCAGATCGAGCAGCAGTTCTGCGCCGCATTGCGGACAGGCACTTTCGATCACGCCTGCCGGTACGTCAGGCAGGGCCACCGCTGTGGGAAAAGCGTTGTCCATGGGCACCGACGCTGGGGGCTGGCCATTGATCCGGGTGTAGAACGCCTGCAGGTAAGCGAAATCGGCAGCGTACAGGCGGGCGATGACGTCCATGGGTACGGGTGTGAGCGTGCCGAGACTGCGCACCACCCGGCTGAGGACCAGCAACCCAAAGAAGGCTTCGTTGTTTTTCACGCGCGGATCTCCGAGCGGCTCGATTTCGTCGAGGGCTGTGGCAAGCCGCATGACGCCACGGCGATGAACGTGACCATACGCGTCCACATAGCCGAGTGGAAGAAGAAATTCGTACTCTGTTCGCACGCTGGGCCTCACCGGGTTCGGGTGAAAAGTTGCCGGGAGCGCTCCCGGCGGGAAGCGGGAACGCGCCCGGTCCCGCCGGCGGGAAGATCAACTCGCCCGAGGCTCAGGCGAGTTGATCTTCAAACGCCAAACTCACTTGGTGCGGCGATAGCCGTGGTGGGTGATGGTCAATTCTTCGATGGCAACTTCGTTCGTTTTGGCGTCATACGTCGGCCCGTTCAGCTTGCTGGGCCAGGCCATGTCAATGGTCCACTCGGCGACAGGTTCGCCTTTCTGGTTGAACAGCGTCACGGTGCCGCTGCGACGGGCACCGGAAACATCGCCGTCCTCGACCTGCTTGCGCCACTGCCACATATCCATTTCCGAGGTGATGCCGCGCTTGAGCACGATGTCGTTGTACTTCATGGTGCCGGGTTCCCGAATCAGGATGGGCTTGCCACGCTCGTCGGTCGCGCGGTATTCCACAACCTGGCTTTCGCTTCCCAGACCCGTGCATTCACGAAAAGCACCCTTCACACCGTTCTGAAAGTCCACTCCGAAATACGCTGCCACCAAAGGATCTGCTGCTCCGGTCATCTTTCTCTCCTCCTACTCGATCAGGAATTCACAAGGGTTGAATAAACTCACCGTTCAGGCTCGGCGCGCCTCGGTTGAGTTCAGGCCGAACACTTTCAGGCAAGGATCAGGGCACCTTGCCCGGACATTCACATTCCGCCGCCCGCATACTGACTGAAACGCAGCACCACGAACTCGGCCGGCTTCACGGGCGCCAGGCCCACTTCCACAAAGAGGATGCCGCGGTCACGCACTTCGGGCGGATTGAGTTCGGCGTCGCACTTGACGTAAAACGCTTCGCCGGCCGTGTTGCCGAAAAGCGCACCGTCGCGCCAGACGGTCGTGAGGAAAGCGGTGATGTCACGGCGGACTTTTGACCACAGCATGACGTCGTTGGGCTCGAAGACGGCCCACTGGGTACCCTGCTCAACGGATTTTTCCACGTAGTTGAAAAGCCGGCGGACGGAGACGTAACGCCAGCGCGCGTCACTCGACAGCGTACGCGCCCCCCACACCCGCAGACCCATGCCCGTGAAGCTGCGAATGCAATTCACGCCGATGGGGTTGAGTACGTCCTGTTCGCCCTTGGTGATCTGCATGGCAGGCTCCATCGCCCCGCGCACGATTTCGTTGGCGGGCGCCTTGTGCACGCCACGCTCGACGTCACTGCGCGCGTAGATGCCCGCCACGTGGCCGCTGGGTGGCACGGCGATGGGCTGACCGTTTTCACCGTTGATCTTGATCCAGGGGTAGTAGAGCGCGCCGTACGCCGAGTCGAAGTTGGTTTCCTGCTCGCGCCAGCGTTTGACTTCCTGGGGGGTCATGCCGGGCAGCGGGTCGAGGATCGCCATGCGGTTCTGGTTGCGCTCGCAGTGATTGAGCATGGCGAGCTGCACCGCCTTGACGCCGTCCTTGTCGATCAGGCCGTTCTGGTAGGCACTCATCAGATCGGGCACGCAGATCATGCTGACGTCCTCGGCGATTTCCAGCCCGTCGATGCCGCTGCGCTCGCTGAGCGAACCGATGAAGTCGTTGCTGCGAATGGGCATGCTGCCGGCGTCCCGGGGGGCCGACCCCTTGATCACGAACGATCCCAGTTCAGGAACGCGCTCGGCCAGGGTCCCGGAGGAGGTCTGCTCGGTGATCTCGACCAGCTTGCTGGCCTGGTTGACCACCTCGACAACGTTGCGCGGGTGCTTTTTGGCCACCGAGACGTTCTCGAAGGTTTCTTCGTGGTTGTCGACCCTCACCCTGATGGTAAAGACACCCTCGCCGGGCTGTGCGTCACCCTCGCCGGGCGTGGCCGCTGCGATCTCGACGTTGATGTCGCTGCTCATGGCCCCGCGGGCACCGATGGTGAGGGCCGGGACGGCTTTGGACGCACGGGTAGGCAACTGCAGCAGGGCGGGCTGCTCGATGGTCTTGCTGTCCTTGCTTCGTGCCGGAGGCACGATGCGGGTGACGTAGCAGCGCGTTCCACCGTTGTTGAAATAACCGAAGACCGCGTGGGACAGGTAAGCGCCGCTCATGTGCGGATTGCGGCTGCCATCGCTTTCCAGCGCACCGAAAGTGCTCACGAACTGCGACCAGTTGGCGACCAGCACAGGCTGGTTGGCCGGACCCGACGCGGTGAAACCGACAAAAGCGGCCGTGGTGGTGCTGACGCCTTCAATCGGGCGAGGTCCGGAATTGCTTTCCTCGATATAGATGCCTGGGGACAGGTACTCGGCCATATTTCTTCACCTCGGATGCACTATGGGGGCGGCTAAGCGGGGCCATGACGCACGATCGGACCGCAGCCCGAAACGTCAGATGGCAGGAGAACGACCTGAAGAGCATGACTGCGCCACTTCTCAGGCTTCTTCCGTCCACTCTTCATTGCGACTCATGGCCTGGAATGCACCGTGCTTCAAGACTTCGTGTGAAGTTCTTGACAACGTGCAGCCCACTGTTTTTCACTCAGGCTTCCACCTCTGGGAAAAAGCATACGGGCTTGTTTTTGCTGGCGATGCGCAAACTAGGCATCATTCTTCCAACACAACAAAGCAGGAGCCAGAATCGCCGAGAAACCAGTGATCGCCGCCCTGGACGCTGGATTTGAAGAACTGTCTGAAGAAGCCGGTGGCCAATGGCCACCGGCTTCTTCAGACAGTTGTGGGGAGTTGGCCCGCGGCGGTATCACCACTCCCGCACCTTCAGGCAGGGCTCAGCCGACCATTGGCACGCTGGCCCGCAGGGCCCGCGCGTTGCCCGAAACCGGGCGCACCTCGTAACCGGACGTCTGCGCCGCGACAAGCAGGGTTTGATGAGGACTCAGCGTCACCGTCTGATCGGCGCAGAACACCTCGACCTGACCGGCCGTGACGGTAATGACGTGTGCGGACTGACCGGCCGTCTCACCGCGCAGCGCTGTTCCTTCCAGCTGCAGCACGTCCAGCTGGAAAAAGGGGCAGGAGACCGCCTGCTGCTCGCCTGTTCCCCGCAGCACGGGCGGTGGGGTGACATCGGCACGCAGGGCGGGATTGGTGACCTCCACTGATTCGTCCAGGTGGAGCGCGCGTCCGGCGCTCGCAGGGCGGTCCCAGTCGTAGACCCGGTACGTGGTGTCGCTGACCTGCTGCACTTCGTAAAGCAGCATGCCAGGTCCCAGGGCGTGCAGGGTGCCCGCCGGAATGAAGACGGTTTCACCGCTTCGCACGCTGGCGCGCTCGGCGACGTCCAGCACCCGACCGCTGCGAATCGCCCGGGCGAGTTCCTGTGGTGAAGTGCCGCTTTTGACGCCGGCCAGAATGGTGGCGCCCTCGTCGACTTCCAGAAAATGCCACGCCTCGGTCTTGCCGAACTCGCCCGGGCCAACCAGCCGCCGGGCCTGCTCGTCGTTGGGGTGCACCTGCACGGACAGCCAGTCGGCGCAGTCGAGCAGCTTGATCAGCAACGGAAAGCGTCCACCGAAACGTCGCGCGACGTCGGTGCCCAGGAGTGCGGCGCCGTAGCGTCCGGCCAGCTCCCCTACCGTCTGTCCGTCGTGCTCGCCACCCTGTATCTCGCTGCGCTCGTAGGCGATCCAGGCTTCACCGACCGGCGGTGAAGCCTGCTGCAGTTTCTGGCCACCCCAGACGCGCTGTTGATACTGGGGACGCAAGAGAAAAAGGCAGGTGTCCAGTGGCTCGTTCATGAAGGCACTTTCGCACCGAACACTTCCCGTAAAAAATGGATTTTCTTCAGGTCCTGGTGGGCCTGCCCGCCCTCGTGGCGGTTGAAGGGATACTCGACCATGCGTTTTTCACCGCCATAGTGGTTGAACGCGGCGTACACGGTGCTGGGCGGGCAGATATCGTCCATCAGACCGACGCTGAACAGCGCCCGGGCGCGCGCGCGGGCCGCGAAGTGCAGGCCGTCGAAGTACGACAGGGTGTGCATGGCCGCCTGGGTAGCGTCACGGTGAATGCGCAGGTACTGCGCGATCTCGCCGTACGGAAAGCTGTCGGTGATGCGCAGGGCACGCTCGAAGTGACACAGGAACGGCACGTCGGGCAAGCAGGCCTGCACGTCCGGCATCAACGCGGCGGCCGCCAGGGCCAGCCCCCCACCCTGACTGCCTCCGGTCACCGCCACGCGCGAAGCGTCGACGGCCGGATGCGTGCGGGCCGTTTCGACGGCGCGCGCCGCGTCGGTGTAGACACGCCGGTAGTAGTAGCGGTGGGGATCGTGCAAACCCAGGGTCATGAAGCCTCCCAGGTGCGGCTCGCCCCCACTGCCCTCGTCGGGCGTGTCACCCTGACGCCAGCCGCTGCCCTGACCGCGGGTATCCATCACGAAATGCGCGTACCCGGCGCTGGCATACAGCAGCCACTCGTGCGGCAGACCACGTCCACCACCATACCCGATGAATTCGACCACGCACGGCAAAGGGCCGGTGCGCTGTCTGGGAAGCACCAGCCATCCCCGCACGGGCGAGCCGAGGGCGCCGCTGAAGGTCACGTCGAACACCTCCAGGGTCGCGAGCAAAGCCTCGACGGGCACAAACTGCGGGTCCTGGGCTCGCTCCCGTGACTCGGCCAGCGTCCGGGCCCAGAAGGCATCGAAATCGGTGGGCTCGTGGCGAGGGGGTCGGTAGGTGCGCAGTTCGTGTTCCGGAAGATCGAAGTAAGCCATGAATTCCTTTCTGCGGCGCTGCATTGCTCGGCAACCGCGCTTCAACCGTGCTGATCGAGAACGAGGGCCGCCGCGCCCAGCAGGGCCGCCTCGTCGAGCAGCCGGGACGCTTCGCAGGGCACGCCCAGCAGCTTCAGGGGAGCGCTGAACAGAGTCCAGGCCTGCGTCAGGTTTCCCCCGACGACCACGACGTCCGGCTTGAAGTCCTGCACGACGGGTGTCAGGACGGCGGCAAGGTGCTCACCGAATTGCTGCCAGACCTGCCGGGCGCCGACGTCTCCCTGGCGCGCCCGGGCCGCCAGATCGGCCGGGTTGAGCTGTGGTCCGCCGCTCCGCGTGTAAGCGTCCACGAGCGCACGCGTGGAAACCGAATCTTCGGCCAGGGCGCCTGCGTAGGGCGTATTCCACAACTCGCCCTCCGGAGGCACGCCTTCGCCGGAGGTGACGACCCGGCCCGCAACGACAAAACCGCTGCCGAGGCCCGTGCCGAGCGTGACGCCCAGCACCCGCGTCCGGCCGCGAGCAGCGCCCGCCCAGGCTTCGCCGAGCGCGAACAGATCGGCGTCGTTTCCGAAGACGGGCGAGGTGTCGGCCAGCGGAGTGCCTGCCCAGGCGTCTCTCAGTGACTCGCGGACGTTCACGCCGTAGAGCGCCGCGAACTTGTGTCGGTGCCGGGCGACGCCGCGCGCATACTCAAACGGACTCGGCATGGCGACGCCGACGCCCGCCACGCGGCCCACCTCGTTCGCGCAGGCCAGCAGGGCCACTCGGGCCCAGCCGTCCGTGAGCAGGCTGGCAGGCGAGTCGTGAGCGACGTGCAAAACGGTGCGGCTGTCCCGCCGCACTTCACGGGCCCCCGGGTCCACGAGTGCCGCCGTCACGTGACTTCCGCCAATATCGAGCCCGAGAACTGGCCGCGCCTGCGGCGTCACGCACGAACCTCGAGCGGTGCGTCCGGCCGTTCGGGCAGCTGCGGTCTGAGAGAAAGGCAGGGCGGGCACTCCATCCTCAGAGTAAACACCAAAACACACCGGGCGGCGAGGTTGGGCCAGACGAGAGGCGTGCGGCAGGTAATGTGACCCGCACCGGCCCGATGTTCTGGCGTTGGTGTACAACGCTCAGCATGAACAGCCCTTACGCTCCCCGGACCTTGTCCCGCAGCAAGCTCTCGCTGCCTTCGCTGGGTTTCGGAACCGCGCCGCTGGGTGGACTGCACGAGGCGGTACCCGACACTCAGGCGCGCGACGTGCTGCAGAGCAGCTGGCAGCTCGGTTTTCGCTATTACGACACGGCCCCCCTGTACGGGTACGGCCTGGCCGAGGAACGGCTGGGCGCACTGCTGCAGGACCACTCGGATTTCATCGTGTCGAGCAAGGTCGGGCGGGTGCTGCGCCCGGACATCCCGCCGCACCCCACGCAGCTGGAAAGCGACGGCAGCTTCGGCTTCAAATCGACGTCGAAACTGAACGTCGAGTACGACTACTCCTACGACGGCGTGCTGCGGTCCTTCGAGGACAGCCTGAGGCGCCTGCAGGTCGCGCGCATCGATTTGCTGTTCATTCATGACCCTGACGCGGTGGGCGTGGGAGTCGGCGAGCTGATGCGAGGTGCTTACCGCGCCCTGCACGAGCTGCGCGAGCAAGGGATGGTCACGGCCATCGGCGCGGGCATGAACCAGTGGCAGATGCCAGCCGAACTGCTGAAGGCAGGTGAGTTCGACGTGTTTCTGCTGGCGGGCCGCTACACCCTGTTCGAACAGGACTCGCTGCACGGTTTCATGGACCGCTGTCAGGAACGCGGCATCGGGGTGGTGATCGGTGGTGTGTACAACAGTGGCCTGCTCGCGGCGGCGCAGCCGGGCGCTACCTACAATTACAGCCCCGCTTCCCCGGAAACGCTGCAGCGTGCGCAGGCCATTGACGCGGTCTGCGCGCGCCACGCCGTCAGCCTCAAGCAGGCCGCCCTGCACTTCCCTTTCGGTCATCCGGCCGTGACCTCGGTCCTGGTGGCCAGCCGTCATGCCGGACACGTGCTCGAAAACACGACCCTGCTGCAACAGACCGTTCCGGCGGAACTGTGGCAGGATCTTAAACACGAAGGTCTGCTCGGCGCCCACGTGCCCGTTCCGGCGCCCGGAGCCTGACCGGCAGGCAGCGTTCTGTGGCCCGTCCGCACTTCAAGGTCGGCTCAACGCTGACCGAAGCCGGGCTTCACCGGCTGCAAACGCAAAGCGGACAAATTCCGCGCATGCTGTGATCAGCAGAACGCGAGGTGTTAGAGACGGGCCTGACCCCACGTCGCGCTTCTTCGCCTCCTGGCCCGAGTGAAGGTCAGGAGGCGAATTCTATGAGCACGGGCACCTGCTGGTCTCGGCCAGCAGCACTGTGCGGCCTTCGGCATGCTGAAATGACGGCATGTACAGCCCTGACACCGCACCCCTGCCGGATCCACGCGTTCACGCCTTCGACGAGCAACGGCGCGTGGCCGAAGACGCTTTACGGGGAGAGTTGCCCGGGGAGTGGACATGGCTTACGCCTCAGAAGGCCGTCGCCGCGCGAGGCCGGGTTTCCCTGCGTGAGCGCCCCACCACCGGCAGCGCGCAGGTCACCGAAGCCCTGCACGGCGAGGCGATGCAGATTCTCGAGGTGCGCGACGACGGCTGGGCCTGGGTGCGCACGCTGCACGACGACTACCTGGGCTTCGCCTGTCAGCGCGCGCTTGGCCGGGAGTTGCCCGCTTCGGCAACGGTGCGGGTCAGCGCCCTGCGCGGGCACCTGTTTGCCGCACCGCGGGTCAGCGCCACCCTGCTGGACGAAGTCAGCCACGGGGCACTCTTCGAGTTGCTGGATCGAGAAGCCCACCACATCGACGGCCGTCGGTGGTGGCGGGTACGCTACGCCGAGGGTGAAGCGTTTCTGCAAGCGGCCCTGACGGCGCCGGACGCCTCGCAGGGCCAGCGCAGCCTGCACTTCGCACGCCGCTTTCTCGATACGCCGTACGTCTGGGGAGGCCGCAGCGCCTGGGGCATCGACTGCTCCGGACTGACGCAGCTGTTTTACCCTGCGGGAGTGCTGCCACGCGACGCCGACCAGCAGCAGGCTTTCCTGACCCCCACGGACACCCCGCGGGCGGGTGACCTGGCGTTTTTTCCGGGGCATGTCGGCATCATGCTGAACGAGCGAGAGATGCTGCACGCCAACGCGACGCACATGCGCGTCACGATCGAAACGCTGGGAGAAGGCGAGTACGGGGCGCGACTCGCGCGGGAACTCCGCGGCTTCGGGCAGTGGGTGAACCCGGGGCGTGACACGGCGGATTCAGCTGCCGTGTCCGCCGCTTCCGCTGACCTTCATTCCTGAGGCTTCTTTTGGGGTGCCCGGCAAAGGCTGATTCTGGCGCAGCACGTCGAGCGCGTCTTCCGGCACGAGGGGCTTTGCGAAAAAGAAACCCTGGGCGTAAGTGCAGCCTGCTTCGCGCAACCACGTCCATTGCTCCTGACATTCCACTCCTTCGGCCACGACGGCGATGTTGAGGTTTCGCGCCATGGAGAGGATCGTGCGGACCAGTTCGGCACTCTCGGAGTGCATGGGGACGCGCTGCACGAATGAACGGTCGATTTTGAGCACGCTGGGCGCGAACTGCTGCAGGTAACCGAGTGACGAGTACCCGGTGCCAAAATCGTCGATATACAGCTGCACGCCCAGTTCGCGCAGCCCTTCGAGGTTGCGCTGCACCACGGGCGCGCGCTGCATCAGCAGGCTTTCGGTGATTTCGAGTCGCACGTCGGCCGGGCAGAGTCCGGTATCCCGCAGCACGCCTTGCACGGCATGCACGAAATCGGCTCGGGAGAACTGCGTGGTGCTGACATTGACGCTCAGAAAGCAGTCTCTTGCCTGTGGTACCTGTTCACGCCAGGCGCGCAGGCAGTCACACGCCTCGAACAGCACGAAGCGGTCGAGATCCACCACCAGCCCCGCTTCTTCGGCCACCGAGATGAATTCACCGGGACTCACGAAGCCCCGCACGGGATGCACCCAGCGCGCGAGCGCCTCAAATCCCCGCAGGGTACCGCTCTGCACGTCGACGATCGGTTGATACTGCACCGAAAGCCCACCGCGACTGAGGGCCTGACGCAACTCGGTTTCCAGCCGGGAGCGGTTGAGGACCCGTTCGTGCATGGTGACTTCGAACATGGTCGTGCGGCCCGGTCCCAGCGACTTGGAGTGGTACATCGCGATGTCGGCGTCGCGCAGGACGTCTTCGTACTTCGAGTACCCTCCGGCACTGGTGACGATGCCCATGCTGGCCGTCACCGCGAAAGGGCGACCCAGCAAGTCCATCGGTTCGCTCAGCGTATGCTGAATGCGCTCGGCGATCATCATGACGTCAGGCGCTTCAAACACATCTTCGAGCAGGACCGCGAATTCATCTCCGCCAAAGCGCGCGACGGTGTCCTGCGGGCGCACGCTTGTTGACAGGCGTCCGGCAAACTCGATCAGGAAGTCATCACCGACGCTGTGGCCCATGGTGTCGTTGATGGACTTGAAGCGGTCACAGTCAAGGAACAACACCGCGTAGCCCTGCGTGCTGTCCCGCTCGGCCTGCGCCACCACCCGCCGCAGGCGGTCGTGAAAGAGCGCGCGGTTGGCAAGGCCGGTCAGGACGTCATGCACGGCGTCGTGCTGCAGTTGCTCGTTGAGGCGCTGCAATTCCAGGGTGCGGTCGGCCACCCGCCGCTCCAGGTCGTCGTGCGCGCTGCGCATCGCGTGAAGCTGCTCCAGGTGCCGGATGGACCGGCTGATGGTGTGCTGCGGCGTTTCCTCGTCGAAATACACGCCGTGCGGCTGATCGACGATCAGGTAACCGTACTGCGCGCCCGTCGTGAACAGCGGAATGATCATCAGGTGACCTTCGAAGAGTTCACCTCGCATCCCTTCCGGCAGAAGCCGGGCAGTCGGGAACAGGTCACGGTCGAGGGCGCTGCGGGTCCCTTCGGCGAACATGACGCGGGCCAGTTCGCTGGGGAGGCGTCCGAAGCGCTCGTAGAGCACCAGCACCACCCGGTTGAGGCGCAGGTGCTTGAGGTAATTCAGCGCCGCACCGAACATCGCTTCATAGCTGAGGGCGGAGACCATGTTGGAGATCAGCACGGCGTTGGTCGCCTCCGCCAGGCGCTGCTTGGCGTAGGCCATCTGCAGCGCGTCATACAGCAGCGTCTGCACGTCGGCGAACAGAGCGTCGAAGTCACTGAGCACCACTCCCGAGAGTTCCGGACGCAGCGCGGTGCGAAAATCGTTGAGCAGGTGACGCCACGTGACCAGGTCATGCTCGCGGCCCAGATTGCCGAGCAGCTGGTTTTTCCAGTACGCCAGAAAAGGCTGGCGTGCCTGTGGATCACGGCTCACCTGACGCAGGTAGTCCAGCACCTCCTGCTGGGCTTTTTGGCGGTCCAGCGTGCGGGGCAGTGCTTCGTGCGCCAGGCTGAGCGGTCCCGAACCGCCTTTCGTGCCGCACGATTCCCGCACGACCAGCTGCGTATCGATATGGACGTCATGACGAGGATCAAGCGAGCAGAGCAGTTCTACGGCCGCCACGCCCTGCTCGACCACCGGCTGGCGTACGGTGGTGAGCGGCGGAATGGCATGCCGGAAGTCCTCGTCATCGTCGAAGCCCACCACGGCCACGTCTTCGGGCACGCGCAATTCGTGCTCTCGCAAGGCCCGGATGATGCCTTCGGTCATCTGGTCGTTGGCAGAGACCACCACATCGAAATCGCGGGTGGTGGCCAGCAGCGTTCGCATGGCGTCATACGCGGCGTGTGCCCGGTAATCCCCGCAGAGCGTCCAGTCGGAACGAAAAGGCAGGCCGTGCAGCGCCAGCGCTTCGCGGAACACCTGCTCACGGTCATTCGAGTCGTCGTTGCCTTCACGGCCCCGCACGAATACGAAACGCCGGAACTGGCGCTTGACGATCAGGTGTTCCATCAAGGCCTGCATGCCCGGTCGGCTGTCCACCAGAATCGAGGGAACACCCGCGATTTTCTTCCCGACGGATACGACCGGCAAAGGCGCAAACTGCCGCGCGAAGCGCATCAGGTCGTCACCGCTGACCGCACGCCCCAGGTTGGCCGTCAGCAGAATCACCCCGCAGTGCTGATCGGGCCTGATCAGACGGTACACCGCGTTGGCGTCGTGCACGGGATGCCCCGGCGGGAACAGTTCCCGTCCGACGTACACCGTGGAAGCCAGTCCCCGTTCGTTGAGGGCTTCACGAATGCCCACCAGCAGGTGCGCCTGGTAGTTGTGAACAAAATCCGTGATGATCGCGACGCTGAGCGGTGCAGCGGTCATGAGCGTCGCCTTCCCGGCCATCCATAACGCGGGCTCCCGGCAGCGGGCACGGTGGACCGCTCCTGCGCCGGGTCACTCACCAGGCAACGAGCGGCATGCTGCGCAGCGAACCGCAAGAGCCACGAGCGTTGTGGAGAGTTTCGAGCATGTCCGGTCGCACCCGTTCGGGCAGTGAGGGTCCAGGCAGAGTGATGCAGGACAAATGAACTGTTCATGCCTTACTCCCTTCCGGGCCGTTTCAGGGTGGCGTCCGGCCACGCGACGTATCGCCGAATAACTTCAGGACCATCGCGGCATTGGCCAGTGAAATTCAAGGTACGAAAACAGCTCTTGCAAAATCCTGACATAGCCAGCAGTGCCCGATGTGCTCAGCCCAAGTCATACGAAGTTGCCGTGCATTTCGCCGCAGCCGAGAACACCACCCAGGTGCTGCATTGCTGCCACCTCGTTGCCGATCGGCGCCGATCAGCATTGACTGCCTTGCTCGGTCGTCAACGCCACCTGGGATCAAAACGTCAAAAAACGGGAAACCCGATGAGTTCCCCGGTTTCAGTCGCGTGTTTCAGTCCAGGTACTTGAAGTCCTGCGCGGCGTACAGTCGGCCACTCGGACCATGATCTTCGAGCAGGGCGGGCACCAGCGCTCCGGGCAGCACCGTTTCCACCGGCCACTCACCGTTGGGGCCGCCCAGGTCAGTGCGCAGCCAGCCCGGATCGAGGTAGTTCACCAGCACGTTGCTGCCGCGCAGTTCGGCGGCCAGATCGCGTGAGTACTTGTCGATGGCGGCCTTGGAGACACTGTAGGGCGCAAGTTGCGGCACATCCTGAATGCCACTGGTCAGGTTGATGATGCGCCCGAAACCCCGCTCGCGCATCTGCGGAGCGAACGCCGTGCACAACTGCACCACGGCGTACAGATTGATCTGAAAGCTGTCCTGCCAGTCTCGCGGAGTGATCTCGAACAGGGGCTTCCAGGGATTCTGGATCGCGGCGTTGTTGTAGAGAATATCGATGGATCCTGGTCCGGCCCGCACGCCTTCGATGATCGCCTGCACGCCCTCTTCACGGGCGAGTTCTCCGGCGACCGCGTGGGTCTGCACGCCGTACGCCGCCAGCAGATCCAAAGTCGCTTGCGTGTGCGCCAGGGTGCGGCCGTGCACGATGACGTTCGCGCCACGCTGAGCCAGGCCCAGGGCAATCTGCTGTCCGATACCGCGCGTCGAGCCTGTCACGAGGGCCCAGCGGCCCTGCAGAGTTTGTTTCATTGGTGTTCCTTTCCGTGTTCCGGTCATGCGGCCTGCTGGGTCACCGTCGCCCTGGGAGCTGTCAGGGCCTGCCAGCGCAGACGCCGCACACGCCAGGTGAAAAACGAGGCTTTGGCCACCTCATCGGCAATGCGTCCCCAAAAGACGCCCCACACGCCCAGTTCGAGGGTGAAGCCCAGCAGATAAGCAAGCGGCAGCCCCACCACAAATGGGCCGATCAGATCACCGATCACCACGCCCCGTGCGTCTCCCCCGCTGGGCAGCACGCCGCCGCCGAGAATCATGTTGCGCACCTTCACGACCTGAAAGGCTGCGTTGATCACGATGCCCCAGAAGGCCACCTGCAAGGTCGCGGGACTGATGTTGGGGTAAAGGTGCGGCAGCAGGTACGCCGAGGCCATGAACAGCACACCGAAGCCCAGGCCTGTCGCCATGCCCACCCGCTGCAGGATGACCGACCAGTCCTGCGCGCGCCGATGGTCACCCTGACCGACCGCGTGCCCGATCAGGGTGGTGGAGGCCGACATCAACCCGTACGAGGCCACGATGAACACGCCTTCGAGTGACAGCACAATCTGGCTCGCTGCCAGCGCAGAGACACTCAGGCGCGCGAACAGCAGCGCGTACAGAAAGGCGCCAGCGCTCCAGGACAGCTGGGTCATGGCCAGGGGAAAGGCCAGCGTGAGCAGCTGCCCCGCTGCCTGGCGCCAGGTCGTGAGCGAGCGTGACCAGCTCAGCGGCACCCGGCCGGGGCGCAGGTGCAGCAGCCAGAACAGCAGCGCGGCGCGCAGACCCTGAGCGATCAGGCTGGCCAGGGCCGCACCGCCAAGGCCCAGCACCGGCAGCGGACCCAGACCGACGACCAGCGCGTAGGCCAGCAGGCCGTTGAACAGCACGGCAAAGATCGAGACCTGCATCGGAATGCGCGCCTGACCCAGCGAGCGGAACACTCCGCTGGTCACGGAGGCATGCACCATGAACGGCAGCGCCAGCACGGTGAGCTGAAAGTACCGTGCGCCAGTTGCGGCAATTTCAGCGGTGGCGCCCAGGCCCAGCAGCAGGGGCTGCGCGAAGAACGCTGCAGGCAGGCACAAGGTGAGCGTGAAGAGGAAAGCCAACACCCCCGCCGTGGTGGCCACGCGCGCCACGGCCTGCGGACTGCGGGCTCCGTGCGCCCGGGCGGCCAGAATGGCGGCCGCGGCCCCGATGGTGCTGAGGCTGACCATGCCGACCACGACGAGGCTGTTGACCAAACCGACGGCGGCGAGTGCCAGGGTGCCCAGCACGCCGACAACGAGTTGTACGCCAAAGTTCAGCAGCAGCTGAAAGGTCATCTCGAGGCTGACGGGCACGGCAATTCGTGCGATGTGACGATGATCCGAGAGATTCAAAAGCGCTCCTGAAAGGGAATAAGGGGTACGGTGAGACCGGCGCGCACGCCGTCTCTGAATCGTTATAGTCTACTTGTAGCACGGTCTGGTAACGTTTACAAAGCGCGCCGAACGGCTCAGGCTTTTCGGCAGTCAAAGCACGGTTTTACCGTGACAGGCGGACCACACTGACCAGCACGCCCAAGGTCACCACCATCACCCCGGCCACCGACACCGCAGAGAGCGACTCTCCCAGGAGCGGCACGGCCGAGAGGGCTGCCAACGCCGGCGTCAGGGACGTGATGGTGGTCGTCAAGGCCGGTCCCAGCGTCTGCAATGCGCGGGTATAAGTGATCAGCGCGACCACCACGGCCAGAAAACCCTGATAAATGCCTTGCAGCAACACCTCTGACAGGGGAGCCGCCAGCAGGCCCGACTGTCCTGAAAGCAGGTACGGAGGCCAGTACGTCACCAGGCAGAACACCCCGATGACCGCCGTTGCCTGCAGCGGCCCAACGCGCCACTGACGCGCCAGCAGCCCGTAGGCCGCCCACAGCAGTGAAGCCCCCAGGAACAGCAGGTCACCCCGCCAGGTCGCTCCTCCGGTGCGAACAAGCTCGTCGGCGGCCAGCAGCGCGATGCCCACCCCAACGACGGCCAGACCCAGAAAACGCGCACGGGTCCAGCGCTCACCCAGCACGCCCCAGGCGAGTGCAGCCGTGAAGAACGGCAGCATACCCGGCATGAACACCGCGGCGTGGGCCGCCGGCGCAAAATGAAACCCCGAGTAAGCCAGCAGCGCGTACCCCAGCCCTGCCGTCACGCCCAGAGCGGCCACCTGCCACAGCCGCAAGCCTCCCGTGCCGCTTCGCAGCAAAAAGGGCAGCATCACCAGCCCCGAAACGCCAAAGCGCAGCGCCGAAATGTCAAACGGCGACAGTGAGCCCTTGGCACCGAGACGCGACACCAGAATGAAGCCCGACCAGATCAGCACCGTCACCAGCGCACAGGCCAACCCGATCCACTGTTCACGCTTCCAGCCGAGCGACGCCCCGAAGGCGGTCACCGGCGCCCATCCGGAAAAAGGACAGAACAACGTGGCGGTTGTGGTTGGGCGGCAGGTGAAGTCATGAAGTCATCTTAGGGCGCCGACTGGTCAGTTTCGCGCCCGGTAAGACGCCCCGGACACTGGCAACCATAAGAAACCCTCAGGGTGCGGGCAAAGGACGCAGGGTTAAGGTACGGCATGACCGACGATCACACCCCCCGCCCGGACACGACGCCACTTGGCCGCTCCGTCGAGGAAATCGAGCAGGACAGTGGCAACGCTCAGACCCAACCGTCAGACGACGCCCGCACGGTGCCCGTTCCCCCCGTGGCCGCGCCGATGGGCGGTGGCGTGAGCGGGGTTCCAGCAGTAGGAGGCTCGGTGCTGCCAATCGTTCCCGGCGGTGAAGATGTCACCCGGCGGGACGATGAGGAAGCAGAGCCTTCCTGAGGCACCCCACTGAGGCACCCCAGGACACCGGAAATTTCCCACCAACGCGCGCAGCCTGTGGGCCAAGATGGTCTTGTGGCCCTGCCGAAGAGCCCAGGACCACGAATAACACATGAAGGCCGTGAGACGAAGAAAAAGATATCCTGAGACTCAGCCCCGGCCACCCAGGTTGACCAGCGCCGCTCAGGCTGCGGAGAGAAATGCGCGACTCCTTGAATCCCAATACGTCCAGCTACCGAAACGTCACCTGCAAGGCCGCCTTCGCGCTCCTGCTGTTACCACTCTTTGCCGCCTGCGGCCAGCAACCAGGCAGCGAGTCATTCCGTCTGGACGTCGCCTCCACAATCAGCAGCCCCAAGAAACCCAACGTTGCCAGGGTCAAACTGCTCAGCACCGACACGGTTGAATCCCTCGAAGTGCTATACAACGGCAAAGTCATCGCCTTCAAGCCCAGCCAGGGCTTCGCGATTGTCACCACCTCCCTCACCGATTCCACCGAGCCTGCCGAAACCGCGCACCTGTCCGCCATCGAACCGGACGTGGGCGTTGTGCGTCTCAGCGGCACGGGTGGCGCGTGGTCCGACGGGACCGGCGGTGCCTGGTCGGATGGTACGGGTGGCGCGTGGTCCGACGGGACCGGCGGTGCCTGGTCGGATGGCACCGGGGGCGCGTGGTCGGACGGGCAATTCACGGCTCTTCCTGCCAACAACGATGCCTGGAAAGCCATCCGGCTCGAAAGCGCACAGAAAGCGATTCCTGAACTCGGTTCCGGCATCATGATCGCGGTAATCGACAGTGGCGTCGACACCGGCCACCCGGCCCTGAAAAACCGGCTCGCGCCCAGCAGCATGTGGCGCGATCTGGTCGACAACGACAATCTGCCCGATGAAGTCGGCACCCCAGCCGATCCCGCTTTCGGGCACGGCACGGCCGTCGCAACCATTGCCGCGCAGATCAGTCCCCGCGCACAGATTCTGCCGTACCGTGTTATCCGTCCTGACGGGTACGGTAACCTTTCGGACGTGGTCAACGCCGTCGTGCGTGCCGCCGATCAGGGCGCGCAGGTCATCAATCTCAGCCTGGGTACGGACAGACGCTCCCCTGCCCTGGAAGCCGTCATCGACTACGCCGAGTCGACTGGCGCGATTGTCGTCGCAGCCAGCGGCAACCGCAACCTCTCCGAAATCGATCTGCCGGCGCGTAACGCCACCAGCAGTTCACAACGCCTGTCGGTTGGCAGCGTCGGCAACACCCTTGCCCGCAGTCCCTTCAGCAATTATGGTGCCGGGCTGGAGCTCCACGCGCCCGGTGAAGCGATTGGGGCGGCGGCGCCCGGCGAGCGGCTCATTGCCTGGACGGGCACCTCCATGAGCACCGCCGTCGTGTCCGGTGCGGCGGCCCTGGGTCTTTCGAGCCGCGCGACTCCCGTGCTGGTCGGTAACGCGCTCACCAATACCACCGTCCCGCTCAGTGGCGCCAGCAGCGCCGCCGGGGCAATTGATCTGGCAGCGTTCGCCCGTACCCTCGGGCGCTGAAGCACAGCACAAGCACGAGGGGTCCGCACTGAGCGGACCCCTCGTGCTTGTGGCTTAATAGGACGAGAGGGAGGCCATGGGCCCAACAAGCGAAGGACCTGACAGTCAAGCGTTGCTCGGACAGGCACGAATTGCCCGAGAGCAGGGCCGTCTGGCGGACGCACGTGAACGTTTTCAGGCCCTGCTGACCAGAGATCTTGACGCGACGACGAAAGCAGAGGCCCGGGCAGGGCTCGCCAGCGTCCTGCACATGAGTGGACTCAGCGCCGAGGCGCTCGTCGAATTTCACCTTGCACTCGAACTGCGTGAGCAGGCAGCAGACCTGTACGGAGCGGCCGGCATTCACCTCAACCTCGGTTTGCTGTGGGGCGACCTCGGCAACCAGGTCGCCGCCTTCGAGCATTACGAGCAGGCCAGCGAAATCCTCAGGCAGGGTGGGGATCCCGTACGACTCCTGATCCTGCACATCAACCTGGGGCGTGCCCACATTGAGCACGGCGACCTGGAGCGTGGCGAGCGAATCACCCGTGAAGGTCTTGAGCTGGTCGACGCCGGCACTTCAGTACGTCACCATACCCTGCTGCAACTGAACCTCGCCGAAGCACTGCGCCGACGTCAACAACTCGAGGAAGCCGCAGCCCACTACCTCAGCGTGATCGAGCAGGCCACCGCACACCGGATGCCCTACTTGAAACAGCGCGCCCTGCACGGACAGGCGCTGGTGCAGATGGCGAGCGGCCAACACGTGAAGGCACGCGAGTTGCTCTTCGACGCCCTCACGATGGCGAGACAGATGAACGATCTCGATGCCGAACTCCTCGCCATGACCGGTCTGGCGGAAGTCTCGCTGGACGCCGGACAGTTCGGCATTGCCCTGACTGACGCCGAACTCGTACTGATCCGCGCCGGGGAGGGAGCGCGAAAGCGCTTTCTGGTCCAGGGGCACGAACTGATGGCCCGTGCCTGCGAGGGACTCAACGACTACCGCTGTGCCTATGAGCACGTCGGTCAGGCCCGCAGCCTGGAGCAGTCACTGTACGCCGAGGACAGCCAGGAGCGCATTCGTATCCTGCAAACGAAGTACGACCTCGACCGTCAGCACAGCAGGCACAGTCGCGCTGGTCAAAAGGAGCCCTCTTGACCAGCGAGCTTGAGCGGTGCGTCCGCTAAGTTCGTGATTTAACCGTAGCTACGGTACTGGTGGCCATTTCTCTTCATGGTCAGCCAGACCGTTTGACGGCTCGATGGTGCGGTGTTCGACTTGACCCGCGTCTACCCCGCCGGCCCGATCGCTGGCCCCCCTTCGACCCAGCGATGTCCTCCTGATGAAGCTGTACCGCGCCACCCGCACACGCCTCGGCACCTATCGAGGTGGGTCGAGGTGGGGTTTGTGCACGCTCGAAAAACCACTCGTGCTCGTCCTGATACCCGGCGACCTGCACCGGCACCCGACGGTGCCCGGTAGCGCCTCGGCGAGGTCAGGCACGACGCACTGCACGTGACGCGACAGCGACTGAATCTGGTGCCCGCACGCCGGAACCTGAAGGTGGAGGGGACGTTCCCTCCACCTTCGTCTCCGCTCAGCCTCGCGTCGCCCTCACTTCGAGGTACTCGCTCTCGATGGCACTCTCCCCTGGTCCAGCAATGTTGTGCTCCGACCAGAGGCGGACCAGGTCCGCCTCGAGCGCGTCCTGTCCCGCCTCGTCAAGCGCGGCAAACGCGCGGTTCGTCGGACCGTAGTACTCCCGGAAGAACGCGACCACGTCCTGTGGGGGGAAAGGGTAAGCGAGCCGGTAGTGGTAGCGCTGGAACCGCAGGTCGCTCGTCCCGCTGCCCAGCCGGTCACGGACGGTCTGCTCGTCTCCCCACAGGAGCGGCGACGGCATGAGCGGAGAGGGCGGCACGTGCTTTCCGATGGTCTTGAACATCTGGCCGATGAACCCCGCCGGCGTCCAATTGGCCAACAGGATGCGGCCGCCGGGCCGACACACCCGCAGCAGTTCGGCCGCCACGCGGTCGGGACGGGGAGCGAACATCGCGCCGATGAGGCTCACGACCGTGTCGAAGCTCGCGTCCGGGTAGGGCAGGCGCTCCGCGTCACCCTCGTCGAAGGTGGCGCGGACCCCGGCGTCCTCGGCGCGCCGCCGCGCCTGCGCGATGAGGTTCGCCGCGATATCCACGCCCGTCACGTCAACTCCGCGTGCCGCAGCGGGAAGAGCGATCTGCCCAGCGCCGCAGCCCACGTCCAGAACGCGCTCGCCGGGCTGGAGGTCCCAGCGTTCCAGGATTTCCAACGCGCCCGGTTCGAGGTACCGGGCGAACACGCCATAGTCGCCGCTCATCCAGGTGACCTTCAGCCGGTCCTTGAGTGCGAGCATCTCCGGGGCCATGGTGTCCGTTGTGGTCATGTTCCTCTCTCCTTCCCGACGGCAGGGCCGTCAGCGCAGTCCCGGACGCAGCAGGGACCGGACGAACTGCGCCAGCGCCACCCACGACGTGAACTCGTGCTGTTCTCCCGTACGGACGTCGAGCAGGACCAGACAGGTTCCGCCCGGCGTGTCGCGAACGCGCAGGATGAAGCTCGGAGGGCGTGTCCGGATGGGCATGCTGGCAGGGTAGGCCTCACCCGTGACGCTTGCGTAATGGGTGTCAGTTCATCGCCTCGGTCACCTCCCAGCTGTCCGAGTGGTCAATCCTCGGCCTGTTCCGAAGCCAGGGCAACCGCCACGTTCACGGGATTGCGCTTCAGGAAGGCCTGCACGTGAGCGGGTGGAACGTGCCGCGCGACTGTTTCCCGGATCCACTCGCCCGCCGCACGCAGCGCCTCGAAGGCGCGCCGGTCACCGACTCCCCAAAGAGCCCGGTGAAGCGTGAGGTGCGTCTCCGCCGGAGTGGCCCCCGAAGCGTAGGTTCCCGACATCGCGATGCACGTCCGCGCGGCCTCGGCAGCCTCCACGAACCGACCCAGAGCGATGGCTGCCTGCGCGGCGCGCAAGTGAGCCAGCGCCTCCACGCCGGGAAGGTCGAGAGATCGCGCGTCCTTCAGGGCCTGCCGCGCGAGGTCGAAGGCCTCGTCTGGAGCGCGGGTCACGGCGCGGTCGAGTTGGGCGAGCACAATTCCCTTGGGCTTCCCGACACGGCCCGCGATCTCCTCGGCCTCGTCGAGGGCCGGGTCGGGGTTGCGCCCCTGAATCAGGTCGAGCTTTCCCTGAACGCGCAGGATCGCGCAGCGTTGAAGCGGGCGGACATTCGGCCGCGCGAGGGCCTCGTCGAGGTACTGCTGGGCGAGCTCAAGCTCGCCCAGGTCCACGTACACCCCGGCGATGGAGCGGAGCACGGTCGGAAGCGACCAGAACTGGAGGTCACGGGCAAGCCGCTCGGCCCTGGCGTACGCGTCGAGCGCCCCGCCGTACTCCCCGAGCTCGTGGAGACGGAGACCAACGGCGGTGTCATGCTGGATGCGCAGGGCCTCGGTGCCGCTCGTGGGCTCCAGCAGCGCCTGCGCCCGAAGGAGCGTTTCCAGCGAGTCGCGTGTGCGCCCGAGCTCTCCCTGGCTGACCGCCAGGTTGTTGAGGGTCGACACCCGACCGACCGGATCGACCGGGCCGGTCGTGATGTCGAGCGACTGCTGGAGGTACGTGATCGCCTCACGATGCCGTTCGAGGTTGCTGCTGATCACGCCCAGATCATTGAGCGCAGATTCCAGCTCGCGGAGATCGCCCGAGGCGCGCGTACTCCCGGCACGCCGCTCAGTGACGGGCAGAGCTTCCGCGACACGGCCCTGTGCCCACAGGCTCGAGGCGAGCACGGCGCACAGCGAGCCTTCCAGGGAGGCGTCCGTACCGTGCAGCGCGAGGAACTCCAGGCCGCGCCGTGAGGTCTGCTCGGCGCGCGCCGCGTCGGCGCGCACGTAGGCCAGATGTGCCTCGGCATGCGCGGCCCAACCGAGTTGCAGGGGCGTGCGGGCGAGCCGCTTCAGGCGCTCGACCAGCGCGTCGGCCCTGGGACCGGTATCGAACTCGGCGAGCATGCGGTGCTCGGCCACGGTCGCGTCGACGGCTTCATCCGCCCGACCGGCGAGTTCCAGCAGTTCCGCCGCGCGAGCGTACAGCTCGGCGGCGACGTCGCGGCGGGAAGTGTCCTCTGCCAGGCGCGCGGCGTTCAGGAGCTGGTGGGCTGCGGCTTCGGGCTGCGCAGCCCGGATGAAGTGCTCGGCGACCACCAGCGGTGTGGCCTGCCTGGCCGCGAGTTCGCGGGCGATCCTCGTATGCGTAAACGCGCGCCGTGCCTCGGGCAGACTGGCGTAGAGCGTCTGTCGGAACAGGTCGTGCGCAAAGGCGTCCCCTCGTGTGATGCCCGCGCGTTCCGCCGCGTCGAGCGCCTCCATCACGGCCCAGTCGCTGAGCCCCACGATTCCGGACAGCAGCGTCGGGTCAAGGCCCGTGGAGAGGACGCACGCCACGTCCAGCACCCGCCGCGCCTCCTCCGGCAGGGCCTTCACACGCCTCAGGACGGACTGCGCAACGCGGGGCGGCACGCTCAGCTCGCGGTAGTCGCGCGTGACGTCGTCGACCTCGGTCCGCCAGCCGCCCGGCTCGACGTGCAAAACGCCCGTCTCGGCCAGGAAGCGCAGGGTCTCCAGGGCGAAGAAAGGATTGCCCCCCGTCCGTTGGTGCAGCCAGCGCGTGAAGACCGGTGGTCCCTGCGCCGTTTCCATCAGCGTGGCGAGCAGTGCGCGCACGTCGTCCTCGCTCAGCGGGGCGAGGGTGTGAGTCTCGGCGCCCGCGGACACCAGCGACGACAGTCCCTCTGGCCCTTCCAGGGTGCGGCACGCGCCGAGCACGCGGACGCGTCGGCCCGAGAGGCCATACGCGAGCACCTCAAGGGTGTACGGGTCCACCCACTGCAGATCATCCACCACCAGGCCGAACGGGCTCCCCGACGCCACGGTCTCCAGGCAGCGCGTGAGAGCCTCGACCACACGCGTCCGGGCGGTCTCGGGATCAAGCAGGGCGGGTGTCAGGCCGGACGCGAGGTCGGGTGCGAGGTCCGGAGCGAGACGCGCGAGGTCCTCGCGGTAGGGCCCCAGGTCCGGCAGGTCCGCGGCACGCGCCCGCAGGAGGTCGAGCAGCGCCAGGTAGGGCACCCGCTCCAGGCCCTCCCGGCACCGCAGCCACGGCGCGTCGGGCGCCAGGGCCTGCAGAAAGCGGGTCTTGCCGATTCCGGGGTCACCCATGATGATCAGGGCGGGCGCAGTGGACGCGCGCAACCGCGCGAGATCGGCGTCGCGTCCGACCAGCCGGCTCGCCTCCATGGTCGCCGTCGGCTGACGCGCCGGCACCCTGGCCACGGGAAGCTCTCCCCTGCCGATCTGCTCGGCCAGCTCTCGGGTTCCCGCGAGCGGCTCAAGCCTCAGTTCCCGGTCCAGCCTCTCCCGGAAGCTGCGGTAAGCCCGCAGGGCGTCGTCCCGACGGCCGAGCCCCGCAGCGCAGCGCATGAAGGTCTGCAGCGCGTCCTCGGCGAGCGCGTCAGTTTCGAGGATGCGTCCGGCCAGCTCGGCGGCGCCGCTCATGTTTCCGTTCGCCTCCAAGTCGGCAGCCCGGCGCGTCGACACGCGCAGCCACGCGCTTCGCAGCGTCTCGCGCTCGGCATCCACCCACTCCTGAAGTCCGTCCGGCAGGGCGTCCATCCCATCGAGGAACTCGCCGTGATACCCCTCCACGGCGGAGGCCGCGTCACCCCGGCCAAGTGCGTCACGGAACGCCTGCACGTCGTTCGGCACGAGCCACCGCACGCGCGTGCGCTCCGCCTCGACATTCGCGGCCCACGCGTGAGCCCGGGCGCGTGCCAGCACCTGCCGGAGGTTCGTGAGGGCAACCTCCTCATCCTGATCCGGCCAGAAGAGCGTGGCGAGCCGACCCCGGTCGGCCCAGTCCGCGCGGCACGCGAGGTAGGCCAGCAGCAGCACGGTGTTGCTGCGTGGCGGCGCGATCACCCGCTCGCCATCGACGACGCGGAACCGTCCCAGCATCCGGACGTGAGGCATGACCATGAGTATCCCGATTGTACGCACCGCACGGCGCGACCGGATAGGAGACCGGCAACCGTTACGGACGCGTCACGGGCCCCACCTACCGTTGCCTTGACGCCCGGGTCGGGCGCCCAGGAGGACGTATGCGCAACCCACGGACATGGCTCGGACTCGGCACTCTCGCCCTCTCTCTGGTCGCCTGCGGTGGTGCCACGGCGACCCCCGGAAGTGGCGGCACGGGAGGTACGGCACCCGGTGGTGGCACGAATGCCACGCCGCAGAGCTACGTGGTGCGGGGACAGGCGGTCGACGCCACTGGCAAGCCTCTCTCCGACGTGAAGATCACTCTTGACAACACCATCTACTACAACGCGGCCATCACCGGCCGGACCGCGGCAGACGGGCGGTACGACCTGCGGGTCCAGCAGGGCTCCTGGCGGGCCTACGCGCAGATCACGAGAGCGTATCACGGCCGGAACTACACGATGTACCTGCATCCGGACAACAGCGACAGCTTCGCCGGGATCGACGGCGCGGTGCGGAACTTCACCTGGAAGCTGACCGGAGCGCAGGCCGAACCCCTCACCGGAACGTACGGCGCGACGGTCGTCGGATTCTGGGGCGACCACAACAGCGATTACTCCACGGTCGTGCTGTATTTCGAGCCGAACGGTCCGCTGATCGACGGAAGCACCACCGAGCCGTTCGCCGCCCGCCTCGGCAGCGACGGAGCGCGAGTCAACGAAATCGCGGACATTCCGCTGGGGCGCTACCGCATCGCGGGTTTTCACGTAGTGCAGGGTCAGGATCCGGTGCCACTCCTGATCCGAAAGCGCAACACCGGCGAGTACGCGCAGACGCTCGACGGTCTGTTCGATCCCGAGCACCCGACCTGCGGAAAACTGTGCCTGCAAGTCGAGGTGGTGTTCCCTTGAACGCGCCAGGCAAGGGGAGGACTGTCAAGAACATCTCTTCCCTGGGTCTTGCCTGCCTGCTGGGGCTCAGCTTCGCTTCCGTCGCGGACGCGCAGACCACCCTTCGTGCATGGAGCGACTCGAGCGCCCTGCCGCCGCTCGCGGAGCACGAGCGGCGCATCGCCGAGCTGTCTGCGGGTTGCGTGGATGAGGTCGACGTCTCGCCGTCCAGCCCGACATTGCGGGCCGGCGGGCTCCCCATCGAGGACGCGATCCGCGAACTGGAGAAGCGGCTCGCGCAGATGCAGCCTGGCAGCCCCGGTTACGCGGAGCTCGAACGGGTCCTCAGGGAACTTCGCGAGCAGCGCAAGAAGAGCGGCGGAGGGGCGCCGGGTGGCCCAAGTATGGGCGCGTCGACTGACGTGACCGTCACGCTTGAGCGGGCCCTCGAGGCCCGGGTGGGCCGCGCGGCCTGGACGGCCTTCCGGTCGAGTGTGGAGGTGAAGAGCGCCGAGCGCGCCCGAGGTGCGGCCGTCGTCGCCCTGGCACGCAACATCCCGGAGGCCGCGCTCGCCGCACTCCTGGCGGCACACCAGTTGGAGCCGAAGAATGCCGCGCACCTCGTGAATGCCGCGGGCGTCGCGAACAGCCTGGGCTGGGCACGTGAGGCGCTCGGCCTCCTGAAGAAGGCCGAGGCGCTCAAGCCGGACCCGCCTTCCATCATGAACATCCCCGGGCGGGCCGTGCTGCTCAACAACAAGGGTCACGCCCTGCTGAACTTGGGACGGCCGCGCGACGCGGAAGCCGCGCTGCGTGAAGCGGTCCGGCTCGCGCCCCTGCTCGCCGAGGCCAACACAAATCTGGCCCGAGCTTTGGCGTGCCAGGGAAAAACCGCCGAGGCCGTGAAAGTGTTCCAGGAAGGCATGCGCCGAACGCCTTCCGCTCAGGCCGGGAAGGATCATCCTGTGGACACGGAGACGCCACGCGAGGGCGAGGCGGCCCCGCCCCTCAAGCGGCCCGAGCAGTCGCGCCTGGTTCGCCCGGCCGCGACCGTGTTCGACCTCAGCCGAGGGCAGAACTGGACCTTTCCACAGGCGCCCCTGCCACGCTCGCTGGACGACGTGCTTGCCATGCAGGACCTGTATGCCCGCATTCATGCTGAGGGAGAGGCGCGGGAACGCGCACTCCGCGCGGAGTACGACGCGCTCGCCGCCCGCCTCCGGCCGCGCTCGCCGGCCACGACGCGACGGGCGCGGGACGTTCACCGTGCGATCGCCACGTCGTTCGCCGAGCCCGGCCTCTCTCCGCTCCACAAGGCAGCCTGGGACGCCCACGCGCAGATGCTCCGGGCATTCGACCGCGGGCGCCGGGCGGCAGAGGAGGAACTGGAACGTATCCCGATGGACCCCCTGGAGGTATGGCAGCGGGAGTGCCGCCGGATCTACAACGGATTCCTCAGCGACTGGCACGGCCGCATGATGGGGCAGAACGACGCGATCGCACGGTACACGACCGCGGCCGTCCAACACAAGACGGCCGTGGCTGCCAACGTGGCCGACGCCATCCAGCACCAGATGCTCATCGTCGAGGTCCAGTTGTGGGCGGAATCGATGTACTACGGCACTGTCGCGGGATTCACCTGGGAGTACGTCACGGAAAATCTCGCAGGACAGGCGCTGAGCTGCGCCGCCACCCCTGGGGCGACCATCTCGCCGGAAGTCGCGCCCAAGCCCTCCAGGCTGACGTTCGACCCCTGCCCCGACGCGCTGCGCGGCGCGAAGTTTGGCCTGTCGGTCGGCGTGGCGTCGTTCGGCATCTCCTGTGAGTCATTCGAGATGGAGGTGAAAACGCCCTCGTGGATCGGGGCGTTCGCGAACTACTCGAAGGGGTTCAACGGTGGGTCATCCACGGTCTTCTTCGGGGTCAAGGCAGACAAGAGCCTCGGCACGGCGGGCGTGAACGTCGCGGCGTCCGCGGCGGCGGGGATGTACGTGCGGTGGGGAAAGAAAGGCCTGGAGGACGGCGGGTTCCGCGTCGCCGCGTCCGCCGGAGCCTCGGCCGGAGCGGGACCCGTGAGCTACGGTAAAGACTACGACCTGAGCCAGGCGGCTGCGGCGCTGAACGTGGACTTCAGCGTCGTGTCGGCCGTCTCGTATTGGACGGAAGAGGGAACCTGACATGCACGAGCCGTTCAATCCGACCGGCGTCATCTCCCTCGCGTTGGTCACCAGTATGCGCCGCGGCGAGTTGCCAGGGTTGCACTGGGAAACGTGAACCTGGAACGCGGTGTCCTCAAGGTGCATCGGACCTCACGAAAGTGAAAGGGCAGTTGATCCTGAAGTTTCCGAAGACGGCCAAGAGCCGACCACCTGGGGCACGCCGACGTGGGATTCACCTTGCAGCGCTACACGCATGTGTTCGCGGAGCAGCGTCAGGGATCGGCGTTGTCGCTCCAGGAGCTGCTCGGCGAGCCTTCCGCTTAGCGGGTTCGTAGCGGGGCGCTCTTGAAACAACGAAAGGCGGCGTAGCTTCTTTCCCGCAGGGAACGTCTACGCCGCCTTTTTCCTTGGTGGGTCGTGTAGGAATCGAACCTACAACCCGCTGATTAAGAGTCAGCTGCTCTGCCAATTGAGCTAACGACCCGTTGGCGCACAGTATTCTATTGGGCCGCACGCCGCTTGTCAACAAGAGCGTCAGGGATGGAGCTCCCCCTCCTTTCCCCTCCCTGCCACCCGCTCTGACGGCAAGGAAAGGGAGCACTCCTGGCTTCATGTCAAGCTCCAGGCATATTGTCAGGAGGGGTCACTGCGCCGTCTCTCAGGTCAGGAAGGTTTTGGCGCCACCGACACAGTCAAAGCTTCGGGCGCGTTCAGAAAACGCACGCGTACCGTCTGCCCGTTCAGCGCGCGCGCCGTGACGGTGCGCGACTCGCCAGGACGCAAATCAAGGAAGTTGTCGTCCCAATGGGCCGGGCAGTCGGTGTCCAGCCACACCCCCTTGGTCGGCTTGCGGGCGGTGAGGCGCAGCGCGTTCTCAGCGACCCATTCCACCTGCAGTTCGGGATGCGGAAAGTCGTAGAACTTGAACGGCTCGGGAAACTCGGCAGCGCGCGCCACCACCTCACCGTTCAGCGTGAGCTCCGCGAAGTACACCTGGGGTACGCCGGAGGCACAACGGGCGGACAGCTCCGTCTTGCGGCCCGGCCACACCCGCACGTCACGGGTTTCGTGCAGGGCGAGGGTGCCGTCCAGCCCGTAGACGTACACGTCAAGTTGCGCGTCCAGCGCCATGGTCCTGGCGCTGGACAGCCAGATTTCCAGCTCGCCCTCATTCAGGCGCAGTCCGACCGAGAGGGACGCGAGTTCGCGTTTGATGGTGTAATACGCGGGCTTCTCGAAGCCCTGCGAATCGATGATCGCCCAGCTCGTTACGGGCCAGCAGTCGTTGAGCTGCCACACCAGCGCGCCTGACACGGCGTACTTACCAGGACCCTCAAAGCGCGCGCGAAAGTCACGGTAGGCGTAGCGCATCGCCTCGCCCTGCACAAACTGGGTGTTGTACACGAACTCGTCCAAGGTGCGGTGGGCACGCAGGTTATCGGCAAGGTACACCGCGAGGCGGCGGTGGCCGTCTCCCTCTCCGTTGGGGCCGGTCGCTTTGTTGTGATGGGTGATGGTGCGGCTTTCGGGAAAGCGCTCGCGCTCGGGCGTGCAGGCATGCAGCGTGCTGAGGGCGGGTGCGGACTGCAGTCCGAACTCACTCACGAAGCGCGCCTCGTACCTGGCGTACTTCTGGTATGGCGCCATCGGGCCGTGCCAGATCTCCCAACTGTGTCGGTCACCGACGGTGGGATCGGCAGAGTTGACGCCGCCCCACGGACTGCCGGGCCAGTAGGTCCGCGCTGGATCAAGCTGCGCGCACACCTCCGGCAGGAGATCTTCGTAGATGACCCTCGCGTCAAAGCGCGACTCGTCGCCGCCCGGACCGGACGCCCCGACCGACTCTGCGATGGCGTAATCCTCGTTGTTGCCGCACCACAGCGCCAGGCAGGGGTGGTGGCGAAGCCGCCGCACGGCCGCTTCGGCCTCCGCGCGTACGCTCGTGAGGAACCCTTCATAGGCGGGATACATGCCGCAGCCGAACATGAAATCCTGCCACACCAGCAACCCCAATTCGTCGCAGATGTCGTAAAAGACGTCCGGTTCGTAGATGCCGCCTCCCCACACCCGGATCATGGTCATGTTGGCGCCTTGCGCCTGCGTCAGGCGCTCGCGGTAGCGCTCGGGCGTGATGCGGTTGAGCAGCAGGTCGTCGGGAATCCAGTTGGCCCCGCCCGCAAAAAAGGGCACGTTGTTCACCTCGAAGGTGAAGCTGGTACCCGGCTCACCATGCACCGCTTCCTGCACGACGCGCAGGCGGCGCAGCCCGATGCGACGGCAGCACGCATCCACGACTTTTTCGCCGTGCCACAGCGTCACCTGCACGCTGTAGAGCGGTTGCTCGCCCAGGGTGTTGGGGTACCACAGCTGCGGACGCGGCAGCTCGAAGAGCGTCCCGGCGGTTTGAGAAGCGGGCAGCTCCGCGCGTTGCAGCACCTCACCAACGGGTGAGCGCAACTCCACGACCAGTCGCTGGGCCGGGTCGTCCTGGGTGAGCTGCACGCGCACCGGCACAAAAGCGGTCTGCAGGTCGGGTGTGACCTCGCCTGGGACGTGCACATCCTCGATGGCGTTACCAAAGGCGCGCAACTCGACGCTCTTCCAGGGGCCGGTGGTGAGCAGCACCGGCCCCCAGTCCCAGCCGTAGTGGTACTGCGCTTTGCGGACGTACAGGCGGCTCTTGTCACCGTTCCAGGCGGCGCGCTTTCCATGCTGTGCTTCCAGGGCGCGCCCGACGCGCAGGGGACTTTCGAACAGCAGCTGCAGGATGTTGCGCCCGGCGTGCAGGTGCTGTTTCACGTTCAGGGTACGCGGCACGAACATGTTCTCGCTGCGCAGCACTTCTTCGCGGTTCAGCCACACGGTGCAGAAGGTGTCGAGGCCCCCAAAGTACAGGCGCACGTACTCTTCGTGCAGGGTGGCCTCGTGCACGTCGAAGGTGACGCGATACAGCCAATCCTGCTCACCGACCCACTGCACGTCGTGCTCGTTGATACCGTAGTAGGGGTCGGGAATGCGGCCTTGTGTCAGCAGGTCCTGCTGCACGGTGCCGGGCACACTGGCGCTCAGCCAGCCGTCCGGGGAAGCGAAGTCGTCGGAGAGGGGCAGGGCCGGGTTGCGAGGTTTCAACTGCCAGTCGGCGTGCAAATCGAGGTGGGTCATTCAGAAGCTCCAGGGCGGAGGTCAGCATCTCGCGCGCAAGCGACGCGACAAAGGGACGGGTGAAGGCTCAGCCTTTGCGTCCAGTGAAGGCGAGGCCTTCTACAAGGTAGCGCTGAGTGAAAAAGAACAGCACGAATCGCGGCGATACGAAGACGGTCGCGCAGACCATCAGCAGCGCCCACTCCTGCCCGTAGGCACCGTTGAACTGTTGCAGACCCAGTCGCTGGGTATACTTCTCGGGATCTTTCAGCTACACGAACGGCCCAGAAAGTCCTTGAAGGCGTTCAAGAACTGGTTGAGAAGACCACTCCCAACGCGCGTTGTACGCGCTGATGCTCAAGGGCGGAAGATGGCTGCTCACCACTGGTCGTGATGGCCACGACGCGGAGCCTCAGGCTGTACGCACCCCTGCACGAGCTTGTTTTCGACAGGTTTCTCCTTTGCTGGAGCACAGACAACAACTTCATCTGGTTGGCGATGGGGTTCCACCAAAGAAAAGAACCCCGTCCAGGACGGGGTTCTTTTCTTTGGTGGCGATGCGCGGACTTGAACCGCGGACCTAACGATTATGAGTCGTTCGCTCTAACCAGCTGAGCTACATCGCCTAAATTGCCAGAAGCCCCCGCCATGCGGGGGCCTCCGGTCTCCTGGTGGAGCTGAGCGGGATCGAACCGCTGACCTTCTGAATGCCATTCAGACGCGCTCCCAGCTGCGCCACAGCCCCAAAGGCTTTGTTAGGTTAGCAACAGGTGCCGCGAAAGTCAACGGTGTCTGCAGCGCGTGACCTGAAATCACCCCACTGTGTTCGGCACGGCAGTCAGCCGGGTTATTTTCTGCCCGGATCACCGGAGCCTGCCCACCCTTACCAGGCGGGCTCTGGGCGGAACGCCAACTTTGCGCCGTCAAGCAAGGCGAGCGTGTCCTACCCTGAAGCGGTGAAGTTCAAAGACCACGCTGCGGGTGCCGTGCTGACGCTTGCCGCCGTATGCTGCGGGGGCTGGGCCGTGTGGCCTCACCTGTTCCCTGCCCCGCAGGACGTGCAGGTCGCGCGGCACGAGCTGCCCTCACCCACGCCGCGCGATGTTGCACCCGAGTACCGTCACACGGCGAGCGTCGCGCCCCTCATCAGTGGCCGGGTGAACGTGAACACCGCGTCCAGGGCGCAACTGGAGGCGCTGCCGAGAATCGGCCCGGCCCTCGCGGAGCGCCTCATCGCCGGACGCCCGTACCGTTCACTCGCAGACCTCGACACCGTGAAGGGCATCGGGCCGAAGCTGCTGGAGACACTGGCTCCGCTCGTCGCCTTCTGATGCACGTGCCGGGTCGCGCCGCAGAGGTCCAGCATGAGGCGGTCCTATCGCCACTGAGCGGCAGGCCCAGCGTCGAGACAGGACGCGCGCACGGTGCCGTACTGATCACCTGGCCGGTGGCGACCTTCGCCGGATTGCTGGCCGGCGTACTGATGTCGTGGGGTGCCCTGTGGGGCGCGCTGTTTCTGCTGGTACCCCTGTGCGGCCTGTCGTGGCGTGCCGATACGTTCGGGCGAAGCTGGTCATTGATGGCACTCGCCTTGATCGCCTGTGCTTTCGGTGCGGTGCGCGAGCGGCAGTGGAGCGGCGCTCCGAGCGCACTGGCCGAGTGGCGCGGAGCGGTGGTGACCCTCGACGGCGAGTGGGATGGGCAGTTTCTACGTCTTGCCGAGCCAGGTGCGCGTGTGGCGCTTTCTCCCAAGCCACAGGTACCCGCTGGAACGCTGCGTGTGCGGGGGACCCTGAACGAGCCTGGCGGCAAGCGCAACCCGGGCGGCTTCGATTACGCGTTGTGGTTGCGGGTGCAGGGTGTGCACGAGGTGGTGTACGGCGCGCAGGTCCTGCACGCCAAACATGAAGGAGGTGTGCGTGGCTGGTTTCGGCGTGGTTTGCGTTCGGGCCTGGGCGCGCACGAAGGGGCGTTGATGGAGGCCATCGAGCTCGGTGATCGCCGTGAGATTCAGCAGACGGAGTTGCAGGGAGGCCTCAACACCCGCGACGCCTTCGCGCGGGCCGGGCTCGCACACCTGATGGCCCTGAGCGGTCAGAACGTCGCGCTGCTGGTGGGAGCGGCCACCTTTCTGCTGGCCCGCACCCCGCTGAAACTGTGGCGCTATCCGCTGCTGCTGGCCTTGCTGGGTGCTTACCTGTGGCTGGTGGGACCCTCACCCAGCATCACCCGCGCGGTGCTGATGGGTGGGGCCGTGCTGCTGGGGCTGTGGGTGGGGCGCGGCAAGCTGGAGGCGCTGGGTACGCTGGGGCTGGCCGGAACGGTATGTCTCGCGGTGTACCCACTGTGGGTGTTCGACCTGGGCTTTCAGCTGAGCTTTCTGGCGGTGCTGGCCCTGACCTTCACCCCGCGTCTGGAGGCGCGCCTGCCGGCACGTTGGCCCCGGCCGCTGAAGTTCGCCCTGGCTGGCACGATCCTGGCCGAACTCGGCACGCTGCCGGTCATCGCGCACCACTTCGGTCAGGTGCCGCTGGTGGGCCTGCCGGCCAACCTGCTCGCCGCGCCGCTGATGGCTGCCCTCGTGCCGCTGGGATTTGTGGCCGGCCTGCTCGGTCCCTTCAGCACGCCGGTCAATCTGGTGGTGTTGCCGCTCGCTCAGCTGCTGCTGACGCTTGTGGGGGTGTTTGGCCGCGTGCCTGCCCTGCCGTGGGGAAATCTCGGCCCGGTCGGGTTCGTGGCTTACGGTGTGTTCGCGGGCGCGTTCGTGCTGTGGCTGCATCAGCGGGTGCGGGTGCGCCACCTGGGACTGATCATGGGGCTGTGTGTGCTGGGCACCGGACTGCCTGCCCGCCTCGACCCGCCGCGCGAGATTGTCTACCTCGACGTGGGACAGGGGGACAGCTCCCTCGTTCGCCTGGGAAAGTTCACGATGCTGATCGATGGGGGCGGCACGCCGCGCGGTGACTTTGACGTGGGCGCGGGCACCGTGGTCCCTGCCTTGCGCGCGATGGGTATCTTCCGACTGGACGTTGCCCTCGCCAGCCATGATGCACGAACGCGTTACATCCAACTTGTCATGCTGAGGTGTGGACACCAAAAAGACACCACGAAGGACCGTGGAACGGCGCATGACCTTGCGTCTCGACGCTGAAGATGCCCAGGCACTCGACACCCTGAGTCTGCTGGAGAAGCTCAGCGCGTCCGACGCAGCTCGCCGCGCCATCAGGCAACACGCTGCTGCAGTGCTCAACCGAGGACCGGAAGAAGCGGAATCGTGAATGCCCCGACCACCCCCGTACTGCCGGCTGCAGGTCGAGCAACGTCAAAGCGACGGTCGCTGGATCACTGGCGCAGCCTACCCTTGTACCTGCCTGGAGGAGCTGCACGAACGCTTGGCGCACATCGCCACCCGCGAGGACATGCGGCCCATCGGGTTGATCGTCAATGGCGTGCTGATTCCGATGGACTTATCCACAGGATTCAGCCTGCCTGTGGATTCTGTGGATAACTCATGACTACACTCCACCTTCCCCGTCCGATCACCGCAACTTCTGCCGCTCTCCTGCGCGCCCTGGCCTTGCTGATCTTCGCCCTGTGCCTCCTACCAGCCTGTCACGGCCTCCTTCACGCCCGGCCGATGCCACGCACGAGCACAGGCCGGTTTCAAACCACCCGCCTTCCCAGTGAAGCGATCGTCGCAGGCGCGCTGCTGATGGGTGGCGCTGTGGTCGTATCGGAAGTCTTGGACCGTCTGCCGCCCCTGAAGTTCGACCCCTTCGCGGCGTTCTGACGTCGGACTATCCCTCCACTCAGGCGCTGCCCGCGCGTTATAGGGCGAAAGGACAAACCATGACCAACCGCGACAGGACCCTGAACGTGACCGCCCGCGCCATCCTCGACGTGCAAATCAGCGAGCGCGACCTCGCGCTCGCCCTGATGCAAGTCGTGCGCGAGTACATCCCGCAGGACTTCGATGACGGCGGATGCGACTGGACCACCACCAAAGACACCCGGCACATCTGCATTGCCCACGAGCGCGATTGGGTGGCGTCCACCAACCCGAATGCCGCCGCGCTGCTGGACGCCGCGAACATCCTGCGATTCGGGCATGCCATGCACGTTGAGGACGAGGAGCAGCGCAAAACGGAAGCAGCCCTCTAAGTAACCTTATCGACCCACCGGAGGAACGAATGACACTCACCGTAGGCTCGCTGTTCGCAGGAATCGGAGGACTGGAAAGCGGACTCGAGCTGACCGGAGGATTCAAGACCATCTGGCAAGTCGAAATCGACCCCTTCGCCCGCGCCGTCCTCGAAAAACACTGGCCCGACACACCGAGGTTCACCGATGTACGAGACATCACCGCAACCCTTGTTTCCCGACCTGATGTCATCTGCGGCGGTTTCCCCTGCCAGGACATCAGCAGCGCCAACACGGCGAGCGACCGACTCGGCCTGGCAGGCGAGAAGTCCGGCCTCTGGAGTGAATACGCCCGCATCGTTCACGACTTACGCCCTCGATGGGTCATCGTGGAGAACTCCCCACGCTGGCGGGACTGGGTGCCCGACGTGCGGCGCGACTTGTGGGGAATCGGGTATGCCAGCCTGCCAATTCGAGTGCGAGCCGCTGACGTTGGCGCCTTGCATCAACGACCCCGCGTTTTCGTTCTTGCCCACACCGACCGCGACGGCAAACCACTGCGCGCCATCCATGCAGAAGCATCCCGCTTACAAGCGCTTCCAGTCGCTCACGGGTACTGGAGGCACACCCCACCCGGAACTTTTCGAGTGGCTGATGGGCTTCCCGAGGGGATGGACCGCGCTCGAAACCGGACGCTCGGGAATGCCGTCTCGCCGGAAGTCGCGCGTTGGGTCGGCCAGCGCATCTTGAACGCCCGCACCGCCCAATAACAGGACAACAACAGCGAAAGGAAGCCATGACCTACGATTCACGACCCGACACGCACGAACACATCAACCAAGTCCGCGCCTACCTCATGCGCGCCACGCACGAACTCCTCTACCGCAGCGAAGAACACGACCGCAGCAAACTCCTCAGCCCTGAAGTCGAAGTCTTCAACCGGGTCACGCCACGACTGCGCGAACTGACGTACGGCTCAGACGAGTACAAAGCCAGCCTCGTAGAGATGGGTGAGGCCCTCACGCACCACTACCAGCACAACCGACACCACCCGGAGCATCACGAGAACGGCATCAAGGACATGAACCTGATTGACGTGCTGGAGATGCTGTGCGACTGGGCCGCAGCGTGCAAGCGTCACGCGGATGGCGACATCTACAAATCCATCCGCATGAACGCTGAGCGCTTTGGGTTCAGCGCTGAGTTCGAGCGGCTGCTGAATAACACCGTCGAAGCGCTCGACCTTCGCGCCTGACTTTAAGGTCTATCGCCTGGGCGTTGACGGCGCGAGCTCGTTCCTGCCTATAGGTGGAACAGTGACCTCAGGGCCACGCTGGAGGATACCAGGAGATGTCACATCGAAACGATGGGGCCCGTTGCGGGCGCCATCTGGAGAGAGAGTCTTGAACAGCACGAGTACGCCAAGAACCGCAACCGCGAACCACAACACCGGGTTGATGAGCTGCTGTACTCGCTTCATACGAACAGCGTACCTGCTCTTTGCTGGTATTCACGACAAGGCACTTCACCGCACGTTAATAGGGGGTATCAATGCAGGAATTTGACGCAAAAGACGTGCTGAAGAAGCTGCAAGCCATCTGCCGGGACTACGACGTGGAATTCGACGGCTGGGGCAGCATCACCGACCGCCACGGCACCCCGCTGCTGGAGGACCTGATGGTGTCACCCGACGAAGCGACGGCCATTGACTCGCAGAACGCTCGCAGCGAAATCGCCCTCTAAGAACGGGTATCCGATGAACAGCAAGCTTCTCGCCATTGACAGCCTCATCCTCGACACCGAACTCACCCCGGACGGCCCGGAAGACGAGGTTGTTCACGTGTACCGCCTCGACAATGGCCGCGCCCTCCTCGCATGCGAGTGGGGCATCCTCGACGCCAATGATGTTGACCCCACGCGGCCACTCGGACCGCAAGAGCACATGTACGCCTCATGGGACGAACTACTTACCCTGCTCGACGCCATGCGCGGCGCAGCGAAGAACTAGGAGCCCAATGGACGCCAGCAAAGTACAGGCCCTCACCCAAACCGGGTTTCAGTACCTCACTGAGAAGCACCCAGACGCCACCCAGAGCAGCGGGCCGCAGCTGTGCCGTGAACTCCTCTGGAAGTACACGGAAGGCATGGACGACGAAGCACGCGCGCCCCTGTTCGGCATGCTTGGCTCGCTCCTCGCGACTGTTCAGGCTGCGCAGAGCAGCAACCGGCAGTACAAAGTCGCGTTGGAGGAAATCCTGAAGCGCCCCGCTGATGCGTCCTCGATTGCCGCGTGGGGATTGGGCGTGAGCGACGAGGACTTGGAACCGAGCACCTGAGAAGAGAGGAAGTACGATGGAATACACCGAACCACAACCCGCATCCCGCGCACTACTCGACGAGTTGGGCAACGTCTGCCTGAACTACCCGCTGCCTCCCGGCCACACCATCAGCCACGCCACCGCGAACGAGCTGGTGCGGCGTGGCTGGGCAGAGCGCAACCGCGACAGCCATTTCATTCCGACCCGTGAAGGCATCCGGCGTTACGAGCGCGCTGAGCGCATGGGCGACCTCTAAGGAGAGGTATCCGATGAATGACAAGTACGACGTTCCCGAAAGACCTGAAGGCGAGCCGCCTACCCCTTGCCCTTCTTGTGGCAACAGCGCTCCCGAGAGTATCTACTCCGCGATGGAACTGTGGTACTGCGACGAGTGCGATTACGCCTACGCGCATGGCGACCCACCGCTTTACCGGACCACCCGATAAAAGGAATTGGAGTGCGGAAAGGAGATGGTTTGTTGAAGTGTCCCAAATGTCGTTCAGTACGTGTCTTCGTCTGGCAGAGGGTTTCAGGGTTGGACGAATACGAACAGTCTGAAGATGGCACCTTCTCAAAATCCAATTCCACCGGCTTCATGGTCAATGACTCTGCGCGAGCACTTCCTGGCCTTCGGGCGTCCTGTGGCAGTTGTGACCACTCTTGGCGAGTCAGGGGAGTGGAGTTCGTCGAACAACTGCCCAATTGGACTGACGTATAAAGGAAAGTAGATGCCCAAGGACGCAGTGAGTTTTGAGTACGTGCCTGAAGGCGTGCGCGTGATTGACAGGGAGTTTGGCGAAACGGTTTACACTCACGCCGAGTTGCGGCAACTGTACGAGGCGCGAAACCAGCCGGGTATGTCATATGCGCGAAAGATGCTGGAACTCATGGGCTACACGCCCGCCCGATAAAGTTCAAACACCAACAGAAAGGCCCTGTGAATTCACAGGGCCTTTCGTCATTCAACTCGCCGCTGCTTCGCCCCAGTGATTCACCACGGCTGCGATCTTGCGCCGGTCTCCCTTCGCGTACGTCTCGGTGGTCTGTGTGCTGCTGTGCCGCATGTGCGCTGCAGTGAGCATCAGATCGCCTGTCTCGTCATGCAATCTCGTCGCGCAATGGTGCCTCAGACCGTGAAACTGCCGCCTGGAATACCGCACCTGCCCTTTCTCGCACAACCGCTTCAGGTGATCGCGCAAGGTGCGCTCCTGACGCCAGCGCAACACCCGACCTTCACGCGCTGGCAACGCCTCCAGGGCTGACACCAGCGCCGCACTCAAATGGACCTTCGCGGCCTTGCGGCCCTTGCCAATCACCATCACCTCGCGCGCCTCCAGGTCGATGTCCGACCACTGCAGCTTCACCACCTCGTGAATGCGCAGGCCAGCTTGGGCGGCCATCAGCACCATCACGCGCTCCATCGGATCGGCGACGGCCAGCAGCTTCTCCACGTCCTCCACCGAGTACGCCTCTCGTTTCAGGTGAGCGGGCACGTTGTCCCGCACGGGTGGAATGTCCGCGAAGGGGTCGCTCTGCGTCGCTCCGGCCCAGCGCAGCGCACGGTACAGGGCGCGCACGCCGGAGCGGGCATTGTTGACACTGCCGGGCTTCAGGTCCCGGTGCAAATGCCCGAGGAAGGCCGCGCCCAGGTCCGGGTCACCTTCCAGAAGACGTTTGGTGCTCATGCGTTCCGTGAACCGCAGGAACTTCCGCAGGGCACCACGGTACTGCAGGAAGGTGCGCGGGCTGGTCTGTGAGGCAGAACGGCCGTAGTGCAGCTGGTGATGCTGCACGAGACTGCAGAGGGTGAGGTAGTCGCGCTCATCGAGGGCCTTGAGGGCCACTTTGGCTCGCTTTTTCTTCGACAGGTCCGTCCAAACAAAAGATTCGCTCACGGTGTCTCCCGTGAGCCGGTCTGGATGTGGCGTGACCAAGGGCCATAAAATGACCCTTGGGCCGCTAGTACCGGCTCCACGCTCAGGGCTGCTCGAACAGCGCCTGAGCACTTTTATTTTATTTCGCCTGTAGTTAAAACGTTATCGCCCTACACGCGGTTTTC
The DNA here is from genome assembly GCF_000317835.1 of Deinococcus peraridilitoris DSM 19664. Taxonomy (NCBI): domain Bacteria; kingdom Thermotogati; phylum Deinococcota; class Deinococci; order Deinococcales; family Deinococcaceae; genus Deinococcus; species Deinococcus peraridilitoris. The sequence goes on along the minus strand of NC_019793.1, from coordinate 2,076,642 downwards.
TTAACGCAAACGCCTGATAATTTCGCAAACAACAAAAAACGCCCCGCTCACCGGCACGAAGCCAGGAGCGGGGCGCTGAATTACTTCTTGGCGGACACGAACGCGTCGTACGCGAACTGCACCAGCATCGGCAGTACCGTACGGATCATCATGCTGGGCACCGGCCCCAAGCGCGACGCGGCGAACGTGTTAAAGAGCCACAGCACCACGGCCGACACGATCGCCTTGGCCTCGCCGCCCTTCACGAGTGGCAGACCAGTCTTCACCGCCTGCGAGACATGCACGATCAAGGTCATGGCGTCCTCGAAAGCTTCCGGGACGCCGCCCTGACGTTCAGCTTTGAATACCGCGAGCGTCTCGGCGATCAGACTGTCGAGATGCTCGGTCAACCAGCTTTCCACCGTGCTGTCCGGCGTCGGTGCGGGTGCCTCGACCATCTCCGGCATGGTTGGCAGGCTGAGCGCCTGCAGGCGTGCTTCAGCGGCCGCAGGCGGCGTCTGCGCCTGCACCTCGGCGAGGGTGAGGACTTTGATGGACTTGCGCGCTTCGAGGATGGCGGTAATGCGGGGATCTACGGTCATGGTGTGCTCCTTGAGCCAATTGAAAGGACTACCTGTCGTGAGACAGGTAGTCAGCGAAGAGTCGAGCGGTCAGGGCAATTCGAAGGCACCCATGTCGACGGTGCCGACAGGTGTGGTTTTTCCCGCGAGGTCTTTCGTGACGGTGTACGTCGCGGTGGTCGTGTCACTGGTGTAGTACGTGATGCTCAGCGCCGCATTCGACCCCATGTCCTTCGTCCACGGCGTGGTCGTCACGCCTGTGCGAAGATCGAACTTCTGCGCCGCCGGATCGGCGAACACCAGCGCGGCGTCCGTCGGGGAGATGTAACGGGTGTTGGTGCCCTTGGTGTCACCCCCGTTGCGCTGGTACTGCCCCCACGACCCCAGGCGGCCGAAAACGTTGTGGCTCTCGTCGCACAGCAGGTCGCAGAACAGCTCCCCTTTGTACGCGCGCTGCGCGGCAATCACGATGTTGTTGCGCGCTTCGAGGATCGAGGCGTCACACCCGTCACTGCACGCGATGCCGGTCAGCACCCCGAATGCCGTGTTATTGAAGAACTTGGTGCCCGGGTTCGCGCCCCAGCTAGCATTCGCGCCACGCACGACCAGCAGCTGACCACCCCGCGGGTGCGGGTAGTTCGTCAGCGCGTACAGGTTGTACGCGTCACGTTGCGTTCCGCGCGGTTGTTGGTGCTGCCACCCAGCTCAGTGAAGGTGCCGCTGTTGATGCTGGTGTTGTGGTGCATGAAGTTGTTGCGTGCACTGAAGATTTCGAGGTCGCCGCCTTCGATGCGGTAATCCTCCGAGCAGTTGGTGATGTTCCCCTCGAAGTAGTTGTACGCGGCGATGTTGTTGTGCCCGTTGATCAGCAGCCCGAACCCACCCGAGTCATCGTCGTACTTCACCCCGACGGGCGTGTTGACGCTCGCGAAGATGCTCTTGGTGATCGCCGTCGCGATGACCTGGTTGTTCGACGTGGCCGGGCGGCCGCTGCTGTTCGCCCCGCTCAGGTGAATGCCCGCCGTGGTGTACTCGGTGCGGCTGTTCTGGATGACATTGAAGCGTCCCGAGTTCGCGTTGTTCGCGTAGTCCTCCGCGGAGATGTTGATGCCGACCCGCCAGCCGGTGCGCTGCCGGAAGTCGTAGGGTTGCCCGTTCCCGCCGTTCGCGGTCTGCGCCCAGTAACTCGTGCCGGCCGTGTCGTTGATGCAGCGCTCCGGGCTCGCGTCGTACGCCGGGTAATGACTGGGGGCCGTGCGAACCAGCAGGTTGTCGATCGTCAGGTACGCTCCGGTGACGAGCACACCCTTCTCCCCGCCCGTGAATTCGAAGATGGGTTTGGCGCCGTTACCGTACGCGCCGATCAGGATGCGGTTACTGCTGGTGCCGTACCACTTCGCGTGCAGCATCGAACTGTACGAACTGCCGGCCTTAAAGAGCAGCGCGTCACCGGGCAGCAGGGTCACGGCGTTCGCTTTCGTGACGGTCTTCCAGGGCGCGCCCGTACTTGTGCCGGAGTTGCTGTCACTCCCGTCCACGCTGTCCACGTAGTACGTCGTGCCCGTCACGGTTGGAATGGGGCTGTTCGCCGTCTGCGTGACGGTCGCCGTATCCGCCGTGCTGCCCATCGGCACGACGTTCGACGACGCGATGTTCACGATGACCGTCACCGTGCCGCTGGTCGTGGCGTTGTTGTCCGCGTCATACGCGCGGGCGGTGAAGTTGTACGTGCCGTTGCTGAAGTCACTGCTGTACGTCTCGGTGTGCTCGTACGGCGCGACCTGCTCGGTGTGCGCCAGCACGCCGTCGCGGTAGAACTCCACTTTCGTGACGCCTTTGTTGTCACTGGCCGTCGCGGTGAGCAGCACCGAACCCGCCGCCGTGACGTTCGTGGAGGTCGCGCTGAGGCTGACCGTCGGTGCGCTTGAGTCCGCTGCGGGGATGTTCACGACCACCGTGACCACTTCGCTGCTGCGGGTGTTCCCAGCCGCGTCGTACGCCAGCACCGAGTAACTGTAGGTGCCGTTCGCCGCGCTCGACAGGTACGTCAGGGTCGAAGTGAACGGCGCGCTAGTGTCCGTACCGTACAGCGTCCCGTTCCGGTAGAACTCCACTTTCGTCACACCACGGTTATCGGTAGCGTTCGCGACAAGTTCCACCGAATCATTCGCGGTCGTGACGCTCGTCTTGCTCGCCGCGAGGGTCACGCTGGGCGGCGTGACATCAAGGTCCACCGGTCCCGCCACGCCGTTCCCCGGAATGAAGTCCGGCAGGGCGGCACCGATCAGGGTGCCTGCGGATTCGAAGCGGGCTTCACTCACACCCACCATGTTGTTGCGGCTGCTGCCGTACCCGACGAACAGCACGTACCGGGCACTCTCCCGCAGGAACGTGAAGCGCTGAAAGCCGTCCTTGTCGAGCGGATGCTTCGCGGGCTGGGCGAGGGCGCGCCTCAGGACCTGCTTCCAGGTTATGGCGTCCGTGCTGACCCACAAGTCGAACACGCTGTCCTGCGTCCGGCCGTTGTAGAGCGCCAGGTCAACCGAGGCGACGTTCTGCACGCTGCCGAAGTCCCAGCGAATCCATTGACTGGCCGGGCGCGCGATCCAGCTCGTGAGGGGGTTGTTGTCCGCCGTGAGGTACGCGGGCGTCTCGCGCACGGCGCTGCTGGCCGTGACGGTCACGATGGGAATGCGTGCGGCGCCTGCGAAGGACGTCAGCACGAAAAAGAGCGCCACCAGGGCGCTCAGGGTTCTGTGGTTCATGCTGCTCCTCACGTGATCACCAGGCCGGCGGGGCGCCGGGCGAGAATGGCGTCCGAGTTGATGAGTTCCAGGTGCACCATTTCAAAGTCGAGGGGCCGCAAACCATACTTCTCGGGCGGCACGGCCTTATAGATTGCCCGCCACACGCGCCAGTCCCACTCGGCCTTGAAGGGCGTGAGTTTCCGCGTGACGACCAGATCGACCGCGAGTCCCGCGCGGTGCCGGCTGTCGAGGGTGTACGTCACGACCGGACCTGGACGGGTACGGCCTTGCGCGTACAGCCACTCCTGGCGTTCCTTGGTGCGGCGTGTTTCGCTGACGTTGATGTTGAACTGCGGGAACGTCGCGCGGGCCTGCTTCAGCCACGCTTCAACAGCAACGCGGCACTCCGGGAAGAGTGCCGCGAGGTCCTTGTTCTTCTTGGGTTCGGTCATGCTTCCTCCTGGCAGGCGCGCAGCTGCGATTCCAGCTCGCTGATTCGGGCGGCCTGCAAGCGGTTCTCGTCGTCGAGTTCCTCGTTCTCTCGCGTGAGGCGATTGTTGTCACGCAGCAGGATGGACTCGCTGTGCTCCAGCGCCACGACCTTGCCGCTCAGGGACCCCACTTCACGCAGCAGCTCCCCGACTTTCGCGTTAAGGTCACGGATTTCTTTGCGGGCCTGCTCGAGTTCCGTCAGGACGGTCTGCATGACCTGCGCCTGCTGGCCTTGCGCGTTCACGCTGGCCTGCAAGTTCACGTCGATGCGTTTCCCGTACACTTTCGCGAGCGTGCCGATCAGCAGCAGCACCGCACCCCACGCACTGGGTTGAACGAACTTCTCCAGTCCACCCAAGTCCAGGCTCATGAGTCACTCCGCGCGTACGCGAAGAGGCTCAGCAGACTGGCCAGGCAGTACAGCAGAGGTGCGACTGCAAAGCCGACCGACAGCACGAACGAGTAAGCGACGGTGCCCATCACGACGAACACCCCGAGCACGGCGAAGCGCGCGATGCTCAAGTGCAGGCACGCGAGCGTGAGGAACGCCGGCACGAAGAGCGCCAGGCCGAACGCTTGTGATGGACCCCAGCTGCTGAGCTTCAGGTACGCGTGACTGGTGTCGTAGATATGCGGATTCAGACATAACGGTAAGGACGCGAGGAGCGCCATCAAGGCACCAATCGCAGCGAAAACCCGCCAGTCCGTCGCCCACACGAGCGAAACGAGCAGACGGACGGGTGGTGGAATACGGTCTTTCATGGCGCCTCCAGGCGCGAAGGCGCCAGCTTCTGAAATGGAAAGAGCACCCCGAAGGGCGCTCAGTTCGTGCTTGTTTGTGTGGTATCAGGGGGAGATTTTCTGAAGGACGACGCGGCCCACTCGAAACGCTCCAGCCGTCGCATGCATCTTGATCCCCTGCGTGAGCGTCGTCGCCTCCTTAGGAATCACGAACGGAACCGTGCGCAGGACAACACGCCCAGGGTTCTCCGCCAACGCAGGCGCCGTGGACTCATGGAACAGCGCGTTGGAGGAAGCGTGAATGGTGCTCCCGGTACGCGCCGAGAGCTGCAACTGGATGCTGGCGAGGTCTACAACGCCTGGCCCCACCTCCACTTCCGCCACCGCGATGAACACGTCACCGGCTTGCCAGCCGTCCGTAATGTTCCGGTATAAGCTCGCGGCGCGTCCGCCCGCCTCAAGGTTCACGTGCTGCCACTCGCCATCCGAGCCGCCGACCTTCGCGCCGCTCACCGCGCCGTCCGTCGCGTCACGCGTAAGAATCCAACCGTCAGCCACTTCGCCTGTCGCGCCGTTGTACAGACTCCCACCGGTTCCTGTGAGGTGTTCGGCATCAAGTGCAAGCAACGACGCTGGGGCTGCCACTCGGACTGCTCGTGCGGTGCTCTGGCCGATCAGGAAAGCGCCACGCGCGTTGAGGTGCACGCCGTCAATTGTGTATGGCTCCGGGTCGCTGTACAGCGCGGCATCCGCCACGATGACTTTCATGCGCGGTCCTTCCATGCGGATGATTTCGTTGAGCTTCTGGTACTCCGCTTCGTTCGTCATGCTGACCGTGCGGGGTACGGTCAACGCGACCACCTTGATGTTCGCGTCGAGGAGCTTCTGCCAGATTTGCTTGATGTTTCCCCACGCAACTTCCGCCCTGACGTTCTGCCCAAGGTCGTTCGCTCCAGCGAGCACGAACGTCCAGTCGGGTTTGCGCGCAATAACGTCCGTCTCGACTCGCGCGAGGATGTGATCGCTCCGTTCGCCACCCACCCCGGCGTTGTATGTGAGGTCGAACGCCTGGCCGAGCAGGGCGTTCGACCAGTTGAAATACCCCTTGTCGGGTACGTGTGGGTTACTGGCGTCCTGTTGCCCATTCTGAGAGGTCAGGCTGTCTCCGAGGAGAATGACGGTGCGACCCACAGGGAAGGGTTCAGCAGGTTGCGGTTCGGTTGAAGGGGGAGGCAGTGCGGGTGGTTCGTTTGGACCGCTGGGGGGGGATGTAGGTACGGTGGGTGATGTGCTCGTCTCCCGCGTGTGACCACATGACGTAAGTACCATTGCCATGAGCAGAAGCCGAGCGTTTCTCATAAAACTACCGTATCAATTCTGTGCTCCCGCATTCACGAATGCGGGGATTTACAGCACATCCCAACGGCTGCCCGTGCTGTAGAGCCGCACCGTCTGGTTCGCGTTGAGCGTCAAGCTGGTCGCACCATCAATCGTTTCCGTGCTTGCGGGCGTCACGGTGATACCCGAGCCCGTGATGTTCTTGATGATGTACACCGTCCCAGCGGACGACGTGATGTTCGGCAGCGTCACGTTCCCCTGAGCGCGCACGTAAGCGTCCGTGGCGCTCATCGTGTACGCGCCCGCCGCTGGCGTGTTCGCCGTGAAGCCAAGCGGTAACTCCAGCTTCACCTGCTGGCTCGTGACCTCCACGCCCACGCCGTTGCGCGCGAGGCGCGCGTTTCCGTTCACGCCCTCGAAGCAGGCTTTGTTGCTCGCATCCACCCAGACTTTCATGGCGGGCGCGCTGGTACTGCCCTGCCGGAACGCAGCGAGGACCGTGCTGCGGCTTGACGTCGGGAAGCCCGTAAAGATGGCGCTGCTGTTCCCGTTGAAGCCCACACGGCCCACCTCGCTTCCGGCGAGCTTGATGCTGATGCCGTCGCTGAAGGGGAACGAGAAGCCCGTTTCGTAGGTGGTCGAGGTGACTTCATCCCCCAGGGTGTTGATGCCGTACGCCCCGAAGAAACCCGTGCCGACCAGCACCCGCAGGCTTTTCGAGAAGGTGTTGTCACTGTCGAGGCTCGCCGCTTCCCCCACAGCTTGCGGCAGCAGGCGCATGAAGCCCGCCACCCAGTAGGCCGCGCCGAGGTTGCTGGGGTGAATGAGGTCAGCGTAGAGCCCACCCGACCAGGCGTCCGGGTGACTCGGCCAGTAGCGCTGCAAATCCCACAGTGAAACGTCCCTCGTCCTGGCAAGGCTCAGCAGGCGCGAGCGGTACTCTTGCACCAGCGCCTTGTACGCGGTGTCCTCCACGCTGGCGTCCGCTTCCGTGCCACGCCACCAGGGCGTCAGCAGAAGTGTGTCACTGAAACGTGGAGGCGTGAAGCTCCCCAGCAGCGTGGTCATGTCCGCTTCGAACTGCGCGCCCGTGCGTTTCGAGGTGCCCGCGTCGTTCGCGCCCAGCATCACGAGTGACTGCGCGGGTTGCGTGACCGCCAGGAACGCCTGCAGGAAATTCCCGCCGTTCTGCGCGGCGGTTGCCCAGTGCGCCGCCTGCGTGCCGCCCGTGTTCAGGTACAGCGGAGCGACACCGTACGCGCGACGTGACCAGGTTTCCACGCCGTACAGCGTGACGTTGCCGCTGCTAACGGTCAGGACGAGACTGTGCGTCCCTGGAGCGCCGCTGGTGTTGGTGGCAAGCTGCACTTCCACGTACCCCAGGCCCGCACTCGCCGCGCTGGTGTCCACGGTGGTGCTCGCGCCACCATCCACCGCGTACGTGAATTGCCCTTTGCCTGGCCCTTTGTAGTACCACACGCGGAAGGTATCGAACGGGTAACGGCTGCTCGGTGCGTACGTGACGCTCGCGCCCGCGTCCGCGGTGATGCTGTTCCCGCTGACACCCCACTTCTCGATGCTGGTGGGGTCACTGTTGCCGCTGCCGTACGTCGTCCAGGTGCCGCTCTTGGTGAGGGTGACGTTCGTGCCGTACCGCCCGGCGTCCAGAGGGTCGTATCCCAGGCCGTTCACGCCGTGCGAGCGTTCCAGGGCACGCAGGAGGGTGGCGCCCATGTACCCGAGGATGCTGTCACCCAGCAGCGCCACGCGGTACGGGCCGCCCGTGTTGTTCAGGTATTCCCGACGGACCAGCTGGTACAGCGCGTGCGGCTGGTTGGCTTTACTGCTGGGGTAGAAGCGTGAAGCGAGCGCCACGCGGTCAGTCGTGGTGAGCGTCGTGATGGGAGTCCAGGCGATGCCGTCACTCACCAGGATTTCCATGCTGCCATCCGCCAGGATACGCCGCCCCTTCGCGCCTGCCGGGCCGATGGGGGGATACGCGGCAGTGTCCGACGCATACTGCGCGGTATCCGCCATTTGTGCCTGCTGCTGCGCGGTGGTGGTGCGGGCTTCCGTGGCGGCACTCTGAAGTTCGTCGAGGAGGTCCTGCGGGGCGGTACTGCTGATCTTTACGGGCATGCAGCCTCCTAGCTCTTGGCGCTGTAGTACCGCACGAAGACCGTCGCGGTGGCGCTCTCGGCGATCAAGCGGGCGTTGAGAAGTTCGTCCAGGGTGCGGAAAGCGTACGTGTCCCCGCGCAGCAGCTGCTCGCCGTCCGTGGGTGCGGGGTTCGTGAGTTGCTTGTGTCGCACGTTCGCTTGTTGAATTTGCGCTTCCGCGTACCGCGCGTCCGCTGGGACGGTCGGGAAAGCGGAAACGCTCGTGCTGGTGACTTCGAAACTCGTTTCGAGCAGCAGCGTGCGGTTCGCGCTGTCTCCCAGACCACCACTGCCACCCCCAACATCCGGAGGCAGCACGACGTACCCGGTCATGGGGTCCACGTCCGCTTTTCCTTCCAGCAGCGTTACGACTGCGTCTCCGAGGGTCTGGAAGGCGTTCTCGTAATCCTCCGGCCAGGTGGCGATGTTGCCCCGCGTGGGGATCGTCACGACTTGCTCGATGGCGTCACGCACGGTGAGCGCCAGGTCTTTGGTGGTCATGCTGCCTCCTAGATGGGGAGTTCTTCGGTGCCGTCGTACCCTTCACCCAGCGGGAACGCCCCAAGCGGAGCGTCACCGAGGGCGAGCGTGGCGCCGGGCGTCCAGTGCGGACCGGTCGGCAGGAGGGTCAGGGTGACACTCCAGGCGTCCGGACGGTCGAAAGCGGGCGTGAGGCTCGCGTACGGGTAGGGTTGCGGAATGAGCGCGCGATAACGGATCTGGCCACGCCAGAGCTTCACGGCGTGCTTCTGCGCGTCGAGCAGGTCACGCAGCATCAGGGTCGCGTGGTACTCGCTGGGCGCGATGACCAGGCCGGATAGCGTGAGGGGTTCCGGGATGGGCAGGCCGTCACCGGTGGTGAACCACTTGGTGCTGCCCGGTGCGCGTTCGAGTTGCGTGCTGAGGTTGTACCCGATTCCTCCATTCGGCGCGAAGGTGAGCGGCAGGGGGACTTTTGTACCGTCCGCGAGTTCGAACTCAAACCCGACGGGTTCGGCGTCACTGAACGTCGGTTCTTTGGCTTTCATGGTCCGTACCTCACGGCGTTCAGCGTCGCCTGGTTGTCACGCTGCTCAATGACGGCTTTCAGGGCGCTCGCTTCCGGGTCGTCACGCTGTCCGACGTGAAGGTACGAATCCCCGTACTCTCTCGCGCTGATGCGGTACTCGATTTTCTGCACGGGCCGCGAGAGGGTCTCGATGAGGCTGCCGTCCAGGGTGCGGCGCTGAATGCTCGCCGTGGCGCCGGGCGTCACGAATCCCGGCAGGCGGATGGTGGCGGGGTCCGGGCTGGGTTCGCGGTAGTACAGGCTCGCGAGGCGTTCGAGCGTTACGCGGTCCACCAGCAGCGGTCGTGCGGTGCCGATGGTGGCGCTGCCGTTCGTGGGTCCCGTGATGCTCAGGGTGATGCGGCAACTGTCGTACAGCGGATTGGCTTGCATCAGCGCGCGAATGTCCGGCCCTCCGAACAGCAGCAGGCCGTTCTTGAATTCCGTCGGGCTGGGGTAGAAATCCAGGAACTGCGCGGGGTCACTGGCCTGGTACACGATCACGCCGACATTCACGAACGTCGCGCCTTGCGCGTTCTGCAGTTCGAAGCCGAGCAGATCGAGGGCTTCTGTCATGCTGATGTCCCAGCGGACCTCGACGGTCTGCGTGCTGCCGACGGAATAATCACCGAAGTTGATTCCAGCGACCGTGCTGGGGTTGTCATCCGCGAGGTGGCTGATGTTGCTGACGCTGCTTCCCGGATTGGCGGCAGAGGCATGCACGGGCGTGCCGCTGGGTTTGAGGTAATCGCGTGGCGTGGTGAGCGCGAGGACTTTCGCGGCGTACCCGAACGCGCTGTTCAGGCTGGAGCTGCTACTGACGATCCCAGCGGGCAGCACCTCGTACGTGCCCATGCCCGTGAAGGCGTACAGCACTTTCGGGCGGTTGCCGATCAGCCAGCGCACGGCGGTGATGAGTTCCTCACTGCCACTCGGCGTCCACTCGATGCGCGTGCCCAGCACGGCCTCGTCGATGCTGACGACGCCTTCTCCCCGGTCAATGACGAGCTGGAAGTCCGCGTTGTACCCCCAGCTTTTCCAGCCGGGCACAAGACTCACGAGCTTGTCGAGGACTTCCTTGCCGCTCTGGTAATTCGGGTGCAGCGCGCCCGCCGTCACGGACGGGTCCGGCACCTGCGTGACGTTGTTCATCTGCGCGGGCAGGCGTCCGTTCGTGAGGTGCGCGATGACCTGGCTGATGGTCGTGTGGACGCTCTGCTGCGGGTAATGCGAGGTCGTCACGTCGACTTCCTCCAGGCGTTTCTTGAGGCCCACCAGCTTGAAACCCGTCGCGTCCGGAGCGTGCCGCGCGCCGGAAAGCACCGCGATGCCCGCGAACCGGGAAGTCCACAGCACCGTGTCATCCGTGACGTTCGGGTCACTCGGGCGCGTCTGAATCTGCACGATGTCCCGGTCACCGATCCCGAGAGAGGACGCCTTCGCGCTGAAGTTGGCTTCCAGGCAGTTGCCGTACGGTTCGAGGGTCATGGTGAGCCCGGCCTGCGTGACTTCCGCCTGGTCGAGGGTGCGGTCGTACCGGTACGCTCCGGTCGGACTGTAAATTCGGAGTCTCCAGCGCACGTCAGCCTCCTTTCTGGGCGTGAGGAGCCACACCCGACTGTCAGAAGAAGGAGGTGCGGCGTGAATGCCGCACCCCACGAGAACGAAGAACAGAAGAATCAACGGAAGGCAGCGGTGCTTGATGATGAACCTCCATCAATGACGACCCTCATGCCCTGCTGCCCGAATACCCGCACGACATCCTGGAACAGTTGCGCGGCCTGTAGTTGAGTCTGGGCGGCCTGCAAGTAGATCGGCGCGGCGTTACCGATCTGCTCAAGCCCGATCAAAAAGGGTGTGCTGACTGAGGCGAACCCCAGGTCAGGTGTGCGTCCAAAGAGGTCTTTGGTGCTGCTGTTGGTGAGCCCGGATGGTTCGGGGGGTTTCAGGTATCCGCCGTCGACCAGTCGCTGCCGGACGGGCGCGATGCCCGCGTAGAACTTCTCGCCCAGTGCCGTCGCTTGATCCACGGCGTTGAAGAGTCCATCCAGCGCGGCGTTGTCGTCTGCCAGGTCGTCCGTCTTGAGGGCGTCGACGAAGTTCTTGATGGCCGGCGCGATGATGTTCTTCAGCAGTTCACCTTGCAGGAAAGACTCGATGATCGCGTTGAGAATCGCATCCCCGACGCTTTCCTTGAGGCTGGTCGTGAAGAGGCTGAAGTCATTCTGCAAGATGGCCTGTTTGAGGCCGTTGCGCAGTCCGGACTCGAAGCCGCCGCTGATACTCTTCGCGAACTCCAGTCCAACCTTGTCGATTTCCTGCGTGACTTCCGGTCCACCGCCGAACAGATCCGCGAAGAAACCCCGTGAACGCACGCTCGTCTTCCCGAAGTCAGCGGCTTTGATGAACGTCCCGGTGAGGGAATTCTCGAAGTCCTGCTGTTTCTTGGCGGCTTCCGCGTACGCGCGGCTGTACCCGGTGAAGGCGTCCGCAAGGGTGCTGATGAGGGTCACGGCCGCACCGATCAGGTTGCCGCTCGCGAGGTCCTTGGCGATACTGAAGCCGCTCTTGAAGAGGTTCACGACGCCGTTGATGTTCGCCTGCAAATCGTTCGCGCCCACGGCACCCGCGAGGTTCCCGAACGCGGAGGCCAGCTGCGCGTACTCGTTCACGAGGCCTTCCAGGAATTCCCATTGCTGCTTCAGGGCGGCGTTGTGGTCGTACGTGCTCTGCGTGGTGCTTTGCAGGCGCCGCTCCTGCTCGGCGAGGATGTCGAGGTACTGCCGGGCGTTCTTGTTGGTGATGGCGAGCGTGAGGGCCGCGTCGAGCTGCTCGTCCGTATAGCCTTGCAGTTCTGCACGGCGCCGGTCGAGGTTGAGGCGGTCCATCAGCTTATTCCACTCGCGCAGTTGATCGAGTTGCTTCTGGAAGGCCGCTTCGCTGCCGTCATCACCCCGAGCGAGTTCGAAGGTGGACGGCAGGGCGCGCGTTTCACGTCCGATGCGGTTGAAGGCTTCGCGTTCGCTTTCCACGCGCGGCCCACTCCCTTCGGGGGTGGATGGCCCGAGAAACGAGAACGCAGAAGAAGGCTTGGTGTCTTCGAGGCGTGAGGCGGCTTCGACGAGCTGCTTGACTTCCCCGGCCGCCTGGTTGCCTTTGCTGATCAGCTGATCGAGGAGTTGCACGAACCCGCTCTGCTGCGGGTCGAGGCCGTTCGCGTACACGCGACGCAGCATCTTCCACAAGTCATCGAAGGTCAGCTGCACGTCCTGAATGTCCTGCTCTTCCCGGATGCCTTTCAGGAGCAGGTCGATGTAATCCGCGCTGGCTTGCGCGGCAGTCTGGTTGGCGGTGGTGATGAAGAACAGCACGTCCGCGTACGCTTCGCGCAGCAGCGCGGCGACTTGGGTGGTGCTGCTCTGCAGGTCCGCGACATCCCGGAAGCCGTACGCGCGCAACGCGGCATTCAGGCCGTCCTCCCCGAAGCTGAAACGCAGCAGGGCGGGCGTGAGGGTGAAGCGCCGCGCGTCACTCAGGGGCGCGGCGTCCTGCAGTTTGCCGAGTTCCTCAGCCGTCTCACGGGCGGTTTCGATGACGTCCGCGTACGCTTGCTCGATGATCTGCGCGACCTGCGGAGCGTAGGCCTTGAGTTGCTCCAGGCTGCTCGCGCCGTACGCGCTGAGGGCGCCCTGCAGGCCGTCCTCGCCTCCCCCGAAGGAGAAGCGCAGCAGTTCCGGTGAGAGGGCGAACCGGGCGGAGGTGATCTTCTGCGCGGCGTCGAGTTGCGTCACGACGATCTTGTTCGCGGCGGAAGCGATGTTGTCCGCCGCGGTGGTCGCCGCGCTGCTCATGCTCGCGTAGAACGTGCGGTACGCGCCACTGAGCTTTCCATTGAAGGCCGCTTCGATGCTGCGCTCCAGTTGTGCGCGTTTAGCTTGCGGAATGCCGTCAGGAATGGCGCTGAGAGCCGTCTGGCGTTCTTCTTCAGCGTTGCGTTTCGCGAGCGTCAGGCGAGCCTGAGCAGCTTGCGCCTGGGCACTCTGAATGCGTCCAGCGAGTTGGTTTTCCACCGCGAGGCGTTTCTGTGCGTCCTCCCCGGCTGCTGCGAGTTCGCGGGTGCGGAGTGTTTCGAGTTGCCGGGCAGCGTCCTCGCGTCGCTGCACTTCCTGCTGCAGTTGCTGCTGGGTGAGGTTCACGAGTTGCTTCGCGGCGTTCTCCGCGTCTCGTTTGGCGTCATCCTGGCGTTTCTTTCGCTCCTGCGTGAGGCGGTCCTGCGCTTGCAGTTCATCCCGAGCGCGGCTGAGGGCAATCTTCCCCGCGTCGGTTTCCTCCAAGGCGCGTTTGGCTGCGTCCGCTGGGGCGACTTTGCTGCGATCCTTTTCGGCTTGCTGAATGAGCCGCGCGACCCGCAAGGCTTCCTGCCGGTGCGCGAGAATCGCCTGTTCAGCAGGGCCTTGCTCTTTGTTCAGGCGGGTCTGTTCCCGTACGGCGTCCCGCGCGAGCTCCAGCACGGCCTTCTGGGCTTTGCCTTCCGCCTCGAAGCCTTCCACGCGGGCTTTCACGCGACCTTTGAAAGCCACGTCGCCGCTTTGGCCGGCCTGAATTTCCTGGCGGGCGATGGCGAGCGCTTCGCGGCTGTACCTCTGAATGTCCGCCTGGGTGGCGATGTAGTCCTTCGCGCTGGTCGTCTGTTCCTTTTGAATCTGCGCGAGGGCCGCGAGTGCCCGTGCGTTGCTGTCAGAGGCTTTCCGGAACGTTTCGAGCGCTTGGCTGGCACGGTCGATGGCTTTCGGATCACGGGCTTTCTGCGCGGCTTCCAGGGCGACGGTGAGTTCTTTCGCCTTGAGGATCTGCGCGTCCGTGATGCCTGAGAAAGCGGGTGCACTGACTGCCGTGTCCGTCGTCCCTCCTGTGCTTTTTGCGAATGGGCTGCTGGGCGCGCGGTAGAACGACGCGTTTTTGGTGTCGTACAGAGGCACCACTTGCGTATTGCCGCTGCCAGGGTTCTCGATGATGAGCAGGCGTCCCTTGTCATCGCGTCCAACCACGACCGCGACGTGCGTGCCGTTCCCGAGTTTGTCTTTGATGGCGCCGTATTGTGGACCTCGGAGTGCGACGAGGTCGCCGGTCGCACCGTCACTCACCTGCTGAAAGCCTGCTTTTTTGGCGTTCGTGACGAGTTGCCCTGCGACCGGAGTACTTTCGATGGTCGCGCCGATCAAGTTGAGGATGCGGCTCGCGATGATCGCGCAGTCGCTGCTGACTTTCGGGTCATTCACGAACACGTCCTTGAGGGACGCGACAAATTCCGCGCTGAAGCCACCAGCGGCGTTCTGAGCCTGCTGGGCGCCCAGCAGGGGGGGCAGGCCCAGCACGGACGAGTTGCTGCCACCATTCGCGGCGAGGCTCGGGAAGTCCACGCTGGCCGCCTGGCGGTTGCGGGCCTGGATGGCTTGCGCGATGGGGCTCAGCTGGAACGCCGGGAAGGCCGCACCGGCACGTCCGCCCGCGAGGTTGTCAAACTGGCCTTTTTCATCGAGGAATTTCGCGAAGTCATTCAGGCCTTTGAAGGCGCCGGAGAAGAACTTCAGCGTCGCGAGGATGCTGCCGTCGCCGTCCTTGATCTTGAAGTCGTTCAGTTCCCGCAAGCTGCGCAGGGCCTGCCCGAGTTCACTCGTGAAACTCGTCGCCCAGTCCAGCACGGGCGTCAGGGCGGGCAGGAGGTTGCTGCCGGCGGTGGTCTTGAGGTTCTCCAGTGCCGCGTTGAACTTCTCCTGCTCTCCCCGCAGGCCTTTCAGTTGATCCTCAGCGGCTCTTTGCGCGCTGCCGTTCTGATCGAGCAGCTGCACGCGTTCCGCGAGGCCCTTCTGCCCTTGTTCGATCAGGATGTTGAACGCGCGGATGCCGTCACTCCCGAAGATCGTTTCGGCGGTGAAAGCCCGCTGTTCAGGGGTGAGTTTCGAGAACTTCACGCGCAGTTCCTCGACGATCTGCGCGAGGGGTTTGAATTCCCCGTTCGCGGTGAAGGCCGAGAAGGTCAGGTCGTTCATGGCTTGCGAAGCGGCTTTGCTGTTCGGCGTGAGGGACTGCAGGAAGGTTTTGAAGCTCGTCCCGGCGTCCGACGCGCTGATCGCTTTGTCCGTCATGAGGGAGATCGCGGCGGTGAAGGTCGTGAAGTCGATGCCGCTGGTGGTCGCGACCGCGCCCGCAGCGGCGATGCTCTGCGAGAAATCCTGCATTTTGATGCTGGTGGCGTTGACGGCGTTCGTGACGACATCCGCGACTTCACCGAGGTCGGACGCTTCGAGGTTGAAGGCTTTCATGCTGCTCGCCGCGACGGCTGCCGCGACGGCCATGTCGCTGCTGGTCGCTTTCGCGAGCAGCGTGGCGTTCACGAGACCGCCATTCAGGATGTCCGCCGTTTCCAGACCTTGCGAGCCGAGCTCCTCGATGCCGGCGGCGGCTTCGATGCCACCCACGCCGAGTTGAATGAAGGTGTCGTCGAGCGCGAGGCTGGTGAGGCTCTTGAGCTGCGCGCCCGTGGCGTTGGTGGTGGCGCCCGCTTTGTTCATGGCCTGCTCGAAGTCCGCAGCGGTATTCACGCTGGCGGCCATTGCGGCACCGAGGCCCACCACGGCCGCGCCGGTCACGGCGAACGCAATCGCGGTTTTCGCTTCGTTGATGGCGGTCTGCCTCGCGGCGGGGTCGTTTTCCTTGTGGGCGAGGGTGAGGGACTTCACGCCTTCCGTAGCACCCCCGAGGTCCACCCCCGCCCCGGCCGCCGCTTCACCGGCCGCGTTGGTGGCTTCAGCGGCTTGCTGAGCGGCTTTCGGGAGGTCCTGACCGAGTTGCTGCGTGACTTGCCCGACGGACTGCGACAGGTTCGCAAAGGCGCTCGCCGCGAAGACGTTGCCACCCAGAGCGCCACCACTGACCGCACTTGCCGTCGTGCGCGCCCCGGCGCCCGGTACGGCGTTACGTTCGATGGTGTCACTGAGGCTTTTCGCAGCGCGTGCCACGTCATCCTGCTTGCTCTTGAGGCCGTCCACCAGGCCTTGCGCGGTGAACACCCCGAGGTTGAACATCACGCGGCTGGGGCTGCGGATGTCGAGGGTCTTCTTGATGGTCTGCGTGACACCTTCAGCAGTTTGCCGGGCAGCGTTTGCCGTCTCGGCGGCACCGCTGCGCAACCCACCCTGCAGGCCGTCACTGATGTTCGTGCCGATGTCCTGCGCTTCACGTTGCGTGGTCTGCGCGGCTTGATCGAGTTGCGTCTTCAGGAGCGCTTCGAGGGCCTGGCCGAACGGTCCGAGGTTCCCGAGGGCACTGAGAAGGCCTTGCTGAATGCCGAAGCTGAACCCGCCGAAGGTGTTGCGGCCCTCAGCGGCGTCGATGGTGCGTTGCGCGGCTGCGGCGACTTGCGTGAGGCGGCGGTATGCGTCACTCTCCCGATCGAGGCTCGCGGCGGCTTCCAGCGCGCGACGCTGGATGTTCGTCTGGAGCTGCACGACTTCCTGGTTGGTGAGCTGGTTGGCTTGCCGCAAATTGCGCGTGGCGCGTTGTTCGTTGTCGAGGGCGCGGATAGCGATATCTGACGCGGCCTTGAGGGCGCGTGCTTCGCGTTCCCGCTCGCGGGTGGTCTGCGCGGCGAGTTGCGCGGTGACGCGCGCTTCCGCGCCCTGACGACGCAGGGCGGCCGTGAGGACGTTCTGCTCGGCGGCCTGCCGGCGCAGTTCCGCCGTCTGCGCTTGCGCTTCCGTGCGTTGCGCGCGGGCACTCTGCACTTGTTCGTTCTGCGCTCTGGTGACGTTCTGCGTGGCCGTCGCGGCCTTCTGGATTTCCTGGGTGTCGAGGCCGAGTTTCACCTCGTACTTGCCGTCCGTGAGGCGACGAACCTTGCTCAGGAGGTCGTCCAGTTGCCGTTCGGGACCTTGCAATGTTATGCCGAGGGCTGCGATCTCAATGGTTTCTGCACTCATACGTCACCTCCTGAGAAGCCATGAAAAAACCGCCCCGAAGGGCGGTCAGCGTGTCCGTGGGGTTACTTGATGTTTTTGGGTCCGAAGACCACGCCGTACTTGCGGACGTACGTGCCGTTGTAATGCACCAGCATCACAATCACCACGACCGGCCACAGCGTCCCACCGGACATGAGGGACAGCGCTCCCCCCGCGAAGAGCCACAGCAGACCGAGACCCCACTCCCCGATGGTCATGAAACCCACCCCCAGGATCACCAGGTTGAGCAGCAGGCCCGCCCAGTAACTCGGTCGGGGTTTCGGGGTGCTGGGATGCTCCTGAAGTTCCGCGCGGATTTGCGCGCGGTAGTGTTCCTCTTCGCGGATGCGGGCTTTCTCCGCGTCACTCAAGCCAGGGTCGGGCATGTCTTGAGCGTACACGTTCCAGGCGCTCATGAGTGCCTCGTCTGCGCGGCGGTGGCGTTCAAGGCACGCCAGAGGGGCGCGACGTCCCGCGCGAAGATCTCTTCCGGCAGGCCGCCCGCTTTCACGAAGGCGATCACCGCTCGCGCCGTCGCGGGATGCACGCCCGGCAGGGGCTGAGCGGTGCCGCGTTGTCCTTCGTCGGGGTCACCGAGGTACTCACGGTGCTGAATGCGGTACGCGCGCGCCCGGCGTTCCTCACTCGAGGTGAGCTCTACTGTCTGCCCGGCTTGCTCGCGTTCGTACGCGTCGATGATCTTATCCACGCCGCTCGGTTCGCCATTCGCGCCTTTCTCCCCGCTGACATTCGCGAAATTCGCGTCCAACAAGGGTTTCAGGCGTGGGTAGAGGATGCGGCCGCGTTTGCGGGTCACGAACTGCAGCTGCCGGACGGTCATCGTGCGGATCTGCTCGAACGTCCAGCCGGTCACGCCGATCACATCCGCGATCAGGTCGTCGAGTTCGTCGTCACTGAGCGCGCGGCGTTG
This sequence comes from Deinococcus peraridilitoris DSM 19664, assembly GCF_000317835.1. Classification (NCBI taxonomy): domain Bacteria; kingdom Thermotogati; phylum Deinococcota; class Deinococci; order Deinococcales; family Deinococcaceae; genus Deinococcus; species Deinococcus peraridilitoris. The sequence goes on along the minus strand of NC_019793.1, from coordinate 2,058,629 downwards.
ATTTTGTCCTCCAGCGCTTTTTTTTCGTGATCCCCATCCAGCAGGGCGTTCAGGATCGTCACGAGGGCGGACCAGGTGAACTGCTTCATCAGCCAGTCGAGCGTGACTTTCTCCCGCTCAGCTTTTTTGGTGCCCGCGATGAAGCGCGCGTGGAGTTTCTCCACCATGAAGTCGTACAAAGCGTCCTTGGGGATGTTGCCCTGCTCGTCTTTCGGAAGGGCGCCCCACTCGTCTCGCTCTTCGAGGGTGAAGGGAGCGAGGTAGAACTTCACGCCATCCACGCCGAACGTCACGTCACTGATGGCGGGGTTGAGTTCGATGTGCGGCATTACGCCTCCGTGATGGTGATGTCAGCCAGAAAAAACCCACCGTGCGGTATGGCGGGGAACTTGTATTTGTGGTTCTCGTGTTTGAGTCGTGCACCGGCACGTACCGGAGCGGTCGTGTAAACCGCTCCGGCAGTGATCGTGCCGTTTTGCACCGTGGCGTGGAAGAGCGTGACTTCCACGCCACGCCCTTTCAGCACCAGGCGCTCGTGAGTCATTACGACAGGGTGTTTCCGGCCATGTCGACGTACTGCGAGGACAGGGTTTCGAGGGTGAAGGCCCAGTCGGGGAAGTCCTGCGCGCCGCCCTGCATGCCACGGTCCTGAATGGCGCTCTCGCCCCACACCTGAATGTTGGCGCTGGCGTACACGGCCTTGTACACGACCGGCTGGCCTTTGCTGGCCGCGTTCAGCAGGTTCTTGAAGGTGGCGTTGCTGGCGTCGGACGCCATGCTGAACTGGATGCTGCCGCCGTCCACGCTGATGTTCACGAGGCTGCGCTTGGTGCCGTCCGGCTGGATGTACAGCTTCTTGCGGTTGACGTTGCTGTTCGGCTGGAAGCCGCCGAGTTCGCTGATGAGGGGAACTTGCACGAAGACGATGGGGTCACCGGAGACGGCGGGCTTGAAGCCGACGAGCAGCTTGTCGATGTCGCGGGTGGTGGCGTTGGTGGTGCTGAAGGTGGGTTCGGTCGCTACGGCCATGATTTATTCCTCCTGTGCTTTGAGGTACTCGCGGATGGTGGCTTGCGCTTGCTCTTCGGTGTCGGCGGTCACGTGGTACGCCGCTCCTCGGTACTGAGCGCTGACGGTCACTTGCTTCCCGTGCGGAACGGGAGCACCAAAAACAAGACCGCTGAGTTCCTCAGCGGCTTCTTCTGGTTCGGGTTGAGGTTCCACCGTGGGGAGAACCCGAGGGGGTGGAGCGTTGAATTTGTTGTTCACGGTTACTCCAGGTAACTGAGAATCAGCCGGACGGCTGCGAAGGGACGCTGAATGTCACCCGGCACGTCCGGCGGGAGGCAGGCGCCCAGCTGCACGCCTCGCACGCGCTCCAGGCCCGGATGCGCGGTGAGGGTGCCGGGTGAGCTGAGGGCGCGCGTGGTGTGGTACAGCGCGTTCAGGGTGGTTTTGCTGCTACCCGGTGCGCCGTACAGTGCGACGTTCACCGTACGGCGGTGAGCGTGCCCGCCGTACTGCCGGCTGGTGTTGGTGTCCGTGAGGTCACTGACGACCGCGTACGCTTCTTTGGGGACACTGGCAGGCGCCACGTCGTACACCTTCGTCAGCCCGGCGTTCCGTAAGGCTTGCGCGATGGTTGTCATGAGGCACCTCGCAGTCCTTCGAGAATCGCCGTATGCAGCTGCGGATCGTGCAGCAGCTTCGTCGCCCAGGCGCGTGGGCCTGAACCGGGCGTCTGCTCACTGACCGGCCTGAACTCCAGGTACGCTGCCCAGGCGGGTGGGTTGTTGATCGCCCCGACGGACCACGTGAGGCTGCTGAGGCGGCGTTTGTCGATGCTGTCCCGCAACGCGTGGCTTTGCGTGGCCGGGTACTCTCCCGGGCGTGAGGAAGGGTTGGGGTTGCCAGGGTAATGGACGCCCGAACCGGCCGTGTTCAGCGCGTCGTAGGCGTACCCTGTGGCGGCGGTCGCGGCGCCTTCCATCGCGCGGGCAATGCGGGCCCGGAGGGCCTGCGCGCCACGTGAATTGAACGCCACGCTTTACCCCCGGTTCCCTGGTGCGGCGAGTGGCACGACCAGCAGCACACCTTGGCTGCCTTCGTCGATGGCGTCCGCTGTGGGGTAGTAATTCACCCCGGCGAGACGAATCACGAAGCCGGGCTCGGTGACGGGCGCGTCGTGCGGCAGCAACGCCTCGAAGGCGGGAATGGCGAGCTGCCCACCGGTCGCGGCGAGTTTGACGCGACGGTCCGTGCTGATGGGCAGCAGCAGACCACGCACGATCGCGCTGACTTCCACGCCTGGGGAGTCGAAACCATCCGCGTTTACGGTGGTAGTCGGACGGACGATCAGCAGGTCATTGCCGAGCGCTTCGAACACCCTCTTGAGTTGCGGACGCGTGAGGCTTTGCAGCTGCGCGGTGGTGATCATCTCACCACCCGCTGAACGTGAGGTTCAGCGCGGCAATGCCGCCCGTGACGCCCGCGTCTTTCAGGTGCTGCGTGGCCGTGTCGAACCAGCTCGCGGCGTGCTCTTTGCTGAGCGCCGCGCCGGCCTGACCGCTGAGTTTCAGTTTCACGCTGCCGATCTCCACGCTTTCCGTGCCGGCGTCCGCTCCACTCGCGCCGAGGGACGCAAGGAGATGCAGGGTGTAAGCACTGACAGCGTCTTGCGTGTCGGGCGTGTCACTCAGCGTGACGCTGACTTTCGCGGCTTCTGCCTCCGCCCAGCGTTGCGCCCGGGAGAGCAGCTTCGTGAGGGTCGCGTCATCCGGCAGGGTGAGTGTCGGCGCGTAATCCCGCACGTGTTGAGGAGTGGCGGGCATGCGTCACCTCATTTCTTCCTGGGGGGTTTGGGCAGCGCAGGCGGCGGGGTGGGTTCCTGCAGCACCTCGTACTCATCAGTTCTCGTGAGGCTGAAGTGCCCCTCGGGAACCTGATGCGTGAGTCCCGTCTGCTTGTTACGCACGCGAGGCATGCGTTTACTCCGTCAGGGTGATCGTGCCGAGCATCGAAGGCTCGATGACTTTGCTGCCCCACGCGAGACGACCGCGCACGGCGTCCTTGAAGCTGGCTTCCAGGCGGAGGGCTTCCGGGTTGCCGGTCAGCTGACGGGCGTGCGTGACCGCGCCATTCGTGCCGTACAGGGCCTTGCGGGCCACGGCGGCCGTGCCGTCCGCATCGACCAGGTTGTTGCTGACGATGATCGTAAAGCCCGCCGCGCGACCTACTTCACCGCTGCTGATGACGCTGTCACCACTCTGGGTGGCGTGAATGAACTTGTCGTTCTTCAGCAGTGCCGCGTACCCGGCGGGGCTGGTGACGTGCCAGCGACCCTGACGGGGCACGTTCGCTTCGTCGAGCTTTTTGCCGGCTTCGACGAGGGCGTCGTAGTAATCACCGGTGGAGAGGGTGAGGGCGATGTCGGTGAGTCCCGCGGCGGTGTAGAGGGACGCGATGCTCTGATCGACCTTGTCGGCCAGCGCGTACGCGGCTTCGCTGGTGTACTTGTCGATCAGCGTGACGTTCGCCTGCACCTGGTCGAGGTCATCGATGGCGAAGGCGTAGTACTGATCCTGGTCGATGGTGAGCGTCTGGGTGCTGCTGGTGGGCGTCTCGTACGAAACGCTGCCCGCGTACGCGCTGACGGCGATGCGGCCGGGCCGTTGGATCTTGACGGTGCCGCCGGGCGTGACGTCCCCGCTGTAGTCCATGTTCACCAGGTTGGCGAGCACGAGGTTCTTGTTGAGGTTCGCTTGCAGGCGAGCACTCCAGATGGTGGGCTTGAAATTCGCAATGGTCATGGGTGGCTCCTCCTCAGGAGTTCAGGTCTTTCTGGATGGCGTCCCAGTTGGCGTTGATTTCCGCTGGGGTCATGCGGTCCAGGTCAGCCTGGGTGTACTTCTTGCCTCCGGTGCCTTGTGAGCCTCCACCGCCACCGGGCGCGGTTGGAGCAGCTGCGGGTGATGCCGCGAGGAACGGGTAGCGTTCAAGGAACGCATCAACTTTCGGCGTGCCGTCCTCCGCGAGGTGTTCGGTGCCGAGCAGTTTGAGGGCAGCGTCGACATCCACGACTTTCCCGGTCAGGCTCGCCTTGAGGCGTTCCTGCCTGAGTTCGGTCCTGGCGGCTTCGAGTTGTGTCTGCAGTTCCGTGAGTTGAGCTTGGGTTTCCTCGGCCATCCTGGTCTCCTTTTCCGACTTGAGGGATTCAAGCTGCGCTTGCAGCGCGGTGAGTTGCTCACGCGCGGCGTTGCGTTCACGCCTGAGGCGTTGCTCGGTGCGGGCGTGCTTGTCGGTCGGTTCGGGAGTCTCTGCACTGGCGATTTCCACGTCCGGCGTGGCGGGTGCAGGCGGGGTCTCCGTCGCCACGTCCTGCGTGGTTCCGGTGGGTTCGTCTGTCATCTGGTTGCCTCCTCAGCGCGACCAGCGCGCCGGTTAGGGTTGAAGGTCAAGCGGCCCGGTGGGAACCGCGGGGGTGGGTGGGGGTTGGTCGTCTTGCGTTTCGGCTTTCTCGATTTCGTCATCACTGATCGCCACGCCCGTGCTTTGCAGCAGACGCAACCAGGTGCCGGTCGGCAGGCCTTGCGCTTTGGCGTCCAGCAAAAACTGCCGTTCCGCCTGAATGTCCACCGCGAACTGCGGTTTCAGGGTGGCTTGCCAGCCGTCACCGATGGCGCTGTCCATGCCGGCCGCAAGCGTGATCGCTTCCGTGAGGGCGTCCGCGAGGAGGTCGCAGAGGCTGGTCGTGAGTTGCGTTTCGGCGTTGCGGCCTTCCGCGAGCTGCAGACCGCTGCTTTCCCGTCCGCTGATGTCGTACGAGCTGAGTTCTTCCTTGAGGGCCCGGCGGGCGTTCGCGACGCGGGTTTCGAGGGGGCTCAGGTCGATGGGGTTGAGGCGTTCGTAATCGTCGGTGCTGCGCAGCACTTTGCCTTGCCGTGGGCCGATGTTGAGGTTCTGCTTCGCGAGTTCCTTCTCCGCGCCGTCCGGTCCGCTGAGCGCGTCGACCATCCAGTCGGAGAGGAACTTATGCTCTCCGAACGCGCCTCGTTCAGCGGCGGCGTTCAGGGCGACGCTGGCTTTGACGAACTCCTTGAAGGCGGGCATGGCGGCCTGCGCGAGGCCTTCGGGTTCGCGTTTGGCGTCGCGGGTGAAGACGCGAAACGCGACGGGCAGGCGGTCAGGCGCGTGCTTCTGCGGGTAGCTGGTGTTGGGTGGGCGGTCGTTGTACTTCTGCCAGTCATCCAGGCCCGTCCATTCCTCGAGGAGCGCGGGCGTGAAACGCCAGACAGTGTAGAAGGTGTGACCGTGCTGCTGGTAACTTTCGACTTTCAGCAGGCCCAGCACATTCGTGATGTTCCCCGGGTCGGTGATGGGGTGCAGGAAGCCTGTGAGGACGCTGATGCGTACCGGTCCGCCTGGTTCGTCCCGGTAGGGGAAGAAGGCGAACTTGCCGCTGGTGAGGGCGTCGATGCTGGCGTCTTCCGTGAGTTGCTGCGCGCCTCGCAGGAGCAGCGTCAGGGCGCTGTCGTCGCGTTCGCTTTCGGTTTCGTCCGCGTGATCCCACTGGAGTTTGGCGTTGCGGACGTTGTTGCTGATCTTCCGCACGGTCTTGCGCAATTCGTTGCTGAAGTGCCCGTTGGCGCGCGCGAAGTCCACGCTGGTGCCGGGGAACAGTTCGGTGATGAGCTGCTCGATGCCGACGCCACTGACGGCGTTGCGGGCGTTGAGTTCGTCTTCGCGGTTGAGGCGGATGTGGGTGAGGTTGGCCTTCATGGCCATGATGGCTTGATCCAGGTCCATGAGTGCCCTCCTAGAGGCGAGTGTTGACGGTCATGATTCCGCCAGGCTGGAAGTAGCGGGTGTGCAGTCCGTACCTGAGCGCGTCGAGCGCGTGGTCGTCCTTCTTGACGGGCTCATTGCCGGGGTCTCTGGCGCTGGTACCTTCGGGCCACTTGTAGCGACCGAGCTCACGGATGAGGTTCTTGCAGGAGTTGAAGATCCGCACACGTGGCTGCATGTTCTGCCCGACGGGCTTGAGGAACTGCTGCACGGTGGCGATGCCAGGCATCTTCTCTTTCTTCGCGGGCCTGAGGCCTCGGACGTTGTACGTGCGTTCCAGCGTGAGGCTGTCCGCGACGTCATGGTCCCGGTAGATGACGCTGACCTCGTCCTTCTTGATAGCCGCAGCGACCGCGTCAAGACCCACTTGTGCTTCGTACCATTCACCCGTGACGTACACGTACCCCTGGCTGTCCTCTGCGAACCACAAGAGCGCGTGCGGGTTGGCACCACCGAAGTCCAGGGCGGCCCAGCGGGTCATGCCGGTGAGCGGCTTGGGTTCGATGATGTGCGTCTCGCGTCGGAAATCCTTGTACACCAGACCTTCGAAGTTCACCCATTCGCCGCGCAGGTAGCGTTGCGCCATCTCGTGCCCGAGGGATTGCTCGAGTGCGCGGATGTAATCGGCGGGCAAGAAGGGGTTGGCGTAGGTGTTGCTCTTGACGAGCTGGAAGCCTTCTTTGGGGTCATCGACGAACCAGCCGTGCAGGTAATGCTCGGGATTGTCGGGGTTGCAGCTGGCGTACAGGCGGCGGCTGCCGATCTTGCGGCGCAGGCGTCCGAGTACTTCGAGCACGGTGGCTTCCGGGATGGACGTGACTTCCTCGATCACGGCGAAACCCAGGTTCAGCGAGCGGATGCGGTGCCGCTGGCGCTTGGCGTCTCCGCCCACGAGCGGCCAGAAGAGCACCTGGCTGCCATTCCAGAAGGTGTACTTGCGGTCACTCCCGTGGTACTTCACCAGTCCGGCGAGCATGTACCCGGCGATCAGCGCCTCGAAGTCCGCCTGGAGGGTCTCCTTCAGTTGCGGCGTGGTTTCCGCTCCGGCCAGTCCGAGCGTGCCGGGATGCTCCAGGCATTCACGCAGGATGATCCAGGCGTTCGTGAGGGTCTTGCCGCTGCCGTACGCGCCGCTTTGCAAGGTGAACTTCGCGGTGCTGCTGTACGTGTCCCACTGGTGCGGCAGGGTGGGTTCGGGCAGGCCATGCTCAACCTGCAGGTGCACGGGCCGCCTCGATTTCCTCAGGGGTCATGGCGCGCTGAGGCATGTTGATGATCACGGTGGGTTTCACGCTGCCGTCGTCATCTTTGTTGAAGTCACCCTGCATCTTGCCGAGCAGCTCTGCGGCTTTCAGGCGGCTTGGGAAATCCGGCGCGCCTTCGGTCAAGCCTTCCCGGGTGACGAACGTCGCCCGGCTCTGCCCACGCAGCACGGCCGTGAGGAATTCCTGGCGTTCGCGGGCCGTGGCGATCGCAGCGGAGGCGGCTTCGTCCGCGAGTTCTTTCAGTCGCGCCTGAACCTTGTCACTTCTCAACAGGCGGGAGCCACTGGAGGCGGCGGTCTTTTCGCTGTAGTTGGCGGCGATGGCGGCTTTGGTGGCGTTGGGCTCGGCGTGGTAGGCGAGGCTGAAGTTTTCGATGCGTTTGGCGCTGTCGGTCTTTTCGCCTTTGGGTGCGTTGCGTTTGGTGGGCCGTTTGGCCGCGGGTTGTTTTGCGGCCATGGACTCTCCTTACTGGAAGCTCTGCAGGAACGTGTCGAGCGCTTTTTGTTTGTCGTTGCTGATTCGGGCAACGACGGCGGGCGCGACGCTGGCGGGTGGTTCGTCGAGCAGCCCGAGGTTGCGCAGGATGCTTTCGTACCAGCGGGTGATGTCAGCGAGTTGGCGTCTCGTCAGGTTCGGCAGTGGCGTCGGTGCAGCCAGCGGCGTTTTTTGCTGCCGGGCCATGTCACTCGTTCCTCGCGTCGTGCATCCAGGGACGCCGTTTGCGGTACTCGATTTCTTCGAGGAGTGCCCGGCGGTACTCGTTGGGGAGGTGGGTGCGGTCGAGCTCCTGGAGGGCTTGGAGGCTGCGGGCGCGGCTGTGCATGGCGAAGTCGGCGGGGCTGCGGTGCAGGTGGGTGATGAGCGTGGCGTAGTCGTGCTGGGTCACGGGAGCACGCACCATTCGAGCCGGACTTTGTTGTCTTTGACTTCGACCCGGTAGCGGCGGAGTTTGCCGGCGTGGCTGTTGAGTCGCCGGGCGGTCTGCTGCGCGACGGGGAGGTCCGTGGGGATATAGGTGCGAGCCAGGTTCCAGACCATGCGGACCTCCGGGTGCAACGAAAAAGCGCCCCGGTTGGGGGCGCTGGTGTGGTTTTGAGTCAGTGCTGACTGATACCACAATCTTAAGGTGTCTTGTCAAGCTTTTCAAGTTTCCTTCAGGTTGCGGGTAAGTGCGTTTAAGAAAGCTTTACTTTTGTGCGTTTGGCGGAGTGGGTGATGAGCTCACTGACGGGCACGCATTCCGCCTCGAGGATGCCGGGTTGTGCGCGTGGCGTGTATTCGCTGACGCTGAGCACTTCGATGTCAAGCCCCAGGGAGTGCAGCAGCGCTTCGTACGCTTCGAAGGCGGCGTTATCCCCGACGATGCCTTGCTGGTGCAGAGCGATGAGGGTGCGTTCCTGCTGCGTGAGGTGACTCAGCGCGGCGGAGTAACGGACGCGGGTGAGGTCATACCGGCAACCGCACGTCAGGAGCAGGCTGCCTTGGCGGGCGGGATGCGTGACGTACAGGTTGATGACTTCCCACTGTGGAAAGCCGCGGGATTCACCCGGGGTGCCGTACGTGGCGTTCGGGCGGGTGATGGGGTATCCCTCGCCGTTGCTGACGCGCGTCATGGTCTGAATGACGAGCGCTCGCCACAGGAGGTCGTAAGTATTGCTGGGCACGGTGGGCTGGGGAGCCATGAAGCCTCCTGTGAAGCGGGCGAGGGTTTGGGTCATGGGCGTTTTCCTTTCCGGAGGGCGCAAGGCTGGCATCTGTAATGGCCGAACTGCAGTTCGGTGAGGGGGCCGTTGCAGTGCCGGCAGGTGCTTTGCAAGCTGGGTGCGAAGACCCGGTCGAGCTGGGCTTCGAGTTCCTGCCTGTCTTTCGCTTCCGGGTACAGCACGAGGGCCATCATGGGGTGACCTTGACGGGCTGCAGGGTGAGGGTGCCGTTCTGACGGCGGATGATGACGTACTGCCTGCAGTTGCCGCACCGGGCGAGGTCACCGTCACGATAGGCGTGCGCGACCCGGCAATCCAGGCCGCACGAAGGGCAAGGTACGGTGGTCATGGCTGGTAGACCTCCTGAGACGCGAGGGCGTGCTGATGCCGGGCGCGGGTGTGCAGGAGCGCCACGACCTGCTGCTCATCACGGATTTCGTGGACGGTGATGCCGCACGCCGCGGCTCGGGTGCGGAAGGCGAGTTGCGCCTCGCGCATCTTGCCTTTGAGCGTCTTGAGTTCCAGCAGGATCGCGCGTTCACCTTTCACGGCGAGAACGTCGCAGAACCCCACGAAGAACGCGCCTTTGTGTTTCGTTTTGCCCATGCTGGCCCGGTCTGCTTCCATCACGAGCCAGCCGGCGAGCTCGAGCAGGAACACCACGCGGGATTGCAGGTGCGCTTCGCTCATACGTTCACCGCCCGTCGGTACACGCGCGCTCCGCAGGTGGTCTTATCGAGGCGCAGGTAGCCTTCGTTCAGAAGGGTCTGCAGCACGACCGGTGAGCAGCCGGGGATGAGTTGAGCGGCTTCCTGGCGGGTGAGTTCCACGATCGGGTCGGCGAAGTGCTCCCGCACGAGTTGCAGGCGTGAACGGACAGTCTCCTCGGGAGGCTTGGGGGTCGCGCTGGCGAGTGTGACGATGACGCCCTGACCGAAGGCGGAGCGGCGTTTGTTCACGCGTCCTTCGCGATCGAGGTCCCGGACGAGTTGGCTGGCGCAACCCTGGGTGATCCGCACGGCGTCAGCGATGCCAGTGATGCTGTCCCCATGGGGATGCGCCTGGAGGTGCGCGAGGATCCGTTTGGCAGCCGGGGTGATCATCAGATGGCCTCCGCTTCCACGTCGAGCAGCCAGGCGAGGTCGTCGAAGTCACGCGCAACACTGCGCCCGATGCACATCAAGGTCGCCTGCATGTGCCCATCAGGCGCCAGGTCGGCGGCGCGCAGCAGATACTGGGTGAGGTCCGCAGCTTCCTCCAGGGCGTGCTGCAGTACGGTCGCGTAATCACCCGGGTAGGTGTCGAGCGTCTGGCCGTACTTGCTGATGCCTTTGTCGGTCTGCTTCTGGAGTTGCTGGCGGGCGCGGTCACGCTGGACGAGACCCTGAGCGCGCTGGAGGATGGTGGGCGGGGTGTACCGTGTCATCGGCCCGCTCCCCAGTGGTCGCGTTTGGGGAGGACTTGCTGTTCGAGGGTGCTGATCCGCGCGGCTTGCCGCTGGGCGAGGCGTTCGGCTTTACGGGCGCGGGTGTCGGCACTGACAGCGAGACTGAAGAGGATGACGTTCAGGGCGATCAGGATTAAGAACAGTTCGGGCATGCCTTTACTCCATTCTGTGAAAAACCTCATGTGGAGGGCGAAAAGCAGGGGCAACGGTTGAGGCTGCCCCGGTCAGGTCAAGCGGCGCGGCTGCTGGCTTGCTCGCGCAGGTACTGCCGGCAGAAGGCAGCGTGGTCCGTGACGAACTGACGCCACTCCCACAAGTCCGGCGACTGTCCGCGCTCACGTTGCTGGTAGGCGTGCCAGCTCATGCGCTCGAGGGCCGTCGTGGGTGCGAGGGTGGTGTTTTGGGTGTTCGGCATGCTGGCCTCCGTGGGCGCGGTGAGCGTTTCGAGTTCCTGGTTCAGGCTGGCCACGACTCCACGCAGGGTGCCGAGGTCGTGCTGCAGTTGCCTGCGCTCCTCGTTGAAAGTGCGCTCGCGAGTGATAAACGTCTGACGCTCCCGGGAGAGCGTCTCGCGAAGCTTCGCGAGTTCCTGCGCGTGCGCTTCGCGTTCCCGGACCAGTTGGGCAGAGGCGGCCTGCAACTGGCGTTCGAGTTCCCGTGCTTCTGCTTGCACGGCCTCCACACCAGCGAGGGCCATGTCCATCGCGGTCCGCAGCTCCAGCGTTTCCTGCTCCACGTACGCCGGGACGCGCACGGTGGTCTCCTCGAGGACGCTGGCTTCGTAGTTGCCCTGCGCGACCGAGCGGGCTTCTTCGTAGGTCGCTTCGAGTTCACTGACCGGGCAGCCTTCGTGGACCTTGCGCGCCAGGATCAACACGGTCGTGATGCCGTGCTCGAGAATCGCCGCGCCGATGTTGTTCTTGTTGTGGTCGTAGCGGCGCCCGGCGAAATCCGTGGCTTTCTTGACGCTCTTGCCGAGTTCGGCGTACGTCAGGCGCGTGAAGTACTCGGTGGAGGCCCGGCTGGGTTGAACCTGGCGGCCTTTGAGGAGCGCGACGACGTGCGGGTCGATCAGGGTGGTGAGGGTGTTCGTTTGCGTCATGCTCCTCGCTCCTTGAGCCACGCGCCGAACTGCCGGGCGTGCTCGGTCGTGAATTCCACGCAGAGGCTCGTGATTTCCGGCAGTTCGGCATTCAGGCCCGCGCGCAGTTCATCGCGGATGGCTTTGAGTCTCTGGTGCGCTTCGAATGGGACGGGCACGCTGATAGTGCCGCCGTTACGCGCGGATTGCGCGCGCTCACGGACGCTGCCGGAGTTCACTGCTGACTGCACTTCTGCTTCGCTGGTCCCACCCGCGAGCAACTGACCGGCCGCGCGGAGGTCCGTGGCGGTCGGGGCGGTGATGCCTTGCGCGAGCGCGCGACCCTGATCGAGGAAGTAACTGATGCTGCCTTCCTTGATGTCCGTGCGCCGTCCGCACAGCCACGGTTTGAAGCCCTGCGCGCGTGAGATAGGACTATCCAGGAAGCGTTCGTGTAACGCGAACACCTTGCGAGCGAGCCCCAGGCCCTGCAGTTCGTGTTGCGCGAGCATCTCCGCGACCTGGTCGGCTTCCTGCTCGAGCGGGAGGGGTGCGACCTGCTGGTAAGAGAGGGTCACTCCTGCCTCCAGGTGAAACGCCAGCCTTCATGGGTCTGGGTGACGTAACCCCGGCGGATGGCGTGACCGAGGGCTTTCTCCGCCCGGTCGACCAGGGGCACGCCGTTGTCTTTGGTGTACGGGTTCATCGCCATGACGTCCGCGATGGCCTGCACCCACGCGGCGTAACTGGCGGGCTGGTAGCGCATCATGGCCGCGGCGAGTCCGGCGAGCTGACGGCATGAGCGGGCCTTCCGGCGCTCCTCGATGGCTTCATCCGTGTGGTACGCCTGCCCGGTCATCGGGTCGCTCCCGCCCACAGGCGACTCACGAGGTCCGCGACTTCCTGGCGTTCGGTGTGCTCGCGGTACTTGGTGGTGAAGCTGATCTCCATCACGCGGCCCTTGATGCGCCCGGCCGCGCGGTCCCCGATGACTTCCGCGAGCAGCTGCGGTTTGAAGTTCACGGTGAGCAGGGTGGGTTTCCCGGCGTCGTAGCGGCGTCCGATGACTTTCTCGAGGCGGGTGAGGCTGAATCTGTTGTTCTCAGCGTCTCCGCTGCCGATGTCGTCGAGCATCAGGAAGTCCACGGCGACGAGGCGCTGGAGTTGCTGACCTTCGCTTTCGAGGGTGCGGTCGTTGAAGGAATCCCGCACGCCATCCAGGAAGCGGGACCAGTCGAGCTTCATGGCGGTCGCTCCTCCTCCCATCGCGGCGCGGGTGATCAGGACACCGGCGTGCGTCTTACCGGTGCCGGTGACGCCACTCAGCACGACGTTGAGACCGCGTTCGATGACGTCCTCAACATGCCGGGCGATGCTGTGCGCGGCCTGCCAGGCGCGGCTGGTGAGGTCGAGGTCATTCCAGCTGGCGGTGTACGCAGCGTCCGTGAGCCCGGACGCTTCGAGGCCGCTGGCGTGCGCGGTCGCCGCGAGGTGCGCTTCCCATTGCCGGCAACGCGCGACGAGGGGCGCGCGGCCCTGTTCGGGTGGGTACTGTTCCACTTCGATCCAGCCGGCGTCGCAGCTGCGGTCGGTGCGGAGGGTTTGCTGGCAGACCTGGCAGGTGTCCTGAGTCATCGTGTTCCTCCGACTGCGGCGAGGGCGCGCTGAATGGTGGCTTCCTGTTCGGCTTCGACGTCGCTCCAGTCCTCCGCGTCGATGCGGTTGCGGGCCGGGAGACCCGTGAGGGGCAGGTTTCCTTTCAGCCCTGCCTTCCAGGCCGGGGCGCGCTCGGCGAGGGTGGCAGGCGCGAGCGGTCCGGACCGCCAGGCTTCGTTGGTGCGGATCCACGCGACCACCTGGGGAATGTCCGTGTCGCTGTACCCGGCAGTGGCGAGGCTCTTGGCGGCCTTGCCGACCCGGCCACGGGCTTCGTTGGTGAGGTTTTCCGCGCCGCCGTAGCAGGCCAGGGCGATGGAGGCGAAGATCAGCTGGAACCCGGAAGGCAGCGCTGGGGTTTTCCGGGCTGGCTTCGGGGTGGGGACCTCGACAACCGGCGCGGGTTCCTCCGCGCGTGTCTGTTGTTTTTGTTCTTTATTCCTTACTTCCTTACTTCCTTTATTCAGGGAGTCACTGGAAGCCGTATCAGACGTGCTTTTTTCGCTTTCGACGCGAGTAGATTTGCAAGAGCGTTGCGGAAGCTTTGCAAGAGCGTTGCACGCGCAGTGCTGACCATCCGCACTCAGCACGTACCCGAGGGCGGCCAGTCGAGCGAGTCCGGCCTGCGTGGTTCGCAGGTCAATCTCAAGCGCGATGGCGAGTTGTTTGGTGCTGTAGGTGTTGTCGCGGTAGAGGCGGTGTCGCACCAAGTAGTTCAGGAGTTTGATGTCACTGGCGAGCGTGAGGGTCTCGTAGGCTTCGAGTGCCCAGTTGGGCATCAAGGTCTCCTCGCCGCGCTTCATTGCGCTTCACCGGCGCAATTCAACAGAGCGTGAAGTTTTTCATAGGGCGTCTTTGTTGGGAACTCAGACGCGAGAGGGAGCGTACTTTTATCATTCATGCAAGACCTCGGCTGTGGTTGGCTGGGACGACAACAATCGGAAGAGAATGGAGGGACCGTTGGCGCGGCCCCTTTTTTTTGTCAGTTCGTATTTGCCAGCAGGCGAGACGCCTGCCAGTTCGCCAGTAACTCCTGCGGCTCCTTGCAGGCACTCAGCACGGTCAGGACCGTTCTGGCCTGGTCTTGCGTGAGGTCCTTGCTGCTCGCCAGCGCGGGCAGGCTCAGCAGCCACGCCAGGAAGTCGAGCTTCTGCGCCCGTTCGTCGTCCGTGAACTCGAAGCGGCTCTGCAGGTACCCGTTGATCGCACCGAACTGGCCTTTGGTGGCCTTCTCGGGCTGGTCAGCGGGCATGGAGATGACTTCTGCATCCATCACTTGCGTCGGGGCTTCGATGGCGCGTTGTGGGGCAGGTGGTGCCTGCACGGTCAGGTCACGTTGCGCTTCCTCGTCCCAGCGTTCCTCAGCAGCGCAGAGGGCCACGTCGAACGCCCGGCGCAAGGCCATCACCTCACCGCACTTCACGGCCATCTCGGGGCCGTACTCTTTCGCCATGCGCTGCGACTTCGGAAAACGGCCGATATAGGTGAACGGGCGCCCCATGTCCTTGCGGTACACGGCGACTTTCGCGGTGTAGTGCGTGTCCGTCTCACCCTGCTCCAGCACTTCGATGCCGTCAAGTTGCCCGCTGGCGTGCGCGACGTGCAGCAGACCATCCCGGGTGACGTACATGCGGCCCTGGATCAGCACGGCGTGCTTGAGGATCGGGTCGAGGCTGTACCGCTCGCACACCAGGACGAGGGCCTGCGCAGCAGGGTCGCGCATGTTGAGGTTCAGGTGCCGGAGGATCGCTTCACGGTCGATACCGTCATGCAGCTTCTCGATGGCGGTCATGCGGCACCGTCCATGAGTTGATCGACACCCCATCCGAACATCAGCGCGACGGTCATGAGGGAGAAGAACCACACGGCGTCACGGACTTCTCCCCCGACAGACCAGGCGATCAGGAACGAGACGGCTCCTGCCAGCGCCACGAGGCCGATCAGGGCGAGCAGGACGGGCAGCAGGCCTACACCGGCCGCGCGCTTGAAACTCCGGGCGAGGGTGGTCATGACTGGCCACCGACGCGGGCGATGGCGTACAGCTGCAACGTCCAGCCGAACAGTTCCGGGGTCTCCCCTTTCAGGGCGAGGGATATCAGCGCGCCCACTTCGCGTCCGTCCATACCGGTGACGCGCATGATGCTGTGGGCGCTGTGAAGCGTGGCGGGAAACAGGTGGTTGCTGCTGCCTCGGGTGAGCAGGAAGTGCGTCATGCGGTCCGTCCTTTCGTGACTTCCTGAGTGCGCAGGGTGCTGGCGCGGTGGCCGCTGCGGTTCCCGCGGGTTTCCTGCAAAGCGAGGACGCGCAGCTGCTTGGTGCTGGGCGTGTCGAGCTTCTCGTCGATGGCGGCGCAGGCAGCGGCGAGGCTGGGGTGGCTGCCGTAGCTGGTGTCGTAGGTGCCGTGGTTGCCCCACTGGTCGATGAAGTGAGCTCGGTACGCCCAGCCGGTTTTGACGCCGGGAACGGTTGAGCGCGCGTGGATGGTTGGGGTATGCTGCATGGAGAAGTCCTTTCCTTACAGGCGCCCGCGACTCTGACCTCGCGGGCTCTTCTTGTGGTCTCAGCTCGCCGATTTGACGGGCTGACCATCACGCGCGGTCGGCGCGGTTTTGGCGGTGTTCTGTTTGGCTTCCTGGCGGCGCATCCAGTCGAGGAGCCAGATGGCGCGCTTGGAGAGGTGAGGCGAGGTCATGCGACGGCCTCCTGTTCTTCGAATATGGGATTTTGAATATTCGAGATCGGAAAAAGATCCTCTTCGGGCATCGCCAGGAAAAGGGAGATGACCTTGCGAGTTGCTTTTTGGGTCTTCTTGCCCTGAGTCACGTGCCAGACGGTTTTAGTGTCCAAGCCGGTTCCAGCGGCAATTTCTGCGAGCGATAGGCCGCGCTGATCCATTACCTGCCTCAACCTGTTCACCTCTACATAGTAATATTCCTATTCCCATTTTGTCTATGGGCCATATGGGTTTCATACTTTAAGGCCTTTGGGAACTTTCCTAGGAATATTACGTATATGCGGGCATGGAATCAGGAATATGGCGCCCGGCGTACCAACCCCCAATCCTGGCGAGCGCCGTGTTTATGACGACGAAACTCGAACCGCGTGAATGGCTGCGCGAGGTAAGACAGGACCGCAACATGCGGCAAGAGGACATTGAGGCGAAGACCGCCGAGCTCGGTGCAAAAATCAGCCAGTCCCATCTCTCGAAGATCGAGCGCGGTCATGCGACGTTCTCTTCGCTGGGACCCGAACGGATGGATGCCCTGCGCCGGGCACTACGCATCAGCCCAGAAGAATGGGCAGCGAACACGGGGCTTAAGATCGTCTCACCCGAAGATGTCTCCCCTGCCTCCACCAAGCTCGACGTCACTGCTCCCCCACCCCTGGAAGTGACCGACAGCCTCCGCGAAGCCATCGAACGATTCGCAAAACCCGGCAGTCGCTACGCCGACATGGGCGAAGACCGCTGGTTGCGCCTCCTCACCAACATCGACCACCGCGTCGAACCAGAGACCCCCGAAGAGTGGCTCGAGGTCTACATCGACCTCTCCAAACACATCAACCCGAAGTAACCGGAGGCCATGTGGACGCCCTGATTGCCGACTTCCTCAATTACGTTCAGACCGAACACCAGCGCACGGGATATGAAACAGACCCACAAGCGCTGTGTCGGAAACTCAACATCGAGTACCGGATCGGCGGTAAAAACATGGCCTACGGTGGCGACCCCGCATTCATCTACGTCAAACGAGACGAAAACGGACCCCGCCGCCTCTTCAACAGTGCCCATGAAATCATCCACGTCCTCATGGCCCGCGGTGGGTACAAGACCCTGATTCAACACGAACACGCCTGCCTCGGCAAGAAAATCAAAGAGCACATCGAACAACTCGTCAACTTCGGCGCTGCACAACTGATCATGCCCCACCCCCTGCTGACCGAAGCCCACCGCCGGTTTGGCGACACACCCGCCGCCATCATCTACCTCACCACGCACAGTGGCGCCAGCATCGAAGCAGCCATGCGCCGCTGGGCCTGGCAGGACATCACCGAGCGCCGCGCGGCCTTCCTCACGTACGGCAGCTACGTGCACGACATCACCAGCTGCAACTACCAACTGCCGTTCTGGCTGTACGACCGCATCCCAGAGCCACACGTCGTATTCGAAGAAGCCAAGCTGCTCTGCCTGCCCGACAGCCGGAAGTACTTGGGCACCTTTACCG
Organism: Deinococcus peraridilitoris DSM 19664; assembly: GCF_000317835.1. NCBI lineage: Bacteria > Thermotogati > Deinococcota > Deinococci > Deinococcales > Deinococcaceae > Deinococcus > Deinococcus peraridilitoris. The sequence goes on along the minus strand of NC_019793.1, from coordinate 2,041,410 downwards.
CGAACTGACCGCACATTCGGCCCGGCTGCAAGTTTCAGCACTGAAAGGAAGTATGACAAGACGCACCCAGATCCCAGTTCCAGAAGGAAGCAAAGCCCTGAATGTGCGCTTCGAATCCAAGCCAGATTTACCTATCACGTTCACAAATGCAGTGAATGTCAATGTTGCAGGAAGCATGGTTTACTTCGACTTTGGGGTAATCGACAGCTTCAGGGTTGGCGACCTCCTGCAGAGTGGAAAGAAGGAGCTCACAGTGACAATCCCTGTCATCTTCAGAGCAGCCATGCCCATTGACGACATGCGCCAATTGCACGCCCGACTCACGCTGCAAATGCAAAGACTTGGGATTCCCCCCCTTGAACCCTCTGAGATCGAGGACCCTCATGCCGAAAAATGAACAAAGAAAGTTCGTGAGTAACGAGGGATACAACCAACGTTTCACGCAGGTTGCCATAAGGCCAACCGTGCACGGGAGAGTAGCCTCTCTCCTGCGTACCTCGACTCAAGCCTACGACGAACCTTCATTCCGTGCAGTGCAGCGATATCCGTCTGGGACGAGTATTCCAACTGCAATCGCCATACCCAGCAACGCCGAATTTGGCACTTTTCGGGATGCTGTAAGAGTTCAGGTAGTACCATCAGAACACATGATCCAAGAACTCGTTCAAGGCAAGCTGGAGGAATTCCAGGACTTGGGCTATATCGGCCACCTTGAACCAGTTCAGTTTGACGGCGAGTCACTCACAGCGACAGCCTACATTCCTCGTGAACACTGGAATCGCCAAGATCGTCAACGCATCCTGAGTGCCCTGACAGATCTCGAAGACGAGCATGACATCACCGTTGAAGTTCGTCTCACGCGCGAGCGTGAACATGCCCCAGGCGAGTGAGCATTACGGCCAAGCGGACAGCAACGAACGGTTTATCAGTGATGTAGACGACCAGCGTTTCCCGGACTGGGCGATTACATCTCGATACTACGAAGCTGTTCACTTGGTACGAGCTTGGCTCGCTGAACGTGGTGAGGATAGTTTTCCGGATCACAGCACAGTTCGTCGATTGTTGCGCGATAAGGGATTTCCACGGGCGGCAAAGGAGGCGTACAAGGACCTTGAGCAGCTGAGCCAAGACGCCCGTTATGAGTGCTACGACGCTACCGTTTTGGCACCTGACATTGCTGATGCCCAGCATCATCTTGAAGTTATCCGTCGTGTTGTTCGGCCTCGAAGACAACCTCAATAGACGGGCTCAAGACCTGCCGTAATAGTTGGACCCGAAACATACAAAGGCCGACGTTGCAATGGGACGATGTCACCAGACCTATAAAGCCGCTCGATAGCTACCAGCACTGAAAGGTTGTCGTGACCCGCCGCTCCAAATCCACCCCTGAACCCACCAGCACCCGCCTGCTGGCCTACGTTCGCGTCAGCACCCAACAGCAGGTCGATGATGGCTTCAGCCTCGCCGGCCAAAAAGCCGAACTGCAAAAATGGGCCGCCTACCAGAACCTGCCCCTCGACGAAAACCTGATCTTCGAAGACGCCGGGATCAGCGGACGCCACAACCTCCGGCCCGGCCTCGAAGCGATGCTCAGCACCCTCAAGCCGGGAGATACCGTCGCCACGTACGCCCTCAGCCGCCTCGCCCGCGGAGGGGCCATGCAGACCCTCGCGCTCGTCGAACGCATTCACGACGCCGGGGCGCGCATCGTGTTCCTCAAAGAGCAGATCGACACCACCAGCCCGTACGGCCGCATCATGCTGGTCGTCCTCAGTGAAATCGCCCTGCTTGAAATCGAGCAGATGCGTGAACGCAGCGAAATGGGCCGCTTGCAAGCCGCCAACGAAGGCCGCATTCCCCTCGGCAGCAGCAGTCGCCCGTACGGCCTGGAGATCGACGATGACGGTTACCCCGTCTGGGATGAAGAACGCGCCCGCACCATCCGGCGTCTGTTCGACCTGCGCAACCAAAAACTCAGTTTGCGCGCCGTCGCCAAGGCTCTCGAAGAAGAAGGCCACCCCACCCGGCGCGGCAAGAAAGCCAGCTGGGAGAGCGGCGTGGTGCACCTCATCCTGCGCAACCCGGTCTACAAAGGCGAACTGATCTACCGGCAGGACCGCGAACGCATCGTCATTCCCGTGCCGCCGCTCGTCAGTCCTGAAGACTGGCAGCGCGCACAAGGCGGCTACGCCGGCCAGCGTTCCCACGTGAACCCCGAGAAGTTCCCGCTCACCGGTCACCTGGTGTGCACGTGCGGAAGTGCCCTGGTGGGTCAGTTCGCCCCACGCGCCAAAGCGCACTACACACCGCACCTGTATTACGCCTGCCTGCCGGAAGTGCGCCACACCGAGCACTGCCCCACCAACGGCAAACGCCGCCGCCTGTGGCGCACCGATGAACTCGAACGCGCGTACGTCGAAGCGCTCGCTGCCCTGCTCGAAAATCCACATGACCCCTTGCGCATCCAGGCGGCGTTCGGCGCTCCCCTGCCGGAAGACCCGCACGTGCAGGAACGCCAGGACGTGAACGCCATGCTCGAAGAACTGCTCGACCTGCGCCTGAAAGGCCAGGTGACCCGCGCCGCGTACGAACGCCAGTTCGAGATTCTCAGCGACCGCCTGAAGCGCCTCAACGCACCCGCTCCCCTGCCGATCCGCGCGCCGGACGTGCCGGACCTCTCACACCTCGCGCAGCTGGTGCGCGGTGCGAAAGGACGCGACCTCGCGGAATTCCTCGATGAGCTGGGTGTCGTCGGTCAGGCACGCGGAGAGAGCCGGGGGTTGTCGCGCAGCCGGGACCTGCCGCGGCCTGAGATCACGGTGGAGATCATTGACTTCCAACCGCTGGCTTGATGCTTGGGTTGGATGTGACGCGCTCGTTTGTAGCACGCGGACGCGGATCATATCGAAGGGCTCACGAGCGTGCTGCGGTTGCTGCCGGTGGGCGAGCTGTGGATCGGACATCGCGCCGACGACCCGGTACTGCACGAACTGCTGCGAGCCGCGCGTGAGCGGGACGTGCCGGTGCGCGAGGTGCGGCGTGGCGACTCGCTGACGGTGGAGGACGCGACCTTCACCGTGCTGTGGCCCCAGGGCGTACCGTGGAGCTCGAAGGACAACGAGAACAGCGTGGTGGTGAAGCTGCAAGACCGCGGGTTTCGCACGGTGTTTCTGGGAGACATACCCGCCCCGCTGGAGGATCTCCTGGGCATCGGAGAGGTCGACCTTCTGAAGGTCGCGCACCATGGCTCGCGCTTCTCGACGGGTGAAATGTTGCTGAACGAGACCTCACCGCCAGACGCGGTGATTTCGCTCGGTCGGAACACCTATGGCCATCCCAGCCAAGAGGTACTTGCGCGTCTGCAGACGCACGGCGTCCGGGTGTGGCGTACCGATCAGCAGGGCGCGGTGCGCTGGCCCCTGCCTTGACGGAAGGTCAGTTTGCGCCGACTGGTGCAGGCGGCGAAAGGGACTTAGTTGAGCGGTCCGCGCGGCGCTTTCGGGCGTGGGCCCCGCGAGGAGCGGCGTGGGCCGGGCAGCGCGGCAATGCTGCCGAACAGCAGCAAGAAGGCCAGTGCGCTCACCACGAAGTTCGCGAGGGCTGCGGGCAAACCGATGGCCAGCACGATCAAGGCGATCATTACGCCGAATCCCCACTTCTGGAGTGCGCCGGGGGTACGCAACTCGAACTGCACCTTCGAACGCAGGCCCACCAGCCAAGCCCGCCACGCAAGCGGAATCGGCACGTTTCCACTGCGGCTTTCCCAGAACACCAGGGCGATCAGCACCACGCGAAAAGCATGGCTGGCCGCCAGCCACCAGTCCTGGCGCCAGGCGGCGGCGACGCCGCTGTAGACGCTCAGCGCGGCGTACAGGGCCAGCAGCCACAGCATCATGACGCTCAGGGTCGGCTGGGACGAAGGAGAAGGCCTCATAACTTTTCTGTTATACGGTATCTGGACCAGCAGCTGGTAACACGCCGCGCAGAATCACGCGGTCTTTTCCTTTTCGGACACGACCAGCCGGGCACACCCTGGTACTGCGCCCCCTCGTGTGGGTTCGGCGGGCAATACGCGACTTGTGAATGAACTGCAGCGCCGGGTGGGTGTCGCTCAGGCTTTCGCCAGCGCCTTGAAACTGCTGGCCTTCTCGCCCAGCCCCATGCGCTCGTAGCACACGCTCAGCTTGCTGGCGAAAAACTGGATGGCCTGCTCGTCCTCGCGCCGCTCGGCGGCTTCGAGACAGGCCCGGTACATTTGCACGGCGACGTGAAGGGAACCCTCGGAGGCGGCGGCTTCGGCACGGCAGTGACAAAGGCGCAGGGCAACGATGTTGAGCGGTGGGTGTTCCATCAGTTCCCCAAGTGTACGAGGCGCCCCACCGCCTTGACTGGGAGTTAACGCAGTTTTCACGTCACCGATTCGTTTCATTAACCTTGCGTATGAGACGAGCAAATTTTGCGGCGTTTCGGCAAGCAGAATCGTCCAGATACGGCGGGCAGGACTGAAGTTCCTGCCGCTCCGCAGAAATTCAGCGTCGTTCGGCCAACACCAGCAGCACCGCACCCGCCACCAGGTACAGGGCGTCCGGCGCCCAGGCAGCCAGCGCCGGCGCGAGCGCGCCCTGCTCACCCAACACCCGAAAGACACTCCAGGTGGCGTAATACGCGAAGGTGAGCAGCAGCACCCACACCAGTCCCAGCGCCCCCCCGGTTCGGAAGGTGTAGAGCGCCAGCGCCACCCCGAAAAACGCAAAGGCCAAGGCGGCCAGCGGCTCTGCAAACTTGCGGTGCAGGGCCGTCAGTTCAAAGCTGGCATCCGAGCCGTTCTGACGCAGGGTCTGCACTTTGGCCAGCAGTTCCCCGATGGGCAAATTCACCGGCAGGACACTTCCGGCTCCGGTGTCCAGGGTGGCCTGCAGATCCTGCACGGGCAGCAGCGCCGTCTCGAACGTCGCCACCGTGGAAGGACGGGCGTTCTGGAACGTCACGCGCTGCCCGTCGTACAGTTTCAACACCGACGTGCCGGGCAGCAGCTCACCACGCGCGGCCGTGATGACCTCGCGCGCCGGGCTGGCCAGCTGCGTCTGCACCACGCTGACCCGCTCGAAACGCCCACCGGGCAGCACCCGGTCCACCGTGATGGCCCGTCCGAAGGCGTCGCGCAGCACCGTCCCTTCCTGACCCAGGCCCAGCACGCGCGGATTGTCGAGCAGAATTTCACGGCTGGTGGACAGGCTTTTTTGCGCAGCGCGCGGCACCAGCGTCTCGGAATTGGCGAAACTGACGACGGCCACCAACGCCGCCAGGCCCAGTGCAGGCCACATCAGGCGGTAAGGCGAAAGTCCGGCGGCCAGCATGCTCTTGATCTCGGCGTCCGAGGCAAGGCGGGAAAGGGCCAGCAGCACCGCGAAGAGCAACGCGATGGGCAGTCCGCGCGAGACGCCTTCCGGAATCGAGTAGGCGGCCAGTTTGGCCACCAGCAGTGGAGCGGCACCTTTGGCCAGCAGGGGAGCCAGCACGCCATACAGGGCGGCCAGCAGGTAAAGCAGCACGGCAACCAGCAGACCGGCGGCGAGCAGGGGGGTGACCTCGCCCAGGATGTAGCGGGTGATGCGGCTCACAGCAGTCTCCGGGCAACAATCAGCGAGGTCAGCAGCAACAGCACGTTGGGCAGCCACGCGGCCAGCATTTCGGGCACCGCGCCCAGCTTGACCAGCTGCGGCATGGCGCTCCACACGACGTAGAACGAGAAGATCAGCAGCACGATGGCAGCAAAAGACCAGGCGCGGTTGCGCAGCAGCAACCCCAGCGAGCCGGCGGCCAGCGCGAACCCCAGCGCGGTGAGGGGATCGGCGAAGCGCCGCTGCAGCTCGAAGCGGTACGAGCGCTGATCGCGAATGTCGAGGGAGGTGTCGCGGGCACGCTGACGCAGTTCACCCAGCGTCAGGTGTTCCGGAGGAGCGCTGGGCGGGCGCAGCAGGTCGGTCTGGCGGACACGTCTGGTTTCCGCGCGAAAGACCGGCGGACGGTCGGAGCGCGTTTCCCAGTACGAACGAAATTCCCAGACCTTGCGGCGCGCGTCCCAGATGCCGGTCTGCGCGCTGTAGGTGACCGTCGGCGTCTGAATCAGCACCCCGCTGAGCGTCGCGCGGCCAGAATCGTTCTGGTCACCCTGGACCCGTCCGGCATAAAACAGCGTGTCACCGTTCTGCGAGCGGAAAGTGTAAAGGTCCTGGCTGGGCGGGTTGGGCGAGCCGTTGAACCACACGCGGGTCCAGGCATCGTTGAAGCGGACATTCCCGGAAGGAGTGAGCACGTTGGCGTTGTAAAAGCCAAAAGCGCTCACCAGCAGACCCAGCAATACCAGCGGCCAGAGGGTGCTGATCGGGCGCACGCCGCCGGCCGCCAGGGCCTTGAGTTCGCTGTCCTTGGCGAGCCGTCCGAAGCCGATCAGGATGGCAAAAGGCACCGCGAGGGGCAGGACCCAGCCGATCAGGAACGGCAGGCGGGCCAGGTACAGCTCCAGGCCAAGTGCGAATGAGGCATTGTTGCGCAGTAGGGCGCCGACAATCGAGGAAATCAGATCGGTCGTGGTGAGCAGCAAGAACACCGCGAAGCCGGCCGCATACAAGGGAAGCACCTCGCGAACGACATACCGTGCAAGTCGAAGGGGCACGACGGCAATTGTAGAGCCTTCCGGGATGAGCGCGTTCGCCGTCTCGATGAGGAGTGCCGCCCGCGCGCCTGGCTCCGGGGGCGGCCAATGCAGCCTGGGCCTTCACCGTGAAGTGCCGGGCTGGGAAGGTCAACCCGGCATGCGGGAATCCTTTTAAAGAATTCTCATATTTGAGACGTTCCTTTCTGTGCTGCTTCTCCAGAAGCAGCTGAGCCCAGCGTCATGAGCTTGCACGCTCACACAACTAATATTGGGTTTTATGGCGCCTGACACCCCTGCGGCCCGCGCAATAAAAATTCAGAAAAATGAAGGTGTCTTTGTGTTACCTTAATTTTAGCTTCAGCTAATTCACCGAGGAGCACTGCCTTGACGCCCGTCATCTCCTTCACGCTTTCCCGTCTGACCGCGCTCGTCGCGCTGAGCCTTTTTTCGGCCACGGTGGCCCGCACGACCTCACCAGTCACCTCAGAGGAAATGCGTATCCACGGAGAAGCCTCGTGGCGCGTCGCGACCAGCCTTTGGGGCAGCGCGCCCTGGCGGCCCAGCGGGCCGAGCGGCTTCGGACCGAGTGCCAACCGCCTGCGCTTCGAACAGATCCGGCTGCAGGTTGCCCGGCAACTGAGCCCCCGGCTGGGTGAAGGCGTCACGGTGGCCATTCTCGACACCGGCGTCGATTCCGAGCACCCCGATCTGCGGGGTGTCCTGAATCACGCTGCCGCGTACGACTTCATCACGCGGCAAAGCGGCGCGGGCGAAGAAGAAGGTGGAAGCTACACCGGTCATGGCACGGCCGTGGCGGGCATCATTCACCAGATCGCGCCCAGAGCCCGTCTGCTGCCCCTGCGGGTCCTGACGGCCGAGGGGCGCGGCGCTTCGGACAACGTGGCGCGCGCCATCCTGTACGCCGCCGATCAGGGCGCGAACGTCATCAACCTCTCGCTGGGCTGCGCACAACGCAAGCCGGTCATCACCGCGGCCATCGAGAACGTGATGGCGCGCGGCGTGATCGTCGTCAGCTCGGTCGGGAACCAGAACCGCGCCAGCGCCGACTATCCGGCAGCCGAAGCGCCACAGGCTGCGCTGCTGGTCAGCGTCGGAAGCGTCGATGCGCAGGGCACCAAGAGCAGCTTCAGCAATTACGGCAACACCGAGGTGAATGCCAACGGAGAGCGCGTCGCCACCCTCTTTCCAGGCGGGACCACCAACGTTACCGGCACCTCCTTCGCCACCCCGCAAGTGGTGGGCCTCATTGCGCTGGCCCTGGCGGAGGGACGCACGCCGAGGGAGGTTACCGAACGCCTCGTCGGGGGGGCCGAGCGTCTGGATGCACTCAGCGCCAACGCGCCTTACCTGGGACAGCTGGGCGGACTGGTCAACGCCACCCGGCTCTACCCGGCGCCCAGCCTTGCTCAGCGCTGAGCGGACCCCTCCACGCGGTCCTGAACCTACTCCGCATCGCCACCTTCGCTCGGCTGCAGCTGCACCGTGGGAAAACGCTGCACCACGCTCAAAACGTCAGCGTGTAAAGCGGCAGGAAGATGCAGGTGCACGATGCTCGCCCGCGCCAGGGGAGTCAGCAGGGTGTGCAGTGCGCGCTGCAGCGCTTCACGTTCACTGCGGCCACCGGCTTCCACCTCGGGCCAGTCCAGCTGCAACTGCGCCCGCACCTCGGCGCCGATCCGGTGGAAACGGACGCCCTCCAGGCGCAGTTTCCAGGGCTCGAGCACACCGGGAAGGGCCGCACCGGCTGCGCGGGAAAGCGGCGCTCCGGAAGCGGCGCTCCGCGACAGCTCACGCGCTTCCGCGGCCGCGTTCTGCACGCCGGATCCCGGTCGTGAGTTTGTTTCGGCTTCACGGGCCCCTTGTTCGGCGGCCCGTGAAGCGCGGTGCATGGCCGCCTGATGCACGCCGGTGTTGCGCAACACCGGCTGTACGAACACGTCACAGAGGTGCGCGCGCGCCGCTTCACCGGCCGGTGAGCGCAAGGCGCCCTGGATCGCCTGCAGCTCGAGGTCCGAGTGCAGCAATGCGCTGGCGCCCGCCGGGAGCAGACGCAGGCCGGCATGAATCGCTTCGCTTTCCGCCCACAGCGAGTCGCCGCCTGGCACAGCGCCGCTCACCTGAAGCACTTGCCGCGTGGCAGGCTGCACGGCGCGCGCCGCCCAGCCGCAGAACGTCTGCCGCCGCTCGTGTCGGCAGCTTCCATCGGTATACACCAGCCAGGTGCCGGGGGTGGAGGTCTGATCGGAAGCAGCGGGCATGCCCCCTCACGCTACTTCTTTGCGCCCGAAGTTCCTGGAGTGGACGTTGATTCTTTCTTGGGGCGGCTCAGCAACGCGTGGAATCCGAAAGTGCCTCATCCAGGTCCCGCAGGGCGCTCACGGCAGCACTGAGGGCGGCCTGATACACCAGCACGTCGGCGCCGTAGGCGATCATGTCGTACCCCAGGATGCGCCAGGCGCGGGCCTGTTCGAGGTTGGTGACGAAGATACCGGCGGTGAGGTCTCGTTCGCGGGCCGCGTCCGCCACGATGCGAAGCGCCCCGAGAAACTCGGGGTGGTCGTACTGGCCGCTGATTCCCAAATCATGCGCGAGGTCGGCCGGACCGACGAGCAGCACGTCCACCCCGGGCGTCGCGGCGATCGCGTGCACTTCACGCAGTCCTTCGCGGCTTTCGATCTGGCAGATCACGGTGGTGCTGTCGTTGGCACGCCGCGTGAACTGGGCCGCGTCGACCACCTGGAAATCGGTGTTGGCCCCGGCCAGCAGCACGCCCCGCCGTCCTTGCGGCGCGTACTTGGCGGCCTGCACGACGTCGCGGGCCATGGCGGCGCCCGTGACGTTGGGAACCATCACGCCCAGCGCCCCCGCATCGAGCACGCGCGAAATGAAGTGGGCCTGCGCGCTCGGCACCCGCACGAACGGCGTGACGGGAGTCGCTTTCAGCCACGCGATGAGGTTCGCGACGTCCGCGCTGCTGAGCGCGGTGTGTTCCATGTCGATCAGCACGAAGTCCAGCTGCGCGGACTGCAACAGCTTGGCCACGCCACGCGAGGTGAATTCCAGCAGCAGGTGACCGACGGCCACGCGGCCTGCTGTGCGCACTTCCTGAAAGGTGTTGGGTTTCATGTCTCGCCCGTCATCTTGACAGGGCGAGGGCAGCGCGGACAGGCCCGGGAGGCCGATCACAGGCTCTGGCGGACCTGAAGCGCTTTCCTGCTTACACAATAGTGGCTTTCCTGAGTGACCACCGGTTGCTTCTTATCTGGAGCGGCTGATAGCCTTGAAGAAGCTCAGGCACTCCCTCCCGCTGTTGGTCCGCTTCACGGTTTCACCGCCGCATCCTCGATTTCGCTCGCCACGTCAGGGTCAGTTCTGATGACCGGGTACGTCGGTCCTCTTTCGATCACACAGACAGCCGAAGGGGTGTTCTGTGTGCTGGCGACAAAGCCAACCTTCAAGGAGAACAGCATGACCATCACCAGCCAGGAGCAAGTCACCCCCGTCATCGCGCCGCCCGCCGACTTCGATGTCGCCAGCGTGATGGGCGCCCTGTACGGCCCCGGCATCACCGCTCAGAAGGGTGCCTTCGAGCGTCAGTGGGTACAGGAACTCGGCGAGGACATTGCGGTGCTCTACGAGGAAGCCCTCAAGCGCCCAGGGGGGGCCGTGGGGCGCGGACCCAAACGCCACTACGTGGAGATCCATCCCGAGGATATCCGCGGCTTCGTACACCTCGTGACGCACCCGTGGGTCACGGCGGTCTGCGAAGCGGTGCTGGGCCCCCACTACAAGGTCGTGGAGATCGGCTTTGACGTGCCCAATCCCGGCGCGGTCGATCAACCCTGGCACCGGGACTTTCCCGCGCCCGACGACACGGTGGTGGGACGGCGCCTCAACTCGCTCGCTTTCAACCTCACCACCGTCGACGTCTACGAAGACATGGGCCCGTTCGAGATCGCTCCGGGTACCCAGTGGGACGACGCCAGCGAATTCGAGCACGGCATGTTTCCGCCCAAGTCGTTTTACCCGCGCTACTTCGAACGCGCCGAGCGCAAGATGCCCAAGATGGGTGATATCTCGGTGCGCTCGGCCCTCACGATTCACCGGGGCACCGCCAACCATTCCAACAAGGCCCGCCCGGTGCTGGTCCTGGGCGTGGACGCGCCCGGCGCCACCAACGCCGAACGTCACGATTTGCAGGTCAGCCGGGCTTACTTCGAGCAGTTGCCCGAATACGTCAAGCAGCACCTCACCTACCGGCTGGTCGACGAGCTCGAACCCATCGTGCAGGGCCACACCATCGAGGGCCTGATGATGGGCGAAGCCTGAGCCGCAGTCCCACATCCGCTTCTGAACAGCAGGAACGCCCGCTCCCTTGGGCGTTCCTGCTGTTCAGTCGCTCAGGAGAAAACGGACCCACGAGCGGGTCCGGCCGGCCCGGTAGATCGCCTCGATCAACTCGACCGTCTTGCGTCCTTCCTCACCGGGCACCAGCGGCGGGCGGTCTTCCAGAACGGCCGAGGCGAAATCGGACACCTGCAGTGCGTGGTAGTGGGTCATCACGTCCAAATCCTGCGCGCGCTGCCGGTCTGCCGCCTGCCAGCCGGCAAGCAGGGCTTCCTCGCCTGGCACCGTCCATAGATCGTTGAGCGGTGGTTCGACCTGCTGCGTGACGCCGGCCACGAAACTCGAGCCACCGTCGGTCTGCACGCCCACCGAGGCGCCGTTCGATCCGTGAATGTGCAGGCGTCCCCACAGGCCGGGACGCTGTGAATTGCTGACCACGATGCTGCCGAGCGCCCCGCTCCGAAAGCGCAGGGTGGCCACGGCCGTGTCCTCCACTTCGATTTCCGGGTGATTGAGGTTGGCCCAGTCGGCTGAGAGTTCCTGCACCTCTCCCATCAGCCACTGCAGCAGATCGAGCTGGTGCACGGCCTGATTCACCAGCACACCACCGCCCTCACCTGCCCAGCTGCCCCGCCAGGCGTCCATGGCGTAATACTCGGGACCACGCCAGCCCAGCAGGTTGAGCGTGGCCAGAACGGGACGCTGCAGCGCGGCGCGCACGATGGCCTGCCTGACCCGCTGCACGCTTTCGTACAGCCGCCGCTGACTCACCACTCCGAGCTTGACGCCGCTTTCACGCGCCGCCCGGATCATGCGGTCGGCGTCCGTGACGCTCAGGGCCATCGGCTTCTCGACCAGCACGTGTTTGCCCGCGCGGGCCGCCAGCTCGGCCTGTAAAGCGTGCTGTGGATGTGGAGTACACAAAATGATCGCCTGCACGTCAGATTGGCCGAGCAGCTCCTCCAAATCGGTGTAGGGCCGCGCGCCATAGGCCTGAGCGAAGGCCGCGGTGCGCGCGGCGTCACGTCCGCACACGGCCCTCAGGTGGGTATGAGGCAGCTGGGAAAGAGCGGCAGCGTGCGTATGGGCCACTTTGCCCGGGCCCAGAATGGCAAACCCAACCCGCCCGCCGGTCACGGTTCCAGCACCACCTTCACGGCGTCCAGCTGCCCTCGGGCAAGGTCACGCACCAGTTGCGGACCCTCGTGCAACGGGGCGACGTGCTCGATCAGCGGGGTAAGGTTCAGCCGTCCGGAACGCAGCAGCGTCATGGCGGCCGCGAATTCTGCCGTGAAAGCGTAAGCGCCCCGCACGGTGATTTCACGCGTCACGATTTCCTGCATGGAAATCCTGACCGTGGGCGCGGAGTTGCCGACCCAGGTGACCGCGCCGCCATTGCGGACCATCTGCAGCGACTGTGCGGCCGTGACCTCCAGGCCCACGGCTTCCAGCACGGCGTCGGCGCCGTGGTTTCCGGTCAGGCGCCGGACCTCGTTCACCGGGTCGCCGTCGGCAGGCAGGGTCAGGTCGGCACCCAGTTGACGCGCGAGTTGCAGGCGGTGCGCGCTCAGGTCGCTGACCAGTACGCGCCCGGCCCCGCGCAGCTTGAGGGCCAGCACGCACAGCAGGCCGATCGGCCCCGCGCCCAGCACCACCACGGTCTGCCCGAAATCGAGTGGCGTCAGATTCACGGCGTGCAGCGCAACCGCGAGGGGTTCGATCATGGCGCCTTCGTGCCAGCTGATTTCACTCGGGAGGGGCAAGGCGTTGCGGCTGGGCACTCGGACCAGTTCGGCGTAACCTCCATCGACCGACCAGCCGATACCACGGCGCTGCAGGCACAAGTTGGCGCGGCCGGCAAGGCACTCGGCACACTGCGCGCAGGAGATGATCGGCTGCACCACCACCCGCTCACCTGGAGTGCGGTCTGCGGTCTCCTCACCCAGCGCTTCGATGACACCACAGAATTCGTGGCCCATCACGACGCCCGGGGTGCGGCGCCCGGTGGACCCGGTGAAACCGTGCACGTCCGAGCCACAGATGCCGGCAGCCTGCACGCGGACCAGTACTTCGCCCTGCTGGGGAACGGGCGAGGGGTGATCGCGCAGCGGCATCTGCCAGGGACCGTCATAGACCAGTGCCTTCATGGTGTACCTCGGGAGGCTTGCGGTGAGGTGGCCTGTGCGGCTTTGCCGCACATTCAGGATGAACGTGTGAACCTGTGTCCAGCGTACAGCCCACTTCCCCCATCGGCCAAGATGAAGAAATTATTAAGACATGAAGATTGCTTTACAGTGGGCAACAAGTTAGCTTGAATTCGTAATCAACGAAAACAACGAAAGTATGCATGATTGGCTTGCCCGCGAGCGGCTGCTCGGCAGGTGAAAACGTTTATATCGGTGATGCGGAGTCGCCATCCTGGGAGGGAGGGCCCGCGCCGCAGCCGCCGATCCACATCGGGAAAGGAGTGAAAACAGCAGTCCGTGACACGAACGTTTCGCCTTCGGTGATTTTCGGCATGTCAGAGCCGGTGTTGATTTCCACGCATTCTCGCCGCCCGACCAAGGCAAAAAGGATTCCCCATGAAGCGTAAAACTGCTGTTTCACTCATTCTGGCCGCCGCCGCCGTCGGCGCCCCGGTCATCGCCTACGCCCAGGGCCTGCCCAAACTCGCCCAGAAAAAGACTTACAAGGTCGGCTTCGCGCAGACCGAAAGCAACAACCCCTGGCGCCTCGCGCAGACCAAAAGCATGCAAGACGAGGCCAAGCGTCTGGGGCACCAGCTGGTGTACACCGACGCCGCCGGCAGTGCGGCCAAGCAGGTCAGCGACGTCGACAGCATGATTGCCCAGCGCGTCGACGCGATCTTCCTGGCACCGCGTGAGGAAAAACCCCTGGCCGCCGCCGTCAAGAAAGCGCGCGCCGCCGGTATTCCGGTGATTCTGCTCGACCGCAACGTCGATCAGAAGCTTGCCAAGGCCGGCACCGACTACGTGACCTTCATCGGCTCGGACTTCATCGAGGAGGGCCGCCGGGTCGGCGAGTGGCTGGTCAAGAAAACCAACGGACAGGCCAAGATCATTCAGCTTGAGGGCACCACCGGATCGAGCCCCGCCAACGACCGCCGCACCGGTTTCGAGAACGCCATCAAAGGTCAGGCGGGCATGAAGATCCTTGCTTCGCAGACCGGAGACTTCGCGCGCGACAAGGGCCGTCAGGTCATGCAGACCCTGCTGCAGGCCCATCCGGACGTGAACGTCGTGTATGCCCACAACGACGAGATGGCCATCGGCGCCATCGCCGCGCTGGAAGCCGCCGGCAAGAAGCCCGGCAAGGACGTCATGGTGCTCTCGATCGATGGAGGCCGCGAAGCGGTGCAGCTGGTCGCCGACGGCAAGATCAACTACATCGTCGAGTGCAACCCCAAGTTCGGGCCCAAAGCGTTCGAAACCCTCGCTGCCTACGCGGCCGGCAAGAAAATTCCTGCCAAGATCATCAACCCGGACCGTGAATTCACGGCCGAAAACGCCAAGCAGCTGCTGTCCTCGGCGTACTGAGCCGGGCGTGCCCTGAGGCCGCGGCCATCACCAGGTGATTGAGTTCGGGCAGGTTCACGGAAAAGGAACACCGTGAACCTGCCTTTTGCGCCGTGTCGTCGGGCCGCACCACCGGTCGTATCTGCTCCGCCGGGTCATTTCTCGGGAACGGTCCGCACCTGGAAACACAAGGAGCTTTGTGACAGAGACAGAACCCCTGCTCGTGATGGAAAACATCACCAAGACCTTCCCGGGTGTCCTGGCCTTGCAGGACGCCTCGCTCCGCGTGGGAAGCGCCGAAGTGCACGCGTTGATCGGTCAGAACGGGGCGGGCAAAAGCACCATGATCAAGGTGCTGACCGGCGCCTACCGCAAGGACCATGGCTCCATCCGGCTCGCCGGAAAGGAAGTGGAATTTCATTCGCCCGGCGCGGCCCAGCGGGGAGGCATCAGCACCATCTACCAGGAAGTCAATCTGGTGGGCTTCCGCTCGGTGGCCGAGAACATCTTTCTCGGGCGTGAACCCCGGCGCGGCCCCCTGATCGACGGGCGGCGCATGCACACCGAGTCGCGGCAGTTGCTCGCGCGCTTCGATATTCACGTCGACGTCACCGAGCCCCTTGGAGCGCAGAGCATTGCCGTGCAGCAGATGGTCGCCATCGCGCGCGCCGTGTCATTCCAGAGCCGCCTCGTGATCATGGACGAGCCGACCTCCTCGCTTGACGAGCGCGAAGTCGAGACGCTGTTCGGCGTGATTCGCCAGCTCAAGCAGGACGGTGTCAGCGTCATTTTCGTCTCGCACCGCCTCGACGAACTGTACGCGGTATGCGACCGCGTCACCATCATGCGTGACGGCCGCACGGTCGACGAGCGCGACATGCGTGAGATCAGCAAACTCGAGCTCGTGGCGCGCATGCTCGGCAAGGAAATCGGTGAACTGCGCCGCCAAGGTGAAACCGCCTTCGCCCAGACGCAGGCCACCAGCGACGAACTGCTGCTCGACGCGCGCGGTCTTCAGACGGGCCCCGCCCTGCGAAACGCGCACGTGAACGTCCGCCCAGGAGAAATCGTCGGCCTGGCGGGCCTGCTGGGCTCCGGTCGTACCGAGACGGCCCGCGCGCTGTTCGGTGCCGACGAACTGCAGGGCGGCGAGATTCACCTGAACGGACGGCCCGTTCACCTGCACGCTCCCGCCGACGCGATCGGGCACGGCATCGGTTTCTGCTCGGAAGACCGCAAGACCGAGGGCATCATTCCGCACATGAGCGTGCGCGAGAACCTGACGCTGGCGCTGCTGCCCGCCCTTTCGCGCGCCGGCATCGTGGACGCCGCCCGGCAGGCCGAGATCGTGGATCGCTTTATCGCGCGTCTGGGCATCAAAACCAGCGGACCGGACCAGAAGATTCGTGAACTCTCCGGCGGCAATCAGCAGAAGGTGCTGCTCGCCCGCTGGCTGTGTCTCAACCCCAAGCTGCTGATTCTCGACGAACCCACCCGGGGCATCGACGTGGGTGCCAA
Source organism: Deinococcus peraridilitoris DSM 19664 (assembly GCF_000317835.1). Lineage (NCBI taxonomy): Bacteria > Thermotogati > Deinococcota > Deinococci > Deinococcales > Deinococcaceae > Deinococcus > Deinococcus peraridilitoris. Next base: position 2,025,330 of record NC_019793.1, on the reverse strand, counting down.
AGGTGAAATTCAGGCGCTGCTCAGCGAGCTCGCGCAGGGCGGGCTGGGCGTGCTGATGATCTCCAGTGAACTCGAGGAACTGGCCGAAGGAGCCTCGCGCGTGTTCGTGCTGCGTGACGGGCACACCGTGGCCGAACTGCCGCGCGCCGAACTTTCGCAGGACGCCATCATGCAGGTCATGGCGCACGGCGAAGGGGCGAGTGTGGCTTCTGTGGCTTCTCAGGGAGGCGCGCATGCCTGACCCGAATGCCGGAACCGCTCCTTCACTGCCGCGGTCCCGTGCCGGGCGCAACAACTGGTGGCGCGGCAACGGGCAGATTGTGGGCGCCCTCGTCGCGCTGGTGCTGCTGGTGCTGTTCAACGCGATCTTTACCCCGAATTTTCTGACTGCCCAGACCTTTTACGTGAACATGACCCAGGTCGCGACCATCGTGATCGTCGGCGTCGGCATGACGCTGGTGATCGCCACAGGCGGCATCGACCTTTCGGTGGGCGCGCTGATGGCCATCGCGGGCGCCCTCGCGCCGATGCTCTTCATGAACCCGCCGCTGGGCAATCCCGTGCTGGGCCTGATGCTGGCCTTCACGGTGCCGGTGCTGGTCGCGGGCGCCTTCGGGCTCTTCAACGGCGCACTCGTTTCACGTTTTGGCATTCAGCCCTTCATCGCCACCCTGATTCTGTTCATCGCGGGACGCGGCATCGCGCAGGTCATGACCAACGGCAATCTGCAGGTCTTTTCCAACGGTGCCTTTCAGTACATCGGCCTGGGGCGCCCGTTTGGCATTCCCTTTCAGGTGGTGCTGATGCTGCTGGTCGTGGCCCTTTTTGCCTGGATCATGGCGCGGACCATCTTCGGTCGGCAGGTGCTGGCTGTGGGCGGCAACGAAAAAGCCGCACGGCTTTCCGGAGTGCCAGTCGGGCGCGTGAAACTGGCGGTGTACGCCATCAGTGGTCTGCTGGCGGGCCTGGCCGGCCTGATCGTGATTGCCATCAACTCGTCCAGCGACGCCAACCAGGTGGGCCTCAACATGGAACTTGACGCCATCGCGGCCGTGGCCGTCGGGGGAACGGCCCTCACGGGCGGGCGCGCCACGGTGATCGGCACCCTGCTGGGCGCGCTGATCATTCAGCTGATTCGCTATACCCTGCTGGCCAAAGGGGTGCCCGACGCGGCCGCGCTGGTCGTCAAGGCCGGCATCATTCTGCTCGCGGTCTATGTGCAGCGCCAGCAGCACTGAGCGGTCCGCATCCACTGAAAGGAGCCCATGACCACCGCGACTTCCACACCCCCGGCCAGCCTCACCCGACGCGCCCGCTGGGCCAGCCTGCTGCAACGCTACGGCGTGCTGGCCGCACTGGCGCTGCTCGTCATCTTCGGTGCCCTGCGCTACGAAGGTTTCTTGTCGGTCTACAACGTCTCGACCGTGCTGTCGTACAACTCGATGTTCGGCCTGATCGCCCTGGGCATGACCTTCGTGATCATCTCCGGCGGCATCGATCTGTCGGTGGGCAGTGTTGCCGCCTTCGCAAGCGTCATCGCCGCGCTGCTCAGCCCTTTTGGTCTGTGGCCCGCGCTGCTGGGCGCCGTGGCCGCCGCCGCCATCCTCGGGCTCATCAACGGCCTGCTGATTGCCTACGCGCGCATTCTGCCCTTTATCACCACCCTGGCGATGCTGCTCGCGGCGCGCGGCCTGGCGCTGCTCTTTGCGGGCAACCAGTCGGTCAGCGTCGATTACGAGCGGAACTTCACCACCTTCGGACAGGGCAACCTGCTCGGCGTGCCCTACACGGCGCTGGTGCTGTTCGCCGCCTTCGCGCTCGGCGCGCTGATACTGCGCTCCAGCACCTTCGGTCGGCATGTGCTGGCCGTGGGCGGCAACGAGGAAGCCGCGCGCCTGATGGGACTCAACGTCGAGCGCATCAAGGTGCTGGTCTACACCCTGTCGGGCGCCCTGGCAGGCCTGGCAGGCGTGATTCTGGCCAGCCAGTTCGGCGCCGGGCAACCGACCGAAGGACTGGGCTGGGAACTCACCGCCATCGCTGCGGTCGTGGTGGGCGGCACCCTGCTGACCGGCGGCCTGGGGTCGGTGGGCAGTTCCCTGGTGGGTGTGCTGCTGCTGGGCATCATCTTCAACATCCTGAACTTCGAGAACGGACGCGGCACCATCAGCCTCAGCGCCTACTGGCAAAGCGTCATCCGCGGCGCGTTTCTGCTGCTGGTGGTGGTGCTGCAAAATCAGCTGACCCGGCGCCGAAGCTGACCAAAAACGGCAACGTCGGCCCTGCAAATGCAGGGCCGATTTTTGGGGCGCGTTTGCCCGCGCAGTTTTTCACGCCGCCGGGCAAACGCCGGACCGTAAGCTGAAGGAACCGGGGCAGCCGGGTTACCCTGCCCGCCCACGGATGCCATGACCGGACCAGCTGATTCTCGCCGCAATGGGGTCGCCCTGTGTCTCTCGGGCGGCGGTTACCGCGCGCTGCTCTTTCACCTTGGCGCGCTGAGGCGCCTGAACGAAGTGGGCCTGCTCACCCGGCTCGACAGCGTGTCGAGCGTGTCCGGGGGCAGTATCCTGGCGGCCTTTCTGGCGACGAAGCTGCCCTGGCCGCAGGGCGCGGCGCTCTCGACCGCCGAGTTCGACACGCGCCTCGCCATGCCGGTGCGCGCCCTGGCCCGTCAGGACATCCGGACACCCGCCCTGCTTCGGGGAATCCTGCGGGCCCTGAGCTTCGGACTCATCGGGCAAAGTGCGGTCGAGGCGCTGGCCGAGCGGCTGGAAAGTGAACTGGGCACTGCAGAGCTGACCGGCCTGCCCGTCCGGCCGGACTTCATCATCTGTGCCACTGACCTGGCCTTCGGGGTGCTCTTTACGTTTCGCCGCTCGCGACTGGGCAGTTACCGCGCCGGGTACCTCAAGGGCCCGTCGTTTCGCCTGTCACGCGCCGTGGCGGCCAGCGCCTGCTTTCCACCGATCTTCGGGCCACTGCATCCGAAACTCGATTCCCGGCAGCTCAAAGGCGGGTTGCGGCTGCCCGCCGGGGAACGCGACCGCCTCGTGCGGGGTTTGACCCTCAGCGACGGTGGCGTGTACGCCAACGACGCGACCGAGGCCGTCTGGAAGAACCACGCGACGGTCTTTGTCAGCGATGGTGGCGGTAGCCTGGACTTCGCCGAGGACACGCAGGGCCCGACGCGGCTGCTGAAGCTGCTGTCCCGCTACGTGATGATCGTCGACGCGCAGGCTCGCGCGGTCCGCAAACGCATCCTGATCGGCGCCTACCAGAACGGTACGCTTTCGGGTGCCTACTGGAGCGTGGCCGGCAGTCCTCAGCGCTATCAGCCAGGCGCGCCCGGATACGGGCCAGAGGTGGCAGAGCGGATCCGGCGGATTCGCACTGATCTCGACGCCTTCAGCAGCGCCGAAATCGCCATTCTCGAGAATCATGGGTACTTCCTGGCGGACGTGGCCCTGCGTAAACACGTTCAGGATTCCCTGCTGGGCCTTGACCTGGCCGCGCCGCTGCGCGCGCCGCATCCTGAGTGGATGCACGATCAGCGCGCACTTCGCGCTCTCCGTGGGAGCCACAAAACGGTGCTGCTGGGACGCAAAAGGTAACTGACCGGGTGGTCGGGCACCCAGGGTCGCGCCTGCCGGCAGGCCTTCACCACACGAACGGCCACTTCGTGTACCATGAACATGAATCCAGCAATTTGCTCGACGCGCGTGCCATTTCTGGCCGCGGCCCCGTGCATCCGGCTGGGTGAGCGCTTTCTCCCGGGTGAAGGAGAAAGCGCTCAGTTGCGTTCCTGTTCACGCTGAAGGTCAGCCGGACAGGCAGCTTTCCTCTGTCCGGCTGACCTTCAGGGCTGAGCCGCTGCCAGGGCGCCCGTGTCGACCGGCGCGCCCGTCTTGTCCTGCACGTCCTGCACGCTCACGCCGGGCGCGAGCTCCACGAGCTTCAGACCGTCCGGGGTCACGTCGAGCACGCACAGGTCGGTGATGATGCGGTCCACGACGCCCTGGCCGGTGAGTGGCAGGTTGCACTCACCGAGAATCTTGTGCTCTCCGTTCTTGGCAGTGTGTTCCATCAAGACGACCACCCGCTGCACGCCCGCGACGAGGTCCATCGCGCCACCCATGCCCTTGACCATCTTGCCGGGAATCATCCAGTTGGCGAGGTCGCCTGCCTCGCTCACCTGCATGGCGCCCAGAATCGCCAGGTTGATGTGCCCCCCACGAATCATGGCGAAACTGTCGGCACTCGAGAAAAAGCTCGCGCCCGGCAGGGCAGTCACGGTCTGCTTGCCGGCGTTGATGAGATCGGGGTCGACGTCGTCTTCGGTGGGAAACGGGCCGATGCCCAGCAGCCCGTTTTCGGACTGCAACACCACGTCCATGCCCGGCGGGATGAAGTTGGCCACCAGCGTGGGCAAGCCGATACCGAGGTTGACGTAGTAACCGTCGCGCAGTTCCTGCGCGGCACGCTGAGCCATTTCATTGCGGTTCCAGGGCATTACCGGACCTCTGCTTTCTGGACCTCGGCACTCTGGCGTACGGTGCGCTGCTCGATGCGTTTTTCGGGAACGGGGTTCAGCACGAGACGCTGCACGAAAATGCCCGGCGTGTGAATCTCGTCGGGATCGAGTTCGCCGACCTCCACGATTTCCTCGACTTCGGCGACTGTCACGCGACCGCTGGTGGCGACCATCGGATTGAAGTTGCGCGCGGTCTTGCGGTACACGAGGTTTCCGGCCTTGTCCGCCTTCCAGGCTTTCACCAGGGCCACGTCCGCGCGAATTCCACGTTCGAGGATGAACGTCTCGCCGTCGAAGACCTTGTGCTCCTTGCCGTCGGCCACGACGGTGCCCACACCGGTCTTGGTGTAGAAGCCCGGAATGCCCGCGCCACCCGCACGCAGGCGTTCGGCCAGCGTACCCTGCGGCACGAATTCGAGCTCGAGTTCGCCGGCCAGAAACTGACGTTCGAATTCCTTGTTCTCACCGACGTAACTGCTGACCATCTTCTTGATCTGGCGCGTGCCGAGCAGCAGGCCGAGGCCCCAACCGTCGACCCCGGCGTTGTTGCTGACCACCGTGAGGTTACGGGCACCACAGTCACGCAAAGCCAGAATCAGGGCTTCGGGAATCCCGCACAGGCCAAAGCCTCCCACGGCGAGCAGCGCGCCGTCCTCCACGAGGCCGTCAAGCGCTTCGGCGGCACTGGCGTAAAGCTTGTTCATGTCTCCTCCAGGTGGATCGTGGTCTTGATTCAAGATAACAAACGAGCGTTCGGTTGAGCGGCCGCCTCGGCCTTCAAAGGCAGCGTTCCCAGAAAATCCTCGAGGACTTCTCTGAAGCGCTGCGGCGCTTCCTGCGGAAAACCGTGGCCGCACTCCTCGAAGATCACGCAGCGGGCGTTCAGGGCCCGCGCCTGCACCCGCACCAGCTCGGGCGTGGCCAACTGGTCGAGCCCCCCACCCAGCACCAGGGTCGGCAGCTTCGGCAAGTGCGCCACCTGCCAGCGCTCCAGTGCCCGGGGATTGCCCGAGTAATGCTCCGCCTGCATGCGCCCAGCATCCACGACCAGCTGCGCAAAATTCGCGGGGCGCCCACTTGGAAACAGCGCCGAGAAGCTCGCCTCGACCAGCGCCGGGTTGTGGCGCATCAGCTCCAGCACCGGGTAGTTCTCCTCGGGCGTCTTGAGGCCGCTCAGCGGGCAGCTACCCGCCAGCACCAGGGCTGCGTAGCGCTCAGGAGCGCGTGACGCCAGCTCCAGCGCCACCGCGCCGCCCAGCGAGTGACCCAGCAGGGCGGGCATGTCGAGGCCCAGCTCCTGCACGAGCGCTTCCACGGCGTCCGCATACGCCCCGATGTCCGGCGGACAGCTCACGGGAGAGTCGGCAAAACCTGGCAGATCGGGCGCCAGCACCTCATGGCCGCCCGGTGGATGCTGCACCAGGTCACACCACCAGGCTCTGGAGGCGAAGTTGCCGTGCAGGGCGATCAGCGGCCGGCCCGCTCCGCCGCGTGACAAAGCCAGCGACGCGCCCATCAGGCTTCTCCGTCCTGCAGCAGCGCACGGAGCGCTGGCGCGAACAGTGCCGTCTCGTTCACGCAGGCGAGGTGTCCCTGCTCACTCTCGATTTCCAGGTGGGTGTGCCGCGCGCCCGCTTCACGCGTGACCTGCGCGAAGTCACGCATCTCGGCGCAGGGAAAGAACTGGTCGCCGCGCACGTTGACCGTCAGCAGGCGCACCTGTGCCTCTTGCCAGCGCCGCGCGAGTTCTGCGGGAGGGGCTACCGCGCGCAGGTCGTGGGTGGTGACGAGGCGCGCGATGTCGAGCACGTGCGCCAGCACCGCGTGCGAAGCGCGCGCCGGCAGGTAACTGGCAAGGTCCACGCCCGTGCGGCCAAAAGAAGCGTGCAGCCCGTCGGCCCCCCAACCGAACAAGGTGATCAGCCGCAGCGCCGCCAGAATGCCCCCGCTGCGCGCCACGTCATGCAGCAGCGGCGCGAACACCTCGCGCAGCACCACGCCCGCGTAAGGACTTGTCACGATGGCGGCGACACGCGGGGTCAGCTCCGGTTTTCTTGCCGCCCACTGCAGGGCCTGCATGCCCCCAAGACTCGGACCGATCACCGCGTGCCAGCGCAGCGCGCCAAACGAGCGCAGCAGGGCCCACTGCACCGCGACCAGGTCCGCGAAATCCCAGGCAGGAAAACGCGCCCCCCAGGGCGTACCGTCCGGATGCAGGGTGCCCGGTCCGGTGGTGACCACACGTGCGTCAGCAGCCTGCACGTTCGACGGGGTGTTCATGCACACCACGAAAAACCGCTCGGTGTCCACTGCCTTGCCCGGCCCGATCAGGGCGTCCCACCAGCCGGGTGCGTCGTCCCCGGCCGAGCGGCCCGCCGCGTGCGAGGTGCCGGTGTAGTAATGGCAGACCAGCACGGCATTCGTCCGCGCGGCGTTCAGGGTGCCGTACGTCTCGACGCCCAGTCGCAGGGGCACCGGCACACCACCGAGAACGGCCGTCGTTTCGAAGGTGAAAGTGTCCAGCCCGAGTGACGCCGCGGGGCTCACGGACGATGAATTCATGACCGCCTTTCCGGAATTTGCGGGCAGGCACGCTCCGGCACGACCGTCAGCGGGCAAGGCCACCACGGCGCGCGTCGCCGGAGCAAAAGAAAGGTCGGCTTGCGAGGCACGCGGCCACTGTAGGGGGTCGGTGTTACGTCACCGTAACACCGACCCCCTAGACTGCCTGCGAGGAGAAAACAATGAACAGACTGGTCATCACGGGCGTGTTGCTCGCGCTTTCGAGTGCGGGTGCAGTGAAGGTGGGCGTGCTGCTGCCCCTGTCGGGCGCCAGCAGCGTATCGGGTCAAGCAGCGCAGAGCGGCTACCGTCTGGCACTCGATGAAATCAACGCCAAGGGTGGGGTGCTGGGCAAACCCCTCGAAGTGGTCTTCGAGGACGACCAGTCGGCGGCGGCCAAGGCGGTGCCGGCCTTTGTGAAGCTGCAGACGGTGGACAAGGTGGACTTTATGGCGGGCGGCGTAGCAAGCGCCACGTCCATCGCGCTGTCGGGCCCGGCCAAACAGTATGACACCTTCATGGCCTGGATCGGCGCGGCCGCCGTGCCCGTAGAGGACGCCTTTGCCGACCACGAGTACTTCTTTCACTACCATCCGTGGTCGTACTACAACTTCCAGGCGATCAACGAGTTCTTCCGCTACCTCAAGCGCACCAAGGGCGCCAAGAACATCGCCATCGCCTATGAAGACGGTCCCTTTGGATCGGCGGGCATCAACGACACCGTCGCCGCCTTCAAGAAGGCCGGCTTCAACGTCGTCCTGACCGAGAAGTTCAAGACCGGCAGCGGCAGCTTCGGCCCGATTGTCAGCAAGGCCAAGGCCGCCAAGCCCGACATCTTCTACTGGATCGGCTACGACACCGACGCCCTGCCACTGGAAACAGAGATCAAACAGCAGGGCCTGGACGTCGGCATGGTGTACGGCACCCCACCCTCCTGGCCGGTCGGCTTCGAGAAGAACAGCCTCTCCGACGGAGTGGCGGGCCTGAGCCTCTGGCTGCCTTCCTCACCGCAGAAAGCCTCGCGCGAATTCGTAGCGGCGTACAAGAAGAAATTCGGCAACATCACCGAGGAGTACTTCGCGCCGCTCGCGTACGTCAACCTGATCTCGCTTGCCGAAGCCATCAACAAGGCCGGCAGCACCGACAAGGCCAAAGTTGCCGCCGAACTGGCCAAAACCAACATGGACACGCCGTTTGGCAAGCTGACCTTCAGCAAGAGCAACAAGATCAAGTACCAGGGCTTCAAGGGTGAGAACTGGCTGCATTTCCAGTTCCTGGGTGAAGGTCGCGCGCCGATTTATCCCATCAAGTTCGCCAGCAAGCCGCTGGTGTACCGCAAGTAAAGGAGCACGCAGAGCGCGAAGGGCGGAGCGCCAGTCGTTGTGCTCCGCCCTTCGCGCTGAAGCGGCACGCTTATGGAACTATTCCTGCAAACCTTACTGAACGGCCTGCTGCAGAGCGGAATCTACGCCCTGGTGGCTTCGGGTCTGGCGCTTGCGGTGGGCGTGGTCGGCATCGTCAACTTTGCCCACGGCGAATTTCTGATGGTCGGCGCTTTTCTGTCGTGGGGCCTGCTCGCCTACCTCGGCATGGACCCCCTCATCGCGCTGCCAATCGCGGCGCTGGCGATGTACGGTGCAGGCGCCTTCACGTACCGCACCACCATCCGGCACGTGCTGCTCGCACCGGAGCTCAACCAGATGCTGCTGACCTTCGGGATCAGCATCCTGCTGCAAAACCTCGCGCTGCTGCTGTTCGGCGGCAACACCCGCACGGTCAGCACGCCTTACCAGGGCCTGAGCGTCAGTCTGGGTGAGCTGTCAGTCGGCTTTCCCAAGCTGCTGGCCTTCGGGCTGGCCGCGGCCCTGCTGGGCGCCCTGTACTTCGTGTTGTACCGCACCACCCTGGGGCGCCAGATGCGCGCGGTGGCCCAGAACCGCCGGGGCAGCGCCCTGATCGGCATCGACGTGGACCGCGTGTACCTGATCGCCTTCGGTGTTGCAAGTGCGCTGGCGGCGGTGGCCGGGGTGCTGGTCAGCATTCTGCTGTTCGCGAGCCCCACGGTGGGCCTGGTCTTCGCGCTCAAGGCCTTCGCGATCATCGTGATGGCCGGCCTGGGAAACCTGACCGGCGTGCTGTGGGCCAGCGTGGTGCTGGGCGTCTCCGAGGCGCTCGTGCAGACGTACGTTCCCGGCGGCGGCGGCTGGAGCGACGCGGTGTTCTTCCTGCTGATCTTCGTGACGCTGGTGGGTCGCTCGTGGGGCGGGGTGCGCCGATGAAAGGGAACGTGACTCGGTCGGGAACGCCTGCGCGCCGCCACGCCGACGACTCCGGCACCCTGCGCAGCCTCGTTCCGCTGGGTGTCCTCTTCGCGCTGGCGCTGGTGTTTCCCTTTCTGCCGTTTGGGGACCGCGCCGAATATTACCTGCAGATCGCTTTTTTTACGGTTGTCGCCGGCATTCTGGCGCTCAGCTGGGACATTTTGGCGCGCAGCGGTCAGGTGTCGCTGGCACACGCGGCTTTCTATGGCCTGGGCGCCTACGGCTTCGCGCTGCTGGGCAAGGTAGTGCCGTGGTTCGTGGCGATGCCCGTGGCTGCCCTGCTGGCCGCCCTGATCAGCGTGGTGCTGGGCGCGGTGACCCTGCGCCTGAGCGGGATGTATTTCGCCATTGCCACGCTGGCCTTCACCGAAGTGGTCCGCACCATCGTCCAGAATTTGCCCGACGAGGTCGCGGGCGGCGCCAACGGCCTGCTGGTCCCGGCGCTGCTGGGCGGCAACTCACGGGCGCAGTTCTACCTGGCGCTGTTCATTCTGCTGCTGACGGTGCTGGCCAGCTTATGGGTGCGTTTCTCACGCCTGGGCTTCGCGTTCGCCGCGACCCGTCAGGGTGAGGAGGTCGCGCGGGTGCTGGGCGTACCGGTCGTGCGCTTCAAGCTGATCGCCTTCGCGCTGTCGAGTTTTCTGGCCGCCCTCGCCGGGGTGCTCTTCGCCGGCAAGACCTTTTTCATCTCACCCGGCGACACCTTCAGCATCGCCACCAGCATCGCGCCGCTCACGACCAGCATCTTCGGTGGGCTCTACACCACCCTGGGCCCGATTCTGGGCGCGGTGGTGCTGAGAATTGCCGAGGAGGTACTGCACAACTACATCAAGCAGGGGTATCTGGTGGTGTACGGCCTGGTGCTGATCCTCTCGATTCTCTTTTTGCCGCGCGGCTTGATGGGCCTGCTGCGCCGCCGGCACGGAGGTGACGTATGAGCGCGCCCACGGCTTCGACGGTGCCGCTGCTGCGCGCCCAGAATCTGGCAAAGCGCTTTGGTGGCCTGATGGCCGTGGCCGACATCAGCTTCGATCTGTACGGGGGTGAAATCCTGGCGGTCATCGGTCCGAACGGCGCGGGCAAGACCACCCTGCTCAACCTGCTTTCGGGCCTCTACCGTCCGACCACCGGGCAGCTGCAGCTGATGGGCCGCGACGTGACGAACCTCAGCATGGAGGAACGCTGCCACCTGGGGCTGGGGCGCGCGTTTCAGATCGTGCGTCCCTTTCCCGAAATGACGGTGCTGGAAAACGTCACGGTGGGCGCGCTGTTCGGCAAGAGCGGTACGTCACTGGGAACTGCGCGCGCTCAGGCCTGGGAGCTGCTGGAGTTCACCGGCCTGAGTGCGCACGCCGACAAGCCCGCGCACGAACTGACGCTGCTGCAGGACAAGCGCCTGGAAGTGGCGCGGGCCCTGGCCACCCAGCCCAAGGTGCTTTTGCTCGACGAGGTGATGGCGGGCCTGCGTCCCGGTGAATCGCAGGAAGCGGTGGAACTGGTGCGCCGGGTGCAGGCGGGCGGGGTGAGCGTGCTGTTTATCGAGCACATCATGCCGGTGGTGCGTGACCTGGCGCACCGGGTGGTCGTGATGGACGCCGGACGGGTACTGGCGCAGGGAACTTATGCGCAGGTGGTCCGTGAGCCCCGCGTGATCGAGGCTTACCTGGGCAGCGAGATGAGCAGTGAAGTGGGAGTGGAAGCGGAGGTGGCGAGTGGAGCTGGTCATTGAGAACCTGCGCGCCGGATACGGCAAGGTGCAGGTGCTGTGGGACGTGAACCTGCGCCTTGCCGAGGGCGAATTCGTGGCGGTGATCGGCGCCAACGGCGCGGGCAAGACCACCACGCTGCGCGCCGTGTCGGGTTTGCTGCGCCCTGGCGGCGGGCGGGTCACCCTGAAGGGCCAGGACCTGACGCGCCTCTCTCCTACCCAGATCGTCAAGCTGGGCCTGGGGCACGTGCCGGAAGGCCGTGAGCTCTTTCCCGGCATGACCGTGCTGGAGAACCTCGAACTGGGCGCCAGCATCCGGGATGAAGCGCGGACGCGCAAAAACGAGACCCTGGCGCAGGTGCAAGAACTCTTTCCACGCCTGGCCGAGCGGCGCTCACAACTGGCCGGTACGCTGTCCGGCGGTGAGCAGCAGATGCTGGCGGTCGGACGGGCCCTGATGAGCTGTCCCAAGGTGCTCTTGGTGGACGAGCCGAGCCTGGGCCTCTCTCCGCTCTTGACCCAGACCGTGTTCCGGGCACTCAAGGCCGTGAACGCCACCGGGGTGGGCGTGCTGCTGGTCGAGCAGAACGTCATGCAGAGTCTGCAGCTGGCCGAGCGCGCCTACGTGCTGGAAAACGGCCGGGTGGTCAACGAGGGCCTGGGACGCGACCTGCTGACGGATCCCAGCGTGCGCGAAGCTTATTTGGCTTTGTGAAGCCGCTGAATAACCCCGCAACGCTTTTATAATACCTGGGCCAATCAATACAGCGAATGAAACTTCAATTGAAGTTTCATTCGCTGTATCCTTTTCGCGGTTTCAAATAAACTGGTGAAGCTCCTATTAAAATTCGTGACTTCGCTTTTTATTTGTGGGCATGTTACACTCCGCGCAATCCAGTAGTTGTTTTCAGGAGGAGCAATGCGCATACAGGCTCTGTCCGCCGTTCTGGCACTCTCGACCCTGCTCGCTGCCTGTGGGCAGCACTCGACGGATTCTCCCGACACGGACGCCCGGGTGAATCCCCTGGCCAGCGGATACTGGGTGTCGGGCACGTACAGCAACGCCTACGGCGCGCGGTACTACCGCCTGTGGGTTCCCGCTGGATACGACGGCAGTACGGCCCGCCCCCTCATGGTGATGCTGCACGGCTGCAAGCAGGACGGCTACGACTTTGCCGCCGGCACACGCATGAACGCCCTGGCCGACTCGCGCAACTTTCTGGTGCTCTACCCCGAACAGGGCACTGCCTATAACGCTTACGACTGCTGGAACTGGTTCTATGACGCCAACCAGCACCGGGGCAGCGGCGAGCCCTCCATCATCGCCGGAATGATCAGCTGGGTAAAAAGCAACTACCGGGTCGACAACGCCCGCGTGGGTGTCGCAGGCCTCTCGGCGGGCGCGGCCATGTCGAACATCATGGGCTGCACCTATCCGGACCACATCAGGAAAGTCGCGTCATTCGCGGGCCTGATGTACCGCGCCGCCCTGAGCGCGACCGGAGCCACCGACGCCATGAACTACGGCAACATCTACGACCCCAACAGCCGGGGAACGGAATGCTCGAGCGAAATGGGCACCCGCCGGCACGTCATGCCCACCCTGGTCTTTCACGGCACGTCCGACGGCACGGTGAACATCAAGAACGCCCACCAGACAAACGCGCAGTGGGCGCAGACGAACGACCTTGCCAGCGACGGAACCGACAACGGCAACGTGGACAACACCGCCGACGCGAGCGCGAGTGCCACGGCCTGCCGCAGCTACACCCGCTACGACTACCAGGACAGTGCGACCGGCGCGGTCGTGCTGCGCAAGTACCTGATCGACGGCCTGGGACACGCCTGGTCCGGAGGCAGTTCGGGCGGCTCGTACAGCGATCCGTGCGGCCCGGACGCGAGCAGCATTATCGTGAACTTTTTCGGCTTCTGATCGATTTCGGTCTTGCACGCCCCTGTTCGCACCACTGTGGGCAGACTTGGTACCGTAGAATGAAACCGGCCTGCAGTGGCCGGTTTTTTATTTCACACGTTCCGGTCCCGGCTGGCCGGCAGGAGAAGTCATGCGCAACGCTCGTCTTGTTTCCTTGTTTGCCATGCTGTGCGCTTTCACAGCCTGCGCGCCCGCAGTCGTGACCAGACCGGCCGCCGTGCGTCCCGCGTCCGTGCCCAGAAATGTGCTGGTCAGCGAAAACAACGCACGTCTGTCGATCTCCTGCGACGGTGGCGACATGACCATCAGCGGCAACCGCAACTTCGTGACTTTCACCAGTGTCTGCGACGACATCATCGTGACGGGCAACAGCAACACCGTCACGGCCGACTCGGTGCGCCGCGTCACGGTGCGCGGCAACAACAACCGCGTGACCTGGGGCGGCAACGATCCGGTGGTCAGCAACAGCGGCAACAACAACACCGTTCGCCGCCGCTGACGTACGACGCTCCAAACTACAGAAAAGCAAGGCGCCTCACCACAGCCGTGTGGCGCCCTTCATCCGTTCGGTGTGCGGCGACCGGTTACTGGCTGCTGAACACCATCACGTGCGCTTTGCCGCGCGGGCCGTTGACCACGCTGACCCCAGCGAAGTTGTAGCGGCCATCCATGATCACGTTGCAGTGCACTGCCGAGTGCAGCCACCACTGCACCGCCCGCTCAATCGGGCCATCGACGTTCAGATAGATGATTTCCGAGAGGCTCGGGGACTGCACGCCGTACGAGGCCGCACGCACTTTGGGCGAACTGCCGTCCGCGCCGGTGTGGGTCACCCGCCCCGTGCTGGCCATGTAGAGCGCCTGGACCCGCGCGGCGGTCGAGTTGACCGGCTTGTACGCCACCGGGTCCTGCGCGGCACGCCGTCCGGTAGGGCAGTTGTACCCTTGAGCGCGAACTTCGTTGATGCGCGCCAGCAGCTGCGTTTCGACGTTGCTCTGGGCATTTGCGCTTCCCAGGAGCGTCAGCAGCGCCGCCCCGATGAGCGTGCGGTGAGTAGGCATGACGAGCGATTTTACCGTGCTGGTTAAAGAAAAGCTACAAAAGAGTTCTCATTTTCATAAATCTCGCGGTATAAGGATTCACCTTTGCCGTCCGGTTTCCTACAATAAAAGTCCGCATGACCTGGCGTGAATACGCTTCCCCACGGCGCACCCGCCCACCGCAGGTGCGCGGCGCGCTGGCCCGACCACGCCTGAGCGCCCTGCTGCACGGTGACGAACGCATCGTCATGCTGAGCGCACCTGCCGGGTACGGCAAGACCACGGCCCTTGCGGCCCACCTGCCGGACCTGGGACGCAGCTGCTGGTACACCCTGGACGCGGACGACGCCGATCCTCACGCTTTTGCCGCCGGGCTGGTCCTCAGCGCAGCCCGCCTTTCCGGCATCGAGGACGCCGAGACGCTGCTCGATGCGGGCGCCGCGCCGTACGTGGTGGTGCGCCGGCTGGTGGACATCCTGCTGTCACAGGATGTGCTGCTGGTGCTCGACGAAGCGCAGCATCTGCCTGCCGAGCTGTCACGCGAACTGCTGGCCGGACCGCGCCTGGCGCTGCTGTCGCGCACCGCGCTGAAGTTGCCTGACCTGGAGGTGTTCGAGGCGCGTTCGGAAGTGCGCCGCCTCGGCAGCGCCGAGCTGAGCTTCGATGTGCAGGAGACACAGGCGCTGCTGCGTGCTCACGCGGTCAGCGTGGACCTCGCCGCCGCGCGGCTGGCGCACTCGGTCACCGAGGGTTGGCCGATTGCCGCCCGTTTTCTGGCGCAGGCCCTCTCGGGCAGGCGCCTGCAGCTGGGCGCGCTGCGCAACCTGGAAGCCGAGCCCCCCCAGCTTTCGGCACTCTTTGCTTACCTCGCGCAGGAAGTGCTGGGGCCACTGGAGCCCACCTTGCGCGAGTTCCTGACGCGCTCGAGCGTGTTCGAGGCGCTCACACCCGAACTGCTGCAAAGTGTGCTGGGCGAAACGCACGCCGAGACGTACCTGGAGGCCCTGGCACGCAGCGGCACCTTCCTGATCCGTGAAGGCACCGCCTTCCGGGCGCACCCGCTGCTGCGCGCGCACCTGCGCGCCGCCCTGCCCCGGGAACACGCGCGCGAGCTGGCATTGCGGGGTGCAGCCTACTTCGAAGGCGCCGGGCAACCCCGCCCCGCCTTGCAGGCCCATCTGCAGGCCGGCAACACCGCGCGCGCCGGGGAGCTGCTGGTCCTGCACGGTGCGCGCTGGCTCGGACAGGGCCGGGTGAGCATGGTGGAGCGCTCGCTGGAACGCGTCGGTGAGGAAGTCATGACCGCGCAGAGCGCATTGTTCGCGCTGCTGGGGGACGTCAGGCGCCTGCAGTCACGCTACGACGAGGCGCTGCAGGCCTACGAGCGTGCCCCAGAGGCGGCCCGGGTCACCGGGCAGGCGCGGATCTACCTGGATACCGTGCAACCGGCGCGCGCCGAAGCGCTGCTCGAACAGGCCGCGCGGTTGCAGGGCGCGGACGCGCCCGAACTGCGGGTGTTGCGCGCCGAAAACGCCCTGAACGCCGGACAGCTGGAGGCCGCCGTCGAGTGGTGGCCGGAGATTGCGCAGGGAGCGCGCTTCGCCTTGCGCTCTGGCAATCTGGAACGCGCACTCATGCTGGCTCGCCGTGGGGTGCGGGGTGAAGTCGGAGGACAGCGGGCGGCGCAGAACCACCGTGAAGCCCTGCTGCTCGAAAGCCTGGTGTGCGCCCTGACCGGCGAGCTGACGCAGGCCGAGGAGAGCGCCCAGAGCGGCATCGTCGAGGGAGAGCGTCTCGAAAGCCCGTTCGTGCAGAGCCTGGCGTACGCGCGCTTCGGGCATGCGCGGCTGGCACGGGGTGACGATGTCACAGCCCGCACCAGTTACGAGCGGGCCTTGTCACTGGCTCAGGACACCGTGCCGCGCCTGATGGCCGAGCCGCTGATGGGCCTGGCCTTTCTGGATCCGCAAGGCGTTCACGCCGCGCAGGCCCTGACCATCAGCGAGGGCAGTGGAGACTGCTACATGTCCGCGCTGGTGCGCCTGACCTTCGCGCTTGGACTGCAGGAAACCCGGCATCCGAACGCCATCAAAGAACTCGAGCGCGCTCGAAGGGACTTTCAGGACTGCGGGGACGTGTTCGGGCAGGCCTGCGCCGATCTGGCGCTCTACGCGGCCGGTCAGGGCGACGCGCACCGCGCACTGCGCGCCGTGCAGGCCTATCCATTCCTGCTGTCCAAACCGAGCCTCTTCACGCCGGCCCGCACCCGCGCCGGTCGCGCGGCCCTGCTCTCGCGCCTGGCACGCGAAGCGCCTGAAATTCCTGCGTACCTGCGTTTGCTGGCGCGCGACCTGGGCTACGCTGACGTGACGCTGGAGCATCCGGGGGTGGAGGTGCGCGTGCAGCTGCTCGGCCGCCTGGGCGTGCAGCGCGGCGGCGAGGAAGTGCGTGACTGGGGCCGTGCCAAAGCACGCGACCTGCTGGCCCTGCTGGTGGTGTATCCGGAAGGAGTCAGCCGGGAAGCGGCACAGGAAGCGCTCTATCCGGACCTGGAGCCCGAAGTCGGCGAACGCAATTTCCGAATCGTGCTGCACGCGCTGGGCACGGTGCTGGAACCGGGCGGTGGCAGCGCCTACTTTCTGGAACGCGGTGAGTGGCTGCGCCTGCGCGCCTCGCCAGACCTGACCGTGGACTTGTGGGAAGCCTGGCAGGCCCTCAAGGCCCGCCCGGGCAGCGCACAGCGCGCCGAAGCGCTGCTGGCGCTGCCCGGGCGACTGGCCGGTGTGGCGCTGGCCGACGTGGAAGCCGAAGCCGAACGCTATGCTGCCCGCCTGCCCGAAGCGCTGGTAGAAGAAGCCAGCCTGGCCCTTTCCCAGGGCGAGCTCGAACTCGCCACCCGCCTGGCGGAGCGCTCGATCACCGTCGAAGGGGCGCATGAACCGGCCGCGCGCGTGCTGATGCGCGCCCATTACGCACGCGGGCACCTGGGCGGCGTGGCGCGCGCTTACCAGCACTGCCGGGAGGCGCTCCGTGCGCTTGACCTCGCGCCGATGCCCGAAACCGAAGCGCTCTACCAGGCCCTGCGCGGCTGAGCCGTGGACGACACGGTGCACTTCCGGCCAAACGGTACGGGGTGGTGCAACTCTGGCGTAACACCACGCTTTTAGACTGCGCGCATGACAGATCAGCGCCTCGCCCTGGTCACGGGCGGCACAAGCGGCATCGGACGCGCCATCGCGCAACGGCTTTCCCAGGATGGGCTGCAGGTGGCCGTGCTGGATCTGGAACGTGAGGAAGCGCGACGGGTCGCGCAGGAAGACGGCCTGACGTTCGTGGCCGCCGACCTGTCGCGCCGCGAGGACTGCCGCCAGGCCATCGAGACGGTAGTGGAGCAGTTCGGGCGTCTGGACGTGCTGGTCAACAACGCCGGTTTTCAGCACATCGACCCGATTGCCGACTTTCCCGAGGACACCTGGGACCGCATGCTCGCCGTGATGCTCACCGCCCCGTTTCTGCTCAGCAAGTACGCCTGGAAGCACCTGACCCGCAGCGGTCAGGGACGCATCATCAACATCGCCAGCATTCACGGGCACGTCGCCAGTCCGTTCAAAAGCGCCTACATCAGCGCCAAACACGGGGTCATCGGCCTGACGCGCACTGCCGCGCTGGAAGGCGGTGAAAGCGGCCTGACGGTGAACGCCATCTGCCCAGGGTACGTGCGCACCCCACTGGTCGAAAACCAGATTGCCGACCAGGCCCGCACCCGTGGCCTCAGCCCGGAAGAAGTGATCAGCAAGGTCATGCTGGAAGGAGCCGCCATCAAGCAGCTGCTCTTGCCACAAGACGTCGCGGCACTCGCCAGCTACGTCGCCTCGCCTGCCGCCTGGGGTATGACCGGTGCCGTGCTGGACCTCGATTTGGGCTGGACGGCCCGCTGAAATCGCTTCAGACCGCTGCGGGCAGCAGTCGAGCCAGCTTGCGGGCTGCACGACGCAAATTGGCGTCGGGAAGATCGGCGAGCGGCAGCCAGGTCACCTGGGGCAGTGGGCGCAGCGAGCGCAGGCGCACACCGTAGCGCAGATCGAAATGGCAGTGGGCACCCTCGTCCGGTCCGGCGGGAATGGTGTGAACGTCCATATCGATGGGCGCTTCGCTCAGAACTTCCACTTCACCGCTTTGCACACCGGTTTCCTCGGTCAGTTCGCGCAGGGCGGCCGCCAGCACACTGTCGTCACTGCTTTCGACGTGACCCCCGGGCTGGAGCAGCCGACCGAGCTTCTGGTGCTGGATCAGGCCAAGCTGTGTGCCGTCCGGGCTGAGCAGCAGCACTGAGGCAGTGATGTGACCAGGTGCAAAAGCCTGGCGGTCAAAAGGACTGGGGTGGGTTTCGGTGAAGTCGAGAACGTCTCCCAGGGCCTGAGCTTCGATGGGGTCAATGGGACGGTGGAGGCGCAGCTGACGTAACAACTGAGCGCGCAAGGCATTCTGCATAAAGAACAGATTAATCCGGCAGGCGGGCAATTGGGTGAAAAATGAGGCGCAAGCCACAACACGTCCCGGTGTGCTTTAAGCTACAGCGCGTGCAGGACACTCTTGCGGATTCTTTCTATGCCCCGCCGCCAGGCTACGGCCGCGTGCGGCTCGACGTGCAGTGGGACGGGCGGGACTTCGTCGGCTGGCAGAGCCAGGCCCGTGGGCGCAGCGTTCAGGATACCCTGCATGCCGCCCTGAGCCACCTGGGCGACGCGCGGCGGCCCGTCGCGGCCGGACGGACTGACGCGGGCGTACACGCGCTGTGCATGCCCACCCATGTCGACGTAGTGGATGGCACGCTGCGCACCAGCATAGAGCGCCTGCCCTGGGCACTCAATGCCCTGTTGCCGCGGGATTTGGTGGTCCTGGGTGCCAGCGCGGCACCAGGTTTTCACGCGCGCTTCTCCTGCCGGCAGCGCGCCTACGTGTATCGGCTGCTGCGCGCACCACACCGCGCTCCCCTGGAGGAAGGGCGGGCGCTGCATGTCGCGCGCGCCCTGGATGTGGCGGCCATGCGGATGGCGGGCACGCACTTTGTCGGTCGCCACGACTTCGCCGCCCTCGCGACGCGAGACGAGCGTCAGAGCGTGCGCGAAATCCATGAGCTTGTGCTGGTAGAGCACGGATCACTTCTCGAGGTGCACGTGCGGGGCGAAAGCTTTCTGCGCCATATGGTCCGCGCGCTCGTGGGAACCCTGCTGCTGGTCGGCGAGGGAAAGCTGGTGCCAGACGATGTCCCTGAGATTCTGGCGCGCCGTGACCGGAAGCTGGCCGGACGCAACGTCGCCCCTCACGGCTTGTACTTTGCAGGTGCCCGCTATTCGAATTCGTGACGGCGATCCAGCCGACCTGCGACGGACAATTTCAGGGTGGCGCCAACTCCGACGAGCTTGCCGATGCTTTTAGGCCGTGTCGCCCCGCACGTCAGCCTGACCGCGCGTTATGCTCCTTGAAGCGAAGGCCAGGGCAGGACAGGCATTTCGCCCCAGGAGGATCCATGACCCATCCATCGGGCCGCACACGACTTACGCGAAGCCAGATCATCGCCGTCATGGAAGCCTGCGGACCGAGACGCGATGAGCTGGTCATCGGCCTGCTCGGTTTGCAAGGGCTCAGGCCACGGCAGGTCAGCTGGCTGCTGTACGGTGACTTTGACTTCGAGCGCCAGACGCTCACCCTCATCGCGAGCAACGCCGAACCGCACGCCTGGCCCCGTTCGGCGGGTCAGGCGACCTCGGTGCCACTTGACCCGGACCTGGCCAAGGCCGTGCACAGTTATGCGCGCTACGACCGAAACGCACCGCGCCGCCCGCAAGATCCGCTGCTGAGCCAGCACCCTGGAGAAAATCGTCCCATCACGCCGGAGCAGGTCAATCACGTGGTCCGCAAAGTCAGCCGGGAAAGGCGCGCGGAGCTCGGGACCGAATTCACGGTGGCCGATTTGCGCTGGTCGTGCGCGCAGAACCTGCTCGACGAAAGCTGGCCCCTTGAGGACATCGCCACCCTGCTCGGGCATACCAGCCGCTCGGTCCAGAAATTCCTGGAACGCGGCTTTGACTGAAGGTCGGTCGGCTCAAGTGCGGGTCTGCAGGTGTACCCGAGCGCGCTCGAAGGCATGCAGCGCCTCTTCGCCGTGCAGGACCAGCCGCACGTCCAGAGCGTACACGCGCAGCCCGTCGAGAAGCGCGCGCACGCTCACCTGGGCGGCCTGCTCCAGCGGGTACCTGTAGATGCCGGTCGAGATGGCCGGAAAAGCCACGCTCTGACAGCCGTGCTGCGCGGCTAGCTCCAGGCTGGCGCGGTAGGTCGCCGCGAGCAGTTCCGCCTCGCCCTGCTGCCCGCCGTGCCAGACAGGGCCGACCGCGTGGATCACGAAGCGGACACCCTGGCGCGCCAGACCGAAAGCAGGCGAAATGACGGCCGAGCCGCTCGGACAGTGCCCGATGTCGCGGAGATAGCGCAGCAGCCCCGGTCCGGCGGCGCGGTGAATGGCGCCGTCCACCCCACCGCCTCCCGCAAGGCGGGAATTGGCGGCGGTGACCAGCGCGTCGGCCCGCTGCTGTGTGATGTCCCCCTGCAGAAGCGAGAGGGGCATGTCAGGAGTCGACGATGTGCGCGAGTTCCCGTTCGCTGACACGGTGCGCGCGGAGCAGTTCGGTTCGCACGATGGCCTCCAGATCGGAGACTGCCACATCGATGTTGTCGTTCATGACGATGTAGTGAAAGCGCTGCGCCAATCTGATGTCACGCCGGGCGCGCTGCAGGCGTTTCTCGATCTTGTCAGGGCTTTCGGTGGCCCGTCCCAGCAGGCGTGAACGCAGCTCGGTCAGGCTGGGCGGCATGATGAAGATCAGCACCGCTTCGGGCGCAAGCTCAGCCACCTGCATGGCTCCCTCGATCTCGATGTCGAGCAGCACGTGCTCACCACTGTCCAGCGCCCGTTCCAGCGGGGCACGTGGGGTGCCGTACATGTTGCCGACAAACTCGGCGTGTTCCAGAAACCCCTGTCCCTGCTCGAGTTCGGCCAGGAATTCATCGCGGGTGCGGAAATGGTAATCCTGACCGTCCACCTCGCTGGGACGCTTCTCGCGGGTGGTCCACGACACCGAGAAGTGCATGGGAATGCGCTGCATCAGCCGGGCGCAGAGTGTGTTTTTTCCGACGCCCGACGCGCCGGAAACCACGATGAGCAATCCGCGTTTTTCGGCAGGAATCTGGGCGGGTGTTTCTTCTGCTTGCATTCCCTCAAGCATAGAGGAGGCGCCGGGAAGCGCAAAGGGCAAAAAGGCAGCCTCAGCCCAACTTGGGCTGAGGCTGCCTCACGATCATCAGAGCAGACTCTTGGCGACCTTGGCAATGTTGTGCGAGGAGAAGCCGAACTTGTCGAGCAGGGTCTTGGCCGGGGCACTCGCACCGAAGCCCGTCATGGCAATCACCGCGCCGTCACTGCCGGTCCACTCGTGCCAGCCGAAGGGAGACGCCGCCTCGATGGCCACGCGCTTCACGCCGGGCGTCAGGATCGAGTCCCGGTACGCGCCGTCCTGCGCGCGAAAGAGTTCCATGCACGGCATGCTGACCACGCGCGCACCGATGCCCTCCTGGGCCAGGGCCTCGGCGGCTTCGAGCGCCACGTGCACCTCGCTGCCCGTGGCAATCAGAATGACCTTCACTTTGCCCTCGGCTTCCCGCACCACGTAGGCGCCACGCCGCACACCCTGATGGTTGCGTGGCAGAATCGGCAGATCCTGACGGGAGAACACCAGCGCGCTCGGGCCATCCTTGCGCTCCAGCGCCAGTTGCCACACGGCTGCGGTTTCGTTGGCGTCCGCCGGACGGTAGACGTGGGTGCTGGGAGTGGCGCGCAGCTGAGCGAGCTGCTCGATGGGCTGGTGGGTCGGACCGTCCTCGCCCAGTCCGATGCTGTCGTGGGTCAGCACGTAGATGACCGGCTGGTGCATCAGCGCCGAAAGACGCAAGGCAGGTTTGAGGTAGTCGCTGAACACCAGAAAGGTGCCCACATAAGGCCGCAGACCGCTGTAAAGGCTCATTCCGTTGGCAGCGGCAGCCATGCCGTGCTCGCGCACCCCGAAGTAGATGTTGCGAGGCGCAAACTGACCGATCTTGGTGAACTCTTCCCCGATGATGTTGGTCTTGGTGCTCCCGGCCAGGTCAGCACTGCCGCCGATCAATTGCGGTACCCGCTTCGCCAGGGCGTTGAGGACCGTGCCGCTGGCGTTGCGGGTCGCCATCGGCTTGCCACCCGCTTCGAAGGTCGGCACTTCGCTGTTCCAGCCTTCGGGCAGATCACCCCGCAACGCCAGTTCGATCTCGCCTGCCAGCTCCGGATGGGCCTCCTTGTAGCGGTCGAGCAGCTCGGTCCATTCCCGTTCCTGGCGCGCGCCACGCTCCCGGGCGTCCATGTGCGCCCGAACTTCGTCCGGCACCGTAAAGGGCTCCTGGTACGGCCAGTTCAGGGCCTGCTTGGTGAGCCTGACTTCTTCGGTGCCCAAGGGCTCACCGTGGGCTTTGCTGGTGCCGCTCTTGTTGGGGCTGCCGTAACCGATGATGGTCTTCACGCGAATCAAGGTCGGGCGGTCACTCTGGTGCCTGGCCGCGTGAATGGCCTGCTGAAGCGCGACCGTGTCGTTGCCGTCGTGAACCATCAGCACCCGCCAGCCGTAGGCTTCAAAGCGCTGGGAGGTTTCATCGCTGAAGCTGACGTTGGTGGGCGTATCCAGTTGGATGTCGTTGTCGTCGTACAGCCAGATCAGCTTGCCCAGCCGCAGGTGGCCGGCCAGCGAGGCGGCCTCGTGGCTGATGCCTTCTTGCAAATCGCCGTCGCTGACCAGCGCGTAGGTGTGGTTGTTGAACAGCTCGAAACCCTCGCGGTTGTAGCGGGCGGCCAGATGCGCTTCGGCCATCGCCATACCCACGGTCATCGCCGCTCCCTGACCGAGCGGACCGGTGGTGGCGTCGAGTCCGGGGGTATGAAAGAACTCCGGATGACCGGGCGTCTTGCTGCCCCACTGCCGGAAATTTCGCAGCTCCTCCAGCGGCATATCGTAGCCGGTCAGGTGCAGCAGGCTATAGATCAGCATGCTGGCATGACCCGCTGACAGCACGAAGCGGTCGCGGCCCATCCACAGCGGATTGCGGGGATTGTGCCGCAAGAAATGCTGCCACAGCACGTACGCCATCGGAGCCATGCCCAGGGGTGCGCCCGGATGGCCGCTGTTGGCTTGCTGGACCGCATCGATCGACAGCGTCCGGATCGAATTGATCGACAGGGTCTCCACATCAAGACTGGCAGGGGTCGTCATGCGGTCAGTCTACCCTCCCTTCTCATAAAAGCAGCCGCTTGTCTGTTTCAGGAAACTTCAATGTTTTCTGAATGTCCCATCCCGGCGGCCCCGAAGGGAGAGGCAAGACGGTCAGTCAACCGTGACGCGCCACCTCCTCGACCGGCGCTCCGCGCGAACGGCGTTTCTGATAGGCGCCCGTCAGGAGTTCAAGCACGTACTCGCGGGTAAAGGGCATTCCCGAGGCTTCGGCAACCGCAATTTCGCCGTCACGGTCGTACGCCAGGCGGACAAAGGAAATGCTGTAGCCGCAGTTGTCGAAGTCCAGCACCAGGTAACTCGCGAGGGTCGAGTCGAGCGGGTTGCCGACGCTGCCACAATTGATCAGCGGTCGACCCTCGACGTCGAGCAGCATGGCTTCGTGAATGTCAGCGTACACCAGGGCGTCCGCACGGTGGGGCAGCCCCACTTCCGGATTGGGTTCAAAGGATTCCAGCTGCTCCTGCAGGCTGGCATGCGGATACAGACGGTGAAAGACGCCTTTGCTGGAGGCGTGCACGAAGCGCCAGTTGAGGCCGCAGTGCCGCTCCTCGAAGCCGAAAGGCAAGGCGCCCAGGTACGACAGTTGCCCGGGCGTGAGCCGCGCGCGCGGCCACAGGTCCTGAGGGCGGTGCGAAGCGCCCGCCACCCGGGCATCCCAGTTGCCCTGCACCACCCGCGTGGCATAGGCCGCGACCCAGTCCACCGTTTCGCGTGGGCGTGGTCCTTTACCGACCAGATCGCCCAGCACCCAAAGTTCGGAAATGGAGCGCCGCTTGATGTCCTCGTGCACGGCCAACGTGGCATTCAGGTTGGCGTGCAGGTCGGCAAGAACGGCGATCTTCATGGGCACCAGTGTAGCGAGGTCAACGCGCGGTCAGGGAAGGTAGCCGACAATGTGCCTGCAGGTCTTCTTGAGCGACCGACTTCTGAGAAAAGGACGGTGAAGGACGGTGCGGATGTCATGACAAAGGAGTGGCCCAAAGGCCACTCCTGGGAAATCACGCTCGCGCTTTACTGCTGGGCGTGAATGACGATTTTGAGGGGAACGCTGACTTCCGGATGGGCCTTGTAGCTCACCGTGTACTCGCCGAGTTCCTTGATCGCCTTGGGCATTTCGAGCTTGCGGCGGTCGACTTCAAAGCCTTTGGCGGCAAGCGCTTCGGCCACGTCGGACGCGGTGACGGCGCCGTAGATCTTGCCTTCACCGGCACGAACGCTCAGGTCGATGGCCTGATCCTGCAGCTTCTCGGCCAGGGCCTGCGCGCTGGCCTTGTCCTTGGCGAGCTGCTTCTCGCGGGCCTTCACGCGGGCTTCGAGGGTCTTCATGTTGCTCGCCGTGGCGGGCAGCGCCAAACCTCGCGGCACCAGGAAGTTACGCGCGTATCCCGGCTTGACGCTCACGACTTCCCCGGTCTTGCCAAGCTTGGCCACGGGCTCAAGCAGGATGACGTTCATTTGCGCACCAGCTTGTCCGTGTAGGGCAGCATGCCCATCTGACGGGCGATCTTGATGGTGCCCGCCAGGCGGCGCTGGTTTTTGGCACTCAGGCCGGTGCGGCGACGGGGCAGAATTTTGCCCGAGTCGCTGACAAAACGGCGCAGCATCTTGACATCCTTGTAATCGGTGATTTCGAGTTCACCAATCGAGAAGGGGTCTACTTTGGGTTTGCGAGGGCGCTTGGGGCCCTTGGCACGCGGTTTGCGTTCAGTCGCCATGATTCCTTGCTCCTTGTGTCCGACTGTCCCCCACGCCGTCAGGCGTCAGGGTTAGAACGGCAGGTCTTCTTCTTCCGGCGGGAAATTGTCGAGGCCTTGATCAATATCCAAGCCGCCCGAACGGGACCCCGTGCCCACACTTCTGGCACTGCTGGTCGCATTGCCCATGGCCCCACGGGCTGCGACCGGGGTGGCTGCGGATGCGCCGGCACCCGCGCCTCGGGTCAGGACTTCGACTTTCGTCGCTTCTACTTTGGTGGAGTTGCGCTTGTTGCCTTCCTTGTCGGTCCAGGCCTCGTTCATGAGGCGTCCGGTGACCAGGAGGGGATCACCCTTTTTGAGGTTCGCGGCAGCCTCAGCCAGTTCACGCCACAGGGTCACGTCGATCCAGTGGGTTTTTTCCTGCTGCTGGCCATTGCGATCCTTCCAGCTTTCGTTCACGGCGAGGCCGAGGCCCAGCACCGCGTCTCCAGCGGGGGTGTAGCGCAGTTCGGGGTCACGGGTGAGGTTGCCGAGCAGCATGACGACGTTCCAGCCGCCGCCGAGCCTGAGGCCTCCACCCGCGTCCTGCACGGTTTCCGTGGCCGAAACCACGCTTTCGATGCGTTGCGCCTTGACGCGCACCATGCTGCGCTTGCCGCCTTCGGGCGCGTCCCAGGAGCTGTACTCCAGGGAGCCTTCCACCATCACGATGTCGCCGGACTTGAGGTTGCGCTCGCTGATCCATTCGGCAGGCTTGCCAAGGACGCTGACGCGGTGATACCAGGGCAAGCGGCGTTCACGGCCATCGTTGCCGATGACGTGGTCCTCTCCTGCCACGGTGGCCTCGAATACGGGCACGCCGCTGGGGGTGTAACGAAGTTCGGGGTCGCGGGCGAGTGCACCAACAAAATAAACGTGATTCATTCCTCGAGCCATGTCTGTGTCCTCCTGAGTGATAGGTCTGCTTGCGGTGTCTGCGTACGTGATAGGCGGGGCCCAAGCAATGAAGTGCGCTTCGTGCGCTTGCACTTCGCTCTCAGCATAAACGGGCGCTGGCCTTTCGGTCAAGCGCTGCGCAGGCTTCAGGCCTTTTTGGTCTTCCACTCGGGACGGTCGCGGACAACCAGCACGCGGCGCACGTTGTCACGCAGGCGCAGCAGGCTGGCGATTTCCTTTTCAGGGTTACCGCTCGTCTTGATGGTGTAGAACAGAAAGTATCCTTCGCGCTCCTTGGCAATCGGGTAGGCAAGGCGGCGGTTGCCGGGCTCCTCCAGATTGACCAGTTCGCTGCCCGCCGCTTTCAGGGCGTTCTCGATGTAGTCCTTCTCGGTCGAGACTTGCTCCCCGGACAGGCTGGGGTTGAGGATCAGGTTCAGGTCGTATGTTTGCATCATTCACCTCGCTTTCCGGCCAGTGCGCGGCCCTGAGGGCTCACGTGGCACAATTGGCAATTGTACCAAAAAGTGGGCAGCAAAGGAAAGAAACGGCCACGCAGAGGGCGGGTTCCGGGGCGGCCGAGGTGGAAACTCAAAAAAGTCGCGCCTGGACGTGAAAGTTCCTAAAGGAAGAGCGCAGGACCAGCACCGTAAGCCTGATACAATGCCCTCATGCCCAGCGTCTTGGTCGTGGACGACGACGCCGCGATTCTCAAACTGGTCAGCGTGATTCTGGCGCGCGCTGGCCACGAAGTGCACGCCTGCGCTCACCCGGTCGAGGCGCTCAGTCTGCTCGACCGCATCACGCCCGACCTGATCATTTCCGACGTGGTCATGCCGCACATGACCGGCTACGAGTTTCTGGAACACGTGCGCGAACGCGAAGAGCTTTCGCACCTGCCCTTTATGCTGCTCTCCAGCCATGCCGAGCGCGACGACGTGCGGCGCGGCATGAACCTCGGGGCCGACGATTACCTGCCCAAGCCCTTCACCCCGCACGACCTGACCTCTGCCGTGGACGCCCGTCTCAAGCGCATCTCCAGCAAGCCGGTGACCGCGAGCGGTCTGGAGGCACGCGGTCTGGGCACCTCCACCGTCACCTGGCGTGGAGAGCCGATACCGTGGGTCTCACGCAAAGCAATGGAGTTGTTCTTCCTGCTGCTGGAAAAACGCGAGGTCACCAGCTGGGAGGCTGCCGAGGCCCTGTGGCCCGAAAAAGACGAGGCGCGGGCCTCCAGCCTCTTTCACACCACCCTGCACCGCTTGCGCCGTTCGCTCACGCCGGAAGCGGTGGTCAGCCACAGCCGCCGCTACGCGCTGAATCCCGATCTGGCGCCCAAATACGATGCGCGCACCTTTGAGGAACGCGTCGAGCGCACGGTGGGAGGATCGCCCAGCCTGGAAGAAGTGCGCGAACTGATCGGCCAGTACGGCCGGTATCTGCCCGACGTGGACTCTGACTGGTGCAGCGACGTGCGCCGCCGCATCGACGAGAAGCAGATGTCGCTGCTGGGCCTGGCTGCCGAACTGGCCCGCAGCGCCGGAAGACCGCGCGAAGCGGCCAGTTATCATCAGCAAGCCTTGATGATCGATCCCTTCAGCGACGGCGACTGGCAGGGCCTGGCGCGCGCGCTTTCCGACCTGGGCGATCCCCGTGCCCGCCTGGCACAGCAACGCGAGCCCTGGTGGTCGACCGATCTGGCCTGAACGGCACAAATTTTTGTGCAGAACACCGATTTTTGCGCCCCCGCTACATTAAGACGATCAGCGAAAAACGCTTATAATGCTGCCGCACCGGTTCATTAAGATGCGGAAGACCTCACGGCCACTCATTGGAGGACGTTCTGCATGGAACAACGTATTTTGTTGATCGAGGACAACCCGGATATCACCCGCGTTGTCTCTTATGAACTCGAACAATCCGGTTACCGGGTACTGACGGCGCCGGACGGCGTCAGCGGACTGACCAGCGCACGTGAAAACAACCCCGACCTGGTGATTCTCGATTTGGGCCTGCCCGACTTCGACGGAGCGGAAATTGCCCGGCGTCTGCGCAAGACCAGCGCAGTGCCGATCATCATCCTGACCGCCATGGACGCCGTGGACCGTAAAGTGAATCTGCTGGAGGCCGGCGCGGACGACTACATTACCAAGCCCTTTCATCCCGAAGAGCTGGTGGCCCGCGTCAAGGTGCAGCTGCGTCATCAGCAGCACGGCGAGATCATCAGCATCGGTGCGCTGGAGATTCATCCGCAAAAGCGGCTGTGCCACTACAACGGTCACGAAGTGCGACTGTCGCCCAAGGAGTTCGACCTGCTGACCTTCCTGGCGCGTCAGCCGGGGCGGGTCTACAGTCGCGACGAGATCGAGCGCGAGGTCTGGAACGGCGAACTGCCCTCCAACAGCAACGTGGTGGACGTGCACATGGCCAACATGCGCGCCAAACTGCGAGACCTCGACGGCTACGGCATCATCCGCACCGTCCGTGGCATCGGCTACGCGTTGAAAACACCCTGAGCGGAGAACAGCAGGGCGGCCGGGGAGACTCCCCGGCCGCCCTGCTGTTCCTGGCCCCTCCACCCAGGGGCAGCCCACGAACGTTTCGTTTGTCCAGTCGCCTGTCCGGTATGGTGAGGCCATGAGCGACCAAGTCGTGCTGAAGGCGCTGGAACATGGCGTCCTGACCCTGACCCTCAACCGCCCCGACAAACTGAACGCTGCCAACGACGCCCTGCTGCTGGGCCTGACGGGCGCCCTGCGGGAAGCCGCAGACGACAGCGCCGTGCGTGTGGTGGTGATCACCGGCGCAGGACGCGGCTTCTGTGCCGGCCAGGACCTTGGTGAAGTCGGCGCGCGCGAGATGGGGTTCGCCGAGCATTTGCGCCATACCTACAACCCCCTCATCAGCACCATGCGCGCGCTGGAAAAACCGGTCATCACTGCCGTGAACGGCGTGGCTGCCGGCGCGGGCGCCAGCCTGGCGCTGGCCGGCGACATCCGGTTATGGTCGAGCGCCGTCACCTTTATCGAGGTGTTCTCCAACATCGCCCTCGTACCCGATTCGGGCAGCACCTGGATGCTGCCGCGACTGGTGGGCTACCACAAGGCTTTCGAGCTGATGGCGCTGGCCGAGCGGGTAAACGCCGAGGAAGGCCTGCGCCTGGGACTGTGTGAGCGGGTCTTTCCCGCCGAGACCTTCGCCGAGGACGTGCGCGCTTACGCCGAGCAGCTCGCTGCGCGCCCGGTGCGGGCGCTGGGACTCACCAAACGCGCCCTCAACCAGGCGCTCAGCTCCACCCTCGATGAGGCGCTGGAAAACGAAGCCCAGGCGCAGCAACGGGCGGGCGAGGATCCTGAACACCGCGAGGGCCTCGCGGCCTTCAAGGAAAAGCGGTCTGCCCGCTTCAAAGACGTTTGAGCTCCGCCATTCCACACGGTCGCCTCGAAATTCCGAACTTCCACAGCACTGCTTGAAAATGGCATGGGCGGCGCGTCGCGACACCACCAGGGCGTTTAATTACGGTAAAATGAACCTGTCCCAGCGGTTTGGGTCGGAAGATCAGGGCTCCTCGGCGTGACCGGCCAGCGGCGCCGTCGCCAAGCCTCGCCCGTAGCGCTATGGTGGACGGAGCGCGGTAAAGTGGGCCCGAAACAGGCAACCCTCTCTGAATATCGAAAGAGAGTCGGCACAACAGGGCGAAAGAGGACGCTGAATGATCGATATTCTGCTGGTAGATGACAGTGAAGCCGACGTGATGCTCACGCAGCTCGCTTTTGAAGAAGCACGGATGGCCAATCGGCTGCACGTTACGCGTGACGGCGTCGAGGCTCTGGAGTTTTTGCGCCGGCAAGGCCCTTTTCAGGACGCGCCAACACCGGACGTGATCCTGCTCGATCTCAACATGCCCCGCATGAACGGTCTGGAGGTCCTTGAGGAACTCAAGTCGCACGACGTGCTGCGCAACATTCCAGTGGTGGTGCTCACCACCTCGCAGGCCGAGGCGGACGTCTGGCGCAGCTACAACCTGCACGCCAACGCCTACATTCCCAAGCCGGTCAGCCTGCCCAACTTCCTGGACGTGGTGCGCTCCTTTGAAAACTTCTGGCTGGCAGTCGTGAAACTGTCGCCGAAAGGCTACCACCCGCCCAGCGAAAAGCACGACCTCGAACACGACACCTGAAAGCGCCTGTCCTGACGACCACTCGTGAAGAAAAAGGCGCCTCGGGTCAGACGAACAGAGTCCAGGAAAGCGCCATGAAGGCCAGCGCGTACAAAGGCACGCACGTCGACTGTCGACGTGCGTGCCTTTGTACGGCCCATGGTTTTCAGGAAGGACTGAAAGGCGGCGTACCACCGTGCGCTGCCCCCGCGGGTGTCAGGGTCCAGCCGTTCGCCTCGGGCACGATCAGGCCAGCCGTCCGCGCTTCACCGATGATGCGCGTGAGGAAGCGTTTTCCCCAACCGAACTCACGCAGCAGCTCTGCATCGTCCACCGGTCGCCCATCGTGGTGCGCGAGGTGTGCCACGAGCAGCCGCACCGCGAATTCCCCACGCTGACGCGCACGCCGGGCCGACTGGGTGAACGCACCGGCGTGCGGTGAGAACAACACGGCCAGCGCGAACTGTACGCCCAGCACGCTGGCACCCGCGCCCGTCAGCACGCTGAGCAGCAGCATCACCGGCAAGCGGCGGGTCAGCAGGTACGCCGTCGCGCCGGGCACGATCATAAAGGCAACCACCAGAATCGCTCCAACCGCGTCAAAGGCGGCCACGGTCGTGACCGACACCAGGCCCATTAGGGCGTAATGCAGCACTCCGGGCGCAAAGCCGAGCGCCGCTGCCAGCCCGGGATCGAAAGTGGACAGTTTGAGCTCCTTGTAGAAGGACGCCACGAACCACAAGTTGAGCAGAGCCACGCTGCCCATGATCTACTGATCTACAAGGACGTCGCGCCGAGGTTCACGCCGCCAATGGTCAGGTCGTAAAAAGGCGTATACGCGATTTTGCCGTACAGCACCGCGTCAAGGTCGAGGTGAACGTTGCGAAACTGCATCGACACCGCCAGTATGCCCAGGCTGAACAACGCCGGGAACACCAGCCCGATGGCCGGGATGCCCAACCCCTCTTCGCGCGACAGCAGCCTCACCTCGACGCTGGGCGTCAGACCACCGTCCATCAGGGAACGCAGGACAGCGGCTTCTCCTGGCACCCGCAGGATGTGGGCGCTCTCCCCCACCTGTAGGCTGCTCAGGGAATGGGAAGCGGTCGAGGGCAGCTCGCCGTCCTTTCCGGGAATCGGGTCGCCGTGCGGATCGATGGCCGGGTGACCCAGCCATTGGGCGATGCGCGCCTCGAAGCAGGCGGTGGTAGCGCAGCACTTCCAGTGCAATTTTCTCGCCTTCATCCGTCAGGCTGGCCCCTTGGCAGGCCGCGTGGGTCACCAGCCCCAGTTCGGCCAGCTTGCGCAGCATGCCGGTGGCACTCGCCGGGGCCACTTCCATGGCGTCGGCCAGATCCCTCCCGACGTTGCCGAACTGCCCCAACAGATAAATCTGTTTGTAATCCTCGGCGAAATGAGACAACAGACGGCGCTTCATATTCCGGATTCAGGCATGCCTAAATCCAGAGTAAAGTTGTTTGACTCGCATATTTAGGACTGCTTAAATCCTGCCGGAGCAAAGGCCAGTTCGGGATCGGTGCCTGACAACTCAAACGTGAACGCGTGCCCGTCCGGCCTGTTTCGCGGAGTACATGGCAGCGTCTGCCCGCGCAAACAGCGAGGAGGGCGTATCGTCCACGGTGGCCTGCGCCACGCCGAAACTCGCGCTCACCACCCCGGCCCGGGGATGGGACTCAGAGCGCAGCAGCTGATCCAGCCGCTGCGCGACCCGTCGCGCGCCCTCCAGATCGGTCTTGGGCAGCAGCAGCACGAACTCCTCGCCACCCCAGCGTCCAAAGCGGCTGTCATCACGCAACGCCCGTTTCACGGTGCTCGCCGTGGTGCGCAGCACCACGTCCCCGGTTTCGTGTCCGAACGAATCGTTGATCTGCTTGAAATGATCGAGGTCGAACACCACCAGCGAAAACGGCTCACCGTACACTTGCGCGCGCGCCAGATCGGCTTCCAGCCACAAGTTCAGCTGGCGGCGGTTGGGCAGCCCCGTCAGGACGTCCTCGAACGCGGTCTGCGCCTGTTGCTCGGCCTGAATCACGGCCCGCAGGTACTGACGGCACAGGTAGGCCAGCATGGCATACACGCTCAGGTACACCGCGTGCGACAGGTAAAACTGCAAGAAGCCGCTGATGGCCCCCTTCGTGACGGCCACCGGCAAGTCGCTGTAGAAGGCGAATACCCCGCCGACGGCCAGGAAAGCGGCATACACCGCCAGCGACGACAGCAACGCCGCTCGGGGAGGCAGCACCACGACGGCGACCAGATACGACAAGGGCAACCAGTAGGCGTATGGCCCGAAGTACGGTACCTGTCCGGGAGCAAGCACACTCCAGGCGAACTTCATCACGCCCACCACGGCCCCCACCACGAAGAACAGGTAACCCACCGTTCGCAGCGAACCCGGCCACAGCCGCAACGCGAGCAGCAGCCCCAGGTCCCACACGCCCAGCAGCGCCAGCCCTACCGTGTCCTGGTGCGACCACGACGCGGTCACCGCGAAGGCCAGCGTCAGCACGGCCGTCAGCACGCTCAGCAGCAGCATGGTCGTCAGGGCCGCGCGCCGGATGGGCGCCGCCGGATCGAGGGACAGGGTGGACGTGGGAAGCGCGGCGGACACGAACACCAGCATAGAAAAGGAGTTCTTACATTCTCGTGACAAGAATTTCGTCCCCTTACCCCACCGGCCAAAGGCCAAGGCGGTCAGCTCGCCACCCGGCAGCTCAGCCTGCGCTACGGACCGCGCCGCATCATCGAGGACCTCGCACCTTCGCACCTCCCGGAGAACGGCTGGTAAGGTAAGAGCAGCATGGCCGTCTCTCCGCTGCTGATCATTGACGTGCAGGGCCTCGCCTACCGCAGTTACTCGGGCCTGCAGAGCGCGCGGCGCAAGGAGGCACTTGAGCGCGGCCAGGACCCGGCGCTGCTGGGCCCGCCCGATCAGCGCGCCGCGTTGGCCTTTTTCGCGCGTGCGCTCGCGCGGCGCCTGGAAGAGCACCGTCCACGTCACGCTTACGGCGCGCTGGAAGGC
Source organism: Deinococcus peraridilitoris DSM 19664 (assembly GCF_000317835.1). Taxonomy (NCBI): domain Bacteria; kingdom Thermotogati; phylum Deinococcota; class Deinococci; order Deinococcales; family Deinococcaceae; genus Deinococcus; species Deinococcus peraridilitoris. The sequence goes on along the minus strand of NC_019793.1, from coordinate 1,992,023 downwards.
GGGCGGACATTCCGCGAGGAGCTGTTTCCCGCCTACAAGAAAAACCGGGCTCCCAAAGACGAGGCGCTGCGAATTTTTCTGCAGCTGGCGCGCGAGGTGGCTGCACGCCAGCTCGACGTGGTCGAGGCGCCTGGCTTCGAGGCTGACGACGTGATCGCCTCGCTCGCCGCGCGCAACACCCGGCACGAACTGGTGATCCGTACAGGAGACCGCGATCTGTACGCGCTGGTGCGCGACGAGGGGCCGCGCGTCACCGTTTACCGCGAGGATTTGCGCTGCGTCATCGACGAGGCAGGTGTCCTGCGCGAATACGGCGTAACGCCCGCGCAGGTGCCGCTCGCCAAGATGCTGATGGGCGACGAGGGCGACAACATCCCGGGCGTGAGCGGCCTGGGCAAGGGACGCGCGGCACGGATTCTGCTGGCCTGTCCGGACCTCGACACCATCTGGCGCAAGCGCGCGGTGCTCGGCAAGGCCGAGTGGCGCGGCCTGGAGGCCTGCGGCTACGAAAGATTGCAGCTGTATCTGCAACTGACCACCCTGCGAACCGACGCGCCGCTGCGCCGGCCCGAGGGAGCGCTTTCGGCCACTCTTCGAACTTCAGCGTGACGAACGCGGGCGCTTGATCCCCAGCAGCTTTTCGCCTTTGGCGCTCAAGGCGTACTGCCCACTCACACCCTGCTTGTCGCGCCCGCCGCGCGGCGTGAGGTAGCCTTCACCGACCAGTCTTGCCATTATGAGGCGCTCGAAGCGGCTGTTGGGACGGTAGTAAGGCGCCAGGGCGGCCAGCACGTCCTCGCGCGCTACGATCAGGGGCGGTGCGCCGGGCCGAAGTGGTCCTTGCAGTTGCGCAGCGAACATCGCCTGCAGAATCACCGGCAGCAGTTCTCCCAACCGGTCGCTCCTGGTCGGCCGATCCGGCGGGCGAGTGCTTTCTTCGGTACGCTGGCGGCCCTGGGTGCTGCGCGCACTTTCCGGGCGGGCTTTGGATTTGTCAGCCGGGCTGTCCGCTGCGGGGCGGGCCGCGCTCTTGCCGGTTTTGAGGTGGGCCAGATGCGCCGGAAGACGGCCCGCCGGTTTCTTGCTGACGCTCATGCTTCACGCTATCAGAGCCGCAGGGGGCGTGTCGGCTTCTGCGCCCACCAAGCTGAAGCAGGCTCCAAACGCCGGCCGCCAAGTCGGGCGCCATCATGCGGTCGTTCACAGCTAACTGCTGGCGTCGTCCTCATTTACGGCCTGGCGAGTCCCCCTATACTAAAGACAACATGAAGATCAAGGAGCGATACACCGTTTCCTCCGCCACCCTGAACGCCGAGCAGCTTCGGGCGTTGCTGAGCGAATCGGCCCGCCTGTGCAATGTAGATCTGCAGTTCACGCAGGCAGGGCACCGGGCGCTGGCCACCTACACCTGCACCGTTCAGGGTGAAGCCCAGGACCACGAACGCTTTACCCGGCGCCTGGACCGCGAACTGGTCCGCTGACCGCCCGGCTTTCTTCCCCGCTTCGGCGGGGTTTTTCTTGACCTGCTGCGGGGGTATGGTGAGGCCGGGCGGCCTGTGGCTGCCGAACCCCCGGAGGACCGGTGAGCGACCAAAGAAACGAAGCGCCCGCCCGCGCCGACTACGCGCACTTTCTGCCGATCGGTACGCGCTGGATGGATAACGACGTGTACGGGCACGTCAACAACGTGGTGTATTACTCGTACTTCGATACGGTGGTCAACCAGTTTCTGATTTCACGTGGGGTGTTGGACTTCGCGCACGGTGAAGTGATCGGCCTGGTGGTCGAGACAGGCTGCCGGTATTTCGCCTCGCTGTCCTTTCCGGATCCGGTCACTGCCGGTCTGCGCGTCGCCCGCCTGGGCAACTCCAGCGTGCGCTACGAAGTCGCCCTGTTTCGTGCCGACGAGGCACGCGCCGCGGCGGCCGGGTTTTTTGTGCACGTGTACGTAAATCGCCATTCGCGCCGCCCCACACTTCTGCCCGATAATTTGCGCCGCGTCCTGGAAACGTTGGTGGTCTGAAGCTCAGCGGTCGGGCGACGTACGCAGGTCCCGGACCATCACCACGTGTACGGCCGCCCGGCCCAGCCATGGGGTCCACAGCGGCGACTCGCGCTGCAGGTACACCTGAAATCCGGCGCGTTCGTACAGCCTCAACGCCGCCTGGTTTTCGCAGGTGGTGGAAAGCTGCACGCCGGGTACGCCGCGTGACCGCAGCTCCTCCAGGAAGCGCGACAGCAGGATGCGCCCCAGGCCGCTGCCCCGCGCTGCGGGCAACAGGTTGATGTGCAGGTGGGCAGGGTAAAGGTCCAGCGGTGCGTGCGCGGTCGGAAAACGCAGGGCGCGCTGCCAGTAGATCAGGCTCTGGAAAGGTCTGCGGTAACGCCCGCGCAGCAATCCCGGCAGCACCCGCCGCAGCAACGTCCGCCTGAGGGCCACACCATAACGCTCACCATTCGACAGGCCGACGATATAACCCACCGTCTCGCCGCGCAGGCGTGCGGTGAAACCCAACCGGTCCTCGCCGGCAAAGTAAGGCCCGGCCCAGAGATCGGCGAACAGCAGTGCGTCGGCGAAATAGCGCGCCGCGCTCTCACCGAAAAATCCTGTCTGGTAGGCGACACGTCCGATATCTGCGAAATCCTCGGGCTGCAGGGGAAGCACCGTCGCCGCGGCAGGAAGGGGCAGTGTGGAGGCCGAATCCAAGATGACCGTCATGCTAGCGCCCGGCACGCGTGGACACCATGAGCCTGGTTTCAAGTACCGCCGACTCGGCGGGAATCAGCAGTTCGTTGCGGCGTAGAAACGACCAGAGGTTCCAGCCCATCACGCTGACCTGGCTGGCGTAAGCGCCAATTGCGTCGCGTTTGGCCCTGACCTGCGCGCGGCTCAGGGCGTGGCTGAGCGCCCGCACCTGCCCGTAGGCAGGGGGCAACGTCAGGGTGAATCCCGGAAAGAAGCCTTTGGGGAAAGGCCATTCGGGGCCGCTGTGCACCAGGTAGTACAGCAGCGACGGTGGGCGGGCGAGGCCAGGCCGCTGCCCCAGGGTGTGCCTCACCAGCGCCGTGGTCGCGCGGTGGTCGCCGTGACTGTCGAGCGGGCCGGGTGTCAGGACCACGCCAGGCCGGATGCGTGAAAGCAACTGGCCCAACTGCCGCACGAATTCCTCGCCGGTGTAGGGCGCACCGGGCCGGTAAGCGTCGACGTACGGAACGAAGTCCACGCCAGTCGACGAACTTCGGTAAGGGCGGGTGTAGTGCGAGGAAGCCAGTGCGTTCAGGCCCCGGTCGGGAAAGCCGAGGAACACCACGCGCTCAGGCGGAATGCCCAGACGCCCGGTGGCCTGGAGCGCTTCACGCTGGCGTGCCCGCGCCAGCTGCTGCTGCGCACGCTGGCGGCCTCCACGCCAGCTGCTGCTGCGCACGCTGGCGGCCTCCACGCCAGCGCCAGCGCCAGTGCGTTCCCCACGGAAAGGCGTCGCCGTTCGTCACAAAGGCCACCCAGACCTCGCGGCCACGCGCGATGGCGTCTTGCAGCACTCCCCCAGCCCCCAGGGTTTCGTCGTCGGGGTGAGGCGCGATGAGCAGCACGGCGCCACGGCGTGCCAGCACGTCCGCAGTCGACGTTTTGCCCGGTGAACGCGGCGCACGGGTCGGGATCGTTTCTGAGGAAAAAGGTCTGGCCCACCATTTGGCTGGCAGCATGAATCCTCGGCAATCTGAAAGGCGAGCCCACACCTGCTGTCTCGCGCTCTTGGGATCTGGTGACCTCGCCGAACTCCAAAGTGACGACCCCCGAAGGGGCCGGGCACAACAGGACAATGGAACGGACGACGGTGCCTGTTTCAGTAAAACCACGGGCCACAGACGGTAAATGTGATGCTTTGACGGGTATGAAGAACACCTGCAGCCTTCAAGGCGCGTCTGATAACAGCTTGAAACACAACTCAAAACCCTCCCTGGATAGGGAGGGTCAGAACGCACGTCAGCGCAAACGTCAGGCGCCGGGCTGCTTGATGTCGCGCCCCACACTGGGCGGCGGGCTGACGGGCCGCTCGCTGAGAGGCAGCAGCACCGCGTCGAGAACCTCGGCGACGTTGGCGAGGCTGTGAATGGTCAGCTCACCGCGAATGCTCTCGGGCACGTCCTGCAGGTTGGGCTCGTTGTCGGCGGGGATGATGACCGTGCGAATGCCACCCTGGTGCGCGGCGAGCAGCTTCTCCTTGACGCCGCCGATGGGCAGCACCTTGCCTCGCAGACTGATCTCGCCCGTCATAGCGATGTCCATGCGCACCGGTCGCCCGGTGATGGCGCTCGTGACGGCGGTGGCGATGGTGATGCCGGCGCTCGGGCCGTCCTTGGGGGTGGCTCCGTCGGGAAAGTGCACGTGCAGATCGAGCTTCTTGTGAAACTCGGGGTCGGCGCCGTACTTCTCGGCGTGCGCGCGCAGGTAGGCCACGGCGGCCTGCACGCTTTCCTTCATGACGTCCCCGAGGGAGCCGGTCATGTTGATCTTGCCACTTCCGGGCGTGGCGAGGGCTTCGACCACCAGCATGGTCCCGCCGACGCTCGTCCAGGCGAGGCCCTGCGCGGCGCCCACCTGCGGCTCGCGCTCCATGCGTTCGGGGCGGTGCAGTGGCACGCCGAGGTAATGCGGAACGTCGGCGGCGTCGATGACCTTCACGCCTTCCCAGGGCATTTCGAGCAGCTCGCGCGCGGCCTTGCGGGCGATCTTGCTGACCTGACGGTCAAGGTTGCGCACGCCGCTTTCGGCGGTGTACTCCTCGACCAGGCGTTCGAGCGCCGCGTCGGTGATCTCGGCGTGACCCTCGAGGCCGTGGGCCTTCAGTTGCCGGGGCACGCGGTACTTGCGGGCGATCGCCACTTTTTCCAGCATGGTGTAGCCGGGAATGGTGATGACTTCCATGCGGTCGAGCAAGGGGCGCGGAATGGTCGACAGGCTGTTGGCGGTGGTGATGAACATCACCTGGCTGAGGTCATAGGGCACTTCCAGGTAGTGGTCCTGAAAGGTGTTGTTCTGCTCGGGGTCGAGCACTTCCAACATGGCGCTCGAGGGGTCGCCGCGCCAGTCGCTGCTCATCTTGTCGATCTCGTCGAGCAGCATCACCGGGTTCACCACGGCGGCGTTTTTCATGCCCTGGATGATGCGTCCGGGCATCGAGCCGATGTAGGTCCGGCGGTGACCGCGAATCTCGGCTTCGTCACGCACACCGCCGAGCGCCATGCGCACGAACTTGCGGTTGAGCGAGCGGGCCACGCTTTTGCCAAGGCTGGTCTTGCCGACGCCGGGAGGACCCACCAGACACAAAATCGGCGCGCGGATCTCCTTGTCCTCTTCGCCTTCCTGGCCGCTGCGCAGCTGACGCACCGCCAGGAATTCCAGAATGCGTTCTTTGACGTCGTCGAGGCCGTAGTGATCGTCGTCGAGGATGTCGCGGGTGCGTTTGATGTCGAGGATTTCCTCGTCGCGGGTGCTCCAGGGCACGTCGATCAGCCAGTCGATGTAGTTGCGTACGACGGTGCCTTCGGGGCTGCCGCCCGGAGTGCGCTCGAGCCGCCCGAGTTCCTTGAGGGCTTTTTCCTTGACCTCTTCGGGCATGCCGGCGGCTTCGATCTTCTCGCGCAGCGCCTCGATTTCGGCCGGGCCGTCCTCGCCGCCACCGAGTTCCTTGCCGATGGCTTTCATCTGCTCGCGCAGGTAGTACTCGCGCTGGTTGGCGTCCATCTGCTCCTTGACACGCGCCGAGATGCGCTTGTCCATGTTGAAGCGTTCCAGATCGCGGTTCAGCAGCGCCAACACCTTCTTGATCCGCTCGGTCGCGTTGTTGGCGGCGAGCAGTTCCTGCTTGTCCTCGGTGGCCCAGGTGGCATGGTGGGCGATGGTGTCGGCAGCCAGGCCGGCGTCCTCCATGGCGCGCACGGCCTCCACCTGGTAGTTGTCCAGGCGCAAATTCTTGTTCTGACGGACATACTCTTCAAAAGCCGTCTTGGCTTCGGCGAGGATCACTTCGGTTTCGCGCACGTCGCCGAGTTCTTTGGGTTGCGTTTCGGCGCGCGTGCGCAGGTAGGCGCCGGGCACGCCGTCGAGAACGACGGCGCGCTCCTGGGCTTCGACCAGCACCTGCAGGGTGCTGTCGGGCAGCCGCACGACCTGTTTGATCACGGCCAGCACGCCGACATCGAACATCTCGCTCAGGGTGGGGTCGTCGGTGCGCTGGTCACGCTGGGTCAGCAGCAGCACGCGGCGGTCGGCGGCCTGCGCTTCGTCGATGGCGCGCTTGCTCTTGGCACGACCGACGTCGACATTGGCGGTGATTCCGGGCAGAACCACCATGCTTCTGAGGGCGACAACGGGAAGTTCCCAGATCATTTCTCTCCTTGCGACCTTCTCGAAAAAGCGGCATTACAGGCCGCAGCGTAATACAGGGCAGTGTAATACAGGGCTGAACAGTTCGGGCGAGCGGCGAAATGCTCCAGAGGTCACTTCGCGAGGGGCGGGGCGTGAAAAGGCAGTGTTCGGAGTCAGGAACGATTCTCAATAAAATAGCCCCGCCGACCTGCCTCAATTGTAAATATCGGCAGGGCGCAGGGCTGTAGTTAATGTTGCTTTATGCAGACTTCTTGAGTCCCTTTGACTCAAGTGCCTTGAGGGGCGCATCGAGATGTTCGGAATCGAACCGGAGGCGCTTGAGGTTATCGAGCGGCAGCTCGAACAGCAGGTCGGTCATGGCTTTTTCCATCACGGCCCGCAGTCCACGCGCGCCCGTACCACGCGACTTGGCGCGCTTGGCGACTTCCTGCAGTGCCGCCTCGGTGAACTCCAGGTTCACGCCCTGAAAGCCGAAGAGCGCCTGGTACTGCTTGACGATGGCACCGTTGGGCTCGGTCAGAATGCGCACGAGCGCATGTTCGTCGAGGTCGGTGAGCTGCACCACCAGCGGCAGGCGGCCCACGAACTCGGGAATCAGACCGAACTTGACCAGGTCCTCGGGAATGAAGCGCAGCTCGGTCTTCTCCTCGCCCTTGTGCTCGCGCCCGAAGCCCAGCGAACGCACATCGGTGCGGGAGCGCCCGATGTCAGAAAGACCATCGAAGGCGCCGCCCACGATAAAGAGGATGTTCTTGGTATTGACCTGCACCAGTTCCTGCTGCGGGTGCTTGCGCCCGCCCTGCGGCGGCACCTGCGCCACCGTGCCCTCGATGATCTTCAGCAGGGCCTGCTGCACGCCCTCACCCGAGACGTCACGGGTGATGCTGGTCCCCTCAGACTTGCGGGCGATCTTGTCGATCTCGTCGATGTAGATGATGCCGCGCTCGGCCGACTCGACGTCGTAGTCAGCGGCCTGCAGCAGGCGCACGATGACGTTCTCGACATCGTCCCCGACGTAACCCGCCTCGGTGAGGGTGGTCGCGTCGGCAATCGCGAAGGGCACCTCGAGCATCTCGGCGAGCGACTGGGCCAGCAGGGTCTTGCCGGTGCCGGTCGGGCCGATCAGCAAGATGTTGCTCTTGCCCAGCGGCACTTCCGGGTGCGCCAGGCGCTGGTAGTGACTGACGACCGCCACCGCCAGGGCCTTTTTGGCCTCGTCCTGCCCGATCACGTACTCGTCGAGGTAGGACTTGATGTCACGCGGCGAGGGCAATTCCGAGAGGTCGAAAGTCGAGCCGGGCTTGCTGGCGCGCACCAGCTCGTGGGCGCGGTCGGCGCACTCGTTGCAGATGAAGGCCGCGCGCGACGGCGCCTCGATCAGCTGGGCCACCTGCGGGTAGGAACGCCCACAGAACGAGCAGCGGTCAGACGCCATCGTGCACCCCGACTTCCAGGCCCAGGCCGCGCGCGCTTTTCACCACATCATCGATCAGGCCGTACTTCTTGGATTCCTCGGGCGACATGAAGTAGTCGCGCTCCATGTCGCGCAGCAGCTTGTCGCTGGGCACGTTGGTGTGCTTGTTGTAAAGCCCGATCATCTTGTCACGCAGGTACAGCACCTCGCGCGCCTGCACCTCAACGTCGGGGGTGTTGCCCCGGAAACCCGAGGAACCCTGGTGAATCATGATGCGCGAGTTGGGGGTTGCAAAGCGCTTGCCCTGGTCGCCGGACATCAGGATGACGCTGCCCATGCTCATGGCGATGCCCACGCAGATGGTGCTGATGGGCGCGCTGATGTACTGCATGGTGTCGTAGATCGCCAGGCCCGCGTACACCTCGCCGCCCGGACAGTTGATGTAAAGCTGGATCTCGCGCTCGGGGTTCTGGCTGTCGAGCAGCAGCAGCTGCGCCACGATCGTGTTCGCGACCTGACTGTCAATCGGGGTTCCCAGGAAAATGATCCGATCTTTCAGCAGGCGCGAGTAGATGTCGTACATGCGCTCGCCGCGCCCGGTCTGCTCGATCACGTAAGGAATGACGCTCATGGCCGCATTATCGCACGAGGGCGCGAAATGAAAGTGCGAACGAAAGCTTAGACCCACCCCTGTCCAGCAGCCTTGAGAAGTCTCTCATACGCGTCCCGCACCTGGTGCGTCAAAGTCTCAGGTCGACGGTCACCTACAACCCGGTCTTCATAGTTTCTTAGCGAACTCTCATTGTCAGAAAAGTGCGTCCAAGAGGCAGCGGCACCCGCTGATCCTCAGACTGCGCACCCTTCGGGAAGGGGTTAAATGTCAGGGGAGATCTATGCAGGAGAGGCTGAACAGGCAGGTCTGGGTGATGACCACCCGTGCCGACGTGGAAGACGACGATCTGACGTTCTGGCTGAGCAAATCGGTGCAGGAACGCTTCCGGGCAGGCGAATCTTTACGGACCATGAATTATCCTGATGGAACTCCACCCCGACTTCAGCGAGTTTTTGAAATTATTGCAGGACCGAGACGTCAGCCTCGTCGTCATCGGTGGCTACGCCGTATGGGCACTGTCACGTTCGATACACCGGTGATATCGATGTCTTTTACGCTGCTGACGCTGAAAATACCGAACGTCTCGCCGCTGCCCTGCACGAATTTGGTTTTTCGGACATCGAAGCTGCGCAACTCGCCCGTCCCAACGTCATGTTCCGCCTGGGCGTCAAGCCCGTTATGATCGAGTTGATCAACGAAATCAGCGGCGTGACGTTCGGCGAAGCCTATGCCGGACGCACCGAGGTCACCTTCGGCAGTTTGCGCAGGCCCATGACCGGCACGCGCGAACTGCGCAAGGACAAGGCCGCGAGCGCCCGCCCGAAAGACCTGGCCGACCTGAGCCAGCTGCCTGAAGCCTGACCTTGCCCGGATCGGGCAACAAAAAAGCGGCAACAAAAAGCATTGCCGGGAAGCAACGGCACCCAGCGATCATCCCTTATGGCTGCTGCCTTCCGGCCCTGACCAGGTTCGAGCGTCGCCGCTGCGTTGCGCCAGCAATGCGTTTAGGACTATAGCACGGGTCAGTTGCGAAGCTGCACCCGCAACTCCTGGTAACCCGAGGGCGGCGTGAAGAGCACACGGCCTGCCTCGCGGCGCCCAACGCGCAGGCGCAAGGTCAGCACGCGGCTGGCAGGGTCGTAGGCGAACGGGGTGAAGGCGCCCGCCGGACCGTCGAACGTGAGGCCGTCCATTACCAGAAACGGCTGGGTATTCGTCAGCACGGCAGGCACCCCCGCTGGAATGCTGGCCGGCGTGCAGGCCCCAGCGGTCGTGACGCTGGCCGGACCGCAGGCGTAGGCACGGTACTCGCGTAGCACGAAGGTGTGCGCGTCGGCCCAGGCATCGTTCACGCGGTCAGCCGGATTGAGGCTGGTTCTCGGTTCGACGCGGTAAACCCGGTAAGCGTAGGTGTCGATGGCCTGGCCCAGCTCGGCTGAGGGCACCAGCAGCGCAAAGCAGGGCCGCCCGCCGGGCGCGGGATAGACCGTGCAGGGTGAGCCGTTGACGCTGAGGTCGGTGCGCAGGTCGCGGGCAGCGCGCACCCGGTCGGCGACGTACGTACTGGCCTCCTGCAGTTCACGCAGTCGCGCCGCCTGCGCGCTCACCTGCGCGGACGACCGCAGGACCGAACCCTCCAGGGCGAGCAGCGCGGCACAGAGCACGCCCAGCACGGCCAGCGCCACGAGCAGCTCTGCCAGCGTCAGGCCTGAGCGCGGCCACGTGCTCATGGACACGTGCTCATGGCCGCCCGAACTCCGCGACGAAAATCACGGGGGCGTGGTCCGCGCGGGTACAGGTCAGCGTGAGGCGACGACGGCGTGGCGTGGCCCGGCCCGTGTCGACGACCATCACGCCCGGCGCGCCGCAACTGAAACCCGCCGGATCGGGGGGCAGCTGAGGCAGCACTCCCGCGTCGAACAGGGCGCGCGACTGCCACGCCGCCCGCACACCCTCCATCACCGTGCGGGCGTGAACGGTCACGTCCTGCTCCTCGCCCGAGGTGCGGTTGAGGCGGTACAGCCCGGGCAGCGACGCGAGCACCACGGTCGACACCACCCCAAAAAGCGCCAACGCCACCAGCACCTCGATCAGCGTCAGCCCGGCCTGCGGGCGCGGCGCCCTGCAAGCGGCGGCCCTTCTTGTTCCACTTTCCGTCCCCAGAGGCGGCTTGAGCCTGGTTTCGGGTCGGGGTGACATCCGGTTTCCCGAAGCTGCGCCGGGAAAAAGACGTACAGGAAAGCTCACTTCAGCACCACCTTTCCCAGCACGCTCGTGACGCGCACGGTGCGCCGCAACGAGGCGTCGCGCGACCAGCGCACCACGAAAGTCTCGGCCGAGGCGTCGGTCGTGCCGTAGGGCGGCACGAAGTAAAGCGTCTTTGTGGTCGCTGAAACCACCTCGACTCCGGCGGGCAAATCGTAAATACGCCAGAAGGACGGGTCACCCGCCCGAAAGGACGGGTGGGCGCCCGCTGCGACGCTCACCGCGCGCCGTTCACCCAGCCGCCGGACTTCGCCGCGCTGGCGCCCCAACTCATGCGCGAGCTGCTGGGCGCCCTGCATGACGCTCACACTGGCCCGCCAGCGCAGGTAATTCGGCACGCCCAGCGCCAGCAGGATACCCACCACGGCCAGCACGATCAGCAGCTCCTGCAGCGTAAAGGCAGCCTGACCCCGGCTCACCGTGGCCTCTTCACCGGGACCGCCAGCTGCCCGGTACGGCCTGCAGTTCGGGTGGCGTCAATTGGTGCCCGGCCTGCAGCAGGGCGGCTTCGTCGTAGGTCACGTTCAGCGCGCCGTGCAGCGTCGAGGGCCGGGTCACGCCGTCCGGTGCGCTGCCCTCCACCACCACCGCGCCCAGAATGTCGCTCGCGCCCTGCACGTTCAGGTGACCCATCACGTACAGCAAGCCCCGAAAACCCGACCCGTCCTCGCTACAATCCGGTCTGTTTGCGCCGTTGAGGCTCAGGTCACCTGCGACGATCACCAGTCCCTCGCCGCACAGGCCTCCGGGCAGGCTGAGTGCCGCTCGCGCCGTCGGGTCGCGTGGACCGATCCAGTGCACGCCCGGCGCGACCGGACCGCTCAGTGCGTCTGCCCGCACCGCTCCCTCGAAGACTTCACGCTTCGGGCGACCGAACACCCGCAGAAACAGCGCCTCACCGCAGTCCAGGCCGGGTCCGGCAACGGGCCACGAAAAAGCGCCGTTCTCGCCAGGCGGAGTGAGTGGCCGGGCGGTCGATGCACCCGGCACCGGGCGCCACAGTGGCGTTCCACGCGCCAGCCCCTGCGCGGTCCCGAAAGACAGCGGTGTGGCAGCCTCATTCCCATCGCCGGGCCACGTGGGCTGCACGTCGACATAACCGGAAGCCGGGTCGCCCGGTACCGCCAGGCCCTGGGCCGACACGGTCGCACCGTACGTCACGCCATCCGCCTGCAGGGCCAGCAGGTCCCCGCTCCGAAACCCGCTGGCATCGGTGAGGGGCAGGCGCAACGCCCCTGCATTCAGCGGTATGGGCGGCGCCCGCAGCGCGGACGGCACGAGGTCGACCGCGCGCCCCGCGGAAAGCCGCTCCCCACCGGGTGGCACGACCAGCGCCGCCAGCTGCAGCGCGTTGCTACCGTCTTCAGTGCGGCCCAGCACCTCGAAGGTCGAGTGGCCGATCTGCACCACGCTGCCCGAATCCAGCAGGCGGGCGTCGGCGACGTGCGCGGTGATGGGCGGCGCACCCGGCAAGACCCTGTCGGCCTCGCCCGACACCAGCGTCGTCACGCCCGCCAGCACGCCCGACCGGGTCACCGGGCCCTCCGGCCGGTTCACGCCGACACCGACGAAGCGGGCACGTCCGCGCAATACCACCTCGCCGCAGGCACTGAAGGCAGCCGGTGGTGCGACTTCCATCTGCACGGGTCGCCGCAGACGAAAATCTTGCAGCAGCGTGGTTCGCGCGCCGCTTCCATCATGACCCACCGAGCGCAGGGTCAGGGACGCGCTTTCCGGGTGAAGGGCCACCACCCGCAGTTCGGCCCGTGACCCGCTCGCGTCAGGGCCCAGCAGCAGCGTGCCGAGTTCGCCCGAACCCGGTGGGCAGGCAGCCGTGACGGACAACGGGGCACCCTGGACAAGGCAAGGCAATTCGGACACGTTGCCCGCAAAAGCCGTTTCCTGCAGACGGGCGGGAAAGCTGTTCAGGCCGCTCTCGGCGGCCATCAACGCCTGATAGGACGATAGGACTTCCGGTCGGTGCCCGCGCCATGGCGGGCGCCCTGAGCGGCAAGGGCGGCAGTCGCAAGGACGGTGGTCAGCACGACCAGCGTGAACAGCAGGACCAGCACCAGGGCCACGCCGCTTTGTTTTCTGAGGGAATACGCTCCACTGCGCTTGGCACACGTTCTCATCGGCCATCAATCTGGCATGGATTGCTGGCTCACCTTGGCGAATCTGCCTGTCGTTCCAGCACGGTGACCCCAAAGAGGGGAAGCCGCAGATGCGGAGGCCAGTGAAGTACGCCCTGTATCTGCGCTATTTATGTGGGTCATCTGAGGCTGTAAGGATTATGTAAGAAGCTGGTTAATACTCTTTAAACCAAGCAGCGGACGAGAACAGCAACGCCTAGAAGCTGCACAGCCATAAACCGCCAGACCGGACTCAATCAAATTCCTCATCCGGCGAGGCACCCAGGAGAGAATATGAAGAACCGTCGTACGCAAGGCTTCACCCTCATCGAGCTCCTCATCGTCATCGCGATCATCGGCATTCTCGCCGCCGTGCTGATCCCCAACCTGCTGAGCGCCCGCACCCGCGCACAAACCAGCGCTGCCCAAGCGTACGCTCGCGAAGCTATCACGGCCCTTGAGTCGCTGCAGAGCCAGGATAGCCGCATTACCTACTCCAACACCACACCGGCTGTCGTCACGATGACCGACGCCAACGGAGTGGCCGTCGCCATCAACGACCTTGGTGCCACTGTTGCCCCTGCGTTCGCTGGCGCCGACTTCACTCAAGCTCAGGTTGCTGCAGTTCTCAAGGCCGGCACCAACGGCATCGGCGTTGTGACCTACTACGCCAGCGGACACGCTACCGCCGCCAACCGTGTTCAAGTCAACCAAACCATCAACGGTACCGCATTCTGCAGCGAGCTGAACGTGAACACCAACGCCCTGGTTACCCGCGAAGGCGCCTGCAACGCAGGTGCGCCGCTGACCTGATTTATCACGCAACATGAGCACTCGAGTACAGGGGCGAAAGCCCCTGTACTCATTAGTGGTGGTCCGTTGTCTCGGTGGAAGCGCATACTAGAGCATTTGTCCGTAGGATAGAAGGATGAGGGCGTATTCGTTGGATTTACGAGAGCGAGTGGTGGCGGCATACCAGGACACGCCAGTGATCGCGCAAGTGGCCCGCACCTTCCGGCTGAGTGAATCAGCGGTACGCAGCTATGTGCGGGCTCACGCTGCAGGCCAGCCCCTGGCGCCAGTCCGGCACAAAGGCCGGGTACGAATCCTGGGAGAAGCCAGCCATGCTGTCCTACGAGCCCAGGTGGAGCAGTACCCCGATGCGACCCTTGCTGAGCACGTGGAGTACTACTTCGAGCAGCATGGCGTGCGGGTCAGCATCAAAACCATGGACCGCATGTTCGAACGGCTCTCAATCACGAGAAAAAAAGACCGTCCGCGCCACTGAACAGTCCCCTGAAGCTCGAGCCGCCTTTGTGAATGAGATAACTGGACTGAAGCTGCACGACCTGGTGTGCTTCGACGAAAGTGGCTTCCACACCGGGATGAGTCGCGTCTATGCCAGGGCCCCACGAAATCAGCGAGCCTTTGCCCGCGTTCCGAGAAACACCGGCAAGAACCTCACCTTGCTGTGTGCCATGAGCTCGCAGGGCTCGCAGGCGGAACTGGTGATCGAAGGAGCGGTGAATGCTGCGGTGTTCGAGTCGTACGTGGATCAGGTGCTGTGCCCGACCTTGCAAAGCGGGCAGACGGTGCTGATGGACAATCTGTCGTCGCATCAGGGAGCGAAGGTCCGAGCGTTGATCGAGGCGCGAGGCTGCCAGCTGGTGTATTTCCCGCCGTACAGCCCGGATTTCAATCCCATCGAGATGTTGTTCTCCAAACTCAAAGCCTTGTTGCGGAAAGCTGCGGCCAGGACCACGGAGACAGTGATCGAGGCTTTGGGTTTTGCTTTGCGTGCTGTGACTCCGAACGACATCCTTGGCTGGTTCCACCACGCTCTGCCCCTCTCATCCCTATGACAAATGCTCTAAGGGATAGAAAGCGTCCGGAAAAAGCGCCTGATCCGTCCGGCAGTTACGTCAAGTTGCTCGACCCAGCCTTCATCGCCCTGCCCAGTGCGATTTCTTCCACGCTACCTGCAAGGGCCGCTACTCGGCACCCAGCGCCACAAAACGTTACCGGCATCGCCAACACCGAACTAGGCAAAATGGCAGCAAACACCAGGCCGCTCACCAGCGCCAGCAGTTCTTCAGCAAAAGTAAATCTTCGAAAAACCGGAGACCGCAAGTACAGTACCAGGTCAATCTCGGCAAAGTGAACTCTAGTGTGGACAGCCTGCACCTGCTGTAGGCCACCCCTCATACGGTCTTGCGTTGAGGATCTTCCGAGGAGCATGCTGAGGCGTGCCCCCCGAAGTTCGTTTGAAGCCGCACTTGACCTCGGATGAATTGCGCAAGTGCTATCGGTGCTGTGCTCACCCTGCCGACAAGACACGCTGGCACGCCTTGTGGTTGATCTCGCAAGACAAGGCCAATCGCCACGTCGCGCAAGTCGTCGACCGTTCGCATACTTGGGTCAACGACCTGGTGCGTGCCTACAACGAAGGCGGACCCAACGCCGTACCCACCCACAAGCGTGCAGGCGAAGCACGCGGCGGCAAGAAAGCGGTCTTGGACGTCAGCGGCGTCTTGGAACTCGGGCAAGCGCTCGACACCGAGGCACCGCCAGGCGGGGGACTGTGGACGGGCGCAAAGGTCGCGGCTTGGATTGCAGCGAAGACGGGCCATCGTCCTGACCAAGCGACCGGCTGGCGATACTTGCAAAAGCTCGGTTACAGCCAGCAAACGTCGCGTCCCGCGCATCCCCAGGCGGCCAGCAAGGAAGAGCAAGCGGCGTTCCAAAAAAAATCCTCGCACTGAGTGCCAAGCTCCAAGCCGAACATCCGGACAAGGACGTGCGGTTGTGCTTTCAGGACGAGGCGCGGTTCGGTCTCAAGCCCACGTCTCGCCGTCTGTGGGCCAAGAAAGGTCAGCGACCGACGGCGCCCAGTACCGTCAAGTACCAGTGGACGTACCTGTACGCAGTCGTCGAGCCTGCGCTGGGTCGGGTGTTCTGGTTCGTATTGCCGAAGGTTGACACGTGCGTCATGAGCGTCTTCTTGCGCGCCTATGCGGCTTCACTACCCGAGAAGGTCATCGCCCTGCTCGTGCTTGACGGTGCAGGCTGGCATTCGACCAGGAAACTCAAGGTGCCCGACAACATCGTGTTGGCCGTCTTGCCACCCTACTCGCCCGAACTCAACCCAGCTGAACGCTTGTGGACCTTGGTGCGTGAGGCGACGCACCACCAGACCTTCACTGATCTCGACGCCCTCGAACAGCGGCTGTGCACTCGCTGCGTGGAACTCGATGCACAGCCACAGGTCATTTCATCCGCAACGGCCTACTTGGGCTACTACCCTGAAAGTTCATGAATGCAATACCGTATCAGGCGTACTTCCCGCTGGGCTTCCCCCCTACACGCCCATATCGCACTTCAAGCGTAAGGATAACGATTCTTACTTCAAAACCAAACTCCAGGTTAGACCTAGCCGCTTTTTTTCAGGCTGCTGCAGACGCTGGCCATGTTTGCAATGACATCACGAACTGACTTCACTCACGTCCTGATATATGGTGTATTCCTCAGCACTGGCATGAACGCGCTTGAGCCTTGCACCTCGAGGAACCAGAAACGATTATCCAAAAGATGAGATTCTTATCCATGAGATGAAAACCCCCCTAACGGGGGGTGTTTTAAATTTACGAATTATTCATACTAGGTAGGGAGGGACATGAGACATACTTCAGGCTTTTCGCTTCTGGAGCTTCTGATCGTAATCGGCATCGTTGGCGTCCTCGCTGCAATAGTCCCACTGACAATACGCAGAGACCAGATACAGACGCGTCAAGCAGCAAATCTGCTCGCCCAGCAGATTCAGCTCTCGCGCTTCGAGGCCGTAAGGCGCAACCGTTTTGCGGGCATTTATTTTCCGGCGAATGGTCTAAGCTTCATCGTCTACGAAGACACCAACAACGACCGCACCTACACTTCCAGCGGAGATACAACCATCCAAACTTACAATCTCAGGTCGGGTGATTACGCCAAAACCCAGCTCCAGCTGAGCGCAGCGGCAACTATTCTCTTCGACCCCCGTTCCTTTTTGGTCAATACTGCTGCGCCCGGTACGGTCACCACGTTCCGAATGCAGAGCACCGACAATTCCAACTACGTCTGGAGAGTCGAAGTGACCACTCAAGGTCGTGTCATCCGGGTGATTCAATGAACCAACGACAGTCCGGCTTTACGCTCCTCGAAGTGCTCGTTGCCGTCAGCTTCATGACAATTGCGTTTCTGGCCCTCGCTTATGTTTCCATCGGCAGTACACGTCTCTCGGCAACAGCCGCACAAGTGCCGGAGGCCAGGGCAATCCTGGCAAGCGAGCTTTCAAAGCTGCAACAGCGTGGTTACCAGAACCTTAATCAATGCAATATTCCACCCAACAGCTGCACCGGAGAAACATCGGCTACAGACGGCTTTCACCGGACAGCTTGGCGAATAGAGCGAGATACCGCCCTGAACGGATACGTTCGTGTAAACCTGACGACCATTTGGACAAAAGCGGGGGTGACACGACGGTTCAGTACGGCTCAACTTGTCACCTGCCTGGAAGATCCGGGCGGCACGGCGAGCAATCCTTACCCAGGGTGCCCGTTATGAAGCCCGCTGCTCGCCAGGGTGGCTTCACGCTCATCGAGATGCTCCTCGCGATGGGCCTGGTCGCCATCGTTCTCGGCTTCGTCGCCTACTTCTTTATCGAGCAACAGCACTTCACGCATGCGCAGCAGACGCGCGAGGAAGTCCAGTCGAACGTGCAGGCCGCAGTTGAACTCGTAACCGAGGATGTTCGAAATGCGGGGTCATTCGGGGTGCCGTCGGTCAGTCTACCGATCCAGCCCGCCGCCGCGCTGGTCGGTGTGGACGGTGGTACGAATCCAGACATCATTCGCGTCCGTTACCAGCGTTTTAACTATGGCACTGCTACCACGACAGGAACCTACAGCGAAGTGGACGTAACGTACAAGGTTCGCAATGACGCTCAGGGCGTTCCGACACTGTTTCGCAGCCAGACCCCCGTGAACGCAACTGACGGCTGCAGCCTGAGTACCACGATCGCCGATGGCGCCAACTGTATTGCTGCCATTCAGAACATCGTTGCATTCAACGTGCGGTACATGGTCCGCACAACCTGCCCGAACTCGCTGGGCATTCAAACTTCCGTACAAGCAACCTTTGAAGCTGCTCAGGGCAGCAGTACGTTCGGTGGAGTATGCAGCAGCGCGCGAAGCTACACGGCAGCCGACGTATACAGGGTCGAAGTGATGGTCATCGGTCGAGCGCCACTTCGGCGTGCGGCTGCCGGTGGAAACCTCTTGGCAGGTACTCAACAAACCGTTCCGCAACTTGCTGGGTTCACGTACAGATCGCTTAGCTTCACCTTCGACACTCCAAGCCTCTAGGAGCAGCAATGAAACAGAAAACCTCGGGTATTGCACTGATTGCCGCCCTAATGATTATGGTCGTCGTCGGCCTTTTGGTGAGTAGCGCCGTCGTGACTGCCAGCATTCAGAACCGGATCACCCGCAATGACGCGAACGCCACTCAGGCCTTTTTTATCGCACAGTACGGCGCGCAAGAGTACAAGACTCTCGGGTATCGCACGTATTCGTATATGATCCGTAACCTCAGCAACTACTCCGGGCTGATCTCTGCCAGCGGTGCCGGTGAGTGTGCCAACATTCTGGGCATCGGCATGGACATCAACCGCGACGGCGTGATTGATCAACGCGACCTGCGTGTAGGCATCCCAACCGCAGCTCAAACCGTGACGCTTGATGATGGCAGCTCAGGTACGTTTACCATCACACTGCTACCAGCAGGCAGGGGGATCAGAAGTGAAAGCACCTACCGTGATGCTCGCAGTGTCGTGCTCGTCGGCTGGGATGTTGAAGAGACTGGCGTGTGGAACAACGCGATTTTCGCTGGTACCGGGCAGAGTGGCAACGGCATTAACGGAAACACAAACATTTATGGGTCTGTTAACGTACGCGGCAGCAACCTGAGCATTAACGACACCGCATATGACTGCAGCGGTAACTGCGGCGTGTTCAACTCGTACTCCGGGGACGGCACGGGCTCCAGCAACCTGGGTGGCCTTTCGGAATTCAACGTTCCAGATTCTCAGCGCAACATTAATGACCTCTGCTCAAAAGTGCGTGTGTACCAAGGTGATATCAAACTCCGCGGCAGCGCCCTCATTGGCACCAGCACCAACAAGGTAAAAGGCGTATATGTCAGCAACCCGGTGGTGAGCAACGACTCCACCTCCCAAGTTGACCTTGAAAGCGCCTCGCGTATTCACTCGGAAGAAACGGGTCCTACCAAACCAGTCACCGCGTATGACCTCGCCAGCCCGACCCCGTTCCCCAACCTCGATAATGGAACGCCCTCGTACCGTACGAATCTGAACACCCTCGCAACGGATGTCACCGCCTGCCTGGCCGGACGCACGAGTGGCACTCCTCCCACCTTCGTTCTCAACAGCAGCACAACCAGCTTCAATTGCACTTCGGCCTCTGGCGCGACAATCATGGCCTATAACGCTTCTACAAACCAGCTCACCCTCAACGGCGTGGCCAAATTGAGCGGAGTGAATTTCTCCTTACAACGTGACGTGACTTACACGGGTAAAGGGAACCTTTTTCTTGAAAAACTGCCGCCCCTCACTGGCGTAGGCGGAAATGCCTTGCTCGAAGGAAATTTGATCAATGCCTCTGGGACTTTAAACACTTACCCCCAAGGCGCGTCACTTGGTCTGACAGCGGAGGGAAACATCAACGCAAATAAAAACCAGCAAAAACTGGCCGGAGCTTTTTATGCCCAAGGAAGCATGGTTATCCAGAAGCAAGCCACGGTGCTTGGAACGGTCGTCGCGAATTACTTCGACCTGACCCAAACTCCGGCGCTCGTGCAGTCGCCCATGTTGCGCTACAACCTGCCACCCGGTATGCCGGGCGCGGGCCCCACCGATTACGTATTCAATATTCGTGCCTGGGAACGGCGGTAAGTTCTACTCCAAAAGCAGCCCAGCGTATCCTCCGTGGGATGCCAATTGCAGGAGAGCAAAACCTACTGTCCTTGTTGAGCTCACAGCTAACCTTCCCGACTTGCACCCGCCGCGCGGCGTAATCCAGCTGCACCCGGGCCTTGACACGGCTAGATAGGGCACGGCGAAGCTCGACCTCAAAGCGGTCCATTCCTACGGCCATAGCATGAGCATGACGCCGCGCTTGGCTACGCAGCAATGTATTTTCTCACGCACCTCACGCGGCAATGACGGGACGCCCTGGCAAAGGTAGGGCCCCCTGCTTCACCAAGCCGGAAGCATCTCGGGAAACAGAACCGGAATTTCCAGGATGTTCTGCGCCCCAAAGTCCTTGCGGTTGTTGGTAACAAAGGCCTCTGCCCCACCCGCCACGGCGGAGGCGAGGTGAACGGCGTCTGCAGCCCTGAGGCGGTAGGCCGCGCCCAGCTGCGCGGCCAGCGCGGCGATGTCCTCGCTGGTATCGACGAGTTGCAGCCGCGAGAGCAGCAGGCGCAGCGCTACAAGCTCGGCAGTTCGCCCTTCCCGCAGGGGTTTGGACATCAGCTCGGGCAGCAGCAGCACCGAGGCGCAGTGCTGATCGCGCGGGGCCTCTGCGAGCAGCTGATGAACGCGGCGGCCCAGCGCGTGCCCCGGGACCGCCGCATAAATGAGCACGTCGGCGTCGAACGCCAGGCGCGGGTGCCGGACCGTCTCACTCACCCTGGCCTGCGCGCTGACGGCGAATGTCCTGAACCAGTTCCTCGGCATAGTCGGCGCTGAGGGAGGTGGTGTCCGGTGGCGGAACCCCCTCACGGTCGGCGCGCAGACCGGCCAGCAGCTGCTGGGCCGCTGCGGTGTTGGGCGTGTGAACACGCCGGTGGAGCCTTTCGGGATGCACCAGGGTGGCCACAACCCTGCCGTTCTGGGTAATTTCGA
Organism: Deinococcus peraridilitoris DSM 19664; assembly: GCF_000317835.1. Classification (NCBI taxonomy): domain Bacteria; kingdom Thermotogati; phylum Deinococcota; class Deinococci; order Deinococcales; family Deinococcaceae; genus Deinococcus; species Deinococcus peraridilitoris. The sequence continues at coordinate 1,971,248 of NC_019793.1, read as the reverse complement.
TTTCCTCGCCCTGCTGAACACGTTCCAGAACCTGTCGCAGGTGTGTGCGGACCTCGGAGGCAGTCAGCTGGGTCATACCCTAGCGTACAAGGTGTGTACGATCAACGTACGACATGTCGACACAAAGCCTTATTGGGGATTCCATCAAAGCGGTTGCCGCCTGAAAGCGCTGAACTGGTCAGTGTGTGACCGACGGCCTCATCCAGCGCGTATCATCCGCGTATGTCCACGTCTTACGCCCTCAAGGAATGGGACGCCCAGGTGCGCGCGCTGCTCTCGGGCGAGGTGTCGCTGCTGCTGCGCAAGGGCGGCATCATGGAGACCCACGACGGCTTCGAAGTCGAGCACCGCTCGTTTTTGCTCTACCCCACCTTCCTGCACCAGAATCCGCAGGAACTGCGCTCCGAATTCGCACCCCTGCTGAGGCCCGATCCAAAGCCGGGCGTGGTAACGCTGCCCGCCCTGGCCGAGGTGCACTCGGTCTGGAAGATCGAGGATTTGCAGCAGGCGCTGGCCCTGCAGGAGCTGCAGGCCCTGAACGCGGCGGCCATCGAGCGGCGGTTTCATTACCGTGGCCGTCCCTGGCTGCACGCGCTGCTGGTGCGCGTGACGCGCCTGAGTGCGCCGCTGCACCTGACGGAAACACCCGAGATGCTGGGCTGCGTCAGCTGGGTGCCCCTCGACGACACGCCAAAGGCCCACGGCGAGCGCGTCCGGACCGACGCCGAGCTTCAGGCCCTGCACGACGAGATCGAGCGCCGCCTGGCACCACACGGCTGACGCTGTATTCGAGGTGTCGGCATGATGCCAGGACGATCAATGTTAAAGCCACTTTTCGTACTACCAACCACGCGAAGTAAATCGGCCATGGCCTCAATCATCAACGATCGAAAAGGGAGGCGCGGAGATCAAACGCACGGCCAAGTGACAATCAGTCAGGTCACTCTGGGTAAAAATCTTGATTTGTCACGAACGCTCACATACACTTTTTACGGAACTGTTTATTTTGCACTTCGGAGGAATCAATGGCTTTACGTAAATTGAGTGATCAGGTACAGCAGCTCAGCAATCCGCAACGCTCGGACGCTTTTGTCAAAATGTTTCGTTCGGCTGTTCGGGAAGGGCGTTTCGACGCTGCTTACGTTCCGGAGCGTTTCACGCTGCCCAAACAGTACGCGCGCCGGGGAGGTGACGACCGGTACTCGAAAGACTCCAAGGAGATGATTTTCGAAGTCACGCCTGCGTTCGAGCACTGGTTTGACAGCATCAACCAGGACCTTTCGAGTGGACGTCGTGCTGCTCGTGTCAAACCGAGCCTGGAAGCCTTCGAAAGTGGCGAACTTGATTTCAAGGCGCTTGCCGAAGAAACCCGCAGAAAAATGGACGCCAGCTATAAAAAAGGCCAGAGCCTCGGGAAAAGCCGTTCAAAGGCCCGACCTAAGAAAAAAACAGCCGCCAAGAAATAAACGGCTGAAAGAAGACGATGACGAATGCGTTCGTCATCGTCTTCTTCTTTGCGGCTGCTTTTCTCCCGGACGGAAAAACCGCGCAGGTGAGCAGAAGGGCAAAACCTGCCTTCGGATATGAAATCAGGCGCGGGCCGCTCACACTCCCCACGTGTGCCTGCTTAGCCTGTGAACGTGCGTGCTGTTTTGTTTCTGGGCCTGTTGCTGGTTCTGCTGGCACTGCCGGATGTGGGCGCCGACGCCCAGTCGCTGCGCAGCACCCCGGACCCGAACGTCCTGAGTTACCCCAACGTAAACGCAGAGGTCAGCAGCGACGCCACGCCCCTGCTGATGTCCAACTCACCGGAAACACCCCGGCAAAGCGGCCTGCTCTACCGTGACACCACCCAGGGCGAGGCCCGCGTGGTGGCTTACCATGCCAACGGCCTCGGGGTGCGGGCGCGCCTGGTGGTGCTGGCCCGCAACGTCAGCGCCCAGCCGGTCAGCCTGACCACCCGGCGGCGGGGCACCGCGATGACCCACGGCCCCGATCCGCTCACGGGACAGCGCACCCTGCTGCGCTACTTCGCTTCGCGCGCCCTGCCTTCCGGACTGCTCGCCCCCGGCGAGGCCAGGCTGCTCTACACTTCCGAACCGCTGCCGCTCGGCGCGGTCGCCAGCGCCATGCTCGACGTGCACAGTACCGGCGCCACCCGGATCAGTGTGGTGCTGCTCGCCTCAGACCGCCCGCTCACGCCGGAGACCCTCGATGCCCTGCCGGTGCTGACGCGTGACGCCCACCACCAGCGCGGCACCTTTCCGGGCGCCAACCGGACTTTGCGCATCGTGCTGCCCGGCGAAACCGCGCGGGTCACCCTGGGGCACGCCGATGACCTGACCCTGAGCGGGCAGGACGCGCTGAGCGGAGACCAGCAGGTACTGAGGGGCCACTTCGGGGTGCAGTACACCCTGGAGGTGCAGGGCGCCGCGAACAGCCAGCTGGGTATTTCCGCGCGAGGAGGCGCTTACCGGGGCGTGCTGAACGTCGAGGACGGCGCACGAACGGCCGCGCTGCTGGTCGGTGCGGGCGCGGCCCTGAAAGACGCCTCGACTCCGGCCCTGCTGTGGCATGCCCGCAGCGACACCCTGCGTCTGACCTTCGTGCCCGCCAACGGTTCGCACCTGCCGCTGGCCCTGCTGTTCTACCGTGGGCTGGCGAAATCCGGCTTCGCAGCGCCAGGTCCACCGCCGGGTTCCGACGACCGCTTACACTGGCGTGTCCCCTAACCCACGCCCCCGCCGAGGACCAGCACCGCGTGACCCACTCCCTGACCCCGCTTCAGTTGATGGAACTGCAGATTCCCACCCTGTTCGTCCTTGATGAGGACCAGCGGCTGCGGTTCGTTCGTGAACCGGGGTACCCGGAAGCCGAACTCGATCCGGCGCCACGGTTTTTCATGGGGCGCACGCCGCAGGGCAACACCTGGCGCTTCCGGCACGATCTGCCACCCGAACTGATCGGCGAGCTGGAGCCGCTTTGCTCGGCTGAACCGATCAGCGCGGACCTCGAAGGCGAGCCGCGCCTCGCGCCGATGATCCGGGCCGTCCTGGGCGCGTGGGCGCCGATCACGAAAGAGTACCGAGGACCGGCATACCGCCTCCCGGGCGAAGTGGTCACCCCGCAGGACCTGGACGTGACGCTGGTCACCGAGACGAACGCGGCGGCGCTGCTGCGGGCGCACTTTCCACAGAGGATCACGTCACGTTCGGGTTTCCGGGTAGGTCCGTGCGGCGCGGTGCTGGTAGAGGGCCAGGCGGTCTCCCTGTGCTACTGCGCGCGAATCACCGACAGAGCCGCCGAAGCGGGCGTCGAAACGGCGCCCACCTTTCGGGGCCGGGGATACGCGAGCGGGGCGGTGATCCGGTGGGCTGAAGCCGTCCGGCACAGTGGACGGCTGGCCTTTTATAGCACCGAATGGGGCAATTCGGCCTCGCGCGGTGTGGCCCGCAGACTGGCGGGCGTGCAGTACGGTGAGGATTGGTCGCTTGACTGACGCAGCGTTGCGTTCACCCTGAGTCGTCGGAAAAGCACGGCTGCTCTCCGTTTGGCAGTCCGGTCCCAAGTGTGCTCGCGCCCGGCATTGCGTCTTCGCTTTGCCCCACGCCACTCGGCATGACTCGCCGTTCCGGAAGCAGGGCGCCCGCGTGGACATCGGCGGCACGCGCTTCGGACGGCTCGGGCACACACGCACTTGCGGCAGTGCCAAACTGCCACAATGGTGAAGGCCGCACCACGCGCGGACAAACGAAATCGGCGCCCCGGCGCGAACCGGACAAGCCCGAAATTCCACCAGAGCGGTCCTGTCGACCGCGGAAAGCAGCAACAGTGACCATTTCATTGCAGAAAAAGCAGACCATCAGCCTCGAAAAAAGCGGTCAGTCCCTCGCCAAAATCTTCATGGGGCTGGGTTGGGACGTCGCCAAACCGAAGGGGTTTCTCGGCGCCCTGCTGGGCGGTGGGGGTGCCAGCATCGACCTCGACGCGAGCGCGCTGCTGTTCGACGCCGCAGGCTCGCTTGTCGATACCGTGTGGTTTCGTTCGCTGCAAAGTCGGGACGGCAGCGTCCGTCATGCGGGTGACAACCTCACCGGGGAAGGTGAGGGGGACGACGAACGCATTTTCGTGGACCTCACGAGACTGTCCGGCAACGTGCAGTCGATCGTGTTCACGGTGAACTCGTTTCGTGGGCAAACCTTCGACAAGGTCGCGGGTGCGTTTTGCCGCATCGTGAACGAGCAGGGTGGTCAGGAAATCGCCAAGTTCAACCTCAGCGAGCAGGGCGGACACACGGGCCTGGTGATGGTGAAGCTGGTCCGGCAGGGGGGCACGTGGCAACTGACCGCGGTGGGTGAGCGCTTCACCTTCCAGCCCGGCTCGGACGTAGTGGGGCAGCTGACGGCGGCCGCGGCACGCGCATTGTGAGTTGTGACGGCACGCTTCACTGTGTGGGGCGGGCCGTGACGCTACTCTCACAGGAGTTTCGTGGGGTACGAAACGCCCACCGCGTGTCGGGCGTACTTGATCTGTCAGGAGGAACGGCATGAGCATCACCCTTACCAAAGGCGGCAACCTTTCGCTGACCAAGACCGACGCCACCCTCACCAAGATCAGCGTGGGCCTCGGCTGGGACACCCGCTCTACCAGCGGCGACGACTTCGACCTCGACGCCAGCGCCTTTCTGCTGAATGCCAGCGGCAAGACCCGCTCCACGGCGGATTTCATTTTCTACAACCAGCTGCGCAGCGCCGAGGGCAGCGTCGAGCACGCCGGGGACAACCGCACCGGGGCAGGTGACGGCGACGACGAGGTGATCCGGGTGGATCTCGCCCTGGTCCCGTCCGACGTGGAACGCGTCGCCTTCACGGTGACCATTCACGAAGCGCAGGCGCGCCGCCAGAGTTTCGGCATGGTCGAAAACGCCTTCGTGCGCATCGTGGACGAGCGCAACAACAAAGAAGTCGTGCGCTACGACCTGCGCGAGGACGCCAGCGTCGAAACGGCGCTGATTTTCGCAGAACTCTACCGTCACGGCGGAGAGTGGAAGTTCCGCGCGGTCGGGCAGGGCTTTGCGGGCGGTCTGCAGGCCCTGTGTCATCATTTCGGCATCAACATCTGAAAATCGACCTCTGGGCGCGGGGCTGAAGAAATTTGTCTTCAGGGCGTCACGGCAGACCAAGGGAGTTTCATGTTCAAACACTTCGGTTTCGGCATCATCTTCAGCATCCTCTGCATCATTGGTGCCGGAGTGTACGGTTTCGTCACGGGTGACGTCGCCACGGCCGCGCAGTTCGCTTTTATCGCGATTGTTCTGGGCGTGATGGAAGTCAGCCTCAGCTTCGACAACGCGGTCGTGAACGCCAAGGTCCTCACCGGCATGGACCTGGTCTGGCGCCACCGCTTTCTGACCTGGGGTATCGCCATCGCCGTGGTCGGCATGCGTTTCGTGTTTCCCATCCTGATCGTGATGGCCACCGCCTCGCTGGGGTTCACCGAGGTGGTGTCGCTGGCCTTCAACAATCCCACCGAGTACAGCGAACACCTCGAAGAAGCGCACGTGCTGATCAGCGCCTTCGGCGGAACCTTTCTGGGGCTGGTGTTCTTGCATTACTTTTTCGACAAGACCAAGGATGTGCACTGGATCGGCCCCATCGAACGTCGGCTGGCACGCGCCGGCAACCTCGACAAGGTCGAGGTGTCGGTCATTCTCACGGCGCTGCTCGCGCTGGTCGCCCTGACTGTCGCGCCCGCCGAGAAGTACTCGGCGTTGCTCGCAGGCGGCCTGGGCATCCTGACCTACCTGCTCGTAAAGGCCCTGGCCGGTATGTTCGAACCGCCCGAAGATGAGGAGGGCGAGGAGGCCGACACCCGCCGGGCCAAGGTGAAAGCCGTTTCGGAGACGGCCACCAAGGCGGGCGCACTGAGCTTTCTGTACCTGGAAGTGCTCGACGCGTCCTTCTCGCTCGACGGTGTGATCGGCGCCTTTGCGATCAGCAAGGAAGTCGTCGTGATCGCCGCGGGTCTGGCGATCGGGGCGGTGTTCGTGCGCTCGATGACCTTGTGGCTGGTCGAGACCGGCACCCTCACCGAGTACCGCTTTCTGGAGCACGGCGCCCACTGGGGTATCGGCGCACTCGCCATAATCATGCTGCTCAGCATGAACCGTGCCGTGCACATTCCCGAATTGATCACCGGCCTGATCGGCCTGGGCTTCATCATCGCGGCCGTCATGTGGTCCGTGCGGGCCAACAAGAGCGACCGCGACGGTGAATCCTCGCACGCCCGCCTGAGCTGACCCGGGTAAACCGGGAGCGGCGCGGGAAGTTTCCCGCGCCGCTCTCTTTGAAGTGTCCCGCCAGACCAAAAGCGCCCTGACGCGCCGCAGGGCTCACTTGGAGCGCTTGCGGCTGCCTTACACTGGGCAAAATGAAGTGCGCATAAAGAAGTGCGCATGAAGAGGCGCCTCTCCTTGAAACTCCGGTTGAAGTCTCGGGCCGGATCTTTCGTCTCCCCTGTGTCCCCGTGTCCTGGAGTTCCCATGAAGACCGTCTGGCTCAATAAAAACTTCGCCGTGATCCGCGAATACGCGGACGCCCTCCACCGCGCCGGTTACCGGGTCCTGGTCTCACACACCAACGCTGACAGTCCACAGTTGCAGGGAGCCGCTGAGCCGCACCTGGAACCCCGCGGCCTTACCGGGGACGCCTACATTCGCTGGGCGCTGGAATTTGCCCGCTCACACCGGGTGGATGTCTTCTGGCCTGGCAAGGAACTGCGCGTATTCGCCCGCGAGCGTGCCCGCTTCGAGGCAGCCGGCGTGACCCTCATCCTTCCGGCAGGCGAAGTTATCCTCGACCACCTGGACGACAAGGCGGCCTTTCTGGCAGGGTTGCCCGATTTTCTGCGTACCCCACCTTACGGCGTGGTGACTACCTGGGCCGACATGAGCGCCGCCTTCGACATCATCAGCGAGCAGGGCTGGACACCGTGCATCAAACCGGCCCGCGGTGTGTACGGTCACGGCTTTCGTGTCATCGTGCACGAGCGGCGCCTGGAGGACTTCCTGGCGGGTGACACCATCCGCATGACCCGTGACGAGGCGCGCGGACTGTTCGCTCCCCTCGCGTCCTTTTCGCCCATGCTGGTGATGGGCTGCCTGACGGGCGTGGAGCGCAGCATTGACGTGGTCAGCTGGCAGGGCCAATTGGGAGCGGCCATCATTCGCGCCAAACTGCCGGGCCTGCACGGTTCGCAACTGATCGAGCAGCGGCCCGATCTGGAGGAGCTGGTACGCCAGGCGGTCTCCCACTACGGTTTGTCCGGGGTGGTGAACGTGCAGTTCAAAGACGGTCCGGACGGCGCGCCCTACATTCTGGAAATCAACGCGCGGCCGTCGGGGGGCAGTCACATGAGCGCGCTGGCCGGGCCGGACCTGCCCGTGTGGGCGGTGCGCCTGGCGCTTGGTGAAGCGCAGGCGAGTGACGTGCCACCTCCCGCGTACGGCGCGCGCCTGCTGAATCTGCACGTCGCGCGGGTGATTCACGGCGCACCGGAATTGGCCGGGGTGCTTTCTTGACGACCACCCGTGCCCTCCCGGGGTGGCGCACGCACGAGTTGCCCAGCGGGATTCTCGCAATTCAGGCGCCCGACGATGCGCACGCGCTCTTCACGCTGGGCCTGCGGCAGAATCCGCGCCGAGGGTTTCTGTTCGTCAGCCGCGTGCTGGGCAAGCACCTGCCGGCCCGGCCGCGCGACATGAAGCGCAGTTACGACATCCTGGCGGGGCGGGTCGAACCGGGCGCGACGGTGTGGATCGGCATGGCCGAGACGGCCACCGCCCTGGGGCGCGGCGTCTTCGAAGCGTACGCCGCCCGAATCGGTACGCCGTGCCTGTTTGTCACGACTACCCGCTACCGGCAGCCAGGCGAGGCCCTGACCTTCGAGGAGCCGCACAGCCACGCGACCACCCAGTGGCTGCATGTGCCCCTCGACGAGCATAAACGCGCGCGCTTTCTCGGGGCACGCCATGTGGTGATCGTCGATGACGAGATCAGCACTGGCGTCACCGCCGTGAACCTCGTTCGCTGCCTCGCCGGTCGCCTGCCTGCTCTCGAACGCGTCACGGTCGTCAGCCTCCAGGACTTCGCGCCACAGGACGCCTACGCCGCCGCGCCCGTGCCCGTGCCCGTCGAGCGTCAGGCCCTCTTGCGGGGACAGGTGCGCTTCAAGCCGAATCCGGCCTGGCAGCCCCAATTGCCGCAGGTCACCGGTCATGGCGGGCACCACGCGCCCGCGAGCGGCGAGCGGCTCGGAGTGTGGCCGCAAGAAGGCCTGGAGGAGCCCCTCCTTGCCGTTCAACCCGGCGAGCGGGTGCTGGTGCTGGGCACGGGCGAGTTCATGAGCGCCGCCTACGCGCTGGCCCACTCCCTCGAACAGGCAGGCGCCGACGCGTGGGTGAAGGCCACGACGCGCAGCCCCATCGTGCCGTACGGGGAACTGCTGGAACGCGCCGAGTTCGAGGACAATTACGGCGAGGGCGTCACCAACTACCTGTACCGCAGCGAAGGCGAGCGTTACGACGCCGTGTTCGTCCTCACCGAACAGCCGGGCGTCCCGCGCGGCCTGCTGAGCACGCTGCGCCGCTGGTACGGCGGGAGGATCACGTGCGTCTGATCAGCTTCGTGGACCTCGACGACACGCTCTTCTCGACCCGGCGCAAGCTGCCCGCACACCTGCAGGACACCGAGCTCGAACACGTCAGCGTGAACACCCGAGGTGAAGCGCACGGTTTTCGCACCGCGAAGCAGGCCGCCCTGTTCACTCAGCTGTGCCGCCTGGGTCCGGTCATTCCGGTGACCGGGCGCTCGGCGCAGGCCTTTGCGCGCGTGCGTCTGCCCTTCTCGCACGCGCGGGTGCTCGATCACGGCGCGACCCTGCTGGCAGCAGACGGCGCTCCGGACGCCGTGTACGCCGCACAGACCGGCGAGCGGCTCGCGCAGCATGCCCGGGACTTTTCCACGCTCGCGCAAGACCTTTCCCGGCAGGTGAGACTGCACTTCCCGGGCTTGCAGGTGAGACTGCACGAAGTGCATGGGCAGCCGCTCTACCTGGTCGTGAAGCACCCGCAGCGCCAAATGGGCGCCCTCACCGAACTCGCCCACTCGTGGCAGGAGCAGCTGGGCAGCGATTCGCGCTGGCACCTCTTCAGCAACGACAGCACCCTCACGCTGATGCAGGCTTGCGTGTCCAAGCGGGGCGCCGTGCAGCACCTCCAGACGACCCTTGATCCCCGCGGTGAAGCGCTCACGCTGGGTTTCGGGGACACGCTGTCGGACGTGGGCTTCATGGCCGCGTGCGACATCGCCCTCACGCCGGGCCGTTCGCAGATCATGCGCGTGCTGGAGGCCATGCATCATGTCCACTCCTGAGTTCCTCACGGGCACACGGCTCGTGCGCAGCACCTACGCGCCGGAGGACGTCACGTACCTGCTGCGCGAAATCCAGGCGCAGTTCGTGAGCGTCGAGGAAAAGGAACGCCTGATTCAGTCCGGCGAGCGGCATTACGGTCAGCTGCTCAGTCCCGAGCAACCACCCCGGCCCGAATACCAGGCGCTGTTCGAGCGGGCCCTGCACGAGGGCGCACCGCAACTCGCGCGTCACGTCGCGGGGCTCGCGCGCGTCGTCCATGAAGAGGTCCGTATCCGGCGCCGCGTGAACTCTGCGATCGTGCTGGTCTCCCTGGCCCGCGGCGGCACACCCATCGGCGTGCTCGTCACCCGCGCCCTGCGATCTCTGTACGGCGAAGAGGTTCACCACTACGGCGTGTCGATCGTGCGCGACCACGGCATCGATGGGGTGGCGCTCGACTTCATTCGTGCCCGCCATACCGACGGCAGCGTGATCTTTCTCGACGGCTGGACCGGCAAGGGCGTCATCGCGGCCGAGTTGCGCCGCAGCGTGAAGACGTACAACGCCACGCGCGGCAGTGCGCTGCAGGGTGAGCTGTTCGTCGTGAGTGATCCGGGCGGCGCGGCGGCCCGGTGCGCCACCCGCCTCGACTACCTGGTTCCCAACGCCATGCTCGGCGCCACCGTCGCCGGGCTCGTCTCGCGGACGGTGCTGCCCGGACCTGCCGGAGATCTGCACGGCAGTGCGTTCCTGGCGCAACTGGCGGCGCACGATGTCACCCGGCACTTCGTGGACACCGTCAGCCTGCACTTTCCCGGTCAGGCACCCCCCGAAGGAAACCGGCTGTCCGGCCAGGACGTATACAAAGCGGCGCAGACATTTCTGCACGATGTCCAACACCACGCCGGTCCACGTCCGGTCAACCACGTCAAGCCCGGGGTAGGTGAAGCCACGCGGGTTTTGCTGCGCCGCGCTCCGGAAGTGCTGATTCTTCGTGACCCCCACGCACCCGAAGTGCAGCACCTGCTGAGCCTGGCGCAAGAGCGGCAGGTGCCGGTGCAGGTCTGGCCGGGAGTGATGCCGTACAGCGCCTGCGCCCTCATTCGCAGCGTCGAACCCGATCCCTGAAGGCAGAAAGGCACCGCATGAACAACATGGCATTACAACTGGGCGCGAGTCTGTACGTTCCAGCCGACCGCAGTGACCTCGCCGAGATCGGCAACGGTCGCAAGATCACGCAGGCCCGCTCGGTGATTCTGTGCACCGAGGACGCCGTGCGAGAAGAACACCTGCCGCGCGCCCTCGCCAACCTCGAACTGGCGCTGCTGGAATTCGCGCCCCGTCAGGGCGGGCGTCCGCTGCGCTTCGTGCGGCCCCGCAACCCGGGCGTACTCGCGCAGATCCTGCGCCTGTCCGGGGTGTTCAACCTCGATGGTTTCGTGCTGCCCAAAGTCACCGCCGACAACGCCCCGGAGTACTTCAGGCTGCTGGACGGCACGCCCTTTACCTCCATGGTCACGGTGGAAACCCGCGAAGCCTTCTCGAACAGCGAAATGGAGAAACTGCGGGACGTGATTCTGGAACACCGCGCGGACGTGCTGTCGATTCGCGTGGGAGGCAACGACCTGCTGAACATCCTGGGGATGCGCCGCACGCGTGGCGTCACGGCCTACGAAACACCGCTGCGCGCGGTGATCGACCGGCTGGTGAGTGTTTTTCGGCCTTTCGGCATGAACGTCAGTGCGCCCGTGTACGACTTCACCCAGGACTTTGAGACCCTGCGGCGTGAAGTGCGAGAGGACCTGCTGCACGGCACGTTTGGCAAGACGGCCATTCACCCCGACCAGATTCCGGTGATCGAGGCAGCGTACGCGGTCAGCCTGAGCGACGTGGAAGCCGCAGAAGCCATCCTCTCCCCCGACGCGCGGGCGGTCTTCCGGATGGGTGACATGATGTGCGAACCGGCCACGCACCGCCACTGGGCCCGGCAGGTGCTGGAACGCGCCCGGGTGTACGGTACCACCACGCCGGATTTTGCCGCGGCGAGCCTGCCTGAGTTCGCCCAATGACCGGACACTCAGTAGGCGGACCGCCTTCACCTGCCCTCCCCTGCCGGAATCCTTTTGGGCTGACACGTCGTATTCCGTCATGGTTGGGCGTTACACTCGGTCCAGTTCCCCGATACCGCTTCTGTGTTCGATGCACTAGGTTCGATGCACCCCGGGGCCGGTCACGGTCGTACTTACCAAAGGAGACACCATGAGCTTCTGGAATTCCCTCAAGAACAACGTCAGCAGCCTCTCGAGCAATTTGCAGACGCAGGTATCGAAATTCAAGAACAACGACTTCGCCAATGCCAGCATGGCCGTCTGCGCGCTGATCGCGGCCGCCGACGGCAGCATCGACCCGGCCGAGAAGCAGAAGACCGCCGGCTTCATCATGTCCAGCGACGTGCTGAAGGTGTTCAATGCAAGTGAACTGAAGCAGAAATTCGACGGGTACTGCCAGAAACTCGAGGCGGACATCGATTTCGGTCGTGTCGAAGTGATTCAGGCGATCTCCAAGCTGCGTGGCAAACCCGATCAGGCGCGCGCGGTCATTCAGGTGGGCGTGATCATCGGGGGTGCCGACGGTCATTTCGACGAACTGGAACGCAAAGCCCTGCGCGAAGCCTGCAACGCGGTGGGCATCAGCCCGAGCGAGTTCGACCTGTAAGCGCGGCGTGACGCCCACTGCGCGAGGTCAGCCATGACGCTCGAACCGCACGCGACCGTCCGCAAGGCGCGCAAGCTGCTCAACTTGTACCGCAACTCCAGCGGGGGCGAGCAGGCCAAAACGCGGGCGGTGCTGCGAGAGCTGCTGGAGAAACACGGTCTCACGCTCGCGGACCTCGAACCTCACCTGCCGCGCTCGACCGACGTGACAGGCGCCGAAGCGCACCGGGCAGCCGACACGCACCTGCTGGCCCTCAGCGTCGACGACGAGGAAACCGTGAGCGCCGCCCTGGCGGCTTTGGTTGATGAGCCGGATCTCAGCGAGGACGAACGCCGCCTGATCCTCTCCCGCTTGAGCATCTCGAAACTCGTCGAGGCACTCGCGCCCGGCTGGCTGCACGCGCTCGCCGACGATGAGGTCGAGGAAACCCACCTGCTGCAGGCGGCGCGTTCGATCTCAGAAGAGACCGTGCTGGCGGTGGGCGGAATGAGCATCAAGGACACCGTGCAAGGCGTCGTGACGCGCGAGGCCAGGCGCCTCGCGCGTCCCGAGCGGGTCTTGCGGGCGCAGGATCCGCTGCACGCCGTGTACCTCGCCGAGCTGTGCCGTCTGCTGGCGCGCATTCCCGCGCGCGTCGTACAGGAAAACGCGCAGTGGACCGTGCGGGCGCACATCAGCGCACACGAGCTGGGTCAGGTGCGCGCCCTCACCGACCGCGAGGCGCTGTCACGGGCGCTGGAACGCGCCGCGCGCGAAGCGGCCCAGGCGGCGTTCGGGCCGCGCTGAAGGAAGAAAAGAGCGCGCCCGGTGGGCCGCGCTCTTTTCTTCCTTCCGGTCAGCTTTCGAAGTCCTTGCGGGCCGGAGCGCTGACCGAAGTCGCCACTTCCCGCACGGTCTCTCCCTGCACACGGTCGAGGTACTTCTGCGCGCCGTCCACCTGCTCGGCCAGCACCCGGACGTTCTGCTGCATCGCGCTGAGCGCCTGGGTCTTGTACTCGCTGATGGCGTCCATGGTGGCGTACACGTTGTCAAAAGCCCGCTTGAGTGCCTCGACGTCCACGCTGGCGTCGGCGGCCTGCTGGTAGGTCTGGGCCGTCTGCTGGCGCAGCAGCGCCGAGGTGTTCTCGATCATCGAGGACGTCGTGGCGTTGAGGGCGCCGATCTGGTCGAGCACCAGCTTCTGCTGCCCCAGGGCCTGACTGACCATCACGGCGGTGCGCAGGGCGCTGATGGTGGTGGTCGTCGCGCGGTCGACGCCCTTGATGAGTTCGAGGTTGTTCTTGCGAATCAAGTCGAGCGCCAGGTAGCCCTGCACGCTGACGGCCAGCTGTGTCAGCAGATCCTGCACTTTCTGGCGCGCGGCGAAGAGCATCTCCTCGCGCACCACGCGCGCTTTTTCGGGATCAGAGGTGGCCAGCGAGTCCACGCGGGCACTCAGGGCCTCATCGAGCTTCTGCCCCACGTAGGCGTAGCCGCGCAGCTTTTGCATCAGGCTCCAGAGCGCCACTTTTTCCTGCTCGATGGCGATGTTGTCCTTGATCAGCTCGTCCTTGCCGCTGTACAGGCTGCTGATAATGGCGTTCAGGTGCTTTTGCGCGCTTTCGTACTTCAGGAAGTAATCGCGGACCTTGTTGCCCATGGGGAAAATGCCCAGCAGTTTCTTCGGCGTCAAACCGCGGTTCGGGTCGAGGTCCTCCACCACGCGCCGCAAATCGATCAGGCCCTTGGCGACGTGCCCGGTGCCGCCCTCGGTTCCTTCCTTGAGCGCCTGCACGGGTTTTTCCAGCAGGCGGTTGGAGGTAGCGGCCGCCTTGCGAATCTCTTCGGCACCCAGGTCGTGCACGGCCTGCACTTTCTGCCTGAACACCTCGGAGTGGGCATTCTCACGCAGCACCACTTCCAGAAACGACTGAATCTGTGCGTCGAGCTTGCGGATCTGCTCGGGCTGAAGTTCCACGATACCCGCGGTCTGCTGCGGCTGCACGCTTTCGGGCGCTTCGAGTTTTTCGAGGGTGACGGGGGGTTCGAGTTTCATGGCTTCTCCTGAGGATGTTGAGGTTCAGTACGCGTGGACTTGATACAGGCGCAGCAGGATCGCGACAAGAAGGATCAGTGACAAGAGCAGCAGAAGGTTTGGACTGATCGAGGACGTCTTGCCCCGCAGCGCGTCTCGCAAACGGAGTCCTGAGGGCACGACACTCAGTGCCAGGATCCAGAGCATCCACCACCAGGTCGAAGGCAACAGACCGAACGCGAAGATCAGCACAAATACCAGCGTCTGCAAGATTACGCTGATGGTCAGCAGCTTGACGGGTTGACTGACAGTGCTCATAGGTGCCTCGCTGGGGTCGGATGGATCGGGTGGCAGGGTAGAACGAGAGTTCATATCTCGTAGGGGCTCCTGAGGAGCTGAGGATGTTGAGATTCAGTACGCGCGACAGGCTGATAGCGTTGCAGGCTCAGATTCTTAAACGTCAAATTCGCGCCGGGCACTGCGGAACTTCTCGCGAATGAACTCGTGGTTGACCAGCAGGGCCTGCCCTTCGCTGAGGGCCGTCTGGTTCAGCAGGTCCTTGCTGGCCCGCCCGAGCGCGCTGAGTTCTTCCATCAAGAGGTCATACCCCGTCTTGCCAGGCACCAGGTGCAAGGTCATCGCCTGGCTGGGCGGCAGCAGCAGGTAGCCTTCTAGGGATTCGGGCAAGAACTCCAGGGCGATCCGGCGCGCGAGGTGGGCGTTTTCGTGCTCCACGCGCCCCAGGCGGATGAGGGTATCGACTTCCTCCAGGCGCTTCAGGATGGTGTGCGTGCGTTGCAGCACCGCCTCGGGCAGGCGGCCCGCATGACGGGCGATGATCTCTCCGGCGCGTGAACTGAGCGGCTCCGGGGAAGCAGAAGGGTCTGAGCGCACCGGGGTGGGTTTCGCGCGTGCGCCACGCGCCACCGGCACTTTTTCCTGCGTGGTGCTCAGGTCGGGCAGCCGCGTCGCGCTGGGCTCGCCGGGCAGCTCCCGCCTGCTTTCCTGCGAACTCGGACCCGAGCGCCTCAGACGGCGCACCTCGGCCTGCGAAGCGAGCAGCAGCACGGTCAGCACCGCGCAGGCCAGCAGCAGCGCCCCCACCAGCAGCCAGGGTGTGGCGGTCAGCACCGCGATCGCCACGGCCGCAATGACCAGCAGGGCGAGCAGGGCAGGAAGCGGTTTCATCCTGTCTCCAGCATAGCGGGTGACCGCTGCACGAGAACCCTGATTCCAGCCTGCCGTCCGAGAGACGGACGCTCAGCGCTGCTTCCCGTGTTGGGGCATGGCAGCCGGAACAAGGGCCGCGGTGTAACGGGCCTCCCGAGAGAATGTTCACAACACCGGAAGTCTTTTTTCTCGTCGCTTGCCTCAGCCCCGTCCGGTGAAGCTTGAGGTGTTGTCTCTCGAACTTCACCGGGAAGGAGCAGGGACCCTGGCCGTGGCGCTGAAATTGGCGATCTGGCGTAAAGCGTAGAGTCGCAGGCGATTTAACGGTTCGAGCAAATTAGCCGCATTTGCTGTAGCCGCAGGCCTGGCATTTCAGGCAGCCTTCTTCCTGGACGAGCGCGTTGGTATCGCACACGGGGCACTTCTGCCCTTTGGCCGCACTTTCCGCGCTAATTCCCTCGGCGTTCAGCAGGGGCACGTCGGGCAGCTCTCCGCTTCCTCCGGCGAGCGGCGGCAGACTCACCTCGCCGCTGCGAAAGGTCTCCAGCGCCACGGCGATCAGATCGGCCTTGGAGCCGACCAGACGGCCGTTGTAACTGCCATACAGTCCGCCGTTGATGCCACGCATGGTCTTGATGAGGGCTTCGGCAGGCACGCCGTACTGCAGGGCGATGCTGACCACCCGGCCCAGCGCTTCACTGTCGGCGTTGGCCTCGTCACCCGCGCGGCCCGAGATCACCATGACTTCCACCGGTTTGCCGTGCAGATGGTTGACGGTCACCAGAAAGCTGCGTCGGTGCCCGCTGGTGGGGTCGGTCAGTTTCACCATGTCGGTGATGCCGCTCAGACGGGCGGGACGCTCGTAGACGGGTTTGCCGGGTTTAAAGGCAGGAACTTGCGGTTTGGCGTCCATCCTGACCTCCGGTTTTGGTGTCTCACTGCCCGGCGTGCCGCCGGCTTCACCCATGACTTCGGCAGCAGCTTCCTCGGTGTGTTCGGCTTTTTTCTTGCTCTTGCTGGTCGAGAGCACCTGGAACTGGCGCGAGCCGTCACGATACACCGTGATGCCCTTGCAGCCGGTCCTGAAGGCCTCGTTGTAGGCGTCCTGAACATCCTGAACGGTGGCTTCGTTGGGCAGGTTGATGGTCTTGCTGAGGCTGTTGGCCGCGTATCCTTCGGCGTCGAAAGCCCGCTGCACCACGCCCTGCATGCGCACGTGATCGACCGGTTTGATGTCGTGCGCGCACACGAACACCGCGCGCAAAGCCTGCGGTATGAACTCCAGACCCTGCACCGAACCGTGGTTGCCGCTCACGGCGTCCGTGACCTTGTCCCAGTCCCACTTTTCTTCGCCGCGTTCGTCCTGGACCGCCATGTTGGCAGCGGGCGGGTAGGTTTCGAGCAGCTCCACGAACAGCGGGTGCAGCAGCGCGCGGTACTCGCTGCCGATCTTGCGCCAGATAAAGGGCGAGAAGACGGGTTCGATGCCGCTGGAAACACCCATCAGCATGCTGGTGGTGCCGGTGGGGGCGACGGTCAGCACGGCGACGTTGCGCCGTGGTGCGTGCGGAATCTTGCCCGCGTGACGCTCGTACACCGGGTACACGCCACGCTCGGTGCCCAGGCGCTCGCTTTCCTTGATCGCCTCGTCACGCAGGGTGCTCATGATTTCGTAGATGGCGTCGCGTCCCGCTTCGCTGTCGTAGCGCAAACCCATCTTGATAAGGCAGTCGGCAAGGCCCATCACCCCGAGGCCCAGGCGGCGCAGGTCGTGGCTGGCGTTCCTGTTGTCGTCGAGCGCGAAGACGTTCACGTCGAGCACATCGTCGAGGAAACGCACGGTGGTGCGCACGTCCTCGCGGAACTCGGCGAAATCAAAAGAGCTGCCCTTCACGTAAGCGGCCAGGTTGATGGCGCCGAGGTCGCAGGGCTCACCGACCGTCAGCGGAATCTCACCGCAGTTGTGGGCAATAATGCCGTTGGCGATCAGCGAATGCGTTTCATAGACGGTTGTGTCATATACGGGTTCGATACCATCAAGAACAATCTGAGCAATTGTTGTTTCAAAGGTTTCACGATTGCTCTTCCGCTTCTTGGCGGTAATGAACTCTTCAACCTTGCTTCTCTTAGCATTAGTCAGGAAGCCGATCTTGGACACGAAGAGATCGCGGTTGGCCTTGTCAATCAGAAGCTCATAATTGTCTTTGCAATCGTACTCAGCTAGACCGCCTCGGCCATCTGGAAGAGGTCGGAGGCTAGCACAGCGCCGATGACGGATCCGGCCTGCGATTCCAAAGTTGAGCAACAGCAGCTGAACGTCCTTGAGGAGCTTAAGCGAGGAGCTGGACAGACGAACGGTGCAACTTCCCTTGGGGTCGACCCGATTGACCGTTCCATCCGCAGTGAATAGTCCCTGTAGAAACCCAACCACGACTTCGCGTGGCGCCCGGAATATCGATTCTGGGACGCGCTTCTCGGTAGCCTTGGCAGGGTTGAGGCCAAGATAACGGAAGTAACCTGCTCCGACGGCCCCGCACTTGACCTGGTACGACGCATCATGCTGCTGCGTGTTGCCCTTGAACCAGCCCCGGAACTGCTCAACTAGCGGCGAGAGTTCCTCGTAGTCGGAATACGAAAAGCTGATCCCGATGCCATCGGCTCGCACATAACCATCACCGATGATTAAGCCTAGGATTTGGCCCAATTCCTTGCTCCAGCGCTGTGGCACGTCGGCAAACTTCGCCCGAACATCCTTGCGGCCACTACGCACTTCCGAGTGACCACTGCTGCCTGCCGTGGCAATGAATTCCTGCTGAGCAACGAGCACGGCTTCTCCAAACTCATACTGATCACTCCAGAGGCCCTCACCACTCTGCAGTAGAAGCGTTTCGCCTCGATTGAGATCTTTGAGTTCCACCCATCCGTTCGGGGTCAGGAACTGGTGGTTTGCGGTCGCGCGAACTTCGTAGCCATGCTCGGTGACGATCCGATATACCTCGGCAGACCGAGAGGTCATAAAGACCGGGATACCCGGACGAACAGTAACTCCTGTCCCCTGACCAACTGAGCGGAGGTCTGAAACGACCGCTAAATCCTCTTGTGTCTCGTACAGTTCGCCGATTCGCACCAGCCCACGGCCCGTTGCAATACGGGCATCCGCTGGAAAGCACGGGTTGGTGCTGCGGATCTGGTAGCGCGGACCGAGGTCTTTGAGGGCCGAAAGTTCGTTGATGCGGTCCACGAAGATCAGCCCGGGCTCACCGGTGCTCCAGGCGTGCTGAGCGATTTCGTTCCACAGCCATTGTGCCGGGAACGCCGTCTGACCCCCCTTGAGGGTGTAGAGGGGCACACCGCGCGCGCCGTCCTCGGCGCGTTCGGGCAATTCGGGCAGGGTACCGGTGAACTTGCCTCCCTGCGGAGCCAGGTAGTACTTTCCGGGCACTTCCTGTGCTTCGATGGGCCACAGGCCCCCGTCTTGCAGGACCTTCCAGAACTGATCATCGACCAGAATCGAGATATTGAAGGTGCTGATGTCCCCTTCGCTGGCTTCACGGTCAAGGTCCTTGGCGGTCAGGAAGTCGAGCACGTCCGGGTGCGCGATGGAGATGGTGGCCATCCCAGCGCCCCTGCGCGTTCCACCTTGCCTGACGACGCGCAGCACCGGCGAGTAGACGTAACGCAGGGTGTTGACGGGGCCGCTGTCCTCGCCGCCGCGGTTGGCCCACTCCAGAAAGTTGTCGAAGATTTCGACCAGAAAGCTGACCGGCCCGCTGCTGGTGCCGCCCGAACCCTTGATGGGCGCACCCTCGGGACGCATGGCGCTCAGGTCGATGCGGGGCTCCAGGCCAAACTTGGCGTTTTCCGCCACGGTCTGCGCGGCGTCTACGATGCCGCCCATGTCATCTTGCACGGTCAGTACACCTTCGGGCAGCTCACGTACGATGCTCACGCCGTTCTGGCGCGCGAGCGCCACCAGCTCGGCTGGAATGGCGGGGCCGTACACCACGCGCGTCCAGTTGCGCAGTGCGGTGGGTTGCTTCTCGCCGTCGGGCTGGGTGGGTGGGCGCATCATGCCTTCGATGAAATCGGTGACGTCACTGTGGCTTGCGCTCATGTAGGCCCAGCCGCGTACACCGGCGTCTGCGCGCGAGGTCTTGGCCCGAGGGCGGTACACGTCGAGGTTCACGCCGTTGCCGCCGCCGACCTTGGTGACCAGGGCAAGCTTCCTGGCGACTTCCATGACTCCCTCGAAGCTGCTGGGGTCGTGCTCGGTGGCGCCCTGCACGAAGCAGTTGAGGACGTTGCCGTGCTGGGTGCCGGCACCGGCCAGGACGCGCCCACCCGGACAGAATTTTTTGTCGGCCATCAGGTCGAAAAACGCCCGGGTCCAGCCTTCACGCACGTCGGACGTCTCCGCCGAGGCCACCCACTTCGCGATTCGGGAGAACATGCCGGCGAGGTCACCATCGCCTGTCTGCATGTATTGCCGCTTGGCAATGTGGTGGGCGTTCTCGTCGAAGTTGGCAAGAGTCTGGCGCGCAGGTGAGGTCGTCATGGGTGATTCTCCTGAAGGCAAAAAGGCGGGCCACACGGCGGGAAGCCGCGCGATGACGGGAAAGACCGGACTTCAGCCCGACAGGGCTCTGTGGTGGCTACTGTACAACATGTGGCATGTGAATCCAAGTCACATACATGATGTGTTCGTTGAGCAGTCTGTCATTTCCTTTATGAAGACCTGATGAAACCGGATGCCCGTATTAAAACACGCGTGGAGGAGGGGCGCAACCGGGGGAACAGGGCCGCTCTCCTCAACCGAGCGAGCTGAATCGCCAGACGGGCTGGGGCCCTGAACGTTGGTTCAGGGCCCCAGGCGGGTGCCTCGGGAAGCGGACCCGCTCAGGACGCGGCGAGAATGTCGTCGATCGTCTGCAGCTCCGCCGTGACAAGGGCCGTGCCGTTCAGCGCGCCGACCGCGTCCTCGACCTGACTGGGGCGGCTCGCGCCGATCAGCGCCGAGGTCACCTCTTCACGGCGCAGCACCCAGGCCAGTGCCAGCTGTGCGAGCGTCTGCCCGCGCTCCTGCGCCAGGGAGTTGAGCCGCGCGATCTGCGAAAGCTTCTCGTCCGTCAGCTGCTCGGGACGCAGAAAGCGGCTGCGCGCGGCGCGCGAATCCTCGGGAATGCCGCCGAGGTACTTGTCGGTCAGCATGCCCTGCGCCAGCGGCGAGAACACGATGCACCCCATCCCTTCTTCACGCACCGTGTCCAGCAGGCCCCCTTCGGGCGTGCGGTTGAACATGCTGTACGCCGGCTGGTGAATCAGGCAGGGCGTACCGAGCTCACGCAGCACCCGCGCGGCGTCCCGGGTCTGCTCGGGCGAGTAATTCGAGAGGCCGACGTAGAGCGCCCGGCCGCTGCGCACGATAAAGTCAAGCGCCCCCATGGTCTCCTCCAGCGGCGTCTCGGGGTCGGGACGGTGGTGGTAAAAGATGTCCACATACGCAAGCCCCATGCGCCTCAGGCTCTGGTCGAGACTTGCCACGAGGTACTTGCGCGAACCCCACTCGCCGTACGGTCCGGGCCACATGTCGTAGCCCGCCTTGCTGGAAATGATCAGCTCGTCGCGGTACGGCGCGAAATCCTGGCGCAGCAGCTGCCCGAAGGTCTCCTCGGCCGAGCCGGGAGGTGGGCCGTAGTTGTTGGCCAGATCGAAGTGCGTGATGCCCAGATCAAAGGCGCGTCGCAGCGTCTCGCGCCCGGTTTCCAGGCGGTCGACTCCACCAAAGTTGTGCCACAGCCCCAGCGAAAGAGCGGGAAGTTTCAGACCGCTGCGGCCCGCGCGGCGGTAGGTCATGGTGTCGTAACGGCTGTCAGAGGCTGTGTACATGAATTCTCCCTGGTTCGGCGGGCGTACCAAAGTGCACAGGGCGTTCGCCGCAGAGCACGCTCGTCTGAAAACGGTAACATGAAACGCCGTTCAAGACGGGCCCGGCGCTCAAGCGCGGGCACTGTTCCTGCTTCACGCTCCCTCTGGAGGCTCTATGCGCCTTTTCCTGCAAATTCTCGGTGGTGTACTGGGCCTGCTGCTGGCCGTACTCATCGCCGTGCTGCTGTTTGTCTTTGTCGTGACCCGCCCCAAAACCAGCGGCGTCAGCTCGGTCCGGGGCCTGTCGGGCGAGGTGACCATCACCCGTGACCGCTCGGGCATTCCTCATATCCACGCCCGGCAAAGCGACGCCGACGCATTTTACGCGCTGGGCTTCGTGCATGCCCAGGACCGGCTGTGGCAGATGGAGTTTCAGCGCCGCATCGCCCAGGGCCGTCTCAGCGAAGTGCTCGGCAGCGCGGCGTTGGAACAGGACAAGTTCCTGCGGACCTGGGGATTTTACCGCGCCGCCCAAAGCGCCCTTCCGGCCCTGAGCAGCCGGTCGCGCGGCCTCTTGAGCGCCTACACGGCAGGTGTCAACGCCGCCATCGGCGAAGACCGGCTGCCGCTGGAGTTCCGGCTGCTGCGCTTTCGCCCCGAGCCCTGGACGGACGTGGACTCGATCGCCTGGCAGAAGCTGATGGCCTTTGATCTGGGCGGCAACTGGCAGGAAGAACTCAGCGCCCAGCATGTCGCCGAGAAGCTCGGCCCGCAAGAGATTCCCACCTTGTTTCCCCCTTATCCTCACGATGGCCCGACCATCCTGAGTGAACGCGACCGGCCACAAAGTGGCCCGGCGCCGCAGAAGGGTGGGCGCACCGCTCTTTCTTCCCAGACCCGTGAAGCGCTCGCCGCCCAATTGCAGGTGGTCGCCAGCCTGGGGTTTTTCGGCGCGCCCGACAAGGGCAGCAACAACTGGGTGGTATCAGGCCGCTTCACCAGGAGCGGCAAACCGCTGCTGGCCGACGATCCGCACCTGTCGTTGCAGGCGCCGATGCTGTGGTATCTCGCCGAACTGCGCGGGCCGGGCCTGCACACCATCGGCGCCACCATTCCCGGCCTGCCGGGCGTGGTCATCGGGCGCAACGACCGGATTGCCTGGGGCGTCACCAACACCAATCCCGACGTACAGGACCTTTTCATCGAAGGAGAGGACGCCGAGCTCAGCGAGCGCCGGGAAGTCATCAAGGTCAAGGGGCAGCAGGACGTGGTCCTCACGGTCCTTGAGAGCCCCCGTGGCCCGATCATCAGCGGGGTCGGTGGGGTCAGGCGTGAACGGGTCGCGCTGAGCTGGACGGCGCTGCAAGAAGGCGACACCACCATGGACGCCTTTGTCGGCCTGAACTACGCGCGAAACTGGCAGGACTTCGTGACTTCCCTGCGCGCCTACGTGGCCCCCATGCAGAATTTCGTGTATGCCGATGTGGACGGCAACATCGGCTACTACGCGCCGGGGCGCGTCCCCCTGCGCGAGGGCTGGGACGGCCGCCAGCCCGTTCCCGCCGGTGGGCCTCAGCGCTGGCGTGGCTTTATTCCGTTCGAGGCGCTGCCGCACGTCTACAATCCCGCCAGCGGGATGATCGTGACGGCCAACAACAAGGTCACGCCGGACGGCGATCCCTACCCGCTCGCCGACCCTTCGAACTGGGCCGCCCCCTACCGGGCGCAGCGCATTCTGGAGCTGCTGAGAAGCAAACCCAAGCTGGACCTGCCTGACATGGCCGCCGTGCAGAACGACACCCTCAGCCTGCTGTGGCGAGACCTCAAGCCCGCGTTGCTCGCTACAGTTCCCAGCAACACTCCTTCCCGCCAGGCCCTGCAGATTCTGCGGGACTGGGACGGTCGGCACACACCGGATTCGGTGGCCAGCACCATCTTCGCCGCCTGGTATTCCCGGCTCGCCGCCATGCCCAATGACGATCTCGAACAAGACGGCTACTGGAACAACCCGGTGTTCATCGCGCAGCAGCTGCGCAGCGGGGGCAAGTACTGTGCCAACCGCGCACAGGAGATTCGCAGCTGCGCAGAATTGCTCAGCACCACCCTGGCCAGCAGCACCAAAGCCCTGTCGGAAGAGCTGGGAACGGACCTGGGGATGTGGCGCTGGGAACGCGTGCACCGCACTCGCAGCAACCACGGCGCCTTGGGCGGAGTAAAGCCGCTCGGCTGGATCTGGAACCGTTCGGTCAGCGCTCCTGGAGGGCTCTTCACCGTCAACGTGGGCGGCTACGACCTTGCGAGCCTGCGTCAGACGCACGGCGCATCCTACCGCCAGCTGATCGACCTCGCCGAACCTGACAACAGCCGTTTCGTCGGCAGCCTGGGGCAGGCGGGCAATCCGATGAGCCCCCATTATGCCGATCAGCAGGAGTTGTGGCGCAGCGGAGCGTACCTGCCGATGAGCACCAGGCCACAGGACTGGGGGGCCATCCGCGTCCTGACCCTGACACCACGGCGCTGAGGCGCCTCAGGCCCACAGGCGCAAGGTCCGCTCGATCAGTTCGAGGTCACGCCGCACGGCAGCCCGACCGTGCGGCGTGACCTCGGTCAGGCGGGCATGCTGCGCGCGAAGCTGCGCGAGCAGCAACGGGTCCTGGCGCCGCAACAGGTGAGGTCCCCACGCCTGGGCCACGTCCTCGGGCAGGCCCTGGTACGCCGGGTCACTGCCGGACGAGCGCTCCAACTTCAGCACCGTGTAAGTCCAGAATCCCGGCGCGAGCCGTTCATCGGTCAGGTGGTAACCGTGCGACGACGCCCAGGCGCGCAACTGCCCCGTGGTGTCGTTGGGCTGCAGCACGAGTTGTGCGGGGAGCGCGCTGCCCGCACGGTTCAGGATGCCCAGAATGGTGCGGGCACCCAGACCGGTCAGGCTGGCACTGTGCACCTCCTGCGGGAAAATGGGGGAAAAGCCGTCTCCCAGGCGCACCTCGATTCGTTCGGTCAGCCCTGCACGCCGGACTTCACGCCGCGCGACCTCGCACGGCCCGGCAGTTTTTTCGACGATCAGGCACGCCCGCACGTCCCCACGCCGGACGAGCGCGATGGGCAGGCGGGCGTGGTCGCTGCCGATGTCGGCATGTACGGCCCCGCCCGGCGCCGCGATCAGGCCGAACGCAGCTTCGAGGCGCGCGTCAAGCACGGGACTCAAGCGGGCCGGACCTCGTCGCCCAGGCGAATACGGCCACCCTCCAGAACGCGGGCCGTGATGCCGCCGTGTCCGCGCACTGCGTTGTATCCTCCCTCGCCGAGGTTTTCCTCCATCCGCGAGCAGGGATGACACCCGCCGGTGCCTTCCAGCAGCACCTCCCCGACCCGGAAGCGGGCGTCCCTGAAGGCCAGCAGGTTGATGCCCGAAACGACCAGATTGCGCCGCAACTGCTCGGGCATGACGCTCTCCACTCCAGCCAGGGCGGCAATGACGGGAAGATGCTCGGCCTGAATCAGGGTGACCTGCCTTTTTCCCTGCCCGCCGGTCCCGTTCGCCGGAGCGCGCGCCTGAAGCTTATCGGCTTCGGTCGGTCCCGCCGACAGCGCCCGCAGGCGTGGCGGCATCAGCCGTCCGTGATCGCCGACGAGCCCCAGGCCGACCATCACCTCCACCTCAGAAACGCCCACGACGGGCGCGCGACGGGCAGTGCGCAATCCGATCCAGTCCAGCCGACCGGAACGGGGCAGGGTGGCGAGCAGTTCGGCCATCGTTTTCACGCCTTCAGGCTAGCGCGCTTGAGACGCGTGGGTTGCGCGCCTACAATGGCCCCTGTGAACACGCTCAGCGCTTCCTATCGACGCCGCCGCAAACGGGTCGGTTAGGCGTGCTGTAGCCAACCCACCCCACGCGGCGTGCCCACTTCGGCACGCGTTTTTTTTCGCCCTTGCCCTTTTGGAGAATTCATGACCACTTCCAGCCTTGATGTAAACCAGCAACTCGATCTCCTGAAGCGCGGCGCCGTTGACCTCATCAACGAGGCCGACCTGACAACCAAGCTGCAAAGCGGGCGCCAGTTGCGCGTCAAGCTCGGGGCCGACCCGACCCGGCCCGATTTGCATCTCGGGCACGCGGTGGTGCTGCGCAAGATGCGCCAGTTTCAGGACCTCGGGCACAAAGTGATCATGCTGATCGGTGACTTCACCGCGATGATCGGCGATCCCAGCGGCAAGAGCAAGACGCGCCCGCCCCTGACCCTCGAGGAGACGCGCGCCAACGCCCAGAGCTACCTGGAGCAGTGCGCGCTGGTGCTCGACATGAATCCTGAGCTACTGGAAATCCGCTACAACGGCGAGTGGCTCGAACCGATGGGCTACGAGGACGTGATCCGCCTCGCTTCGCGCTACACCGTGGCGCGCATTCTGGAACGCGACGACTTCACCAAGCGGCTGCAGGGGGGCACGCCCATCAGTCTGCACGAACTGCTCTACCCGCTGACGCAGGCCTACGATTCGGTGGCGTTGCAGGCTGACGTGGAACTCGGCGGCACCGACCAGCTGTTCAATCTGCTGGTGGGGCGCGACATTCAGCGCGATTACGGCCAGGATGCGCAGGTGGTGCTGACCACACCGCTGCTCGTGGGCCTCGACGGGGTCGAGAAGATGTCCAAGAGCCTCGACAACTACATCGGCCTGACCGACCCACCCGAGATCATGTTCGCCAAGCTGATGAAAGTACCCGATGCCCTGCTGGAAAACTACTTTACCCTGCTGACCGACCTGTCCACGGCGCGCATCGCCGATCTGCTCGCCGGTCACCCGGTGGCGGCGCACCGTGAACTGGCCCGCGCGGTCACGGGCTGGCTGCACCCCTCAGCGGACCTGGAAGCGGCCGAGGAGCGCTTCCGGGCGGTGGCGAGAGGCGTGATCCCTGCTGACCTGCCCAGGGTGCTTGTCGAGGCTTCTGAGCTCAATGAAGCAGGTCAGGTTGCGGTGGCCCGCTTGACGGTGCTGGCAGGACTCGCCACGTCGAACGGTGAGGCCCGCCGGCTCATCCAGGGCCGGGGACTGAAACTCGACGGAGAAGTGCTGACCGATCCACAGGCCCTGGTGTCACTGGGCGACGGGTTGGTCCTCCAAAAAGGCAAGGACAAATTCGCCCGGATCGAAATGGCCTGAAGCGTGTCCAGGAGCGGCCTTTTTGGCCGATTCAGAAATATCCGCTCCACAACGTTATGCACAGGCAACGCACGTTATCCACAGCGTCCCTGTGGATAAAATTCGCGCGTTGTGGATATGTGTATACGTTAAAGATGCAATAAAGAGAGGGCCACTTTGAAAGTGGCCCTCTCTTTATTGCTGTGCGGCAGCGACCAGCAAGCCATCAGGCTTTCTGCAGTCGCTCCACCCGGATCATGTTGGTGGTACCGCGCACCCCGAACGGCACACCCGCCGTGATCACGAAACGGTCGCCTGCGTCGGCCACGCGCGAACGGCGCAGCTCGTCGGTGGCGATGCGCACCATGTCGTCGGTGTTGCCGGGATCCTCGGCCTGTACGGGTACGATGCCCCAGGTCAGCGCCAGCTGGTTGCGGGTGCGCTCGTTGGGCGTGAGGGCCAGAATCGCCACCCGCGGGCGGTTGCGTGCCACCCGCATCGCCGAGCCGCCGGTGAGCGTGAAAGTGGTGATCGCGCTGGCGTTCAGCGTCTCGGCGATGTCGCAGGCCGCGTCCGCGATCGAGTCGGTGGCGAGTTCGGTATCGATGGAGCGCGCCTGCGACAGGCGGTAAAGGTCCGAGGCCTCGGCTTCGCGCGCAATGTGGTCCATCATGGCCACGCTCTCGACCGGGTAGAGGCCCGCAGCGCTCTCGGCCGAGAGCATTACCGCGTCGGTGCCGTCGAAAATCGCGTTGGCCACGTCACTCGCCTCGGCGCGGGTCGGGCGCGGCAGGTTGATCATGCTTTCAAGCATCTGGGTCGCGGTGATGACCGGCTTGGCCGCTTCACGGCAGGCACGGATCAGCTTTTTCTGAATGACCGGCACCTGCTCGGGACGCATCTCGACGCCCAGGTCACCGCGCGCCACCATGATGCCGTCGGCTTCGCGCAAAATGTCCTCGAAGCGCTCTACGGCCTGGGGCTTCTCGATTTTGGCCATCAGCTTGGCGCGTGAGCCAAAACGCGCCAGGTAGTGCCTGGCGAGCAGCATGTCGTCGCGCGAGCGGACGAACGACAGCGCCACCCAATCGACGCCCAGCTGCGCGCCAAACTCCATGTCCTCGACGTCCTTGTCGCTCATGGCGGGCACGCTGAGGTCGGCCTCGGGCACGTTGATGCCCTTGTTGTTCTTGAGGACGCCGCCGATGGCGACGCTCGTCTCGACGTCCGAACCACGCACACCCTCGACGCGCAACGCCATGTTGCCGTCGTCGAGCAGCAAGGTCATGCCGGGCCGTACGTCCTCGGCCAGACCCTTGTAGGTACTGCCCACGCGCTGCTGGTCGCCTTCGATGTCGTCCATCGTGATGATGAACTTCTGACCGGCTTCCAGCGTCACCCGACCTTCCTTGAAGCGTCCCACCCGAATCTTGGGGCCCTGGAGGTCTTGCAGGATTCCAATCGTCACGCCTTTTTTCCGGGCAATCGAACGGACGAGTTCGTAGGTTTCACGGTGATCTTCGCGCTCGCCGTGCGAGAAGTTCATGCGCACGACGTTCATTCCCGCGTCGATCATGCGCTCCAGCGTCTGGGCGTCACGGCTGGCGGGTCCCACCGTCGCGACGATTTTGGTGGCTCGATCAAAGTGTTTCATGAATTCCTTTGTGTAGGGCAGGAGCGGCGCCGAGAAGGCTGTGGGCGACGAGCCGTTCGCATCTCGCTTGCTCGGCAGGAGCTTTCGCGTTCCAGGCCAGGAGCGAACAGCCCACGCTCGCCGTTACTTGTTGAGCGCCCCACGGCCCAGAAAGACCGCTTCCCGGCCCAGCTGGTGTTCGATGCGCAGCAGTTGGTTGTACTTGGCGATGCGATCAGAACGGCTGGCGCTGCCGGTCTTGATCTGACCGGCATTGGTGGCCACCGCCAGGTCGGCAATGAAGGCGTCTTCACTTTCGCCGCTGCGGTGCGAGATCACTGCGGTATAGCGGCTGCGTTTGGCGAGTTCGATGGCGTCCATCGCCTCGGTGAGGGTACCGATCTGGTTGACCTTCACCAGAATCGAGTTGCCCACCCCACTCTGAATGCCACGGCCCAGCCGCTCGACATTGGTCACGAAGAGGTCATCGCCGACCAGTTGCACGCGGTCACCCATGGTCTGCGTGAGCAGTGCCCAGCCGTCCCAGTCGTCTTCGGCCAGACCATCCTCGATGGAGACGATGGGGTAGCGCGAGGCCCAGTCGGCCCAGAAATCCACCATCTCCTCGCTGGAGAGCACCCGGCCCTCTCCTTCCAGATGGTACTGACCGTCTTTGAACAACTCGGTCACCGCCGGGTCAAGGGCAATGGCGATGTCCTTGCCAGGCTCGTAACCGGCCTTCTCGATGGCTTCCAGCAGTACCTCCAGGGCTTCCTCGTTGCTGCCCAGGTCCGGTGCGAATCCGCCCTCGTCGCCGACGTTGGTGTTGTAGCCACGGGCGCTGAGGACTTTCTTGAGCTGGTGAAAGGTCTCGGCGCCGTAGCGCAGCGCTTCGCGGAAGGTGGGCGCGCCCACCGGCATCACCATGAACTCCTGAAAGTCAACGTTGTTGTCGGCATGCGCGCCGCCGTTGATGACGTTCATCATTGGGGTGGGCAGCGTCTTGGCGTTGTTACCGCCCAGGTAGCGGTAGAGCGGCACACCGAGCGCTTCGCTGGCCGCGCGCGCGCTCGCCAGGCTGACGGCCAGAATGGCGTTGCCCCCCAAAGTGCTTTTGTTGGGCGTGCCGTCGAGTTCGAGCATCGCGCGGTCGATGGCCGTCTGCTCCGTCGCGTCAAAGCCAGTGAGGGCCGGGCCAATAACGCGTTCAACGTTCTCGACGGCTTTCAATACCCCTTTGCCGAGGTAACGCTCTCCCCCGTCACGCAGTTCGTTGGCCTCATGCGAACCGGTCGAGGCCCCGGAGGGAACGATGGCGCGTCCCAGGAAACCGCTCTCCAGGTGAACTTCGGCTTCCACCGTCGGGTTGCCACGCGAATCGAGCACTTCACGGGCCATAATGCGTTCAATTTTCATGCGTTCCTCCCAAACTTCCTTATGGAAGTGTACCCGGGACACTATATCCGCCCCTTAAGCCTGTGTGTAGGTGGAGCACCCTGATGGACAAGCTGAAGTCCCCTCCGTGCCGCTTCAGACCCGCAGCGGGACCACCACGGCCAGATAGCCGCCATCACCCTGCGCCTTGAACATTGCCGGGGAAGTCGGGCCGGAAAACAGCAGCTCGGCGTCACCCTCGATGGGTCCCAACGCGTCCAGCACGTACTTGGCGTTGAATCCCAGACTCATGGCAGGCTCGCTGCCGTCCTGCATCACCTGCAGGGTATCCTGAGCTCGCCCGTAATCGCCTTCGGCGGCGAGTTGCAGCTTGCCCTCGGAAACCAGAAACTCGACGCGGTTGTTGGCGTTTTTGTCGGCCAGGACTGCCACGCGCGAGACGGCCTCCTTGAGGGCCGTGGCGCTCAGCATGATGCGCAGCTTCACATCGCGCGGAATGACCCGCTCGTAGTCCGGGAACTCTCCGTCCATCAGCTTGACGTTCATCTTGACGCGCTCGGTGGTGATTCCCAGGGTGCCTTCGCCGTAGGTGACCCCGACCTCACCGTCGCGCACCACCCGGATCAGCTCGTCGGCGCTGCGGGCCGGCACGATCAGGTTGCGTGTTTCGCCGTGAGCATTGAAGTCCCGCAGCGCCAGGCGAAAACCGTCAGAGGCGACCACGCGGGCCCGACCTCCGAGCTGTTCGATCTTGATGCCGCGAAACACCGCCTGAAACGCCTCGGTGGCTGCCGCATAACGCACGCTGGCCAGTGAGCGTGCCAGTTCGCGTGCGTCGTAGCTGGCGTCGCTGCGCGTGGGAAAGCTCAGCAGCGGGTAAGCTCCCAGCTCGCCGATCTGCAGTTTGAAGTTCGAGCCTCCGGACTGCACGCTCAGCTCGTTGCCGCTGAGCGACAGTTCGACCAGTTCCCCGCCCAGATTGCGCACGATCTGCGCAAACAGGTGGGCGGGCACCACAAAGGCCGCTTCCCGGTCGACTTCGGCGGGCACGAAACAGGCCATGTCGATTTCCAGGTTGGTTCCGCTGAGCGTCAGACCGCGTGGTTCGGCTTCAACCTTGAGCGATGTCAGAAGCGGATTGCTGGACCGGGAGGGCACGATGCGTTCAAGCAACCCGAGTCCCTCACTGAGTGTTTTTTTGCTGACGTTGGCACGCATGGACGTTATCTTTTCTCCTCTCTTATTTAGTTATAAAAATAGTAGTAGTAGTAATAGGAGCTGTGGAAACTGTGGATAACCCGGTTTGGAGTCGTCTGGCATGTATTCCAGCTTGTGGATAGAATTGTGGATAACTCGGCTTTGCCTGTGGATAGCCTGTGGACAAACTGCCCGGTTATCCACAGGCAAAAAAAGTTCAGGGTTATCCACAGGGTTATCCACAGCTTATCCACAGGGTTATCCACAGGGTTATCCACAGTAAGTGAAGGAGAGCACAAGCGTGGCATGAGAATCATTCCTCGATTCCCTGCAGCCGCCGACGCAGCGTTTCGATATGGGTACTCAGCTCCGGATCGCGTCCCAACTGTTCGCTGACCTTTTGGGTGGCGTGCAGCACCGTCGAGTGATCGCGGCCAAAGAACACGCCGACTTCAGGCAGCGAATGTCCGGTCAGGTCTCGAATCAGGTACATGGCGATCTGCCGGGGGACCACCACCTCGCGGACCCGTCCGCTCCCCCTCAGCGCCTCAAGCGGCACGCTGAAGTGCGCCGCGACTGCCCGCAGCACATCGGCCATCTCGATCTGCACCTCCTGCGAGGTGAACACATCGCTGAGCGCCTTGGCGGCCACTGCCTTGCTCAGGCTGACGTTGTTGAGGCTGGAAAAGGCCATGACGCGCACCAGTGCGCCCTCCAGTTCGCGGATGTTGCTGGTGACCTGCCGTGCGATCAGTTCCAGTACCTCCTGCGGAATGTTGATGCGGCGGTGTTCGGCGTTCATTTTCAGGATGGCCACCCGTGTTTCGAACTCCGGACTCTGAATGTCCGTGATGAGTCCCCATTCGAAGCGGGAGCGCAGGCGGCTTTCCAGGGTCTGAATGTCACGCGGAGGGCGGTCAGACGAGAGGATGATCTGTTTGTGGCTTTCGTACAGGGCATTGAAGGTATGAAAAAATTCTTCCTGAGTGCGCTCTTTGCCGGCCAGAAACTGAATGTCGTCGACCAGCAGCAGATCGACCGACCGGTAGCGGTTACGAAACTGTGTCATGCGGTCTTCACGAATCGCATTGATGAGATCGTTGGTGAAGCTCTCCGTCGAGACATATTCGACACGCTTTTCCGGGTGACGTTCGAGCACATAGTGACCGACGGCGTGCATCAGGTGGGTCTTCCCCAAGCCGACGTCACCGTATACGAAAAGGGGATTGTAGGTTTTGCCCGGTGACTCGGCGACGGCCAGCGCGGCGGCGTGAGCCAGATTGTTGTTTGGACCGACGACAAAATTCTCGAAGATGTACTTGGGGTTGAGGGCTTTGGCGCTGCCCGTGCCAGAAGTTGTCTGGACAACCTGGGGTGGATTTGTGCGGCGCGATGAGGAGGGATTCGGTTCGGTGGCAGGCGCCATCATGGCGTCTTGCACGGCAGGCAGCACCTCGAACGAGACCTGGGGCGAACTGGCTCCGAGTTGCCGCAACGCATCTTCGAGCAGGTCCTGATAGTGCTTGCGAAACCATTCCTGGGCGAACGAGTTGCGCACCCCCAGCACCAGGGCGCCGTCCTGCACGCCCAACGGACGCACGGGGACGAACCAGGTGTGGTACTCGACCTCGGAAATATTCTTGCGAACGTGAGTCAGCACGTTGCTCCAGATGTCCTGCGAAATAGGTGCTCCTCCTTTGCGCGTGGCTAGCGCGCATCATACCAGGGAGTCCTTGCCCGCTCGCGAGAGCCCCCACCTTGCAGTAGACTATCTTGTTATGCAAGGCGTTTGGAACGTGATGGTGGTCGGCGGCGGGCACGCCGGCATTGAGGCAGCCTGGGCTGCTGCCAAATTCGGCCCGACCGCGCTGCTCATCGGCAACCCGGCCACTATCGGCCGCATGCCGTGCAATCCGGCCGTCGGTGGGCCTGGAAAAAGCCAGCTGGTGTTCGAGGTTCAGGCGATGGGAGGCCTGATGGGCCGGATTGCCGATGACACGGCAATTCACACGCGGGTACTGAACGCTTCCAAGGGACCGGCCGTACAGTCGTTGCGGGTGCAGAACGAACGCGATGCCTATGCGGTTCGGGCCCAGGAATACGTGTTGGGCCATTCAGGAATTGACATCCTGCGTGCCGAGGCGGCCGCGCTCGAGCGCGACCATGAGCTGTGGCACGTCGTGACCACGGATGGACGGCGGTACCGCACCCGCTGTGTGGTGCTGGCAACTGGCACGTTTCTGCAAGGGGTGACCTGGTATGGCCGAACCTCGCGGCCAGAAGGGCGGCAGGGTGAGCCGCCCTCGCGCTTCCTCTCCTCTACCCTTTCGGCCAGCGGTCACCGGCTCAAGCGCTTCAAGACCGGGACGCCGCCGCGTGTACGGGCCGACTCGGTAAATTTCGATGTCCTGCAGGAAATCGCGGCCGACCCTCATCCTCGCTCGTTCAGTGGTCGTAGTGGTCCACAGGCGGCCTCTACCCCCACCTGGCAGACGCACACCACCCCCACCACCCACCGTCTGATTCAGGAAAACCTGCACGAGTCGCCCATGTATGCGGGAGATATTGCCGGTCTTGGCCCCCGCTACTGTCCGTCGATCGAGGACAAGGTCGTGCGTTTTGCCCATCATGATCGACACCTGCTGTTCGTCGAACCTGATGGGGTCAACACCAGCGAAGTGTATCTGCAGGGCTTCTCCAGCAGTCTGCCGCCTCATCTGCAGGATACGCTGGTGCGCAGCCTGCCCGGGTTTGAACGTGCGGTGATTCAACGATACGCGTACGCGGTGGAGTACGACGTCATCGACACCACGGAGTTGACCCTGAACCTGGAGTCCCGGTATTTGCCGGGCGTGTTCACTGCGGGTCAGGTCAATGGAACCAGCGGTTATGAGGAAGCGGCGGCGCAAGGCCTGGTGGCCGGTTCGGCGGCAGGCCGCCGGGCCTCAGGCCTGACCGACTGTTTTGTTTCACGTGAAACAGGGTACATCGGTGTGATGCTGGATGATCTGGTCTTCAAGGGAAGCGATGAGCCTTACCGCATGATGACCAGCCGCGTGGAACACCGGCTGCTGTGTCGGCAGGACAATGCCGATGAACGACTGGCGCCGTTGGCGCATGACCTGGGACTGATCGATCACGCGGCCCTCGCCAAGGTTCGAGATAAATATGAACGCATTCGTGGGGCGCGCCAGCAGCTGGAGCAGGTTCGCTGGCAGGGAAACAATGCGCTGGGTCTGCTGCGCCGACCCGAGTACACGCTCTCGACGTTGAGGACTGCCGGAGTAGTTCTACCCGAGCTCGATTCGGTCGAGAGCGAAAGCCTGGAAATCAACGTTAAATATGAAGGGTATATTGCCCGTGCACGTCGACAGCTGCAGGCTGAGGAACATTCGGCGGAAATGCGGCTCGACCAGCTGGACTACTCGTCGGTGGCTGCTCTGTCGACTGAAGCTCGCGAAAAGCTGGCCAAGGTGCGGCCATCCACCGTTGCCCAGGCCACCCGGGTCCCCGGTGTCCGGCGAGGCGACGTCACGGCACTGCTGGTACACCTGCGGCAAGTTGCGGGAGTTTCACGTGAAACAAAGCTATAGCGATCTGGTACGCACGTACGCCGGGACCTTGGACCTGTTCGGTCCCCAGGTGCTGAGTGAGTGGGCGACACACGAAGCCACGGCCCAGCGATATGCGGACGAGCTTCCCTCTGGCACAACCCTGCTGGACCTCGGGACTGGGGGCGGGCTGCCGGGCATGGTCATCGCTGAATCGAGACCGGACGTCACGGTCATCCTGTGTGAACGACGTGCGCGGCGGGCAGCCTTTCTGAAGTTGGCCGTCGCCAAGCTGGGATTCAGAAATGCGCATGTATTTGCGCGTGACGTTCGGCAATACCAGCAACCGGTGGAGTGGATCGCTGCCCAGGCGGTCGGTGAGCTGCCCATCCTGCTGGAACTGGTGCGGCACATCGTGCCAGCACGCTGGTTCCTGCTGACGCGCCGCCCGCGTACATGGTATGCTCCCCAGGAACTCATGGGTTTTCGCATTACCGCGCGGCGCGAACCGCTTGACGAACAGCACGATCTGGTGATCCTGACGTTCACGGCAAAGGAGGCCGCTTCTTGAAGATTGTCGGGATCGTGAATCAAAAAGGCGGCGTGGGGAAGACCACGACCGCAATCAATTTGGCCGCCTATCTGGCCGCCTCCGGCAAAACAGTGCTGCTGGTCGATGTCGATCCGCAGGCCAACGCCACGAGCGGGCTCGGTCACCGGGGCGCTTCGCGCGGGCTCTACGACGCGTTTCGCGATCCGTCGTGCTTGACCAAGGTGGTGCTTGAAACCGCGCAGCCCAACTTGTCGCTGCTGGCAGCCACGCCCGACCTGGCGGGCGCGGGAGTCGAACTCGCCGAAACGCCGTATGCCTTGCGTGACCTGTTCGCACAATTGCAGGGGTACGACGTCGTCCTGTTGGACGCGCCGCCAAGTCTGGGACCCTTGACCGTCAATGTGCTCTCGGCAGCACAGGGGCTGCTGATTCCGCTGCAGGCAGAATACTACGCGCTGGAAGGGGTGGCCGGACTGATCGACACCGTCGAGCGGGTGCGCGGTCATCTGAACCCCGGGCTGCGGGTGTTGGGAATTGTGATCACCATGTTTGACGGTCGGACCAACCTGGCGCAGCAGGTCGAGGAAAACGTCCGCGCTCACTTTGGCGAGCTGGTGTTCTGGAGCGTCGTGCCACGCAATATCCGCCTGTCCGAAGCGCCCAGCCATGCCAAACCCATCAACCAGTACTCGCCACTTTCGAGTGGTGCCGGGGCCTACAAGCGTCTGGCCGACGAGGTGATGCAACGTGTCCAAAAAGTCTAGCCTCGGTTTGGGGCGTGGCCTCGACGCCCTGCTCGCCAAACCCTCAAGCAGTGCCGGCGTCCAGACTTTGCGTGTGGATCAGATCGTGCAGGCTGAATACCAGCCGCGCCAGACTTTTGATCCGGAGGCGTTGGCCGAGCTCGCGCAGAGCATCCGCGACAAGGGCGTGTTGCAGCCATTGCTGATTCGTCCGCGAGGCGAGCGGTTCGAAATCGTGGCCGGCGAGCGGCGCTGGCGGGCGGCCCGACTCGCCGGATTGACCGAGGTGCCGGTTGTTATCCGCGATCTGGCGGACCGCGAAGCCCTGGAAATCGCCATCGTCGAGAACTTGCAGCGCGAAGATCTGGGGCCGCTGGAAGAAGCCCGTGCCTATCAGACGTTGCTTGATCAGGGGCACAACCAGGAAGGCGTGGCACGGGCCGTGGGCAAAGGCCGCTCGACCGTGGCGAACGCCCTGCGCCTGCTGGCGTTGCCCGGTGCGGCACTGCGGGCACTCGAGGCAGGGGAGATCAGTGCCGGCCATGCGCGCGCCATCCTGGCCCAACCAGAGCCGGACCGGGTATGGGCGCTCGAGCAGATTCGGACACGCAGTCTGAGTGTGCGCGAGGCCGAGGCCCTGCAGCGCGC
Organism: Deinococcus peraridilitoris DSM 19664; assembly: GCF_000317835.1. NCBI lineage: Bacteria > Thermotogati > Deinococcota > Deinococci > Deinococcales > Deinococcaceae > Deinococcus > Deinococcus peraridilitoris. The sequence goes on along the minus strand of NC_019793.1, from coordinate 1,935,211 downwards.
CAAACCCGGCGAAGGCGTACGCCGGGCAGGCGGACGTCCCTGGCGACAGCTGGAACTGGATCTCAGCCGCACGGTGGGCACCCGGGTCAAGATTTCCGGTGCCGACAAAGGCAAGATCGAACTGAGCTTCGGCTCGCCCGAGGAACTCGAGCGCCTGCTGGGCCTGCTCGATCGCAGTTCGGAATTTGCCTGACACAAGGTTCTCCGACGAACTGCCGCTACGCCCGCGCCTGTGTGATGACGTCCCGTAAGGCGACGCTTTACCGCATGACCCGAAAGGTCTCGGCCGAAGCGACCCCGACCAGCGTACCTTGCTCCTTGAATACCTGGCTCATGCGTCCGCTGCCTCCACTCCCGTTCTGGGTGCGGTGCTGTGCCAGGGCGCGGGCCTTGATGTCCACCACCGGGCTGATGTCCACCGCGACGTTTGGCCGGCGGGTCTGAAACAGGTAGACGGGTGGACGGTCCTCGCCCAGCGTTCGCCAGAAGCCCAGAAAGACCCGGGCCGATCCCTGATGATCGGTGTGCAGGTAAGGCAGTGAGGGAAATTGCGGATCGAACACCAAGACGGCGTCGGGACGGACCTGCCGGAAAATTTCGGTGACACGCGGCAGAAACCGTGGATCGGCAGCCACGCCACGGTCGGGCAGTTCCAGGAAATGCACCCGGCGGTACCCGTTGATGTCCGCAGCGTCGAGCTGCTCCTGACGCCGCGCTTCGGGCAGGTTCGGTACGCCGGTGCGGTTGGGTCCTTTTTCACCCAACGAGGCCACGATGACCTGGACGTCCGCCCCAGCGTCCGCAAGGCGGCGCAGGGTTCCGCCGATATACCACTCCAAATCGTCAGGATGCGCGACGACTGCCAGCACCGTTTGCTTGCTCAGCAGGAGGCGACCTTCGCGAAGGGCGTCGTCGGCGGTGACCGTGAGGTTCACGCGAAACACGAAGTAGAGCAGGGTCCCGATCAGCGCCAGACTCGCCAGAAACCAGATGAAATTGATACCGAGACGCCGCAGGCGCCGCTGAGGAGACTTGAGAGCAACGCTGCCAACCTTCATGGTCATGATGATCACACAACTGAAGCCGGGGAAAGCAATTTCTCCCGGCTTCTTCGCAGGCTGACCTGTCATGTGCCTTCTTTGACGCTCCGCGCCCGGCCTCGCTTTTTGTGCGTGGCCGAGTAAGTGATTGCCGGGTGATTGCCGGGTCCGGGGCTCGCCGTCAGCGTTCGGCCGTTCCAGCGCCCTGTGGTCCGACCAGATAGATGTTTGGCCACGGGCGGTAGACACTCCGCAGCACCTCGCTGCGCACCACCTCGCCGCCCCGCCTGAACACACGCTGCACTTCGATCGTTGCGCCCGGCGCGGCCCAGTCGACTTGAACGCGCCGTCCCGGGGCCAGCGAGGGGTCGGTAATCAGGCGTTCCGGCGGAACCGCCTGGGTGGCCAGCACCCGTGGCGCACCGACTTCGACCGTTTCCAGGCGTGGGCGGCCGAACACCTGGATGTTCAGGCGGGCGGTGCGGTCGTCCCAGGTGGCCTGAAACCACAGCGAAGCTCCTGTGTCGTTGTCGAACTTGAGGTCGAGGTTGGGCTGGTAGATGGTGGCGTCAAGTCCCTGCGGATCGTAGTAGTGCACCTGATACGAGTGATTCTGCCGCTCGCGTACCGGCAGACCGGCCGCATACAATGCCCGGAACACTGTAGTCGAGACCTGGCAGATGCCGCCGCCCACGCCGGACGCGGTGCGCTCGCCGGCAATGACCAGCCCGGGCAGGTAACCGCGGGCAGCCGAGACCGGACCGACCATCTGATTGAAGGAAAAGGCGTTCTTGTCCAGCAGCACGTCCTGAAAGTTGCGCGTTCCCAAGTGAATGTTGGCCATGCGCGCCTTTGAAGAACCCGCGTAACTGGTGCTGCCCTCGCCCAGCAGGCTGGTAATGCCTTTTTGCAGGAAAAAATCCAGGGTGCGTGCGGGGCGGATGGTGGAGTACACCACGTTGACCCGCCTTGTGGCCGGGTCGCGCAGCGCACTCTCCACAGCGGCCAGGGTGGCGTCCAGATCCACCTTGACCGCACCGCGCATCACGAGCCGCCACTCGCCGGAAATCGGCGCGTACTCGAAGCGGGCGTCCTGCGCTTCACGTTCGAGCCGCCTGGCGAACTGCTCGACGTCCTGTCGCAAGCTGAGGGTCATCTTTGCACCGGCCCGCAAGATTTTGCTGCGTTCCTCGCTCAGGTTGAATATTTCACGCCGTGTCTCATAGATTTTCTGGCCGTTCAGGGCCGTTGGTACGGTCTCGGTGAAAACCACGCTGAGTGCAACAGCCCGTGCTGCCGGTGTCACGGCAGGGGAGGGGAGAGGGGCTGGGGCAGGCAGAGGCGCCGGGGGCACTGGCACGGGTTCTGGAGGCGCCGGTTCGCCTGGGAGCGCTGGAGGCACTGTGGGAGCGGCTTCGATGGGCAGGGCAGGCGGCTCTGGCGGCGTTTCACCGCTCTGGGCAGCGGCCGCCGGGCCAAGCAGCAGGGCAGCTCCGAGCACAAAAAGGGCGTGAAATTTCACGCCCTCAGTATTTCACGTGCCCTCAGCTGCTTCCTGAGGGATACGGTGAGGCATGGACGTTCGCGCGAAACCAAACCGTCAATGCCCCGCCGAGCGGGCAAGCTGGGATCAACCGCAACTGCGGCTGGAGGGTCCTTACTCGACCAGCAGCGGAATCAGCACCGGATTCCGGCCGGTGACCTTGCGCACGAAACGCCGCACCGCGCCGTACATGTCGTCACGCACGTCTTCCAGACGCCGTTTCTCGCGCATGCCGTTCTCGACCGCTTCCAGCGCGACTTTGCGAATCGAGTTCTCCAGATCGCGGTTCGACTTCACGAAGCCGCGCGAAATCAGCTCCACGTGCGGCGTGGGATGCAAGACCGCCGTCAGGATCAGTACGCCGTCGCTGCTCATGGCCATGCGGTCCTGAATGATATCGTCGCTGATGTCGCCGACACCGAGGCCGTCCACGTACACCGCGCCCGCCGGAACCGTGCCCGTCACCCGGAAGTCGTCGGGAGTCAGCCGGATGACGTCGCCGTTTTTGGCGATCAAGGTGCGTTTGGGTGGATGGGGCATCGCCTGCGCCAGACGGGCGTGATTGATCTGATGACGCGGCTCGCCGTGCCAGGGCAGAAAGTACTTGGGCTTCGACAGGCTCAGGACCTGCTTGAGCTCTTCCTGCGACGCGTGACCAGAGGCGTGTACCTTGTAGGTGGGCGGGTAGAAGACATCCACGCCGATTTCGTACAGGCGGTTGACGACCGTGTTGACCGCCTCTTCGTTGCCGGGAATCGGGTTGCTGGACAGAATGACAGTGTCCCCAGGATGCAGCGCGATCTTGGCATGGTTGCCAAAGGCCAGGCGCGACAGCACGCTCATGGGCTGCCCCTGCGAACCGGTGCAGATGAACAGCACCTGCGAATCCTGCAGGTCGCCCATCTCGTCCGTGGTGACCAGCGGGTCCTTCAGGTCTACATAACCTAGAGACTGCGCGACCTGCGCGTACTTGATCATGGAGCGGCCTTCCATGATCACGCGGCGGCGGTGCTTTTCGGCGGCGTAGATGATGTTCTGAATGCGGTGCGTGTGCGAGGCGAAGGTGGTGACGAAGACCCGCCCTTTGGCCTGCGCGATGACCGCTTCGAGGTTCTCGGCAATTTCCGCTTCGCTGGGCGTGAAGCCCGGCCGCTCGGCGCTGGTCGAGTCGCTGATGAGCAGCAGCACGCCGTCCTCGCCGGCCTGGGTCATCTTGCCGAGTTCGCTGGGTTTGCCGTCGGTGGGGCGTTCGTCGAGTTTGAAGTCACCGGTGTGAACCACCCGGCCGATGGGGGTGTGCAGCACGTATCCGGCGTTGTCGGGAATCGAGTGGGTCATGCGGAACAGATCGACCGTGAAGTGCTTGCCGATCTTGAGTCGCGCGTCGGTTTCCACTTCACGCAGATCGACGTCCTGCTCGCGGATGCCAAATTCACTGAGCTTCTCGCGCAGCAGGCCCAGCGTGAGCCGGGCGCCGTACATCGGGACCTTGGGCAGGCGCGGCAAAATATAGGGCAAGGCGCCGATGTGGTCTTCGTGGCCGTGCGTGAGAATCCAGCCCTTGATCATGGCGGCGTGCTGCTGCAGGTAGTCGATGCGGGGAATCAGCAGATCAATGCCCAGCATGTGGGCATCCGGAAAGGCCAGTCCGCCGTCGACCACCATGATTTCGTTCTCAAAGCGGTAGGCGAACATGTTTTTGCCGATCTCGCCCATTCCGCCGATCGGAATGACTTCGAGGTACCTGTCGCCAGGAGTGTTTTCGCTCATGGTGCTCCTTATGAGGATGGGGTCGTCCTGAGTGGATGGAAAGAGGTTGTAGGACAATGCGAGCCGCGCAATGGTGCGGCAGAACAGAAGTGATGTGAATGTCGTGCGCCTTGCGGGGCAGTCAAAACAGCCTAGCATGCGTGCGCTTGACCGAAGCGACCTCGATCGCTTTCCTGCGCTCTTGCAAAATCCGTCACAATAAACGCACACCATGTCCAAGCGTCTTGTTTCCTTTGTCCTGCTTTCGCTGACCGTGGCGCTTTCCGGGTGCCGCGAGCGCCCACAGGGTGAGCGTTCTGCCGATCCCACGGTGAGTGTTACCGCGCCCGCGCCCGTCACGGCTCCTGCCACGCCTGTCCGGCCCCCGGCTCGCGCGCCGCAGCCTGACAAGCGGCCTGACAAGCGGCCCGTAAAACCGGAATCTTCCCAGGCGAGCGCGCCGCAAGATCAGGTTCCCGCAGCCCCAGCGGGGCAGATCCTGCCGTCCGTCACGCCCGCTCCGCAGCCCGAGGAGGCAAGCAGACCCACGCCCGCTGAACCGTCAGTTGAAGCCGCGCCTGAACCCAGTTTGCCGAGCGCGCCCCAGGGCACACCCGGGCAAACCCGCCCCGAAAAAGCCCGCCCGTCAGAAGCCTCTTCTGCGCCGGTTTCGCCCGGCGTGTCCGGGCCCACCTCCTCGGCACGTCCGGCGCCCGCACCGGGCGCGCCCGTGCACGAGACCGTACCGACCGCTCCCGCGCCTTCGGCAGAGCCACCGGCCAGGCCCGTGAATCCGCAGGTCGAGGCCCCAGCGCCGACCCCCGCCGTCAAACCGCCCGAGCGGCGCGTCGGCAGTGAGTTGCGTGGTTTGTGGGTCGACGCATTCGGACCTGGCTTCAAGACGCCGCAGGAAGTCGACCAGCTCATCGCCGACGCACGGCGTATGAACGTCAACGTGCTGTTCGTACAGGTCGGCAAGCGCGGCGACTGCTACTGCAACGCCTCCAGCATGCCGCGCACCGATGATCCGGCAGTGCCCGAGGGCTTCGATCCTTTGCAGGATGTGCTGACCAAGGCGCACGCGGCGGGCCTGCAGGTGCATGCCTGGATCATCACGACCGCCATCGTGAACGTCTCGGACAACCCGGCTCCTTCTCAAGGCGATCACGTGTTCAACACCAACGGTCTCTCGGCGAGCGCTGACGCCAACTGGCTGATGTTGCGTCAGGACGGTGAGGCGCGCGCAGGCAACGACTACTTCCTGGATCCCGGCCATCCGGAGGCCAGTGAGTACATCGCCGAGATGTACCTCAGCGTGGTGCGCAACTACGATGTCGACGGCGTACAGCTCGACCGGGTCCGCTACCCGGACGCTGGGGGGGTTCCGACATGGGGGTACAACCCGGTGGCCCTGGAGCGCTTTCGGCAGGAACTTGGCATCACCGGAATCCCACGGCCCACTGACCCGGCCTGGATGGCGTGGCGCCGCGAGCAGATCACCAATCTGGTGCGGCGCATCTACCTGGGGGTGAAGGCCATCCGGCCAGAAGTCTGGGTGGACGTCGCCACCATCACATACGGCCCCGGACCGCGCACCATCCAGGCGTTCGAGGCTTCCCGCGCCTACACCGAGGTGCTGCAGGACTGGGCACAGTGGGCCCGTCTGGGCTACTTCGATCTGAACGTGCTGATGAACTACAAACGTGACGACGTGCCCGACCAGGCCCGCTGGTACGACGAGTGGAACGCATTTGCCGTCAAGCACCGCGGAACGCGCCTGGTGGCCGCCGGCAGCGCCATGTACCTCAACAAGCCGCTTGGGACGCTGCATCAGGTGAACGGGGCGCTGGACGCCGGGCTCGACGGCTGGGTTGGCTACTCGTACCGCACCAGCGACACCAGCGTCAATTCGGGTGCCCGAACGACGGCCCAGGCACTGCCCGACCTGACGGCGCGTTTTGTCAGCGCTGGTGGTCCCTTCGGGCAGGCACACCCCTGGAAGCGGCCCGATACCCGCGCCCTGCGGGCAGTCGAAGGCCGCGTGACCTGGGCAGGTGAAGCGATTCCCGGTCAGTCGCTGGGAGGGCGCAGCGTCGAGCTGTACGTGAATGGCCGCGTCTTTGCCCGAACGCAGACGGATGGCCAGGGCCGTTATGGCTTCGTGTTCACCCCTCCCGGACCCTTCGAGGTCCGCACTCCAGGAGCCGCGCCCCTGAATGCACAGGCGGAAAGCGGCCGGGTGGCCGAGCTGCCAGTCATGACGCTGCCCTGAAGAGGGTGCAAAAAGAAGAGGGCTGCCAGCCCTCTTCTTTTTGCACTGCTCATCTGTTCAAGTCCGGTCACGACACCGGGTCAGCTGGCCGGACGTTGATCAAAGCGCCCGCGTCTTCGGCGCTGAGGGGACGGGCGATCAGATAACCTTGCACCTCGTCGCTGCCGAGCGTGCGCAGGGTCTGCAGCTGCTCGCGCGTTTCGACGCCCTCGGCGACCACTTTCAGCTGCAGTTCGTGCGCCAGCGCGATGATCGAGCGCACCACCGCCACCCCGACCTCGTCGAGGGACCACACGAACGACCGGTCGATTTTCAGTACATCCACCGGCAAATGGCGCAGGTAAGAGAGGCTCGAGTAGCCCGTTCCAAAGTCATCCATGGCAAAACGCACGCCCAGAGCGCGCAGTTGCGCCATCACACGGCGTGAGGCTTCGAGGTCACTCATCAGGCTGCTCTCGGTCAGTTCCAGTGTCAGGGCCTCACCGGGTAACTCGTGCCGTGCGAGGGTCTGCTGCACCATTTCGGCAAAGTGATCGTGCCGAAACTGCACCGCCGAGATGTTCACGGCCACCGTCAGGTGCGCCTGGCCCCCGCTTCGCCAGCAGCGCAGCTGCCTCAGTGCCTCGTTCAGCACCCACTGCCCGATTTCCACGATCAGGCCGCGCTCTTCGGCGATCGGAATGAACTGCGCGGGGGACACGACGCCCTGCTTGTGCGATTGCCAGCGAATCAGGGCCTCGAAGCTGCTCGGCGCTTCCCCGGCGGTGCGCACCACCGGCTGGTATTGCAGCACGAATTCCTGACGGGCCAGCGCGCCCTGGAGTTGCGCTTCCAGATCGAAACGCTCGCTCGACTCCGTCTCGATGGCGGCATGGTAATACCGGTGGGTGCTGCGTCCCTGCTGTTTGGCCTGGTACATCGCGAGGTCGGCAAAACGCAGGGCCTGTAAGGCGTCGCGTGTATCGGCGGGCACCAGCGCAATTCCGATGCTGGCCGTGACCATCAACTGCTGTTCTCGCGCCGTGTAGGGCTGCGTCAGGCGTGACAGGATGCGCTGCACCACGACCTCGACCGCGGCGGTGTCCTGCAGGGGACCCAGCACCACTACGAATTCGTCACCACCCACGCGTACGAGCAGGTCGCTGGGGCGAATACAGCCTGCAATTCGCGCAGACGCTTCCAGCAGTAAGGCGTCGCCGACTTCGTGACCGAAGGTGTCGTTGACCAGCTTGAACCGGTCGAGGTCCACGAACAGGACCGCCACGGTCTGCTGGCGTGCCAGCGCGTCTTGCACCAGTTGCGGAATCTGGGCGTGCAGCTCGCGGCGGTTGAGTACACCGGTCAGGTCGTCCCGCCGCACCTGCTGCCGAAGTTGCTGCCGCAGACGTTCACCGTGTAACTCGGAAACCAGAAAGCGAAAGAGGGCCAGCACCGCCACGATTCCCGCGCCGATGTCAAGGTGAGGCGCTGGCGTGTCGTGCTGGTGATGCGAGAGTGCCAAAGAGGCGGAAACGACCAGTGCCCCGTAGGGCAGCATGTGCAGCAGCACGGTCGCAACGCCCGAGATGGCAGCCTGGGCACGGGCGGTGATGAGCAGCGAGCCACGTGTGTGCTGGGCAACATGCGCCGCCAGACCGAACAGCAGCGCAGCCCCACTCCAGGTGACGTCGATCAGGTCGCCGACGCTGTAGCGGTCCTGACTGACCAGATAACCGTACCCAACCGATCCCGTCAGAAAGAGCAGCAGCCCCAGCCCCAGGAGGCCCTGGTAGGCGCGCGCGCTTTCCCGTGGGCTCCAGAGTGCCAGCACGAAGGCGACGACGATCATCAGCAGGTCAGTGAAAGGGTAAGAGATGGCGACCAGCAGCGCGAAGGGCTGTCCGGCGTAACGCTGCCAGATGGTCGTGACGTATTCGAGCCACAGGACACTGCCAAATGTCACGAACAGCATGCCGACATCCAGCACAAAGGTCAGGCGCTGCAGACGACCGGGTGGCGCGCGAAAGAAGTGCAGAATGCCCACCACAAACAGCAACGGCAGGGACAGAAAGCCCACGTCGGCAAGCGACGGAAAGGTTGGAGCACCACGCAGGTCAAGCACCGTGAAGACCGCCTGACCAGCGGCCCAGGTCAGCAGACCAGCGGCCAGATACGCCCAGGCACGCCGCAGGTGGTGGCGGTGCGCCTGGGCGGCCTGGACGGTCAGGATGCCGGCCACCAGGTAAGGCATCAGAAAAAAGAGGTTTCCGATCAGCTTGCGCGAAGTTCCTTCACTCGGGGCGCTGACGAGCCAGACGGCGTGAGCGACCACCAGACCGAACAGCAGGATCAGCAGGACACGCTGAACGCCTTCCGGAGAGGTCGGCGTGAGGAGACGTCTGGGGGCAAATCTTTCAAGGATCGACACAATCTACCTGCCGCAGTGTAGAGACCCGGGGGTCACAGGCCTCTTACAAAGCGCAGGCACAGTGTGCAACGAAAGTGCGCAACGGCAACAGGAGAGACGGGCCCAACCGACGATCCGGCCAACCACCGGGCTGAAGTCCTGTCCGAGACGCGAGTGTGCATAAGCGGCGCGGTGGCATAAGTGAGAGGACGCGCTTCTCGGACAGTCCGCGTTGGTCGCAGACGCACACCCACGAGGACATGGACAGGCCCATGGGACCGATTCCCACGCCGCCCTCAGCCTGAAGGCCGAGAAGAAACTTATCAGCGAACTCGACCACTTCGAACGCTGCAGCAACTGACTCAGGATCAAGGCAAACCAAAAAGACGGGGAGTGCATCGGTCGGTCCGGACGCTTTTCTGGCGAGGTGCCCGGGGTACCGTTTTCGCTGGCATCTTCAGCCGTGACGTGAACAGGAAAACCCCATTATGACAGTTCGATTCGGATGACTTGCACGCCGTTCTCGACGCGTACCTCCAGGATTTCGGGAGAGGAACGCTTTGGGATGACGCTGAGTGCGCCGCTGCGTTCCATCCTTGCTTCCTTCACGGACGCTGGGTCGTCGGTGCTGCCAGCTGATCGGAGGTCCTCGTCCAGGTCGTCGCGCGTGACAAGTAATTTCCGCATCGCGTCCGCCTGGAGTTCCCCGTTCTGGATGAGCAGCGTCGCGTTCCCCTTGACGAGCTTTCCGAAGGCACTTGAGTGAAACGAGAGGAACGACAGGACCCAATGCATTCCGACAAGCACGAAGCCCGCCACGACCGTCGGAAGGAATGGAGCGCTGCCGTTGATGGCACGGCTCGCGACAGAACCGAGCATGATGGCGAGAATGATGTCCATCGCGGTGTTGCGGCCGAAGAAGCGTTTCTGTCCGACACGGACGGTGACAATTGTGGCGAGGAAGATCAGCAGGGCCCGCAGGGAAACCTGGAGAATCGTGAGGTCTCTGGGTTCCACGTCGAGGCCCAGCAGGGCACGGATCGCTTCGAGTGCGTCGGTCATCCTTCATGGTGTCGCTGGCTGTTGAGGAAGCGGAGAGAAAAGGTAACGGCGTGTTCAGCGCACATTGAGGGTTGCGCACGTCCGCGCCCGGGCTCCAGCTGCCCTCAGGGTGCAATCACCAGGGCTGCTGCGCCCCGGTGTTTGCTGCCGCCCGCTTGCGGTCGATTCAGGCACATCCCCTGGGAGTTCCAATCCTCCGCAGGGACTCCAAGCAAGGCCACGGACTCTCACTGTCCTCTTTCTGCATCCGGCTCACTCCAATCCGTGAGCGTGTGCACGAGCATATAGGAAGCGAGCAGCAGCAGCAGATAGGTTCGGTCAGGGCGGAAGCACAGCGCGCCACATCCGGCAGACAGGAACAGATAAGCCGGGAAGCTGGCGTTCTCGATTCTTCTGTGGTCCTGCCAGGAAATCAGAGGTGTACCGCGCAAAGGAAATGGATAGGCGGTGTGACTTCCCACCAGGAAGCCGCTGGCGGCCAGAAGGATGGAGATCACCGTGGTGCGCCGGCGCAGCGGGAGCAGCAGTGGTGCGAGCAGCATCACCCCCGAGGCGGCAAAATCAATCCTGGCGTGCGCATAATGTGAAATCAGCCCAACGCCAGGGATGCTCACGGCGCACTTCCTGCTGCAACTTTCGGAGGCCAGCCACGCACCCTGACGACCCGGGCGTAATGCGCCAGCGGAACACCCAGGGTGAGCAGACCCAACGGTTCGTGCAGTGTGCAGGAAAGCTCACGTATCTCTGCGCGCTGTAATGGCCACGGCTCGTGTTGAACGTCCTCCCGCCATAACCCTCCATTCCAGCCGACGGTAAACAGGACACGGCGTTCGGTCAGCCAGTACTCCAGCGTACCGGGGTGCGCGTGAAAGACCCGACCGACAGGCCGGTACATCAGGGCGCAGGCACGCCTGACATCGCTCCGGCGGACGCTTCCAAACTGGAGCCATCCCTCCCGAGCGTGCAGATGAATATCCGCCGCGAAATAAGGCAAGCAGTACAGCCAGCGTGCCCCGAGCACCGAGAAACCGCTCGCCGCATCCAAGCTGAACGTCCAGATCCCGGGTACGCCATTCACCCGGACATAGGTGCGTACATTCACCTGACCGTAGGACAAGCCCAAGGGAATCCCGCGTGGACGAAAGCCGGTCACGGCGAAGGGAAGGACTCCCAGCCACGCCTGCCCCTCAAAGGTGTCGAGGTCCACTCCGCCTGGCAGACAGCGGGCCAGGGACGCTGACCGGACCGGCCAGTGCATGAACAGCAGGTCCCGCCACTCCATGTGCATTATCCAGGGGAACTTCACCTTCGGCATTCCCTGGACACTAGCGTGCAGGCTCCCGCTCTGTTTGCCAGTTCAGTAAGGATCCGTTTGGACAGCAGGACAGAGGAGAAGCGCTTGCGTATTTCAGCCTATTCGTTCCGGTTGCAGCGGTCCCGTCTTCTGGCCGGTGGTCTTTGGCGCTTGATCGTGCATGCCGTATTCCAGCACCTGCATTACCCCCTTGCCAGTGTCGACCAGGCGGCACCAACGCGCTTTGGCGTTCAGTATGGAAGGCTGCCCTTGGCCGTTTCACCATCCTGTTTGAAGACCGGAGGATCTCGCGATGATCCTGTCCATGTCCTCATTTCCCTTGATACCCTCGTTGCACGCGGGTGTCTTTTGGGGTCGTAGGGTATGCAAGGCGAAACGAAAGAACCTCGGCCGGGCCGAGGTTCTTGTTTGGTACGGAAGGGCAGACTTGAACTGCCGACCTCACGCTTATCAGGCCCAGGCAAGGCACCTGCCCCAACCACTACCGTTGTGGCTGATCATCGAGTTTTTCCTGTCCAGAACGCCTTCTTCAGTTTTCCTTGTTGCCCACCTCTGCCCATGCCGTACCCTGACTTCCCATGCGTGTAGTGGCGCGTAGTGGCAGTGCCACTACAGCGTGTTTGCAAAGGAGAAGGAAAGGAGGCCCTGCTGCTGCTTGCCCGCTCCAGGCCCTGCCCATCTACAGGTGTGGTGATGAAGCGCTCCCCAAAGCCCGTGATCAGCTACTGTCCCTTCTGAATGGCCTGCTGGGCAGATGGCAGATAATGACGCTTCGTGGCTGGCCGCGCCGTCCTAAACTTTGGTCCTTCAGTGCGCGTTCTCACCACCTGAATCGTGTGTAACGACGGGAATGGATGAAGTGAGTTTTTTCAACTTGAATTCAGATATGGGAACAATCATCCGCGTTTCTGAGAGCCGAACTTGAGGTAAACAATAAGGCTTGGAGTTTGCGGGTCCTGGTCGTTGATCGAAGCCTCGCGCTTCACACGCCACTGGTCTCATAAGGTACCCATTCTTCTTATGCAATGATTGATTTATGCTCATGGCATCGGTCAAATACAATTCAAGTCACTTTATTTCCTGATAGGTGAGATGAACTTCTGAGTTTCGGTTAAAGTAGAAGTTGGCGCAAAAGCACTTAAAAGCGTATTATTACAATCTATCTTGAGATGGTCGCGATTCCCGTACAACCGAAGCATTACAGGAGGTGGGCGGATATTCAATACCAGTATACAGGCGCTCCGCGCTGCGTAAATGTTGAAAATAGCGTCAAATGTACAGAGACATCGTACTTTGAGTAGTAAGACCGTAACGGGCCAATCTCGAATCACTCTCGACAGGAGAAAATAAAATGAAGCGATTTTCTGCACTTTTGATCAGCGGTGCCCTCACCCTCGCAGCCTGTGGGCAGATGGCCGATACTCAACTTCCCTCCAACAACCCTCCTGGTCAGGGCGGCACCGCTCCTGGCCAGAACCCCGGCAATAACAACACCGGCAGCGTGAGCCTCGACCTGAACGCCGAAGCAATGGCGGACATCAAGGTCACGGCCAGGAACGCCACCACCGGTCAGATGTACCAGGATGTCTCCAAGCTGCCCGCCGGCACCTACGTGCTGGTCTTCACGAACATCAAGACCAACGTGACCGTGGAAGTCCGCGTGGACGTCCAGATCAACAAGACAGTGACCGTGCAGGTGCCCGAAAAAGTCAAGGGTGGCCAGAATGACGGCGGCCAGACCAATACCGGCAGCGTGAAGATCGACGCGAGCGTCGACGTGATGGCGGACATCAAGGTTACCGCCAAGAACGTCACCACCGGCCAGACGTACCAGGATGTCTCCAAGCTGCCCGCCGGCACCTACGTGCTGGTCTTCACGAACATCAAGACCAACGTGACCGTGGAAGTCCGCGTGGACGTCCAGATCAACAAGACAGTGACCGTGCAGGTGCCCGAAAAAGTCAAGGGTGGCCAGAATGACGGTGGCCAGACCAATACCGGCAGCGTGAAGATCGACGCGAGCGTCGACGTGATGGCGGACATCAAGGTTACCGCCAAGAACGTCACCACCGGCCAGACGTACCAGGATGTCTCCAAGCTGCCCGCCGGCACCTACGTGCTGGTCTTCACGAACATCAAGACCAACGTGACCGTGGAAGTCCGCGTGGACGTCCAGATCAACAAGACGGTGACCGTGCAGGTGCCCGAAAAAGTCAAGGGTGATGGACAGCAGACCAACACGGGCAGTCTGAAGATCGACCTCAGCGCCGAACTGCAGAAGTTCATCAACGTGACCGTCAAGAATGTCAACACCGGCACCGAGATCGCGAAGGAGAATTACAACAACCTGCCGATCGGAACGTACGTCGTGATCTTCAAGAACATCCAGACGAACATCACTGCGCAGGTGAACGTTGAAGTGAAGGCGAACACGACCGTCAATGTTCAGGTGCCCAGCAACGTCATGCCTGTCTCCCTGCAGTGACGGATGATTGACCGGGAAGCCACAACAGCGCCGACGGGACGCTACCCCCAAATACAGTGACTTTCCCGGATCAAGGCGCGGATGACCGAACGGTCATCCGCGCCTTTCCTACGTCTGTGGAGTGGTTGGGATGAGCTTTTCAAACACGCCGTAGCCTGACTGGCACAATGACACGAGCCTGCTGAACCGCTGGAACTCCGCTTCAACCTCAGGACCATAGCCAAGGTAGCCACACGCAAACTCAACCAGGTACTCCGCCCTGTACATGCTGTACCCTTGACGGCGCATGGCAGGGACAGTCATTTCACCTGCATCCAGCAAAAGCAGATAACTATCCGGCGTATCCATACGGCTCCCATAGCGCTTCTGAATGTCCTCGGGCACCCAGTAGAGCATCTCGTTCTGGGGCCAGACGAGCCAAAGATGATCGGTCGCCAGATCTTGCCGATCAAAGGGCTCGTCATCCGGAACTTCGTCCTCCTCCGGCATCTCGAAACGCGGGCCATCCAACGCGCCGTCCGAAAGTCTTTCCCATTCTTCTCGTGGGATGACGCAGCGTAGGTCTCCCCAGGTCTCACTTCTGGCGACAGCCCGGCGAATACGTGCAAGTTCAACCGCCCGACCTACTGGGAACATGACCATGTAGCCGTCGGGAAACGAACACATGACGACTGGTCGCTGCTGTTCTGTTGTCCGTCTGGCATACCATTCCCGGCTGGAAATGTAACAGCTCCAATGACAGCCAGTAATTCGAGGTATTTGGCGAACACTGGCATGGTACGGTTGAGTCACCGATCATGCACGATCTTGCTGCCATGCTCGAATCGTCACCACCCCTGCTGAATGCGAGGTTCCATCATGTGACCTCGGTGCTCCCCGAAGCTCAGCAGGTGACGACTGTTATTGCCAGCGCCTGTGCCCGCGAAGCGCTACAGGCGATGGAGCGGTCAGGATACTCGCAAGTACCAGTGGTGACTGAGACGAAGGGGCGCGTCATTGGGGTCTTCTCGCACCGTTCGTTTGCAAGGCAGGCGTTGGGGTATGCCCAAGATGCGAAGCTCAGGTCAGGCGTTGCGCTCGGAGAGGCACCCGTTGAAGAACTGATGGAGACTCCGAAATTCGTTGACCTCTCGGCTCCACTGCACGAAGTCCTCCCGTACCTCCAACAGCACGACTTCGTACTCGTCGGTACGAAGGAGCGGCTTGTCGGTATCCTGACCGCCTCAGACGTGATGACGTACCTCTACAGTGTGGCCGTACCCTTCCTGCTCGTCCAGGAAATCGAACTCGCCTTGCGTGACCTCATTCAAAAGAGTGTGGTACCCGACATTCTCGCTGAGTGCAGCAGACGTGCCCTGAGCAGCTTGTACCGCGAGGATCGTCTGCCGATCACCCTCGAGGCCATGTCCTTTGGCGATTACGTGACCATCATCAAAGCGCCACTCAACTGGCCTCACTTCTCTGGTGCCCTCGGTGCGGACAGGAACCGGGCATCAGTGAAACTGGAGCCGATCGGCGGGCTGCGGAACGATGTTTTTCACTTCAAGCGGCCCATCACCAGTGAAGACACTGAAAGGCTCAGTGCCTGCCGCGATTGGCTCAAGATGCGCCTGGAGCTCATCGAAGATCGGTCGGCAGCCTGATATGACGAAGCCTGCCACAGTAGCCCTGACAGCGCTCCAGCGCGCATTCCTCGAGAGGGCACTCTACGCACCCGCAGGCAGCGTCAATCTGCTTTCCGCCCCAGCCGGTACGGGCCGGACGTCCACAACGTTTGCCTTGGCGGGTCAGCTGGTGGCCATGACGGGCGCCCCTGTGCTCCTGATTGCGCATCAGAGAACCGTGGAACAGTACGCGGAGAGAAACAAAAACGCCGGAGACCAAGCGACGATTCTCCCGTCTCGTCGTGCATGGCTTGAGTACACTGTGCAGGCTCCTGCGGTTCTCACGGACGGCTTCCCTGGCGGTCTTGTCGTGCTTCCAATTGTGCTGCTTCGCAATGCCGAGATTGAGCAAGTGCTCCTGAGTACGGCGTGGCACACGATTATTGCTGATGACCTTTCTCCGGCAGGATCTCACTTTCTGGAAGTTCTGCGCGACATGAGGCAACGTCATCCTGATATGTGTCTTGTCATGGCACAGGGGGGAGCTTCTCTTTCGAAAGAGACGTACACGCTTGCTGACACACTGGCACAAGACGGGTTTTCGCCGATCAGCCTAACTCGCTGGACAGTCAGCAACGATTCAAAAGTGGCGGACGTGAGGTCTGTACCGTTCATGCCGCATCCCACTGAACTTGAGTTCAGGCGCAGGGTCCAGAAGGACCTCGTTCAGCCTCTTGATCAGCTCGGCTGGAACGAGGAAGCCATGGCGCTTCAACGGCGCCTCCACTCGAGTGTGTACGCGACGGAAGCGGTCCTACGGAGGCTATGGCCATTGCGGAACTATGTTGCCCACTCTGGTACAGCACCCAATGTCACAAGCGACCACGTGCGTTCGGCAATCAGTGAATCCCCTACTACCGACAGGCGGGTTCCGTCGCGGGCCGTCCACGTGTCAGAGCTCTTTCAATACGTGCTGTCGCCGGTCCGGGAGCTGATCGCCCTGCTGGACGAGGTGGCTGAGGACGCCAAGCTCGCTGCACTCCTGCGCCTCCTGCATACACCGCCTTCCCTGCCGATGATCGTGCTCACCGACTTCCGTGAGACGCAGGAGTACCTCCAGAGCGCACTCGGTACCAATTCGTCAGAAACAGAGCCTGATTTGCCGGCCATCCTCGTGCAGACCGTCGATACCGAGACGGCAGACGTTCCTTCGGAAGGGAAGCGAATTGTTCTGTACGAGGCAGCACTTCTGTCCCGCACGGTCAACGTCGGTGGCGATGCGAAATGGTTCGTACTGGTGGATCAGGCGTCAACGGAAAGATTTCGGCGAGTGATGCCGTCGTACGAGCTGGTGGAGTCGGTCGAGGTGATCTCCTCAGGCTCTTCAGGTCAGGCTGCCCCTCATCCCGGTCGCTGATACCAGGCTGCTCCATTGCTGTGGGTGACACCACACCCGTCCATTTTCCCGGGCTTCATCTCGCTTTCCCAGCCTGAGGCACTGCGCCAGAGTTCCTGAGCCAACGGATACCACAGGATCCGCTACAACAGCCGAGACCCACCCATGGACTCCAACCCAGCGGACCAAGGAGGTTTGATGGCACGCCCTTCGCAGCCCCAGCTCAACTTGTATGTATTCGCCTTCCTGAAGGTCACGGCGGAGCTCTATCCAGAAGTCCTCAACGATCTGCATCGTCTCGTGTTGCCTGCCTTCAAGGCCGCCGAGGAAAAGGTCGTGTTGAGGGGGCCGACGACATCAGGACCCGCAGGCGCCACCAGCACCGAGGGACGAAAGCCGTCACTGCCGCTTCTGATGGTCAACCACGGCTGGGTGGAAAAGCCGCCGCTGGAGGACGACCATCTGCACGGTGACCTTGTCGCCGCCCTCGACGCCTGGCAGTCGAAGTACCACCTGCGTGCCCTCAACGGCAGGACCGACTGGGTACGGTACTTCGCCCTCGAAACCCTGCATGCATGGCTGCAGTACGGCGTGCCCGACAGACTCCGCTGGGACGTCTACGCGCTTGACCGCGAACTGCAGGATGACATCAAGGCCGTGACGCCACGAGTAAGGCAGGTGAAGAAACGCGAAGCGTGCCCGGATCCCGCCACGCATCTGATTCTCGCCATCCCTCGTTTCGACCCGCACACCATGAACCAGCCGCAGTACCTGGAAGCGCTCGGTCAGCAACTGCTCTCACTCCTGCGGGCGGACCTGCAGGAAGCGCAGCGCACGTACCTGCAGAAGCAGGAATTCACCCGGAAGAGGCCCAAGGACTACACGGATCTCGACTACCGACAGTTCGCCCGCTGCCAGGTCGGAGGGCAAACCTGCGTGGAAGTCGCCCGGGAGGACTACGGGTACGGCCGCAAGCCGAAAATGCCACGCTTTGACACTACTGTCGAGGACAGGAACCGGACACTGTCGGAACTGCTTGGACTCGAGTTCCGTCCCGAACGTGACACAACCGCCAGACGCACACGCAGGAGGAACGAATCGGTGTAAGCGGCGGTCCTCGGACTATCCGGCTTACAACCCGGTCCGGCACCCTGAGTGCAGGAGGTGACGTCATGGTCAACCACATGAGTACGACAGACACCAGCCTGCAGGATGCGCTGGTGTACACGCCGAAGGAACTTCAGGTCCTGCTGAAGCTGAGCAAGAACACGGTATACGGACTGCTGATATCCGGGACCCTCCGCAGCATTCAGATCGGGCGCAAGAGGCTGATTCCCAGGGGGGCGGTCGAGGACTACCTCAGGGGAGGCGAGAGGGCAGAGGACCCGCCTCCCGAACGGAACCGCAAGGGCAAAACCTGACTCCAGCAAGGCAGTTGATCCAAAGAGAGGACGTGCAACTGCACGTCCTCTCTCTTTGCTGTCAGACACCCGCACTCCTGAGAAAGGGCATACCCATGCGCAAACCCCACCCACAGTTCGCCCGTATCCGGGCACTGTACAACGCCTTCCTGTCAGGATCCTCCACGCCCGACCTGCGCGGGCGGCTGTCCTACAGCGAGCACAACATGATCGTCCTCGCTCAGGTCCTCGCAGAGGTCCGCAATGCGCCTTGGTTTCATGACGCCCTGCAGCTGGAGGCCACCCATCCTCACCGGCTCAAGCGCCTCGCCTTCGAGTACTACATGGAAAACGGAGGGCGCTGGCCGGGACCGATTGATCGCCATGGACAGTCCAGAAATCTGGCACGCACTGCCTGGAAAGACGGGCAGGGTTGGGCCGCCCGGCTCTTCGTCGCGACCTGGCCTACCGCACACGTCACCCTCGACTTCACGTCTCTCGGAGCAGAACTTGGCCAGTACTGGGGCAATGGTCCTGAACATCTCTTTGACCCGGCAATCCGGAACATCCTGAAGAGCGAACTTTCCACCGTCATCCAAGGGCCCTACTGGGCCACCCTGGATGTTTCAGATGACGGGAAACTCCATTTGCACGTCCTGTGCGGCCTGCAACCACTCCCGGCAGGAGCACGCCTTCAGGTGATCACTTCGCCCGAGGATTTCTGCGCGAAGTTGCGTTACTGCTTCAAGTCACCACTTCCGATCCCCGGTAATGCACGGGGCCGCGATTTGCCCAAAACCCGGATGCAGGTGGAAGCGGCCATGGAGATGGCAGGGCTCTTCCTTGCTTGCCGGGAACAGCGGGAACAGGATCATCGGCTGAGTGCCAGAGGACCAGAAAGCACCACGGCAGGGAGAAGCGCCGGAAGGTGCGCCAATGCCCCACAGATCAAGTACACAAAGTGCGTGCCCAGAAGCATGCCGGAAGCGTGCTTCGCTCATCGCCTGAAGTTGCTGGTTCTCGAGTCTAGTGTCTCCGCATTTTCTGCTGTCGAAAGCTAGAGCCAGGAGCTGCGCGGGAGTGGCCCAGTGTCGGCTGTGATGCTCGGGGATCAGGAAAGGAAAGCCGTCTTCAGACCTTCCTCCCTGATCCCCGGGATTACCTCTCACCGTAAGAAGGGGTGGAAGCCACCGTGGAAATGGAATCGAGGAAATCCCGGGACCATCCCCAGTCTGAGCACAACCGCGCTGTGGAAGACCGAATGCAGGAGAGAGGATCCGTTCTGCCGTGCGCCTCTGGGGGCCGGGTGTTTCAGAAGGCCCCTTCGACCGTTCGAAGCTCGATTAACCTGGGGTGGCTTCAGATCGACCACTGCGGAGAAGGTGGCCATTAGGGGATCCGGCGGGGTGAAGTTTCCAGAACAACTGCGACGGGTGACACCCCGGGAGGTACTGCCTTCCGACAGCCCGAAGGTTCAGAATTCCTGCATCCCAGCGCGAGTTTTCATGTTGTGGATCCCGAGCGGTTGAGGGGGAAGTGCCTCTCATCCCCTGCTCGTTTCTCAGGTGATGGTGGAAATCCCGGCTTGACCCCCTGCAGTTCGGCCTGCCGGGCAGGCCCAGAATTTCTGGGCTGTTACAGGTCGTAGTCAGCACCGTGTTGGGCAAGCCAGGTCTTCCTGTCCTGGTAATCAGGCAGGAGGGTTTCGAGGCGTGCCCAGAACTCGGGGCCGTGGTTGGGGTGATCGAGGTGGGCCAGTTCGTGCATCAGGACGTACTCGGCGATGCGGCGGGGGAGAAGGGCAACCCTCCAGTGGAAGTGCAGCCTGTGGTTTCGGCCGCATGATCCCCAACGGTACCCGAGGTCCTGGACAAGCACGCTCTGCGGCCGCACCTTCAAGCGGGGAGTGTGGTGCTGCAGCTGGTCATCCAGCCATTCGCGTAGGTGCTGCGTGTACCAGGCGAGAAACGCTGCGCGCCCTTTGTCCTGTTGATCCCGGCGAAGTTGGAACCAGCCTCCCTTCAGGCACAGGGCTGGAAGGTTCTCGCCTTCTGCCAGCTTCAGGCGGTACGTTTTCCCGGCGTACCAGAACCCTTCCCCTGGGACGTACTCCCTGGTTCTGGTCGGGCGGTACTGCACGCGCTTGAGTTCCAGTTTCTCGTACACCCACGCTCGGCGGGATTCGACCAGCTGCCGCAGGCGTTCCTCGGGAGCACCAGCCGGGGTGAGCAGCAGGAGCTGACCGTCACGTTCGACGGTCAGCTCAACGGTCTTGCGGCGGGTACTTTCCCGGACCAGGATGCTCAGGTCGTCGCACTGGAGGGTCCACTCGCGTCCATGAGGCGTGAGTGGAGGTGGCGTGCCAGGTGCATCAGTTCGTCTGCGGTGGTGTCGCACTTGTCGAAGGGTACCAAGTTCCGGTCATCGAGGTAGGTGATCAGCCACCCTCGGGTCGCGTCCCGCATGACCGGATTCCGCCAGAAGTCGGTCATCGAGATGCGCTGCGTCAGGGTGGTCACCATGTGCACTGTCATTCTGGCGAGTTCCTGCTGCCGTTCCGGGTCGGCTGGGTGTTCCTGCGCTTCGAGCAGCAGGCTGTAGAAGGGCGCCTGGCTTTTCGGGTCGAGGCCGCTGGTATCAACCGGCCGTCCCGCCTGGATTTCGCGGATGAACGCCTCCAGCGCTTCCGCCAGGGCCTCCCAGCTTTCGTGGTACTGGGAGATGAGCTGCTCCAGCTTTTCGCTCAGCGAGCGGTAGTACACGGGGTCCTCGTCGAAGCGAGTGCGGATATGGTGCCTGGCGGCGTGCTCCATGCTGGCTGCCTGGGTGCGCTTCGAGGTGTAGGTCTTGACCTCCTTGCCGAAGTTCGGGTCGAGCACTTCCACAGAAGGCACCTTGATGCTCACCCCGTGTGCTTCCACGTACTGGGCGATCAAGGCACGGACCTTCGCTCCCGCACCGAGCAGTACCGGATGGGTGTCCTGGTAGACGCTGCGGGCCGTCTCCTCGATCTGCGACAGGCGGGAAGCGTCCGCCACGTACGGCAGGCCCTCCGGCCTGGGAAGCACCGCGTCAAGGGAACTCAGGAAAGCCGAGAGCTTCACCTTGAACTCCGAGCGCAGCTTCACGTCCGCCAGCACGTTCACGCAGGCTTCCCGGTCGGTCAGCTCGACATTCCGGTTGATCAACAGCGCCTTCACCGCCTGATGGGCGGCCTCCAGGACAGGGAGGGTGTCCTTGACCGATGTGATGGCCCCCTGAATGTCGGTGGCGGTGTAGGCGGCAAGAGCCTGCGCGAGGTGTTGACCCACCCCGAAGTAATCCACCACCAGACCGTACGTTTTTCCGGGAGCCGTGCGGTTCACGCGGGCGATGGCCTGCAGCAGCTCGTGGTTGCGGATGTTGCGGTCCAGATACAGCACCTGCTCGATGGGGGCGTCAAAGCCGGTCAGCAGCATGTTCTTGACGATCAGCAGCCGTAAGGGGTGGGATTCGTTCTTGAAATTCTCGATGTGTGTGTTCTGCGCTGCCGTGTCCGTCCACTTCGCCCAGGACTGGTCGTCATGCTGGCCGCCCGAGATCACCACCGCGAACTGCGTGGCCCGCAGTTTCTCCAGCTGGGGATGGGCGGCGACCAGCGCGCGGGTGCGGGCATCCAGCTTGCCCAGCTTCTCGGGCGGCATGCTGAGGAAGACAGAGTCGAGCTGCTCCAGGTCGCGCACCAGTTCCCGCTGAGCTTCCCGGAAGGCTTCCTCGTAACGCACGGCGGCCAGCCGGCTGGCCGCGACCACCTGGCCTTTGAAGCCGCCCGGCAGGATGCTGCTGGCGTAATGCAGCAACATGTCGCTCGCCTTGAGGCCGATCAGCTTCGGCGCTTCGAGGATGTCGCCCAGCGTGCCGTACTTGGCCTGCAGGCGCTGCTTTTCCGAGGAGCTCAGTTCATCGAAGAAGTCCTCGAACAGGCCGTCCATGGTCTGGCCGTCCTTGAGCGCCGCCTTCGTGACGCGGCCCTCGTAGCGGATCGGCACCGTCGCGCGGTCCTGCTGGCTCTCCAGGATCGTGTACGTGTCGATGAAGGGGCCGAAGATCTCGTGGGTCTTCTTCTTCGCGGCCTGGACGATGGGCGTTCCGGTGAAGCCGATCAGCGCCGCGTTGGGCAGGGCGGCCCGCAGGTTGGCATGCTGGGTGCTGGTGTGCGAGCGGTGCGCTTCATCCACCAGCACCAGGATGCTGGCGCTGTCATTCAGGACGGCGTTGCCGAGGTCGAGCTGACCTTCGTCGTCTTCACTCAGACGGAACTTCTGCACCATCCCGAAGACAAAGCCCGCTCCTTGCTGACGCAGCGCGTCCTGCAGCTCCTTCACGTTTTTTGCCCGGGTCACCGGCTCACCAGTGGCCCGTGCTGTGCGTGACAGCTGGCCTTCCAGATCACGCCGGTCGGTGATCACCACGATCTTGAAGGCGCGGAGTTCGGGCATGGTCCTCAAGGCGCGAACCAGGAAGACCATGGTCAGGCTCTTCCCGGAACCCTGGGTGTGCCACACGATGCCGCCTCGCCCGTCCACTTCCGCACCCAGCAGACGGGTCTCGCCTGCCTCCAGTCGGACGAGGGCTTTCCGGACCGCGCGGTACTGCTGGTAGCGGGCCACGATTTTCTTTTTCGCGTCGGTCAGGATGAAGTTCTCCAGCAGATTCAGCATCGTTGAGGGGCGAAGGATACCCGCCACCAGTTGCTGCTGCGCGTGCAGCTGCGGCTTGCCTCCCAGCTCGGTGCGCACCTGGTCCGAGGTCAGGGGGAAGGTGTCCTTCCATTCCAGAAACTGGTCGGCTTCGGCTCCCGCAGTGCCCAGCACGGCTTTGTAGAAGCTGGTGGCGACCAGCAGCTGCACGGTGTGGAAGAAACGCTGCACGCCTTCCGGCTCGGCGCTGCCGCGCAGGTCCTGGTAGAGACGCAGCTGCTCTACCGCCAGCTCCAGTCCGTCACGCACGTTGGGGCTCTTGCACTCCACCACGGCGATGGGAATGCCATTCACGAACAGCACCACATCCGGAATGATGTAACCCTTGCCGCCCGCGTAGCCGGGTGGGTCCACCCGGAACTGATTGATCACCAGCAGGTCGTTGCGGTCGGGGTGTCCGAAGTCGATGAACCTGACGGTGTGCCCTTTGCCGTCTGGTCCGGTGACCTGCACACCGGAGAGCAGCATGTCCGTCACCAGCGCGTTCGTTTCCAGCAGCCCGCCCACCGGGAGGCGGGTGAGCTGGGACACCGCCTCCGAGACGTGGGTCGACTCCAACCAGGCGTACTTTGGCCTGTTGATGCGCTCCACCGCTTCCTGGAGCCTGCCGAGCAGCAGGGCCTCCTTGAAGCTCTCGCGTTCGGTGAAGGCGGGCACGTCCTTGTCACCCTGGAGGTGCGTCCAGCCCATGCGGGTGAGCTGCTCGATCAGTGGAAACTCGACTTCGTGGTACTCCGGTCCGTGGGTCATGCACGCTCCTGGGAAGGTGGTTCGGCGGTGCGGTAGGCTTGCCCTTTGCGCCGGGGAGCCTCCGGGTAAAGCAGTGTCAGTCGTCCGGTTCCTACGAGCCGTGGGATGTACTGGTTCCCGAGCGTCACGGGCGAGCGCCCGAGAACGCGGCCCAACTCGACCAGTGTGAGGTAGCGGCCACTGCAGGCACGCAGAATGGCCTGCTCCATCTCGTCACGGTTCCGCACCCGCTTTCTCAGCGGCGCTTGGTCTTGTGGTGGATGTTGCCGGGCTTCATCCACTGCAACAGGAATTTCATCCACTGCAAGCTGGGCTTCATCCACCGCAACGGTGTGGTCATCCTGCAGAAGATCAGACCTCCCGCCGACGCCCAGCTGCGCCGCTTCCCACAAGCTGAGCATGGTGCTTTCGCGCGCTTCGCTGAGGTGGTACCTGGTCCAGCGCCCCGCGCCCTCGGGATGCAGCATCCTGCGGTTGGCAAGGCTGCCCAGCATGCTGGTGATGTCCGCCGAGTGAAGGCGCGTGATGCCCTGCAGCCGCTCGTTGGTGACGAAGCCCTCCACGTCGGCGGTGACCAGGGCAAGCCGCTCGTCGTGACTGAGGGCATCGAACTCGGCTCCAAACCGTTCGCGGAGCGCTTGTGCTGCCGAGTCCGGCAGCAGGCTCTGCATGGTGAGCTTCAACGTCACCGTGTCTGGCCGGACGTCCTCGAGCAGGTTCGGGGCGCGCCAGTGCTGGTCGTGCCAGGCACCCAGAATTTTCGGAATGCCCGACCCGGCCCGCTCACCTGCGCCCATCATCAGGAACATGCGGTGCAGGCTGTTGTTGCGCGGGTCGGTGTGGCCGCCTTCCAGCACCTGCTCCAAGGGAAGGCGCAGGGTCCCGGGATTCCTGAAGCTGAATCCGTCGCGTTCCTTGAGGATCACCACGCCGCCGCTTCCCCCATAGTCGGCGTGGGCAAGAGCGTTTGCCAGCGCCTCACGCAGTGCTTCATGGACCGGCGTGTCATCAATCCGCTGGCCCGCCCGCAGCTGAAAGGGGACCCGGAGGTCACGCACCAGCCTTCGGTAAGTGAGGCGGTAAAAGTCGTACAGATTCCCCGACCAGGTGCCATCCATGGTGAGGCGGTCACTCCACCGCTGCTCTGGCTGCTCCGGGTCCACTTCCCGGTAGTCCAGCCAGAAATTCGGAATCACGTCCCGAATGACCTCGTACTCGGAGAACATCAGCAGCCCTGCCAGCGTGAGGCCCTCCTCGCCTGACGTGCGGTCACGGCGCCAGCCACCCAGCTGCCCCAGCAACCCCTGGTCATCGAGGTCCAGCCAGCGGTGGCCCGGTTTCGCGGACTTGAAGGCGTTCCGGTAGGCCGTGAGCGTGTCCGTGTTCAGGTCATCCAGGCTGTAGCCCGGCAGAATGCGGCTGTCCGGCCATGAATCCGGCTCGGCGTCCGCGAACATGCGCCTCACTTCGTCGGGGCTGCAGAGGTAATCGCCGGCATGATTGCGGCGGTAGGTGCCTTCCAGCGGATTCACACCCACATACACGGGCCGCTGCCGTCGGTCAGCCCTGGGCACCCGGACCAGCAGCAACTGGCACTCGCCCTCCCTGAGCACCTGCACGTCACGGTCCTGCAGCACGTTGGCGCTGATCTTCTGGCGGTTGTTCAGCAGATTCCACAAGTCTGTCCGGACGCGCTCCACATCGGGAAGACCGAGCAGCTGTAGGGTCTTGTCCGGACGCTCCCGGACGCCCAGCACGATCAGCCCACCGTCCGTGTTCGCCAGGGCCGAGTACGACGGCCAGAAATCATGAGGCAGCTCCCCGCGCCCGTGCTGACCTTGCGCCCGCTTCACCTCGACATCCACCGCTTCGCGGAGCAGCAGCACATCGGCGAAGGACTGAACGTTCGGAGGGGCCGTCACGCGCTCAGCTCCTCCGAATCGTCCTGGTCGGTATTCAGCAGGAAGTGCTCGTCCACTTCGTACAGCACCACTTCACGCCTTCCCACACCCACCCCATGTTCGAACAGCAGATCCAGCAGCGTCTCGCCATCGATCAGGGTGATAGGAGCGACGTTCGGTGCCAGGGCCGCTGTCTTGGCTCCCGCGCTGAAGGTGCCAAGGGTGATGATGGTGCCCTTGATCGCCTGGAAGTAATGCAGCCCGCCCCTCAGCTGATCCACCACTGGCCGGCCGATGCTTCCCGCCACCCGTTTGACCTGCACGATTTCACGCACGCTGGTAATCCCGAACTTCGCGGTGGCGACCACATCGACGCCCTTATCGCCGCTTTGTTGGGTGACCATTACATCGAGGTAGTCCATGGCCGTCAGGAGCTGCCCGACGAGCAGCTCGAAACGGTAGGGATTGATGCTGGCCAACTGCCTGCGGAGCAGCTCTCGTTGCTCCAGGTTGGCCGCCTTGACCACTTCGTCCACCGCCTGCCGCCGCCGTACTTCCTGGGGGACCGTTCTCCCAAGGTACGCCTGGCCTTCTTTCGTCAGGCTGTACTTCCAGCCCTGCCGCTCGACCAGTCCCCGCTCCACGACATTCACCAGCCGGTCATAAAGCTTGCTCGCCACGGTGGCAGGTGAGCGGATGTTGCTCTGCTCCTGCAGGAAAGCCTCCCAAAGCGGCAGAAGGTCCTTGCGCTGAACCGACGTGAAGCCCGCGAGGATTACCAGCAGTTGGGTCACCCCTTCTTCCTGATCGATCTCTCGGAGAACGACAGGGTCCTGCTCGACAAAGGCCGACCCTCGTCCGGTCAGCTGGTACCTGCCGCCAGCCTCCGCGAGAAGGGCGTAATTGCTCGCCAGCCGCATCGGGCCGCTCACGTTTTTTGGGTTCAGTTCCTTCCCACTGTCGTTCCACAGGCGCAGTGCCAGCTCACGCGCAGTTCCTTCCAGACGCGCCGGAATCCACTCGTCCGGCTGGGTCCAGTTCACCTGATTCCCGTTGGTGCCCATCTGCTGACGGATGGCTTCCCGCATCACCCTGAAATCATCCACGGGTTTGCCTTCCAGCCAGCGGTAGAGGACCGACGCCGCCGAGTACGCCGGAAACCCGGTGGTGCGGGCTTTATTGGAACCGGACATAGCACAGGTGTATCACGGCCTCAGGCGAACCCGGCACTCGCCCTGGCCAGCCGCGCTTCTTCCCGCGCCCGCTCCGCAGCCGCACGCCGCTGCGGCTTCTTCGGCCAGCTCATCGTCCTGGTCCATTCCTCCAGCAGCCAGGCAGCCGTGAAGACCGTCGTGATGCTCATTCCTTTGGGGATCTCACCGTTCCGCCCGGCGTAATCTGCCAGGTAATACTCGGACGACGTACGGAGGCCCAGCCTGCTGCAGACAAGGTAAGCCACCGACTCCGCCTCGAACTCCTCGACTTCGTGGCCAAAGTGACTCCGGTGGTTCCAGTCGTCATCCGCCTGGGCACCCAGGTGCCCGCAGGCAATATGGGCCAACTCGTGCAACAGCGTCACGAACTGCGTGGTCCGGTCGTGCAGGCTGTTCAGCTGCAACGCGAAACGAACGGGCGGCAGTTCCCGCTGGCCTCTTTTCACTTTTGGAGCGTTCATGGGCACGGGCAGAAGGGCAACCCACCCGGCGCTGCCCATATCCGAGCGCTCAATCTGCACGGCGATTCCTCGCCGTGAGGCGTTCGTCAACAGATGATCCCACTGGCCAGTTGTTACCAGGCCACCTGACTGAAACGGCTCAAGCACGTACGACGGGAACTCCGGCCCTTCAGTGTCCACCAGGTCGTACACGAACTCCACCGGCCCAAACGGACGCAGGACCACCAGAGGGTTCGGCTCGTAGTCGGTCCGTATATGTCGTCCAAAACGGTAAGCCCATTCTGACGCTGTTGCGGCAAAGCGCAGCCGGGGACGCTGTAAGCGCAAGAGAAAGGCATTGTAGGGGAAAATTCCCGCATGGATGCCACGAAGCGCAGCGTTTCAAGGTACTCCGTGCTCCTGCGGTAGGCGCTGGTGCGGTTGTAAAGCTGGTCGAGCGTCGTCTGGTCTGTGTGAGCTTGGTACCCGACAGTTTCGCGTCAGTGCGGGCCAGTGGGCGAAAAGAGCTGATCGACGAACTCCAGCAACTCCGCCGCGTCTCCCCACACCGCTCGCGTGAAGGCCCGCATCAACCTCGACCAGCCGTCTGCCAGCACCCCCACCGCCGGCCGGCCATGTACCAGCACCCGGCGCTCCTCCCCGGCGCCCAGCACCGCGCACCACACCAACGCCAGTGTCAACAAACCGATCAACCGCGATACGTGCGCCGCCCGCGTCATGTGCGACGACTCCAGCCGGAAGCCCCTGGACTTCATCGAAGCGAACAGGCACTCCACCGCCCACCGTGACGCATAGCAGTCCAGCAGCCGCTCGGCCCGCAACGTCCCGATCACCCTTAGCACTGACGGTGACTGCGACGTTCACTATTACGCCCATCACCTCCACCTCGTGCGCGATCATTCCACGCTCGTGCGGCCTCAAGTCAGGCAGCCATTCGCGCGCCGGCAGACCATCGACGTTGGTGTCCGAGCGCACCCGCAGGCAGAACGGCACACGGTGCTCGGTCAGGAACGCCAGCCAGTCCGCCCCGATGAACTCACGGTCAGCGATCAGCAGGCGAATCTGGTGGGGCTTCAGGAGTTCGAGTGCCCCGCTGAGCAGCTCCGCACGGACAGCCTGGTTGCTGCTCCCACCGTGGTCGAGCGTCTCCCACAAGAGTGGGATCGCAACGCCGCGCCAGCGGACGGCAAGGACCAGCAGGTTCACATTCTGGCTGCCGAGTTTCCAGTTGCGGGCAGGCGTCCTCATGGGCGTCTTGCGCAGAACAGCCCTCAAAGCGGTTTGAGGGCTTGCGCGCGTCCGTTTTGCCCAAGAACGTCCGGTCGAGGATGAAGGTCCGCTTTCCATCTGGGAGAGCGTGCAAGACGAAGCGGGCAACATCGAGTGGGCCCAGCGGATGCTGGTGGAAAAAGCGTTCGATCCGCCGGATCACTGATGGGGTCTTGGCTCGTCCGGGGAAGCGTGCGGCGAGCTTGGTGTGCCGGGTGTCCTGCGCGGTGATCAGCGCGAACAGCATCAGGACGAGCAGGTCAAGCTGATTCTTACGGTATGCGGGGAAGCATTCCCTCAGACGGGATTGAAAGGCGTCGAAGGCAGGCTGGGACGCATTTCTTTATGCCGCACTCGCCCCTGAGAACCCTGCACCCAAAACTGTCGGGTACCAAGGTTGCTTGCTTACAGCGTCGGTTTACTGATAGGAGAGCAAGCCCGTGATGAAGTGTATCCGCTCGACGAAACCTCACCGGCAACCTTGCCTGCTGCTGCCGTTGACGACACCAGAAGAAAAAGGGGGGCAATCACGGCGTGGCAAGTGGTCACTCTACTCTGGCCTCTTCATCCTCCTCAAGAAACGTCTCAACCTGAGTGACGAACTCTGGCAGCACCTCCTGCAACGCGCCCTCGAACGCTGGACCCAACGCCTCTTCCCAGTCCCTGTCCGATCTCATGCCTGAACCTCAGTTTACGCTGGTCCAAGCGCTGTTTAGGCGATCAGAGCCGAATACTACAGTCGCGGTTCTTGTGAGGCCTGCGTATTCAACGCTGATTCCGCTTGCAGGTGGACAGCAAAAAGACCGTGTTGCTGGCGAGGATTGCGTAGGTACGGCTGTCGTATTAGCGCTGGCAGGCGACTTGTGTCGGAGCAACTGCCCGCTGATAAATCGTGGTGTACTGAATGCCAAGTTGCGTCCGGGCCTGACTGGTTCCGCCGGGAACGGTCTGGTCGGGGCAGTTGCGCCTCGCCCAGACGTCTGCCAATGCCGTACTGATCGCCGTGGTCAGCACGTCAAGTTTGGGGCGGACATCTCGAGCTAGGTCAGGCACATTCGTGAACTTAGGCGTTCCCGTCCTGGTCCAGCTCTCCAGCAAGGTACGCTGTGCCACCTTGCTGGCCTCAATCTGTGCTGCCCAGTACGTCCGGATAAAGGCTTCGTCCACGTTTGGCAGGGCCTTGACGCCGTTGTCGATGACCACTGCCTCACGAGCCAGGTCCTCGACGGCAGCGCCACTGACGTACTTCGCCTGGGCGACATCAAAGGCAATGTCCAGGCGGCAGGCCGTCAATTCGGCCAGCAGAGTGCCACCTGTGGCATTCGCACCCACATTGGGACAGACCTGTTGCAGGGTGTTGGAGGCGTTCTGTGGTGTCTTCATGGCCTCAGAGGTGTACGCCCCGATCAACGTGGCTTGGCCGATGGTCCGCGTCATGACCTTTTGCAGCGCCCCGACGGTGGTGCTCTTCCCGGCCAGGAAGATGGTCAACCGCTCCTGAGCGAGCTTGCCGCTCGGCGTACTCGCCACACCCGTAATATTGAACCCCAGACCGCGAAGTTGGGCCAAGAGCTGTGTCAAGCCCAATCCCAGGTCATCCCGGGTGGGCAGGTAACTCACGACAGCCCGGTCGGCTTGGCTGGCAGGATCAAGCTCCTTTCCCTGCACAACCAGGAACCGCGTCGTGTTGGCTTTGTCGTCTTGAATGCGTGCAGCGAGAACATCCAACTTGTAAACGCTGGCTGCAGCAGGTGCGGCAATAGCCGCCATGGTCTTCCCACCGTTCTTGGCGACTTCCTCGGCCGCAGCGGCTGTACTCTTCACCTCGACACGCTGGGCATTTGGAAAGTTCGTTTTCAGGTAGGTGGCGCTCTGCAAAAACGGTTGTGGGTGGCTGATAATCGTGGTGATGTCCTCGGCCTTTGTGCCGGGATTCACCAGCAGCATGTTGTCAATGGGCAAGTCTGCCACGCCAATGACACGCCAAGCTGGTGTCTTGGCAAGGAGCGTCAACGTCTCGGCGACGTACCCCCCGGAGGAGTTCTCAATGGGAAGCAGGCCATAAGGTGCTTTCCCAGCACTGACCTGCTGGCTCACGTCCGTGATACTGCTGGCGAGGGTCGGCTGCCAGCCCCGGGTCTTGGCAACGTCTTGCGCGACCTGGTCGGAATACGTGCCAAGAGGACCGAGATACAAAAAGCTTTGTGCCCCAGCGCTGCCGATGAGTACCAACCATGTGGTGAAGATAAGCCGCCGCATGTTTCAGTATAGGGGATTGTGTCGGGGAAGCTGCTGTGAGACGCAAAGAGGTAGTGGATTGTCAACTTGGGGGATAGACACGGCGCAGTTTGCGCCGCGCGTCCTCGGTCGTGAAGCGCCAATCGACCTTGATGCCACGAGAAGTCCGGCTGGACGACCATGCCGCGACCTCCTCACGCAGACGTTTGGTCTGCCCCCTGAGAAGTGGTCCAGCTGAAAGGAGAGGATCTTGGTACCCGACAGTTTTGTGACTTCACGTACCAGCCGGTGAGAAGAGCTGGTCCACCAGCCCCAACAGTGCTTGCATGTCTCCCCACACAGCTCGCGTGAACGCCCGCATCAACCTCGACCAGCCATCCGCCAGCATCCCCACCGCCCTTTGGCCGTGCGCCAACACCCGCCGCTCCTGCCCTTCGCCCAGCAAGGCACACCACACCAGCGCCAGCGTCAACAACCCGATCAGCCGCGACACATGTGCGGCCCGTGTCATGTGCGACGACTCCAGCCGGAAGCCCCTGGACTTCATCGAAGCGAACAGGCACTCCACCGCCCACCGTGACGCATAGCAGTCCAGCAGCCGCTCGGCCCGCAACGTCCCGATCACCCTTAGCACTGACGGTGACTGCGACGTTCACTATTACGCCCATCACCTCCACCTCGTGCGCAATCACGCCGCGCTCGTGCGGCCTCAAGTCAGGCAGCCACTCGCACGCCGGCAAACCATCGACGTTGGTGTCCGAGCGCACCCGCAGGCAGAATGGCACACGGTGCTCGGTCAGGAACGCCAGCCAGTCCGCCCCGATGAATTCACGATCAGCGATCAACAAGCGAATCTGGTGGGGTTTCAGGAGTTCGAGCGCCTGGGCGAGCAGTTCCGCGCGCGTGGCTTGATTGCTGCTGCCGCCATGATCGAGCGTCTCCCATAGCAGCGGGATCGCGACGCCCCGCCAGCGGACGGCGAGCACGAGGATGTTCACGTTCTGCTTGCCGAGCTTCCAGTTCGTTCGGTCCAGGATGAACGTGCGCTTGCCGTCAGGAAGGGCGTGCAGGACAAAACGGGCGACATCCTGTGGATTCAGCGGATGCTGCTGGAAGAACCGTTCAATACGCCGGATCACCGAGGGGGTTTTGGCTTGGCCGGGGAAGCGCGCGGCGAGTTTGGCGTGCCGGGTGTCCTGTGCGGTGATCAGGGCGAACAGCATCAGAACGAGCAGGTCGAGCTGATTCTTGCGGTACTTGGGGAAGTAATCTCTCAGGCGGGATTGGAAGGCGTTGAAGGCAGACTGGGACGCGCTTCTTTATGCCTCACTCGCTCCTGAGAACCTTGTACCTAAAACTGTCGGGTACCAAGATCGGCGAGTTGACTCAATGTGACGAGCTGCCACTCGTTACGCTCTTGCATAACCCAGCTCCCGCATGAACTCGTTCAGCTTCAGCGCCGCCTCGCTCCGTTCCCGCTCCAGCGCACGCAAACTGACGTGGTACTTATCGTGCCAGTTCTCGACGGCGCGCACGATGTGATTCCGGTGCGCGGTGACGTAGCGGTCCAGCGCGGCTTCCAGGTCCTCGCGCATGAAGCGCAGCACCAGCGCCTGACGGTCCTCGTCGCTCATGGCCTTCGCGGTGGCGCTCAGGCTGCTCAGAGCTTGCGCCTGGGCGGTCTTGTGCTGCTTCTTCAGGTCGCCCAGCTTCTTCTTGAGAACCTTGACCTTCGCGGCGTTCTGTTCAGACTCGAACAGTGCGGCGTTCTCGTCCTCGCTCTCCGGGTCGCCTTCCAGCTCGGCCAGCGCCGCCTCGACTTCCGCCTTCTGTTCCTCCAGGGCTTCCAGCTGCTGCATCGCCTTGGGCGCCAGAGCGTGCAATAGCCGGTCGCGGTCGATGCCACCGGTAGCGCTGGTGTCGGCTTCGTCTCCGGTGGCGTTGGCAATCCAGCCGTCCAGCAGTTCACTCCAGCCGTTCGCCGCCAGGGTCTTGAGGTTGTACTTGTTCGCGTCCCACCAACTGGCAATCACGCCCGCGACCTTGAAACGGTCCAGCAGCAGGGCGGGGGAGAGCGCACTCTGGAAGGATTCCAGCAACTCAGCCCGTAGCGTCATCAGGGCTTTGGTTTGCGGCAGGGCTACGATGGGCATGTGGTGTTCATCCCACCACTGCTGAAAGCGAGTGCGTAGGTCGTTCTCCTTGGCCTGCACACCCGCATCCGCTTCGATGTGCGTACGTAACGTCTCGCGCCGGGCGAAGTCTGGCCGAAAGTGCAGGTACGCGCCGTTGTTATCCATGAACACGCTCAGCGGGTCGAAGCCGTGGCTGGCGAATAGCTCCCGCTTCGCTTCTATCTCCGCTCCGGGCACGCCCCCTAGCAGGTGTGCCCGCACGTCCTGCGGTTCTGGGGCGGGAGTATTGTCGCGTAGCGGCGGATGTTCAGGTTGTAGTCGTTCTCGGCCAGTTCCCTCATGTCCACCACACGGGCGTAGTGCGGCACGTCCGCGAAGCGCTCGAAGGTGCTGGCAATTTTCTCGATGTGCTCCGGGCGCAGGTAGTTCTGGGCACGGCCAGCGTGATACTCGGCGTCGGCATTGATGAACAGCACCTTGCCTTTGCGCGCAGCGGGCTTGCTGTTCTTGGGGCGCAGCACCAGGATAGCGGCGGGAATGCCCGTGCCGTAAAAGAGGTTGGAGGGCAGGCCGATGACGGCTTCCAGCACGTCGTCCTCCAGCATCTTTTTGCGGATGGCACGCTCCTCGCCGCTCCGGAAGAGCACCCCGTGAGGCATGACGGTCGCGACCATACCCCCGTTGCGGGTGACGGAGAGCATGTGCTGCAGGAACATCAGGTCGGCCTTCTTGCCGCCTTCGGGTGTGAAGCCGTAAGGAAAGCGCCCCTTTACTTCCATGTCAGCCTGACTGTAGTTGAGGCTGAAGGGCGGATTGGCGATGACCCGGTCGAAGCGCATCAGGCCACCGTCGGGTTCTTTGTGTTGAGGCCGGGCGAGGGTGTCTTCGTTGCGGATGTCGGCATCGAAGATACCGTGCATGATCAGGTTCATCTTCGCCATCGCCCACGAGCCGCCGTTGGCATCCTGGCCGTACAGCGCCACTGCACCCGGGTTGCCGCCGTGCTCCTCGACGTACTGGCGGCTCTGAATCAACATGCCCGCTGAGCCGACCGTGGGGTCATAGACTCGCATGCCTTCCCCCGGGGCGATGAGCTGGACCATCAGGCGCACAACGTCACGCGGGGTGTAGAACTCGCCGCCCTTCTTGCCGGCACTGTCGGCGAACTCTTTGACCAGGTACTCGTAGGCTGCGCCCAGCAGGTCGGGGAACTCGAAGTCTTCGTTCAGCAGGCGGTATTTGTTGAAGTGCAGGATCAGCTCACGCAACTTGCTGTCGGGCACTTTGGTCTGTCCGACCCTGCGGTTGAAGTCGATGTGCCCGACCACGCCCTCCAGCGCCTCGTAGTTCGCTTCTTCCAGGGCCGCGAGGGCTTTGTTCAGCTCGTCACCTACGTCCTTGTGGGCTTCGTCTCGCAAATAGTTCCAGCGGGCGCGTTCAGGGACGTAGAAGATGCGCTGCTCGGCATAGTAGGCACGTGATTCGGCGCGTTGCTTTGCTTCAGCTTCCGTGCGACCTTTCTTGATCTGGTCGGCGAGGATGCGCTGGTACTGTGCCTCGAAGACATCCGAGGAGCGTTTCAGGAAGAGCATTCCGAAGATGTACTCCTTGAATTCGCTGGCGTCCATCTTGCCGCGCAGGATGTCGGCGGCGGCGAAAAGGTGTCGTTCGAGCTGCGGCAGCGTGAGCTTGGGCATGGTTGTCCCCAGTCTACCGGGGAGGAGCCAGGCCGCAGGAAAAAAGCCTTTTTCGTGCGACCTGACGGTTTCCGGGTTCCTCAGTACCATGGGATCAGTATCTCGCGGTCTTTGGGGTAAGCGATTTCCAGTGCCCGTTTCGCGAGAATCCGGCAGTCCACTCCAAGGCCGAAATTGCCGAGTCCCAGGATGCCGGTGAGGTCGAAGCCGGAATTGCCGATGCTGGTCGGTGAAAGGGTGAGTGTACAGGTGGCGCCGCCGGGAAAGAAGTTGCCGATCTGCAGGCTGTAGTAGCTGGAGTGGCTCCCGATTTCAGACCTTTCCAGGAACTCCTTTCCGTCGATCTGCAGCTCCTGGAAGTCAAGGATATCCCTTTCGGTCATGTTGGCGAGCAAAGGAAAACCGAGTGACCAGCCGATATCCGGCAGGTCGGGTTCGACGAGGTACATAACGTCGCCCATCACACTGTCGCAGGTATCGGGGTACCAGCCAGAGAGTGTGCCGAGAGAAGGAAGGTGCTCGACCAAGCTCATCAGCTGGACCGGCTTTTCGTCTTCCATGTCTCCATCCTCGTCCTCGTCCCTGTCTTCTTCGCGGATGAGCTGGCGGGCCATTTCAGACCAGCGAGGGAAGTAATCATCGAGGAACGCCTCGGCTTCTTGCAGGCGGAGCACTCCGGCTTCCACGCGCTCCGCCAGTCGGCGCGCATGTCCTGGGAAATCGAAAAAGTCATCCCAGCCCGCGTCAACCACTCCGAAAGGGGAGTACACCCACCACTCCTGCGAAGCGGCGTGGAGTGGAACACGGAGAGGAATCGGGAGCTGCGCGGGTTCGATCTGGCGTTCGAGGCGGGTGGTGGCGAGCTGGCCAACGAACGCCAGAGAGTCTTTTTCGAGAGAAGCAAGGATTCTTTCGGGAGTGGCAGGATGGAGTGCGGCCGCGAGACGCAGCGGCCAGGGAGAATTGAGGTCGACACTGGCCAGCAAAGGGCTGGCCTTGGCCACCATGAGCTCCTGGAACTGCAGCCAGACCGGGTCTTTCTCGAGGGTGTCTTCGTCCTGCCCGAGGAGCAGTTCGACTTTCTTCCAGAAGCGGTCTTCTGGTGTCACGGTTTCAGCCTTTCCGTTTGCGGGTATGGGATTGGCTGCTGGCGAGCTTGCGGGCCTTGGCGTACTCGTTGGACTGGAGGGAGGATTCGATGTCGTCGAGTTCCCCACTCTCTCGGCTCGAGGTTTCGAAGCCTGCGAGGTTCAGCGAAAGCTGCCGTGCACGGCGGACGGACTCGTAGGCCGCCGGGTAGTCGCCCCTGTCGATGCTCCGGGTGGATTCATCCTTTTCCCGTGCGATGCGCAGTGAGGTGATTTTGTCCTTCACATCGGCGTCTTCAGGCAGGGACTGCACTTCGCTGGCGGAAAGGACGGGAAGCTTGAGCGAGGTGCGCAGCACACGCCGTTCTCCGCTTCCCGTGTCCGTCCAGGCGAGCCTGATTCTCAGGAGGCTGGCAGTGTCGCCCGGCTGGAGCGCTGACTTTCCCGATACGTGAACCTTGATGATGGTCTCGACGGGAGTACCGGCGATGAGGTTGGGGAGTTTCAGGCGCCCAGTTTCCGTGCGTCTGTAGTCGTTGAGGACATCGGCGATGGTGATGTCGAGTTCGCCGTTGGGTTCGATTCCGAGGCTGGTGAGACGGCCATGGGTTGACTGGAGGCCACTGAGT
The DNA here is from genome assembly GCF_000317835.1 of Deinococcus peraridilitoris DSM 19664. Taxonomy (NCBI): domain Bacteria; kingdom Thermotogati; phylum Deinococcota; class Deinococci; order Deinococcales; family Deinococcaceae; genus Deinococcus; species Deinococcus peraridilitoris. Next base: position 1,898,838 of record NC_019793.1, on the reverse strand, counting down.
TCGGCGTCGAAAAGTGGTGTGAGCTGTTGGAGGTGTTCGACGTAAGCGTAGTTGCCGTCTCCGGCGATGCTCATGGTTTCCAGCAGGACCTCGTCGTAGTGGTCGCTGAGTCCATAGGTGCTGGTGCTGACGCCACGCCGCGCCAGCTCCTGAACGTGACCGGCGATCTCATCCGGTTTTCGGAGGCCGACATTCGCGCAGCCGTCGGAAAGCAGGACCACGCGGTTCAGGGCGTCCTGTTTCAGGTGTCGGCTGACTTTCATCGCGGCGAGACCCCAACCGTCGAAGAGGGCTGTCCTCCCCCGGATATCGATGCCGTCGATCGTCTGCTCCAGCAGCGCGGTGTTTCTGGCGAGGGTGCTGGGAACGACGACTTCCGCCTGGGTTTCGAAGGTCACCACCGCGATCCGGTCTTCGGGGGAGAGTTGCCTCACGAGGGCCTTGGCGGCTTCGCGGGCACCATGGATCGGCTGGCCTGACATGCTGCCACTGCGGTCGATGGCAAGGGCGAGGTTGAGTGGGACCGCCTTTTGCTCATGGACAGGTGTGGAGCGGTGACGCGGATCAGGAGGTGGAAGTCCTGTGATTCACCGGCAGCAAGGGCGGCCCTGACAGGGTGGAAGGTGACGCTCGGCTCGTGCATGCTGACTTCCTTTCGTGCGCCTGGAGCGCGGAAACAGACAGGATCAGGTTTTTTTCTTGCGGCTGGGTTCTTCGATGAGTGCTGTGATGCGTTCCAGCAGGGCCTGTTTCTCGCTCCTGCTTTTTGGGGGCCGGTAGTCTTCCCTCACGAAGAACTCCAGACCATCGTCGACTTCCGAGCGGATCCAGCGTCGGCTTCTGCTGCGTGAGGTGCTCGAGTGGTCGGGAGCCTCGAACAGGGAAGGGGAGGCGCTTCTTTTGGGAGCGATTCCCAGAGTGACGGTGCCCATGGTCTGGCTGAGCAGTGAGGAGTCCTTCAGCTGGGTGAGGTAAGCCAGCGCGGGATTGCCGGTCATGACCTCCATGCGTGTGCCGCCTTCCAGCAGGGCCGTGAGTTCTGCGTCGCTCCTGCCTTGGAGCAGGCCCTCGATGGTTCTGGTGTTGTGTCCTTCGGCCTGCAGTTTGCGAAGGGCGAGGAGTTGCACAAGGTGGGTGTAGGTGTAACGGTTTTCTCTTCCGGCTTTTTCAGGGGCGTCGAGGAGGCCGAGCGTGGCGTAATGCCGAACGAGCCGCTCGTTGAGCTGCTCCTTGAAGCGTGATGAGCCCTCGGAGGGAGTTTCCACCTCGGGGAGGTAGTGGGAAAGGAGTTCGTTGGCCGTTCGGACGAACTCGGCCAAGTCGAACGCACCCTCACGGTATGGCTCAAGGGGAGAGGGCATACGGTCAAATTAACTTTGACAATAATTTATGTCAAACGACAAGACTTAATGTCGGGGATCAGGAAAGGAGTCCAGGTCCCGGTGACCGGCATGAACCCGGGCCAGGATGACGAAACGCCAGGGGCAGTCCTCAACCACGGCGGGTCAGAGAGGGACAACATGTCACGCAAGATTCAGGGCCGGCGGAACCGTACCCGTGCCAACGGGGAAGGCGGGATCACTGCCATACGGGACAGTAAAGGCCGCATCACCGGTTACAAGGCCAGCCTCACTATCGGTTACGGCCAGGAGGGCAGACAGCTCCGGAAGTGGTTCCGTGGCAAGAACCGCGAGGAAGTCCAGAAGAAGCTCAGCAACGCGCAGTACGAAAAGAACCAGGGTTTCTTTCTGACCGCAGAGGACCCGACACTGGCAGACTACCTGCACAGCTGGATCGACGTTCGCGCCACACATGACCTGGCCGAACTCACCGTTCGCCATTACCGCTCTCTGCTCAAGAACCACATCTCCCCAAAGCTGGGAGAAAAGCGGCTCACCAGACTCGGCGCGCAAGACCTCGACGGCCTCTACCGGCAGATGCTGCAGAAAGGGCTCAGCCCACGTATGGCGCAGATGGCGCACGTGATGCTGCACTGCGCGCTGAAGCAGGCCCTCAAATGGGGGAAGGTGGTCCGCAACGTCGCGGAAGCTGCCACGCCACCGAAGGTGCCGCCCACCCGCGCCGACGCCTGGACCAGAGAAGAAGCCGTGCGTTTCCTCGACGCGATCCGGCAGGATGATCTGTACCCCTTGTTCTTCCTGGCGATCATGACCGGATTACGCCGTGGTGAACTCCTAGGCCTGCACTGGGAGGACATCGACTTTCCGCGCCGGGAGCTTCACGTGCGCCACAACCTGATCCCCGCGCCGGGAGGACCGAAACTCACCAAACCCAAGACCGAAGCCAGTCAGCGCAGCATCCTTCTCGCTCCCGATTCCATCGAGGTGTTGCGCGAACACGAAGCTCTCCAGCAGGCACGCAGGACCGCCATGGGTGAGCAGTGGCAGGAACAGGGACTCGTGTTCCCCTCCAACGTCGGTACTCCCTACCAGCCACGCAACCTGCAGCGCAGCTTCGACCGCCTGGTCCGAAAGGCAGAAGTACGCCGCATCCGGCTTCACGACCTGCGTCATACTTCGGCTTCGCTGTCGATCCTGAAAGGCAGCAGCCCGAAAGAAGTCGCTGACCGCATGGGTCACCGTGATCCCCACTTCACCAACAGGGTTTACGTTCACCTCTTCCCGGAACAACGCCAGACCGCCGTCCTCTCGCTGGTGGACCTGCTCCCCGAAGACGAATAGCCCGCCAGTGAACAGGGCAACCGGCATTCATCGCCACACTTCCCCTGTGAACACATCGGGATTGCAGTGGCACGACTTCAGCAGGTGGGAACGGGAGTCTCTGCCCACTCCATGAACGGCGTGCCCTTACGACGGGTCGGGTCCCGACGTACGGTGAAGAGAGATCAAATCACCCTGAGGAGTGGAGATGAGCCAAAGCTTCGTGTACGGTCTGGCTGACTACGATGAATGGGAATCCGTGGTGGCCCTGCCTCGTGACCGCCTGCTGGAACTCGCCTGGGCCAGGTACGCGGTGCAGTTCTGCCGAACCTGGGGAGAAGTCAAGTCGACGGTCTCACCAGCCATATACCAGGAGCTGGTGGAAAGCTACCTGGATGAGGACTCCGAAGAAGAGACCGAAGCCGGGCCACTCTCTGACGCTCCTTTCGGGACACCTTCCGGGTATGACGATGGAGACTGGCCAGGCTGGCCGAAACAGGAAATGCTCGAGGTGATTCCCCAGGAAATCCGCGATGAGTACGGCGAAATTCAAGACACGACCTTGAGCGGTGAGTACCTGCATGTTCCACCAGAAGAGATGGATGACTTCGTCAAGGATCTGCGCGACCTTGGAATCTCATGCGAACGTGATGATGCTTTGGTCCAGGCCGCGAGTGGTTCATCGACGGCGAGAAGCTGGCGCAATTTCTTCGGAGTCAAGGACAAGCCAGCGGGTCATCCGAAACCTGATACCGCAGGCGTCACTCAGGTCGACTGCCCTTCCACTGCTTCTTCACGGGCCAGCACCTCGCGGGCGTACTCCGCCAGATCGAAGCAGTGAAACTGGGCGTAGTACGTCGGCCCCTTGCGCATCAGACGCAAGTTCATCAACCTCGCCGCCCGACGGAAGACCGGGTACTCGAGCAGCATAAAAGCCAGCTCGGCGGACGAGGCGAACAGGCTGGCCTGATCGTGGCCTCCGGGCGCGTACAGGTCCCCGATGACTTTCAGGCCCGAGTCTTCCAGCACCAGAGGCCAGTCTTCACCCCACTCCTGTTCGAGGGGCGAGCGAGCGAGGTGGAAGCTGTACCCGTTCTGGCCCTGCGACTGGGAAGCGGTGAAGACCTCCATCATGTTGAGGTTCACCCGGTACAGGACCCGCAGATCCGGGTAGAGCAGTTTCGTGGTGGGCAGGCACGACACTGCCCAGAAACTCAGTTCGGTCTGCCTCTCCCTGGGAAGGCAACGCTGAAGGTACAGTCCGAGCAGCAGCGACGCTTCTTCCGACCCCCCGGTCTGCCGGAAAGACTCGAAGCGTGAACGGTACCTCCGGCGGAGGTCGGGGTCGTCCACCGCTCCTTCGGCGTCAGGCAGGAGGTTTCCCTCGAGCCAGGCGTTCTGTTCCTCCGGAGTGATGAGCGCATCGAGGTCGCGTTCGCCTTCCACGACGCTCATGTGGGCGATGTTGCGCAGGCGGAAAGACGAGCCCTCCAGGGTATGGATGACCTGTCTCTTCACCTCGTCCAGGTCCCGCTTTCCAGCAGGCTGGAAGGTGATGGCCTCGATGTCAGCGTGGGCCTTCCGGTGATTTCCGAAGCGCCGCGAGACATCCACCGCCTGACCGGCGTAGTACTCACCGCCCCTGAAGCGCAGCACGTACACTCCGCAGCGCTTGTCCCGGGCATAAAGATCGGCGATGGAAAGCCGTCCTGAGACGAGCTGCATGGCAGGAAAGCCCAAGGACTTCAGAACCGCCGTTTCTCCGGTACTGCCCGCTTCCCCGATGGCCTGCTGAGCTTGGGGGTCGTTCATGCTTCCCCTTCCGGGGGCTGGTCTTTTGCCTCGTGGGGTTCGGCGAGCAGCTCATCCAGGGTGAAACGGGCGGGACGCTGGGCCTGGAAAGCCAGAACGGCTTCACGGGTCACCTGTTCACTGGCCTGGAGCAGCTTCTGTTGCCAATCGGTATTGCTCATGCCGGTCGGCCTCACCTTCGGCCTCAGGGCTGCCGTGCGCTCTGTCAGGATTCGCCGCCAAAGGGCGCGTTCTTCCTTGTCGAGCTTGTAAATCCAGTAACGGTCACGCATTGCGTTCTTTCATCCGGGCCTTTCACGTCTGACCAGTCGTCCGAAATCACGACTGGGAACCTCGAGTCATCATTCCCGCTGAGCCGGGCCTGAGTACCCGGTTGTGCCTACTTTTTTCGCCTCCGCGCGTCAGGAAGGTACTGGGTACTGATGATGTACAGCGCCCCCTGCATGTCCAGCATGTCCCTCAGCGGCACCCTGGCGTCCGAGAACTCCCGGTGCAGGTACCGGCAACGCCCAACGAAATCCGTCAGAAAACTTCCCAGCGAACGGCGGTCCAGACCGTCCCGTTTGTCATACAGCCACTCCACCGCGCGACCCGCGAAGTTGGGACGGTAGAAGGGGTGCCCCGTCGGGTCGGTCAGGAACAAGAAGTAGCTCACCACACTGGCCCGGGTTCCAAAGCCGTTGAAGTGCTGCCGCTGCTCGGCTGGCAGCACTTCCAGTGCGGAGTCAAGCGCGCTCCAGAAGGCGTCGGCACGCTTCAGGTCGCCTGGGAGGTTCCACAGTTGCGTGAGTGCCTCACGGAACACGTCCGGCCGTTCGTTCGCCATCCGGTTGAGGTCATCGACCGTCTGCCAGTACAGCAGGTTCAGGCCCTGCTGCACATTGACTTTCCCGGCGAGGCTGCCATCAAGAAAGGACTGCAGGTGGGCGCGCGTCATTTCAGCTCCTTGCAGCTTGTAAGCACGCTCGTTCTTCTCGAGGTTTTCCTGTTGCGTCAGCAGGAAGTCGGTCACCTTCGCCAGCCGATCACGGAACATAATTCAGCATAATCGTTGCTGGCGCCCGATGCAGAAGCCGACAGGATGGCACCTGCGGCAATCACTCTCACGTCCCGACTGTCCTTTCCGGATGAGCGTTCTGCGGGGGAGTGGCGAATTTCGGGTCACGGCGATCACTTGAGCAGCAGCAACAAACGCGCGGCGTCCGGGTCGCCAGGCTGCACAGCGCGAACCAGCCAGGCTTTTCTGCCTGTTGGACCTGGAGGAACCCCATGGTGGCTGGTCTGATGCGAGGATTCCCATGGTGAAGTGCTCCAGGGGGTCTGCTTCCTGCTTCAGGTTCTGCGTGTAGGCCAGCGCTCGGCTTCACCCTTCAGCTTGGCTGGCTGCATCCCAGTGCCCAACCCTGTCATGACGGCTGCATGGCTTCAGGTCCCTCAAGGTAAGGTGACGAAAGTAGAATGGCGCATGCGTCCCGACAAACAAGGGCTGTATGAACTCTTCGAAAGACAGGAACGGTACACCGTGCCTCTTTACCAGCGTCGGTACGTGTGGTCGCAGGACCGTCAGTGGGAACCTCTCTGGAGTGATATCCGCTCTCGCGCAGAGGCAGTCATCGAGGGTGGAAGAATCAGGCCCCACTTTCTCGGTGCGATTGTCCTTTCTCCCGTGAGGACCTTCGGGCGTGAACTGCATGCGAAGGAAGTCATCGACGGTCAGCAGCGGCTGACGACTTTCCAGCTTTTCCTGGCAGCCTTCCGCGACATCTCCCGGGATGCCGATCCAGACCTGCACGCTGAACTGGTGAACCTGACCGACAACTCGGTCGGACGGAAACGAGAAGAAGAGCGGTTCAAGGTCTGGCCTACCCGTTTCGATCAGCCCGCGTTTCAGCGTGTTCTGCTGAGTGGAGATCCACAAGATGTATCTTCCTGGGTCAACGGGCTGAGGGACTCCTTCACCCACGTTCCCCGGGTTGCCCTCGCCTACCTGTACTTCCATCACCAGCTTCGCGAGTGGTTCGAAGGGAACGGCAGGGAAGGGATGAACCGGCTCGAGGCGCTATACGAAGCACTGAGGCGTCATCTGCAGGTCGTCACAATCGACCTCGAGGAGGATGACGATCCGCAGGTCATCTTCGAGACCCTCAACGCCCGTGGGGAACGTCTGCTGCCATCAGACCTCGTCAGGAACCACATCTTCTCGCGAGCGGCCCGCGAGGAATCCGACGTTCAGCGTCTGTACGACACGTACTGGGCTGAGTTCGACCGCGAGAACGGCTTCTGGCGGAAAGAAGTGCAGAGGGGCCGCCTCAAGAGGGAAAACCTCAGCTGGTTCCTGCAGCACCTTCTGACCTTCAAGCTGGGAGAGGACATCGGCGAGGCGCACCTCTTCGATGCATTCAAACGCTGGTGGTCCGGCTCTTATGCCAATGGCCGGACAGAAGAGGGACTACAGGAACTCCAGCGCCAGGGTGAAGCGTACCGACGTCTGGCGGAACCGGACGCCTCCTCACGTCTCGGTGTTCTGGCCCGTCGTCTTGACTCCCTGGATATCAGCACCCTGCACCCACTGCTGATGTACCTCCTGACAGACGCCGGTACCGACAACCACCAGCTCGAGATGATCCTCGCCGACCTGGAGTCTTTTGTGGTGCGTCGCTTCGTGGTGGGTCTCAACTCCAAAAACTACAACCGTCTTTTCGTCACGCTGATCCAGTCCCTGAGAGACCAGGGTGGCGCACCGCACCCTCTGGTGAGGTCGTTCCTGAATGCTGGAGAAGGGGACAGTGTGCGCTGGCCGGGCGATGCCGAATTCCGGCAGTCGTTCCTGTACGATCCGGCTTACCTGCGCTTGAGGCCAAGGGGCGTCGCGACAGTTCTGGAGGCGCTGGACGTTCACCTCACCACCGGAAAGCAGGAGAAGCTTCTTCTCGCTGACCGTCCATCGGTGGAGCATGTTCTGCCGCGAAAATGGCATGACAACTGGTCACCTCCGATGGCCAGGGAAGGTGTGGCTGACCCTGAGGCATGGCGGAACCGGATCCTGCACAGCTTCGGTAACCTGACACTTCTGACGAAAAGCCTGAATTCATCGGTCAGCAATGCCTCTTACGAGGTGAAACGCCCGAGGATCGCCCAGCAGAGTGCTTTGCGGCTGAATGTTTTTTTTCAGGACCAGAACAGCTGGGACGAGGACGTCATCGAGAGCCGTGGCCTGTCTCTCTTCGAGGTGGCTCAGCAGGTCTGGCCCCATCCAGGGGAATTCAGAGCCGAGCCAGGGAGGTCATTGGCTGCCTTCGTGAGCCCTGACACGGCGGTCCGCCAGGCGGCAGGGCTTGTTGCCGATATCTTGCCGCCTGGTTTGACTGTTTCCACCTCGAGAGAGGGGTTCAGAATCCACCACTCAGGTTGGCCAAAGCGCCTGCACTACGCGGTCCGTACCGTCGACGAAGACGAGCGGATCAGGGTCGCTCTGTACAACACCTTGCCTGATGCTGATTCCCGAAAGGAAATCGCGGCTTCTGCGATGCAGGATCTGAAGCCGCTGGTGGAACTGGATTTCAGCGAACAGGAACTGCTGTTTGGGAGAGACGAGTGGTGGGTATGGCTGACAGTGATGTTCGAAGCTGAAACTTCTGCAGATCGGCTTGTGACCGCGTTGTTGCATCTGATTGGCGTGACTTCTCCACGGATCAGCCAGCTGCTGGGTACTGCAGTGCCCACCCCGAGGGATGCGGCACGTCCCGCACTTGACCTGGCCACGCAGGCTCTCCTCGAGAGGCTTCCCAAGGGTTACACCCTCAACAGGGACAACATCAGGGAAAACCGACACTACCGGAAGGTGTATTGCTCGAAGTGGCCAAGAAGCATTCACCTCGAGCTCCTCGATGGCAGTGTGGAGGGAATTCTTCTGGTTTCCTTCCATGACGAGACCGGCAGGAAACACCCTGCCAAGGAGCGGATGTGGGGCGCTTACAGGGAAGTCCATCATCTGGCTGTGGAGCACTTCAGGGAATTCGAGGTTCGCAGCGGGAGTTTCAACGGCTCAGGTGACTGGCAGTGGCTGGATGTGCGTGTCCCGATCGAGACCGCCCCCGAGGCCGTGGCGGAAGTGATGTTGCGGCTGCTCCATCTGGTCGAGCCTGTGGTCACCGGCGCTCTGCGTGGTTCTGAACATCAGGAGGGGGAGCCGAGTCACGAAGTGAGCTGACTTTGCTCGTGTCGTCCGGGCAAAATCTGTCTCTGCTGATCTTCATGTTTTTCGTAGTACCCGTACTGCAAGCGTATTGCAACTGAGCGGTTCTCAGATCGTGTGAACGAATGTGGGCGTAGTGAGGAAGGCCGTTCCTGACGGCCTTCGGGTACGAGTGGGTTCGATTTCCACTGCTGCCTGCCTCAAGAGCGAAAACGTCCTTAAGAACGGCACATGGGGTATATCCTGCTGGATGTTGACACACTGAGGTACCAGCCCAAAACGGCGTATTCGCAATTCTGAGCAGTCGCATGACTATTGTTCGGTGCTCTTAGACTGGAGGAGCATGTCACCGCCAGAAGGTCTCAGTTCTATTTACAACGTACTGAACTCGACCTCTACCGCTTTTATGGGTGAAGTGCTGCGAGAGGCGTTGCGCACCTCCAGGGAAGTTCATATCTGCGTTTCCTTCCTTCGCTTCAGCGGGCTCAACCTTTTCCTGGATGATATTCGCCGCTTCCTCGAGCGTGGTGGCACGCTCAGGGTCGTCGTCTCGACGTACCTGAACGTTTCCCAACCAGAGGCCATCGGTAGCCTGGTGAGGCTCGTGGGAGAAGAGAACGTCCGGTTGCAGGACGGACCGGACGGCTTCCACGCGAAGTTCTACCTGTTTCGACAGGATGCCCGGACTGCCAGTTGCTGGGTGGGCTCATCGAATTTCACGAAGAGCGGACTGTTCACCAGCCTGGAGTGGAATACCCGTCACGACGACATGGCTCGTGTTCGAGAGTGCGAAGTGTTGTTCGGTGAGATCTGGGAGCGTCCTGACGTCCTTCCCGCGACGCCCGCCGCGCTGCAAGACTACGCCGCCCGTTACCGGGCTCAGCATAGGAACTCGGTGCCGCCCCAGCCCCAAGAGCAGACCGCACAGGGACCCGTGCCCAATGCTGCGCAGCGGGAGGCACTCCGTGAACTCTCACGGCTGCGCTCCGAAGGTCAGACCAAGGCCGCCGTCGTCGCCGCGACCGGAATCGGAAAGACCTACCTCGCCGCGTTCGATGCGCGAGCCCTCGAACGCGCCAGCGGTGGGCGTAGTATCCGAGTCCTGTTCGTCGCTCACCGCGAGGAGCTCCTCCAGCAAGCTCGAACGACCTACCGGCAGGTACTCCCGGGCAAGACCAGCGGCATCCTCGCTCAGGGGCAGCATCCGGGAAACGTCGACATGGTATTCGGGACAGTTCAGAGCCTCACCCGACCGGAGCACAGCGCGTTGCTGGAGCAGCCGTACGACTACGTGGTCATCGACGAGTTCCACCACGCCTCGGCGGACAGCTACCGGCGTTTGCTGGACACCGTGCGTTACCGTTTCCTGCTGGGCCTGACCGCAACGCCGGAGCGAGTGGACGGCCAAGACGTCCTTCGGTTGTGTGACTACAACGTGGCGTACGAAGTTCGCCTTCCAGAGGCCATCGACCGGGGTTGGTTGATTCCCTTTCACTACTTCGGCATCGCGGATGAGGTGGACTACGAACACGTTCCGTGGCGGCACGGGCAGTTCGACGTAACGGCGCTCGAAAACGCCTTGATGCTGAACGAACGCACCGACCTGATCCTGCGCCACGCGCTCGAGAAAGGGTACGACGGACGTCGACGAGCCACCGTAGGCTTCTGTGCCGGAGTCCGACACGCGGAATTCATGGCTGCCACTTTCTGTGAGCGGGGCCGTACGGCGGTCGCGGTCACGGGTCGTACCGGCTCGGCCGAGCGGCGCGTGGTGTATCAGCAGTTCAGCGACCCGAACCACCCGTTGGAGTGGTTGTTCGTCGCGGACGTTCTGAACGAGGGTATCGATATCCCGGCGATCAACAGTTTGCTGTTCCTCCGGCCCACGGAGTCGCCTGGGCTGTTCCTGCAGCAGCTCGGACGTGGCTTACGCCTCCATCCGGACACCGAGGTGCTGACCATCCTCGACTTCGTCGGGCACCATAAGAACGCTCTGCTTCCTTTGCGTGCCCTGAACTCGGCCGCGTTGAACGTCACGGAAGGCCGGGTGTTGCAACAGAAGCTGGAGCTGAACCCACCAAAGCACTGCGCGATCGTGCTGGAGGACAAGACACAGCAGATGCTGCTGAAGCTCCAGCAGCAGACGGCTGGTGGTTGGTCCAAGAAGGCCCTGGTGAAAGAAGCCTACCAGCGCTTACGAGCCGAGTTGAGCTCACCGGACCGACCGGAGTTGCGTCGTCGTCCTGAAATCATGGACTTCTGGGGTCGTGCGGACCTGCCGGACTTCGGAGAGGTACGCCGCGCTTTCGGGTCATGGTTGGAGTGCCGACTGCAGATGGGCGACGCGGACGAATGGGAACTGGCTGTGCAGGATGACAGCCTAGTGGCCCGCCTGCTGCGCGCCGCCGAGTCCGATCTGCAAGCGCAGCGGGTCTATCCCTACGCCGTCTTGTGGGCCTTGAGTCTGTATCCGGAGGACGTCGAGTGTGGCGTCCGTGCTTTTCTGGAACGCTACCCGCAATGGCGTCTCGAAGGTGACATCGATGTCGATGCAGCCCTCAGGACTTTGGAGAAAAAGCCTCAGTTCAAAGACCTCCTCGAGAACGGCCGGTGGTCGGCGGGACTCGAACGGCGCCTGAAGAAAGACCCGCGATTGTCTCGAGAAATCGAGCGGAGGATCGAGTACACCTTGGCATCCGACTACCGGGTGAGGCATGGTGGGGTACTTCGCACACCTGCGGACCTGGTCCGTTACCAGGGTTACCGGCGCAGCGAGATCGTCAATTACTTCGGGGTGCAGTTCGACCCGGCGAAACACAACGTCGGCGTCCTGAAATTCGACGGTCACTTCGCGCTGCTGACCCAGATCGATACCAGCGACGCACGGGAATCGCATCAGTACCAGAACGGATTCGCGCCCGACTGGAACCTTTTCAACTGGCAGAGCCAGAACCGCCAGTCTCCACTTCATGGCACCGGACGCGAAATCGTAGAGCATGGACAGACGGGAACACTGGTGCATTTGTTCGTCCAGGGCGCGAAACACAGCCTGTACTACTACCTGGGAGCGGTGAGCATCGCGAGTGTCGAAGGATCCGAGCCGTTCAACGCATTGTTCCAACTCCCTGAACGTCTCCCAGAACCTTTGCACTACCACTTCACGAAGTGAGGACCAGCAGCGGGGAAAGGCCACTCCGAACGCGAGGGGATGGACCTCTGCCGATCGGACTTTTCGTTTCGGAGATGTCGGGTGGAGTAGATGGGGCTTTATGCGTAGTGGCACTTGACCGAAAATGGCAGAACACCGACGGGGACGCGATCGAGCAGAATGCGTCCCCGTCGGTGTTTTCTGGTACGGAAGGGCAGACTTGAACTGCCGACCTCGCACCAATCATCTGTAGGGTCGTCACGGGGCCGATGTGCTCGCGCTTCCCCCGTCACGTCGCAAAAAGCGCCCTTCCAGCTTGTACCCGAGTGCGTACCCTCTCCAGCGTGGAAGCCTCGCCGCTTCCGATCCGAACAACCACGCGGCGTGATCGGAGCCCGTGACACCCGGTTTTTTCCGCGTGCTACCAGAGTTCCTCCAGGTTCGCGTTAATGCCTGCGCCCAGCTGAGTTGCACTACGTTCGTCGGCCTCGTACACCACCACGCCACATGGACATGGAGCCTGGTCGCTTTGGCTTTGCTGCAAACGATCCGACTCGAACGGCGAGACGGCGTGTAGGGCGAGACGGTGCCAGCGATTTGCGCGGGATTGGCCACAGCGCTACCTACACTCGTCGTGTGCCCGCATTATCAGGTGCCGTTCGTTCAGCTCCTAGGCCTCTGGAAATTCCCCGAAGCACCATTCATTTTTCACAAATATTTACACGCTGATCATAAACACCGGACCTTAACTATTTTTTCAATATGGGAACATATTAATGACGAATGCTCTGTATAGAGGAATGCGGAATTTTTCTCAATCGAGTCACGGTGGTGATTAGCACCGTGTTAGTCGTCTTCTCTGCGGTCCTCAAATCTTATTTCTATCAGGAGAAAATATGAAGAACACGGATGTCGAGATGAGCAACGCAGAGACTGACACGACGACCACACCCAACCGCCGCCGCCAGTTCCTCGGACAGCTGGGCCTGATGAGTGCCGGTGCGGTCCTGGCGTCCTGCGGTGGAGGCGTCGCCACCCTCGCGCAGAACACTCCTCAGGCCCACAAACCGAACGTCGACACCGCCATCCTGAACTTCGCTCTGAACCTCGAATACCTCGAAGCGGCCTTTTACGCCGCGGCCGTCGGGCGCATTGACGACGTCCGCTCCATCGGTGGGGATGCCCGCATCATCTTCCCGGAAGGTTTCGACCCAAAGAAAGGCATCGACTTCGAAGCCAACCCCGGCGTCCGCATGGACATGTTCGGGAAGACCATCCGCGAGTACGCTGAGGAAATCGCGGAGGACGAGATCAAGCACGTGAAGTTCCTCCGCGCGGCCCTCGGCTCGGCTGCCGTATCGCGTCCGGTGCTTGACCTTGGCCCGGCCTTTGCTGCCGCCGGGCAAGCCGCCAGTGGCGGCCGGATCATGAATTTCAACCCTTATGCCAACGCCTTGTTCTTCCTGCTTGGCGCGTTCATCTTCGAGGACGTCGGTGTGACAGCGTACAAAGGCGCCGCTCCGCTCGTCACGAACTCCGACATCCTGTCTGCCGCTGCGGGCATTCTGGCTGTGGAAGCCTACCACGCGAGTGAAATTCGCACCGTACTGTACGCGCACCGCCACGTGTCCGTCACCGGCATGAGCGGCAACGTCACGCCACAAGACGGCGGTCTGCTGGTAGCGCAGGTCGTGCAGGGCATTTCCAACGCGCGCGACGCGCTGGACGACCCGGCGACCGACAAGGATCAAGGCATCGAAGTCGGCCCGAATTACACCGGGAATCCCGGGTACCTGATGCGCGGCGCGAACATCGTCCTGGCTGATGAGAACGCCATCGCATTCAGCCGCAGCCCCCGTGAAGTGCTCAATATCGTGTACCTGATGCGCGGCGCCACCAAGGGCGGCTTCTTCCCCGACGGTGTGCGGGGAGACTTCAGCTCCCTGCTCGGCTGACCCCTGACGTTGGTCCGCCACACTTCGTCGGGCTGCGGAACATCGAGGGGTGCTTCGATGTTCCGTAGCCCTTCACCGCACAAGCACGAGCATTCCCGCCAACCGCGCCCGTCGCTTGAACGCCGAACGTGGGCGGTTTGTGCTTGCTGGAGGAGCGTATGGGACCCATTGAAATTGTACTGATCATCCTCGCTCTGGTGCTGGTTTTCGGCGCGCGGAAACTCCCCGAACTCGGCAAGGGCCTTGGAGAGGGTATTCGCGAATTCAGGCACGGCGTCAATCATGACGGAAAAACGAATGGTTTGGCCGATCACGACACCGTGAGTCCAGAAGAACGCGCATAAATGCCACGCGCATGGCTCAGACCAGCGTTTTCTGCTGGCCGCTCAGCCAGAACATTACCAGGCTGCACATGACCAACCTTGAAGACCTGTATGTACGGACCCACTGACCGCCAGTCCTTCGCATTTCAGACCAGGAGAACATCCATGCCGACAGCAATGATCGCGCTTGCCGCGGTGGCCGCTTTAGGGCTCGTGGCATGCAGTCAATCGACTGGAAGTGCCAACCTGCCCGGCACAGCACAGTTCACGTTGCCAACCACGCCGACGGCCACGCTGGTGGAGTTCACCGTGGTCAACGCCACCAGCGGCGAGACCGTCAAGGTCGCGGATCAGAATCCCGACAAGACCGGCGTCACCCTGACCGGCCTTCCAGCGGGAACGTACAACGTGGTAGTCAACGCGGAAGGCTTCCAGCCCGTGACGGCGCAGTTCAAATTGGCCCCGGACGGCCGCGTGGTGTGGATCACGCCACTCCCGACGACCTTGACGCCCGTCGATGCTGGGGACGCAGCCGGAAAGCTGGTACTGCTCGGCGCGCCCGCCGGTGCGTACGCCTACTCGGGCGTGGTGGATCGGGACGCAAACACGCCGGGTCTGCAACTGTACGTCGATCAGGATTACATCCAGGTGGTCATGCACGGGATGGCGAGTACGGGAATATCCGGTACGGATTACGTGCAGTTGCTTCTCCCGGCGGGCAAGTCCTTCCGGGATGGGAGTTTCAAGGTGGCCGCTCAGTTCGGCAACGCTCCGGCCGGAAACCCCCTGACGCAGGAAGTGAGCGCCAACGCGAGGTTCGGCGTGTACGTGCACGCTCAACGAGCAGCACGAGTGGATATTGACGTGCCAATCGGCCTGCAGGTGGTGACTGCGCTGGAAGTCATTCCCACTTCAACCGGGCAGTACTGCTACACGCCAAGCAGTGTCGCTGGCGCTTCCCCTGTGTGCTTCGAGGTGATCAACGCGCCATCACCTCGCTGAACACCTCACTCTTGAAGACCCATACGTGCTGAGGGCTTTGGCACGTGGCAGCCCACGCGACTCAATCGCAACGAGGCGTGCGCGCATCGAGCCTTAGTGCATCGTTCCTCAATAGCGGTAAAGAACCGCATGTCGCCGGAAGCGCGGCGTCCTCGCGGGTCGCCCCCACACCCATGGGCACGCCCTCGCATTCAACCGCCGCGTCCCGTCTTGCACGGCCTGCTCAACCTCCGCCGCGTCCACGAACGTCATGCCCGCAAACGCTTCTCGGCGCAGCAAACGCCACCACGGCTCGATCAGATTCAGCCAGCACGCGCCCTTCGGAATGAACACGTGTCTCACCCGTGGGTGCGTCTCCAACCACGCCTGTACTGGAGCGCTCTTGTGGCTTGCGAGGTTATCGCTCACCACCAAGATGTCCCCTTCCGGGTTGTCGCGCTCCACCGCCTCCAGGAGCTTGACGTATCCGACCGTGTTCCTCGATGGCCCGCACTGCGTGAGTACCTGTCCGTCTCGCACGCGCAGCGCCCCGTACACCCACGTGCGATCCAGCCCTCGGCTGTACTCCAGGGGCGCTTTCACCCGATGCCCGTCCTTCGTCCAGCCCCCTGCTGGTGGAAAGGTTCTTGGCGACACCGGGCCGAGTTCATCGACGCAGACGGTCGTCGCGTTCACCGGGCATTCGGTGTAGGCCGCGACGACCGCCGCTCTTTTGGGATGAAGTCCGCATCCGGGCTGGTGGCCCATGACCGGGGCTGCCTCCACCGCACGCCTTCGTGTTGCAGGATGCGGCGCACCTGACTCCGACCCACGATGATGCCCTGCTCACGAGCCACCTCGACCAAGGCATCGAGCGTCCACAGGGCGGGCTTCTTGACGTCCACGGCTACGAGTTCACCGCTCGCGTCACGCACGGCACGGCCAGGGGGAGTGCGGCCGACAAGGGTGATGAGTCGACCGCGCTCTTCTTGGGTGAGGCGCGGCTTGCGTCCCGCGCCGGGCAGTGTGTTCAGGCCTTCGAGGCCATGCGCGTTGAAGCGGGCGAAGCGTTCGCGCACGGTTTGGGGGTGACAGCCGAGGTGCTCGGCGATGGACATGGTGCGATGCCCGTCCCAGCTCAAGACGATCGTTTGGGCGCGCTGCTTGAGGTCATGCGGGGCGTGGCGAGCTCGAGCGAGCTGGCGGACCCGAGCCTCCTCGGTGGGATCGAGCGGAGGACGAGCAGAGAGGAGTTTGGGCATCGGGGCCTCCCATCATTCAAACTCTACTCCCATTGAGGAACGATGCATTAGCAGAGGTCCACCAGCCCAGCAACAAAAAAGCACCGGGCACGCCTCCTTCAGCCAAACCGATCGGCCGTACGAGCCGCAACCCGGGGCGGGCGTGATCTGGAAAGTCACCAAAACCAAGTGAAACAGGCAGACTCGCCTGAATGACGGGCAGGGAAAGTTTCTCGCCTCAGTACCCCACAACTTGGTTTTGGTGCCGTCCTGAAGGGCGATTTGATCGCGGCGTAGACGAAAAAAGAGCGGCATCAAGGGCGTGTGTCGCTCCAAGAAGCTGCCCTGGCTGATCCTGCCAAGTTCGGCGAGGTCATCAAGCACCATCTGCCCTTTCTACGCCGAGACACCCTGCAACGCCTCGCCGAGGTCGTCACCGCACTGATTCAAGCGCGTTCGACCAAGCATGCTCGGCCCTCCCTCCATCTGCCCGGGCAAACGGCGCCACCAACAAGCTGCGCCGAGTCGAGCGCTGTCTGCATGACGCCCAACTCGATCATGACGTCTTCCTCGAGCTGCTCCTGCCCCTGTTGCCCGACCAGAAGCTGGTCATGACCATGGATCGCACACACTGGGAGTACGGCGAAGCCGAATTGAACGTCCTCGTTCTCGGCGTGGTGCTTGAAGGCTTCACCTTGCCGCTGGTGTGGATGGCTTTGCCGCACGGTGGCGTCTTGGACAGAACGGCACCTTCCGGGCCTGTCCGCAGTAGCGACACCGGAGCGCGTGAGCGGCTGGTCGCTCGGCTGCTGAAGGTGCTGCCTGCCATGCGGTGGCGGGTACTGGTGGTCGACCGGGAGTTCGTTGGACGGACGTGGTTCAGCTTCCTCAGGCGGCGAGGCATCAAACGCTGCCTGCGCGTCAGAGGCAATCCATCACGTCAGCGGGTGCGCGCGTCATGCGCACGACGCACTTGTGGTTCTCCATCCACGCCGGGCGCTCGCATTGTCGTGCCGAGAGCCGCCTCGGCCAGGTCGTCGTGAAGTCCTGTGCCATGCGTTCAGGGTACCGCGTGCCCGAAAGGCGCTTGCCATCGTGGCGGGCCTCGCAGCGTTGCTCGTCGTCTGCTCAGCCCAGCATCAAGAAAACTTTTACGTGAGCTCACGGAACGGCCGCACTCGCGTTTTAAAGTGTGATCGTTTTGATTGCTTACTGTTGCGTGACCTCTATTGACACGATGAGGGAGGCGCCCACCTCATGAAAACGGGCGTACGAGCAGGCAAGAGCTAAGACTGGTGCAACTCCAGCAACCTGCCCCCTGTGGAGCTTCGGCTCCGCCTTTTTTTCGCGAGTTGCGCCTGGCACGCCCGCTGCGGGCTCACTCCCCGGTGCGAGCACCCGGTAAGCTCGACGTCAAAGCACCTCACCCGCCCAAACGCTGGCGCTCGCGTCACGCCATCTCTTCACACTCGCGTGTCGACGTTCTGGCTGGCTTGGCCGAAGCATCCCGCCCTGCTGGAGTAGCCGGACACCCGTACGACAAGGCGGGGCCCCTCGCGGGCCTCGCAGCCTGCGGGCACGACCGGCTTGGGATGCGATCGTCGGCAACCCACACTGGTTGGAGCGTCACGATCTCAGCCCTCGAAGGTCACCTGCTGTACCATGTACGTCACCTCCCGACGTCCGGTCGTAACCGTGAACGCCTCACCGGCCCGCCGATCAAGCAACGCCGCTCCAACCGGGCTGAGGCTGCTCAGCCGCGTCACCGCGCCGCCTGGCAGATTCACCTCGGCCGGGCTGACCAGCTGAACGTGGATCTCATGACCGGTGTCCACGTCCCGCAGGACGACCGTGCAGCCGAGCGTGACGCGGTCGTCCTGCTGGTCCGTGAAGATGACGGCCTGGGCGAGGATCTCCTCCAGCTCGGCGATGCGCATCTCGACCGCGATGAGGTGCTGCTGCGCTTCGACGAGCCCGAGACTCTCCTGCTCGTTGGCTTCACGTTGCTCCCGCACGAGGCGGCGGGCGTTCTCGATACGGTCGTACTCGCGGTTCAGCGCCTGCCGCAGTCGAGCGGCACCAGCGGGTGTCAGTGTGGAAGGTCTGGACATGGTGAGTATCTTCAAGATGGCATACGGACGCGACCAGAACGAAGAAGGCGCGTTGTTCTCGACGTCAGGAAGGGTAAGAGCGTACGCGGCAGGCAGCAACCGACGTTCGGGGCGGGATTGATGCAGAGCTCGCGAAGAAGATGCGTGCACGGCGGTTGAAGAAGCCCTCGATACACTACCTGCGCCGCCCCGATCCCCGCACGCTGACACCATCATGGCGCTCTCACCCTATGGACGGGTCGCAGGCACTTCGCACGTTGTTGGTGCGTAGTGGCGGGGAGTGGCACTTGACCGAAAATGGCAAAGCACCGACAGGGACGCATTCTGCTCGATTGCGTCCCTGTCTCTCTTTTCTGGTACGGAAGGGCAGACTTGAACTGCCGACTTCACGCTTATCAGGCACCGCGAATAGGGGTTGCTGGGCAGGTCGTTCTAGGGTAGGAGGGGCAGGACACGGAACCTGAGGGTGTGGGCCAGGATCAGCAGGGCGACCTTGAGCCGCAGACTGGCCAGGGTCTTGACTTGCCCCGAGCGCAGCGCCATACCCACCAGGACTGAGCAGGCTGACTCGATGATCTTGCGGGTAGCAGCGTATTGGTCCTTCCAGCGAGGGTCAGGCTGCCTGGCGTCAGGTACGTCCCGGACTGATAGCCCTTGTCTTCAGTCTGCTTGGGTGCACCGTAAGCGGCCCAGTCTCGGTTCATGGCACAGCCGACCACGAAATCGTGCTCATTGGCCGGACGGATTTCATATCTGGCGATCGTGCCGTTCAAGGTACTCCAGGCGTGCAGCTTGAAACCGTAGGTTGAGCCAGCGGTGCTGAAGCTGTGTTTGGTCCCTCTGAATTTGCATCGGGGTGCTCGCTTGAAAGTGCAGACGGGAAGCGGCTCGGAGTCCACTGCCACGAACGCCAGTGCTTCGACTTCAGTGGAGAGCCCTTCAATGACGGAGGCCAGTCGGTTCAGCGTGAGACGTATTTGCACTTCTGAGCAGCTGTCTTGAAAGTCAAGATTCAAGTCCTCGCGGTGGTCATGATTGGTGGCACCAATCATGACCACCGCGCTGAGAACAGTGGCAGAACAAGCAAGCCGACCTCGAACAAGGATCCGTGACGGACCGGCACGAGCTCTGGTGGCTCACTTCGAAGTCGGCCCCCTCAGCTTACGGCGTTTGCTGTCCCTACTGGCCTGCTTGCTTCCTCGGCCTGGTCCTGCCATGGCTTGTCGGTACGGATCATGGCATTCAGTCGAACAACGAACTTCCTGAGACAAGCGATCAGCGCGACCATCTTCGGTTTACCGCGCGCGAGGAGTTGCTCATAGTGAGCCTTGATGGTCTGGTTGTGTCTCACGGCCACCGTGGTCGCCATAAACAGAGCGGTACGCACCTCGGCTCGCCCACCCCAGGTCGTGCGTCTTCCCCGCATTCGCCCGCTGTCTCGATTGATGGGAGCGACGCCCACCAGGCCAGCGATCTGCCCTCGGGAGAGCACGCCAAGTTCAGGCAAGGCGGAGAGCAAGGTCAATGCGACCACCGGACCGATGCCAGGTGCACTGCACAGCAGCTCGAAGCGGTGCTGCGTTACGGGCTCAGCCTGCACGGCCTCCAGCAATTCGCGGTCGAGGTCTTTGCGCAGCGTTTGCAAATGACTGATGAGTTGCTCGATGTGCGTCCGCACGACCTTGCTCTGTGCGGCTCCCAGTCGGTTACGCTCGGCCGTGAGCATCGCAACGATCTGCCGTCGGCGCACCGCCAGCGCTTCGAGGTGACGCAACTGAGCATCCGGGATGGCCCGGACTTCCGGCCGCACCGCCAGCGCGAAGCGGGCGAGGATGAGGGCGTCGAGGCGGTCGGTCTTGGCAAGCTGGCCGGTCGCTCTCGCGAAGTCCCGCACTTGGCGGGCATTGACGACGGTGATGGGTAGGCCAGCGAGGGTGCAAGCGAGCACCACGGGACGCTCCATCCCGCCTGTGGCCTCACAGACGATCAGGGTGGGCGACGAAGCTGCCAGGCGGGTGCAGAGCAGGGTGAAGCCTTCGTCGTCGTTGCTGACGGAGAAGGTTTCACCGGTTGGGTGCAGAGCCACATCCAGGCGAGCTTGCGAGACGTCGATGCCGACAAAGAGTTCTGGATTCGTCATGCAGAACCTCCTGGGACGTGTTCCAGCCCCACCCGACCTTGCAGAAACGAACTCGGAGGTTCACGCAGCTGTACGGGCTTTGGGCCAGGACTGGGCGACGTGGCGACGCACGCTCAAAACCGGCGTCAGGCGCCCAGGGTAGTTCGGTCTGCCACGTCGTGTCCCAACACCAACTTACAAGGGGAAGCGTGGAAAATGGTTGCGCTTCAGGAAATCCTACCAGTCGAGGGACGGGCTTCGCCCGACCCGTTGGGCGGCTGAAGTACGGCACCTTGTGCAGCCGTTGGAGTAGGGCTACTGCGATCAGCTCGGCATCGCTGATCTTCTCGTGGGTGTGGAGCAGTTTGGACGGCATCTGGGGAGCAAGCCACAGGGTGAGTTGTCGAACAGCCTGCGTCAATGGGAGTAAACTGAGATCGGGACGGCCCATAAGCACCGTCCCTTTCCCATTTTTATTCCCACCCTGTCAACCCCTATTCGCGGTATGTCAGTAGAGTCATTTTCCATTCGAGAGGCTGCGGCTCACCAGAGATAATCAAGCAACCATCTCCGCAGTCACCTGCACCTCACCCGAGCGATACCGATTCCCATCGCAGCCTGGCTCAGCGAAGACGATAGGGTTTCTGATGGGCCGCGAAAGCGTAGTGCGTACGCATCAGCAGGTCCTGCGGGTGATTGCCCCACCGCCGTCCGAACAAGTTGAGCCCTCCGACGTGCCGGGCATCGTCTTTGACACCAAGACGAACAGCAATATGGTTATTCTCCTCAAGCCCCAAGTCGGACAACATCACGTTTGACACGCGCTCACTGCCAACAAAGGAGCCTTGGGATGTCACGCGCCAATACGTGAGCAATCCATGCTGGGTCTGATCGTCGGGCCACCATGCCGGGGTGAGTTTGCCGTGCACGCCGCCAAAATCGCCTGGTGATGTCCAGGTTCCGATTTCGACATGGTTCACCCAGAGGGTGATGTCTGAGGGCCAGTCGAGGTTGTACTGTGGCGCTTCCGAGCATATCTCCATGGAGAGTTCAAACTCGGTGGCGTGAGCGCCGAACGGCAGGTTATTGGGAAAGGCGTACTCCACGAAGCCGCTGCGAAACCACAGAAGCTGGGCAAACATGTGTTCCGGTTCGTAAAAGGAGCGTGCATCGTCCATCCGTCCGATGGTCCTCGTATCCGAGGCCAGGCCGCACATGGGCCGAGCATCCACAAGACGGTATGCGCCGATGGGCATACTGACTTCCACCACGTCCGCGCTCGCTTCAACGTTTACACCGGGAAATTTGAACAGCATTTCGTCGTAGCGCTTGGACACCAGCTTTTGCGAACCGCGCGTGCCAGGCGTGTATTCGACGTTCACCAGCCCGGCGCTCTCTAGTTTTTTGAGATGAAAGAGCACCGTCGTATAGGGCAAGCCTAGGGCACTGGTCAGTTCGGAGACGTTCATGACGTTATGCGAAAGAAAACTGAGAATTAGTAAGCGGGTGTCGTGCGTAAGAGCACTCAGCACTGGCATGGACAATTCACTGTCCACAACCAGGGTGCGGGGACCAGAGATGGGCATACCTCCTCCTTTGTCTCAACTTTATTACAAATATTGAGACAACCATAGGCCGAAATTTCTGAGCGCCCTTCAAGAAGTGTGCTATTTCAGCATGCCATCGGCATTTGAGCAGTAGCTAAACTAGCAACTCCGCTTGACAAATATGGGCGAGGGATGTAAGTTTGGTAAACACCAATTCAGCAGCTCAGAGGACCGCCAAGCCTGGATCGTTCGCCCCTTTCAGCAGCCTGTTCACCGAAAACAGATGCCGAAAATGCCTCTTGCAGCCCCCAGTTACTGGGCCCAAGGCCGGCACCTCGTCTGACACCTCTTCTCTATCTAAGGAGGAACTCTCGTCGCACGCCCCACCATTCGGATAAGACCCGTCAGTGATCCCACATTCGCCCCATAACCTCAAGGAGTTCCCATGACCCGAATCAGCCGTATCCTGATCTTCAGTACCCTGCTCGGCAGCGCCGCCCTGGCCCAGCCCACGCAGAAGATTACCTTCTGGAATTTTCTTGGTGGCGGCGACGGCGCCCGCATGAAGCAACTCGTCGACGGATACAACAGCAGCCAGAACAAGTACCAGATCGAGCAGACCACACTGCAATGGGGAGTACCGTTCTACACCAAGGTCCGCACCTCCACCTCGGTCGGAGAAGCGCCGGACCTGATCAGCTTTCACCTGTCCCGGATGACCGGCTGGGCGCCCGACAACCTGCTGCGGCCCATCACTCAACAGGAACTCGCCAGTGTCGGGCTCAAACAAGCCGACTTCTTCCCACGCCTCTGGAACGCCGCCAAGTACCAAGGCAAACTCTACGCGGTACCACTCGACACGCACCCCCTGGTGCTTTACTACAACAAAGACCTCGCTGGAAAAGCAGGATTGCTGGACTCGCGCGGCAACCTCAAGCCCATCAAGTCGATGGCTGAATTCAATGCCGCACTCAAAGCCGTGACGGACAAAACCGGCAAGGCAGGGCTGGCCTTCCAGAACAACCCAACGTCGTCTGCGCCCTGGAGGATGTGGATTACGCTGATGGCCCAGCAAAAGGCCAAGATCGTCGAGAACAACAAGCTCGTCGCCGGCGAAGCAGGCAAGAAAGCCCTCGCGACCATGGTCGACTGGGCGAAAAACAAGAACATGGCCATGAACGCCGACTACCCGTCGTTCGTTGCGCAGTTCACGACCGGAGAAGCCGCGTTCATGATCAACGGCGTCTGGGAAGTCCCCAGTGTGGTGGATGGACGCAAAGCGAACAAGATCGCGTTCGATTACGGCGTCGCTCCGATGCCAGCCCTCAATGGCAGTCAGAATGTCTGGGCGGACTCACACGGTCTCGCCATTCCCAACAACGCCAGGAAGCCCATCTCCAAGGAGAACCTGGCTGGGGCGCTGGACTTCATCGCCTACGTGCAGAAAAACAGCATGATCTGGGCTCAGGGTGGACACATCCCCGCCTACCGTTCCACTGTCAGCTCCAAAGAATACGCGGCCCTCAAACCGAACAGTGATTACGCCTCCAAGGCAGCAGCAAACGCCGTGTTCGACCCGCCCGGCTGGTTCAGTGGCGCTGCCGGTCCGCTGCAAGCAACCGCGCAGAAGTACTTCGTGGCCGCCATTCAAGGTCAACTCAGCGTCGATCAGGCTTGGAGTATGTTCGAAGCGGACGCCAACAAACTTATGGCCAGCAGCCCCAACCCCTGATCCTCGTGCAGCCCCACCTATAGAGCAGGTGGGGCTGCACACTACTCTTGGCGCCGGGAGGATGCGTGAGAGACACCATTTCGACGACGGCTTCCACTGAGGCAAGCAGTCCACGGGTCGCTCGGCTGCGCAAGTCGAGCGATCTGACTGCCGCCCTGATGCTGGCCCCATTTCTGATTGCCTTCGTGCTCTTCTTCATCTTCCCGATGATGCGCGCAGTCCAGCTGAGCTTCACCAACAGCTCCCTCACCCAGACCGGCCCATACGTCGGCTTCGCGAACTACGCCAGACTCATTGGGGATGCCGACTTCTGGGCGTCACTTCGGAATACCGGGGCTTTCGCGCTCTACACGACCATTCCAACGGCCATCACCGGATTATTGATGGCGCTTGGCGTGAACCGCCTGTTTCGCGCGAAGAACTTTGCGCTGGCTCTCTTCTTTCTCCCGTTTGTCCTGCCGGTCAGTGTCGTGACGCTGCTGTGGCAGTGGATTTTGAACGGTAACTTTGGCATCGTGAACGCCCTCACGGGACTGAACATCCTGTGGTTCAACCAGGCGAACACCGCCATGGTGACCGTCGCCGTCGTGACCGTGTGGTGGACGGTCGGCTTCAAAATGCTGCTGTTCCTGGCAGGTCTGCAGAACATTCCCAAGGAAACCTACGAAGCCGCCGCGCTCGATGGCGCGCAAGGCTTTCAGGTCTTTCGCTACATTACCTGGCCACTGTTGTGGCCCATCACCACACTGGTGCTGATTTTGCAGCTGATCGCGTCACTCAAGATCTTCGCGCAGGTGTACATCCTCACCGGCGGGGGTCCGTTCAACTCCACGCGGGTGGTCTTGCAATACATGTACGAAACAGCCTTTCAGAATCTCAGCGCCGGGTACGCCTCAACGATCGCCGTGGCGTTCTTCCTGATCGTACTCACCGTGTCCTTATTGCAAGCGGCTTTCCTTTCGAGGAAAAGCTGATGCGCCGCAGCAACTTCAACTGGGGTGTCATCGCAACCATCGCAACCTTTCTGCTCGGGGCGCTCTGGGCGTTCCCGCTTCTCTGGGCGGTTCTGACTGCCCTGAAGCCCGAAGAGCAGGCGGTCGCTAAGCCCCTGGTGTGGCTGCCAAATCCCCCCACGTTCACCGCTTTTCAGGAAGTGATCGCCCTGGGAAGCCTGCCGCGCTGGTACCTCAACAGCACCATCACGTCACTGGTGATCACCATCGCCACGGTCGTGCTCGCGGCATTGGCCGCCTACGCCTTTTCGCAGCTGCGCTTTCGCGGCAAGCAAGTGCTGTTCTGGATATTCCTGGCGGGGATCATGATTCCGTTCGAAGCGTTGCTGATTCCACTCTTCCGGCTCATGTACGATCTGGGAACGATCAATACCTACGCAGGTATCATCCTGCCGCAAATCGTTTCGCCTGTCGCGATTTTCGTGTTCAAGAGCTTTTTCGACGCCATCCCACGAGAACTTCGTGAAGCGGCCGTCGTGGACGGCGCAGGCGAATGGCGCATTCTGTACCAGGTGTATGTCCCTCTGAGTGCGAGTGTCCTGTGGGGCATCGCCATCGTCACCTTCATCGCCGCCTGGAACAACTTCCTATGGCCGTTTATCATCACGACTTCAACCGGAATGATGACCCTTCCGCTGGGCCTCACTCAAGTTCAGGACGCCTACGGCCTGCGTTTCGCACGCACGATGGCCGTCGCCGTGCTCGCTGCTTTGCCGGTGGTGTTGGCCTACCTGATCTTCCAGCGGCGCGTTACCGAAGGCTTCCTGTCGGTCACCGGGATTAAAGGCTGATCCTCACCAGCAGGGTCAGCCCAGGTGGTGCACGTACCCATACAGACGAGCAAGATCGCAAACACGTCGGCCATGATGCGCCACCACAAGTTCTGGCCTCCTTTCCCAAACTTCAAGCCACGACCAGCCGCAACAATTCAACTGTTCCTGCCGCCAAGAGCGAGAGGAAATGTTCGGCCATCTCCATTCATGAGCGAGGACACCCATGCACGAACTGAGCCATACCAACACAACCGAGCCCACCAGCGAAAGGGTGCATCCCCGCCCCCAACTCACCCGCAGACGTTGGAAAGACCTCAGTGGCGTATGGCAATTTGCGCATGACGACGACAACCGTGGGATAGACGCACGCTGGTACGAGCATGCAGAAACCTTCGATCAGCACATTGTCGTGCCCTTTCCACCCGAAAGCCGGGCGAGCGGTCTGCACGCAACGGGATACCACCCTGTCGTATGGTATCGCCGCACTATTTCCGTTGCACCTCAGGACCGCGAGGGCCGGATTCTTCTGCACTTCGGGGCGGTTGATTACCGTGCCCAGGTCTGGGTCAACGGACGCCTCGTTGCCGAGCACGAGGGCGGCCATACACCCTTCACGGCTGACATCACGTCTGTCCTCTCACCGGACGAAGCGCAGGAAATTGTCGTGCGCGCCGAGGACGATCCCAGAGATCTCGCGCAGCCACGCGGTAAACAGGACTGGGAACTCGAACCACACGGCATCTGGTACCATCGGACCACCGGTATCTGGCAGCCTGTCTGGCTGGAGTTCGTACCCCGTACCTTCATCAAGACGCTCCGCTGGACTCCAGACACCGAACGTGGGCGTCTGGGCCTGCACGTCCGCCTGAACCAGTCACCTTCGCGCCCATTGCGCGTTCGTGTTCGCCTCAGCATCCGAGGCGAGCAACTTGCTGACGATACCTACCTCCTGCATGGCCAGGAAGTCCGTCGGGACATTGAACTTGACCCCGTGCGCTTCAAGGCTGATCGCAAGGAACTCCTGTGGACGCCGAGAAGACCCAACCTCATTGACGCGGAAATCTCGCTCCTCGACGGCGACATCGTCGTGGACGAGGTGGGCAGTTATACCGCGCTACGCAGCGCCGGTGTGCGCGACGGACGCTTTCTGCTGAACGGCAGCCCGTACTACCTGCGCATGGTCCTGGCGCAGAACTACTGGCCTGAGTCACACCTAGCTGCTCCTGGCGAGGGCGCCCTGCGCCGTGAAGTCGAGCTGGTCAAAGAGCTCGGCTTCAACGGCGTGCGTATCCACCAGAAAGTCGAAGATCCGCGTTTCCTCTACTGGTGTGACCAGCTGGGTCTCCTCGTGTGGGGTGAAATGGCCAACGCCTACGTTTTCACACCAGAGGCACAACGCCAGCTGACCCGCGAATGGCTGGACGTTCTCGAGCGAGATTACAATCATCCGTGCATCGTCACGTGGGTGCCCATCAACGAAAGCTGGGGCGTTCCGAACCTCGAAGGTGACGCTGCACAGCGGGCCTTTGTGCGCAGCCTGTATCACCTCACGGTGTCTCTTGACTCAACGCGGCCCGTTATCGGCAACGACGGTTGGGAGGTCGTTGAGGGTGACATTCTCGGTGTGCATGACTACGCACTCGACGGTAAGACGCTGCGTGAGCGCTATGGTTCGGCAGAAGCGCTCGAGCACACCCTCAAAGCAGTGCAGCCGTCCCGGCGCAACTTCTACCTCGCCGGGCACCACCGTAAAGGCGAGCCGGTCATGCTCACCGAGTTCGGTGGTCTGAGCCACGCGCCTACTCAGGCAGACCGCTGGTGGGGATATGGAACCCTGCCAGACACCGACGCGCTTCTCAGCCGTTACGAAGAGATCGTCACCGCCGTTCTTGACAGTCCGGTCATTTCGGGCTTTTGTTACACCCAGCTGACGGACACCGAGCAGGAAACGAATGGTCTCCTTCGGGAGGACCGGACGTCAAAACTCGATACCGAGCGTGTCCGGGCGATTAACACACGGGTCTCCAGGGCCTTGCAGAACGACGTGATCGCCGAAATTCACGCTCTGGCCGACGAGCGCCGTCGCGAGCAGCTACGAGCGTCACACCAGATGGATACCGTCGCGGAGGACTGACGTTCAGGCATCAAGGGTATAGAAAGAAGCATGGAAGCTTCATGGGTATCAAGGCGCTTGGTCCCCGACACTTTCGTGACTTCACGCGCCAGCCGGTAAAAACAGCTGGTCCACCGGCTCCAAGAGCATGTAGCTGTACTTCGGGGAATATTTAGGGTCTGGCGGACTGTACGGCTCCAAGACGGCAACGCGGACAGATGACTGGCCGGAGTGCTGCTCCGGCCAACTCCATTCGCACTGCTGGCACGGTCTGCCCCACAATCTCATCGGGCTGTTCGAGCCGCGCCCACTGCAAGAACGCCAGCGCGACCGAGCACAGCGTGGCGTGATGATGTAGTCCCCTCCATGACTGCCCCTCAAAGTGCGACAGACCTCCTGCTTCAATTCCCGGTCCCATGTTCAACTGACATTTTTCAGTTTTTCAGGGTGAAGCGCGTTTGCGGTCGAGCACAGCATTGAGCTCCTCGAATGCGATTTGAAGTTCAAGCCGCCTGACCCAACCCAGTAGTGACGGCGGTAAAAATCTCATAGCAAGGCTGGTAGGGTTTCGGGATGCCATCGGCCTGGTTCCCTCAACAGCTCACCCGACAGCAACTCGAAGAACGCCGACTCGAAGCCGCCAAGCTCATCGGGCAAGGTGACCACACCCGCAGCGCCCTCGCCAAGCACTTCAGCGTCTCGATGACCACGATCGACACCTGGATCAAGCGCTACCGAGCTGAAGGGGAAGCTGCTTTGAAAGCCACCCTCGCCACCGGTCGTCCAGCCGCCCTGACCGCCGAGCAGAAAAGCCAACTGGTTGAACGGCTCCGACAAGGCCCCAAAGCCCACGGTCAACAGCAGGACCTGTGGACGACCAAGCGCATCGCGGATCTCATCGGCGTGGCTTTTGGGGTGTGGTACCACCACGATCATGTCCGCAAGCTGCTTCACCAGCTCGGCTGGACGTACCAGAAGCCCGAGAAGCGCGCTGTGGAACGCGATGAGCAAGCCATCGCTCACTGGGTGGAAGTGACGTATCCGGAGCTCGTAAAAAAGCCGTAGAGCAGGGCGCCAGCATCGTCTTTGCTGAC